>NZ_CP054691.1:0-624505 GCF_013348785.1 Gordonia sp. X0973
ATGACAGTCGCCGGGGACTCGTTTTCCGACGTGTGGATGGGCGTCCTGGACGAACTGACCGACGACACCCGCGTCAACCCGCCGCTGAGCCGACAGCAAAAAGCCTGGCTCTCACTCGTGCAACCGCTGACCCTCACCGAAGGGTTCGCGCTGCTCTCGGTCCCCAACCGCCTCGTCCAAGAACACATCGAACGCGATCTGCGCGACGTCATCTGCGGGTCCCTGTCCCGACTGCTCGGCCAGTCCGTCGACCTAGGTGTCCGCATCCAACCGATTCCCGTCGCCGCCGACGGGGCCGAACCCGATGGCACCCAACCGGACGTGAGCGAATCCGACGGGACCGAACCCGAGACCGCGGTGTCCGAGGACGGAAACGACGACACCTGGAAGTCGCGGCTGCGCCACTTCGACGGCCGCGACGGCGAGGACGACTGGTCCAACTCCTTCAGCCCGGGTGGCCAGTCGTCCGCCCCCACGTCGGGGAAGCTCAATCCCCGCTACACCTTCGACACCTTCGTCATCGGTGCGTCCAACCGGTTTGCCCACGCCTCGGCCGTCGCCGTCGCCGAGGCACCCGCCCGCGCCTACAACCCCCTGTTCATCTGGGGGGAGTCCGGCCTCGGCAAGACCCACCTGTTGCACTCGGCCGGCCACTACGCACAACGCCTCTTCCCGGAGATGCGCGTGAAGTACGTCTCGACCGAAGAGTTCACCAACGACTTCATCAACTCGCTGCGCGACGACCGCCGCGTCCAGTTCCAGCAGCGCTACCGTGACGAGATCGACATCCTCCTCGTCGACGACATCCAGTTCTTGATCGGACGAGAAGGAACGCAGGAAGAGTTCTTCCACACCTTCAACACGCTCCACAACGCGAATAAGCAGATCATCATCTCGTCGGACCGGCCGCCGCATCAGCTGGCCACCCTGGAGGACCGCCTGCGCACCCGCTTCGAAGGCGGCCTCATCACCGACGTCCAGCCGCCCGACCTCGAGACCCGCGTCGCGATCCTTCGCAAGAAGGCGCAGATGGACAAGCTCGACGTCCCCGACGACGTGTTGGTCTTGATCGCCTCGCATATCGAGCGCAACATCCGCGAGCTGGAGGGCGCACTGATCCGCGTCACCGCCTTCGCCTCGCTCACCAAAGAAGAACTCAACCGGTCCCTCGCCGAGGCGGTGCTCCGCAACCTCCTGCCGGAGACCGGCGCCGTGGAGGTCAGCGCGGCCCGGATCATGGCGGTGTCCGCCGACTACTTCGACGTCACGGTCGAACAGCTCAAGGGCCCGTCCCGCAAGGCCGAGATCATCACCCCGCGACATATCGCCATGTATCTGTGCCGCGAACTGACCGATCTGTCGCTGCCCAAGATCGGCGACGAGTTCAACCGCGATCACACGACGGTGATGAACGCCGACCGCAAGGTCCGCAAGGATATGGCCGCGAACCGGGAGATCTGGAACCACGTCCAGGAGCTCACGGCGCGCATCCGCCGCCGACCGAACCCCTCCTGAACGACTCGCCACACCACTCGATCCGAGATGCGTCACGGCGTCGAAGAAGGCGAATCCGCCAAACCCTCAACGACTCCCGCAGGGTTTCCCCCTCTGCCGCCGAGCGACCGAACCGCGGCTCGCGTCCCTGCCCAACCCTGTGGACGCGCGTCCGATAACCCCGTAGCGGGTGTGGACATCCGGTGGACAACCGATGAACAACTTTCCCGCCGTCCACATGCCGATCGATATCCCCCAGAGTTACCCACAACTGATCCACAACCAAAAATACCTATTGACCTCGTGGTTTCTGAGTTTCCCACAGAATCCACCATGCCTACTATCACTTCTAATCTCTTTAAAGAGATTTCTTTGAATAGCAGCGATGTGGACAACAGCGACCCATCCGGTCAGCAGCCCCGCTCCCGTCGAGGATCTTTTGCTACCCCACCCGCCAAGGCCGCCGTCAACGCTTTACAGTGACCACCATGAAGTTTCGTGCGTCACGCGACGAGTTCGCGGAGTCAGTGGCCTGGGTTGCCCGCAGCCTGCCGGCCCGCCCTCCGGTCCCGGTCCTCGGTTGTGTCGTTCTGACCGCCGATGACAACGGACTGACCGTCTCCGGGTTCGATTACGAGGTCTCCGCCCAGGAATCCATCGCGGCCGAGGTCGCCGAATCGGGCCGCGTGCTGGTGTCCGGTCGCCTTCTCGCCGATATCACCAAGGCGTTGCCGGCCAAACCCGTCGACGTCGGGCTCGACGGATCACGGGTCTCGATCACCTGCGGCAGCGCGAAATTCTCCCTCCCGACCATGCCGGTCGAGGACTATCCGGAGATGCCGACCATCCCGGCGACCACCGGAACGGTCCCGTCGACGATCTTCGCCGAGGCCATCTCGCAGGTCGCCGTCGCGGCCGGTCGCGACGACACCCTGCCCATGCTCACCGGCGTGCGCATCGAGATCGACGGCAAGACCGTGGTTCTCGCGGCCACCGACCGATTCCGGCTGGCCGTCCGCGAACTCGAATGGCAGCCGGAGGACGCCTCGGCCTCCGGCGCGGTCCTGGTGCCGGCGAAGACTCTTGCCGATGCCGCGAAGACCGCCGGCGGTGAGGCGGAAACCGAGATCGCACTGGCCTTCGGCAGCGGTACGGCGATCGGCGAGGACGGCATCTTCGGGATTCTGGGCGGTGGAAAGCAAACCACCACCCGGTTGCTCGACGCCGAGTTCCCCAAGTTCCGCCAACTCCTACCGGCCAGCCACACCGCGGTGGCCACCATCGAGAGCGCGCCGCTGCTCGACGCGATCAAGCGCGTGGCGCTCGTGGCCGATCGGGGCGCCCAGGTCCGCATGGAGTTCACCGAGGGCTCGGTGCTGCTCACCGCCGGCGGCGACGAGGCCGGCAAGGCCGAGGAGGAGCTGCCCGTGGTGTTCCACGGCGAGCCGCTCACCATTGCCTTCAATCCGGGATACCTGGCTGACGGCCTCAACGCGATCGGTGTGCCCACGGTCGACTTCGGGTTCACCACGCCCAGCCGTCCCGCGGTGTTGCGCCCGGCCACCGGTGACGAGCCGGTCGCCGACGAGAGCGGGGCCTACCTCGCTCCGGATTCGGTGTTCAGCTACCTGCTGATGCCGGTCCGCCTGCCCGGCTGATCGGTTGTTCGTCCGCGAGCTCGCGCTGCGAGACTTCCGGTCCTGGCGCGAACTCGATCTCGAGTTCGCCGCCGAACCGGCGATCTTGGTGGGCCGCAACGGATTCGGCAAGACCAATGTCTTGGAGGCGCTGTACTTCGCGACGAACCTCCGCTCGCACCGCGTCAGCTCGGATGCGGCATTGGTCGCCGACGGGGCGGATTCTGCTCGGATCGCCACCACCGTCCACAACGACGGCCGAGAACTCTCGATGGAACTCACCGTCAATCGGGTCGGGGCCAATCGGGTTTCGCTGAACACCCGTCCGGTGAAACGTCATCGCGAAGTCATCGGCGTGCTGCGCTCGGTGATGTTCGCGCCGGAGGATCTGCTCCTGGTCCGGGGCGAGCCGAACGACCGGCGCCGATTTCTCGACGAGGTGATCACCGGTCTCGGCCCGGGGGCAGTCGCCGCGAAGGCCGACTACGACCGGGTGCTGCGCCAACGCGCCGCGCTGTTGAAAACGGCCGGCGCCGCGCTGCGCCGCGGCGGCGACCACGCCGAATCCGTCATCAGCACCCTCGACGTCTGGGATGCACAGCTCGCGGGATTCGGCGCACAGGTCACCGCGAACCGGCTGGCTGTGACGAGAGCCGTCGGACCACATTTCGCGCAGGCCTATGCTGCGATCGCCCCGCATTCGCGACCGGCGTCGTTGGCCTACCGCGCGGCCGTCGGACCCGAGGTCGCCGAGGCCGACGGCGCGCCGCGACCGGTTGCCGACATCGAGCAGGTGCTGCTCGAAGCACTTGCGGCGGCCCGCGACAAAGAGATCGATCGCGGAGTCTGCCTAGTCGGACCGCATCGCGACGACCTGGACATCCGCCTCGGCGACCAGCCGGCCAAGGGTTACGCCAGCCACGGCGAATCCTGGTCGCTCGCGTTGGCGTTGCGCTTGGCCACCGTCGAATTGGCCCGGGCCGACGGCGTCGAACCGGTCATCATGCTCGACGACGTCTTCGCCGAGCTCGACTCGCGTCGCCGGGAACATCTCGTCGGGTACACCGCCGGGGCCGAACAACTGCTCGTCACCGCGGCAGTTCCCGAGGACCTCCCGCCCGGAGTGAGAGGTCGTCGGCTCACCGTCGAGATGAAACAGGACGAGGATGACGCGGCGGACACCGCTGTTTCTCGACGGTCACTCGTCGTCGGCGACGATAAACTGGACGACGATGAGTGAACCGGGCGAAACCTACGACCGCGCAGCAGCCGCGGCCGGTTCCGGCGAAGCCGAGCCCCCGCTGTCCGGGTACGAGTTGGCACGCAAGGCCCTCGAGGAGGCGCGCGCGAAGTCGAAGCAACGGCGCACGCCCCTGGGAAAACGGAATCTCGGCGCCGGTGGGACCAACCGGTCGCGACGGCGCTGGTCGTCGGCCGGTCCCGACCAGCGCGATCCGCAAGCGTTGGGTTCCCTCGTCGGCCGGCTGGCTCAAGCGCCCGGATGGCAGGCGCGGGTCGGTGCGGCGACGGTGATGAACACCTGGGATGCGATCGTGGGGGACGACATCTCGGCGCACGCCCGGCCCGACCGTCTCGACGGCACCATTCTCTACGTGGCGGCCGAGTCGACGGCGTGGGCGACCCAGCTGCGGTACGTGCAAAGCCAGATCCTCGCGAAGATCGCCGCGGCGGTCGGCGACGGCGTCGTCACCCAGCTCAAAATCTTCGGTCCGCAGGCACCGTCGTGGCGCAAAGGGCCGCGGCACGTACCCGGCCGCGGGCCCCGCGACACATACGGCTAGGGGCCGGTCCAGCGCCGCGGTTCCGTAGTTTTGGACGATCCGGCCACCAGAACGTCGAAAAAATCGATCTGAGAGCCGTCTAGCGGCCAGCCATCCCCGCTCTAGTGTGAGTGACCCAGTAGGATGGTCACAGTGCCCGAAGTAGGGCTGACGGGGGCTGAGACGCCCACGAGACGAAATTTACCTCGGCAGTGACAAAGGGAGCGGTGCAGGCGCGTGGCTGAAAAGAAGAAGTCGGCGAACAAGAGTGGCGAATACGGCGCCGACTCGATCAGCATCCTCGAGGGACTCGAAGCCGTCCGCAAGCGGCCCGGCATGTACATCGGGTCCACCGGTGAGCGCGGTCTGCACCACCTGATCTGGGAGGTCGTCGACAACTCCGTCGACGAGGCGATGGCCGGGCACGCGACCCGCGTCGACGTCACCCTGCTCGCCGACGGCGGCGTCGAGGTCGTCGACGACGGTCGCGGCATGCCGGTGTCGATGCACGCGACCGGGGTGCCCGCCGTCGAGGTCATCATGACCCAGCTGCACGCCGGCGGAAAGTTCGACTCCGATTCCTACGCGGTCTCGGGTGGTCTGCACGGCGTCGGCATCTCCGTCGTCAACGCCCTTTCGACGAAGGTCGAGCTGGAGATCGAGCGCGACGGCAACGTGTGGACGCAGACCTACCTGCACGCCGAGCCCGAACCCCTGGTCAAGGGTGCCGACTCCAAGCGGACCGGCACCACGGTTCGGTTCTGGCCGGACAGCGACATCTTCGAGACCACGACGTTCAGCGCGGAGACCATCGCGCGCCGCCTGCAGGAGATGGCCTTCCTCAACAAGGGCCTCACCATCACCTTGACCGACAACCGGATCTCCGACGACGAGGCGATCGCCGAAGCGGAGTTGGACGGCGACGGCACGGATCAGGCCGAGACGGTCAAGTCCGACGAGGAGAAGAAGGCGCAGGCCGCGGTCGTGCGGACCCGGACCTATCACTACCCGGACGGTCTCGTCGACTACATCAAGCACCTCAACCGCACGAAGACGCCGATCCACTCCTCGGTCATCGGGTTCGCCGCGAAGGGCGAGGGCCACGAGGTCGAGATCGCGATGCAGTGGAACAGCGGCTACGCCGAGTCGGTCCACACCTTTGCCAACACGATCAACACCCACGAGGGCGGTACCCACGAAGAGGGCTTCCGCGCCGCGCTGACCTCCACGGTCAACAAGTATGCGACCGAGAAGAAGCTCATCAAGGAGAAGGACGGCAAGCTCACCGGCGACGACATCCGCGAGGGCCTCGCCGCCGTCATCTCGGTGAAGGTCGCCGATCCGCAATTCGAGGGGCAGACGAAGACCAAGCTCGGCAACACCGAGGTCAAGAGCTTCGTGCAGAAGGCCTGCAACGAACACCTCGGGCACTGGTTCGAGGCGAACCCGGCCGAGGCGAAGACCATCATCCGCAAGGCGGTCGACTCGGCGCAGGCCCGTATCGCCGCGCGCAAGGCGCGCGAGCTGGTGCGTCGCAAGACCGCCACCGACATCGGCGGCCTGCCCGGCAAGCTCGCCGACTGCCGCAGCAACGACCCCACCAAGTGCGAGGTTTACATCGTCGAGGGCGACTCGGCCGGCGGTTCGGCCAAGTCCGGGCGCGACTCGATGTACCAGGCGATCCTGCCGATCCGCGGCAAGATCATCAACGTCGAGAAGGCCCGCATCGACCGCGTCCTCAAGAACGCCGAGGTGCAGTCGATCATCACCGCGTTCGGCACCGGCATCCACGACGAATTCGACCTGGCCAAGCTGCGCTACCACAAGATCGTGCTGATGGCCGACGCCGACGTCGACGGCCAGCACATCGCGACGCTGCTGCTCACCCTGCTGTTCCGGTTCATGCGACCGCTCATCGAGAACGGCCACGTCTACCTGGCGCAGCCGCCGCTCTACAAGTTGAAGTGGCAGAAGGGCGCCGAGCCGGAGTACGCCTACACCGACCGCGACCGCGACCGGCTCCTCGAGGACGGCCGCGCCGCCGGCAAGAAGATCAACACCGACGACGGCATCCAGCGGTACAAGGGCCTCGGCGAGATGAACGCCAGCGAGCTGTGGGAGACCACGATGGATCCGTCGATCCGCGTGCTCAAGCAGGTCACCCTCGACGACGCCGCCGCTGCCGACGAGCTCTTCTCCATCCTCATGGGTGAGGACGTCGCGGCCCGCCGCGGGTTCATCGCCCGCAACGCCAAGGACGTGCGGTTCCTCGATGTCTGATCACAGACCGATCGAATTGCCTTGCTCCACAACGCTTTTCGGTGACGACCAGCGGTCGTTGCCCGAACCGAAGAGGACCCGATGACCGACACCACGCTGCCCCCCGTCGACGACGACGGGCACGACCGCATCCTTCCTGTCGACATCCAGCAGGAGATGCAGAACAGCTACATCGACTACGCGATGAGCGTCATCGTCGGTCGTGCGCTGCCGGAGGTCCGCGACGGCCTCAAGCCGGTGCACCGCCGACTGCTCTACGCGACCAACGACGCCGGCTACCGCCCCGACCGCCCGTACGTGAAGTCGGCCAAACCGGTCGCCGAGACGATGGGCAACTACCACCCGCACGGTGACACCGCGATCTACGACGCGTTGGTGCGCCTGGCCCAGCCGTGGTCGATGCGCTATCCGCTGATCGACGGCCAGGGCAACTTCGGCTCGCGCGGCAACGACGGCCCCGCCGCCATGCGTTACACCGAGGCCCGCCTCACGCCGTTGGCGATGGAGATGCTGCGCGACATCGACGAGGAGACCGTCGACTTCGTCCCCAACTACGACGGCAAGACCGAGGAGCCGACGGTTCTGCCGGCGCGCATCCCGAACCTGCTGATCAACGGGTCCGGCGGTATCGCCGTCGGCATGGCGACCAATATCCCGCCGCACAACCTGAACGAAGTGGCCAACGCGGTGTTCTGGGCGCTCGAGCATCCGGAGGCCGGCGACGAGGAGATGCTCACCGCCTGCATGGAGGCGGTCAAGGGCCCCGACTTCCCGACCGCCGGACTCATCGTCGGCGGCCAGGGAATCCGCGACGCGTACACCACCGGGCGCGGGTCGATCCGCATGCGCGGTGTGGTGGACATCGAGGAGAACAGCAAGGGCGTCACCACCCTGGTCATCACCGAGCTCCCGTACCAGGTGAACCCGGACAACCTGATCCAGTCGATCGCCGAGCAGGTCAACGAGGGCAAGCTCAAGGGCATCAGCCGCATCGAGGACCAGTCGTCGGACCGCGTCGGCATGCGGATCGTCGTGACGCTGCGCCGCGACGGCGTGGCGAAGGTCGTGCTGAACAACCTGTACAAGCACAGCCAGCTGCAGACCAGCTTCGGCGCGAACATGCTCTCGATCGTCGACGGGGTGCCGCGCACGCTGCGCCTGGACCAGATGATCCGCTTCTACGTCGCCCACCAGATCGACGTCATCGTGCGCCGCACCCGGTACCGGTTGCGCAAGGCCGAGGAGCGCGCCCACATCCTGCGCGGCCTGGTCAAGGCGCTCGACGCGCTCGACGAGGTCATCGCGTTGATCCGTGCGTCGGCCAACACCGAGGCGGCCCGCACCGGGTTGATGGAACTGCTCGACATCGACGAGATTCAGGCCGACGCGATTCTCGCGATGCAGCTGCGCCGGCTCTCCGCGCTGGAGCGCCAGAAGATCGTCGACGAGCTCGCCGAGATCGAGCGGGTCATCGCCGACCTCCAGGACATCCTCGCCAAGCCGGAGCGCCAGCGCGCGATCGTGCGTGACGAACTTACCGAGATCGTCGACAAGTACGGCGACGAGCGTCGCACGAAAATCATTGCGGCAGAAGGGGATGTGGCCGACGAGGACCTCATCGCCCGCGAGGACGTCGTCGTCACGATCACCGAGACCGGCTACGCCAAGCGCACCAAGACCGACCTGTACCGCAGCCAGCGCCGCGGCGGGAAGGGCGTGCAGGGCGCCGGCCTCAAGCAGGACGACATCGTCGCGCACTTCTTCGTCTGCTCGACCCACGACTGGATCCTGTTCTTCACCACGAAGGGCCGCGTCTACCGGGCGAAGGCCTACGAGCTGCCCGAGGCCGCCCGCACCGCGCGCGGCCAACACGTCGCGAACCTGCTGGCCTTCCAGCCGGAGGAGCGGATCGCGCAGGTCATCCAGATCAAGGGCTACCAGGATGCGCCGTACCTGGTGCTGGCCACCCGCAACGGCCTGGTGAAGAAGTCCAAGCTCGAAGACTTCGACTCCAACCGCTCCGGCGGCATCGCCGCGATCAATCTGCGCGGCGAGGACGAGTTGGTCGCCGCGCGCCTGTGTAGTGCCGAGGACGACCTGCTGCTGGTCTCGGCGCACGGCCAGTCGATCCGGTTCTCCGCCACCGACGAGGCGCTGCGCCCGATGGGCCGACAGACCTCGGGTGTGCAGGGCATGCGGTTCAACGAGGGCGACGAGTTGCTCTCGATGGTCGTCGTCGACGAGAACGACTACCTGCTCTGCGCGACGTCGGGTGGTTATGCCAAGCGGACGGTGATGTCGGAGTACCCGGTGCAGGGTCGCGGCGGCAAGGGTGTGCTGACGATTCAGCACGACAAGCGGCGCGGCGACCTGATCGGGGCGCTGCGCGTCACCGACGAAAGCGAGCTCTACGCGATCACCTCGGCCGGCGGCGTCATCCGCACCCTGGCCAAGCAGGTGCGACGCGCCGGGCGTCAGACGAAGGGAGTTCGTCTGATGAACCTCGACGAAGGCACTACGCTGTTGGCGATCGCCCGAAACGCTGATGAGCCCGACGAGGATTCGACGGACTAACGCTAGAAGCATAGGAATCCACACGTGACTGACGAGCCGAAAACCACGTCTGACCAGCCTTCTGAGGATCAATCCGCGGATAAACAGTCCGGCACGGCCGCTGCCGCGAAGCCGACTGCGGGCGACGCCGTGTCGAACACGGTGGATTCGGCTGCCGGCGCGAATGCCGGGACCGACAAACCCGGGGTCAAACCGCCGTGGCAGCTCGCCGACGAGTTAGCGGCCGACACCGGTAAGGCGGCTGCCGGCGGTGCATCCGCCGGTGCCGAGCCCGCGTCGGCCAAACAGTCCGCGGCGAAGACGGCGGCCAAGGCGGCCGGGGCCAAGCCTCCCGCCGCGAAATCGGCGGGGGCCAAGGCAGCCCCGTCGCGGATCCCCGCGGCGAAGTCGACTGCTTCGAAGGCGCCCGCGAAGACGACGGGCAAGGCCAAGAAACCGCTGATCACCGGGACGGCCGCACCGAAGCTGGACGATGCGGCCGCGGAGTCGGCGGCCGATAGCAAACGCTTCGTCGAGTCGCCGACCCGCGACATCGGCCGCGCCGCGATCAAGGCGAAGGATCTGCCCGATCTCGACGAGATCCACGTGCAGTCGGCGAATGCTCTGCGTTCGGCGCCCACCCAGGTTGGGGCGGCGACCGGGGGGAGTCGTGCGCTGCGCGCGACGGTTCAGGTCCGTCGCATCGACCCGTGGTCGACGCTCAAGATCTCCGCGGTCCTGGCGGTGGTCGGCTTCTTCATCTGGATGATCGCCGTCGCCGTGCTCTACCTCGTCCTGGAAGGGATGGGTGTCTGGTCGCAGGTCAACTCGTCGGTGGGCACGTTCACCACCGACGGCGGCGGATCGACCGATGCGCTCGGAGCGGGAACAGTGTTCGGCTGGGCGTTCCTGATCGGGGTCGTCGACGCGATCATCCTGACCGCCCTGGCCAGCGTCGGAGCATTCATCTACAACCTCTGTGCCGACTTCATCGGCGGCATCGAGGTCACCCTCGCCGACCTCGACTGAGTCGCGCCGCTTGGGCGCGACCAGCAGTTTTGTGCCGGTAGCTGCACATACGGTAATGTCTGCTCTCGGTTCACGGGCCTATAGCTCAGGCGGTTAGAGCGCTTCGCTGATAACGAAGAGGTCGGAGGTTCAAGTCCTCCTAGGCCCACTACCCGTACCTGCCCGGCGAGAGAAGTCCCGTCGTTGGCTACCGGGGCCTTAGCTCAGTTGGTAGAGCGCCGCCTTTGCAAGGCGGATGTCAGGAGTTCGAATCTCCTAGGCTCCACCAGAAGGACTGACTCACAACTCCGTCCGATACCCTGAAGGTCATGTTTGCCCGCTGGCCACGGCGCCGTCGAACGTCGCCGTGGGGCGTCGTCGCGATGATCGTCGCGGCAATCCTCTGCCTGGGATTCGCGGGCGCGCCCCAGGCCCGCGCGGACAGCCAATTCATCCGGATGGGCAAGGTACCGGGGGGCACCTGGTATGGCGCCTACATCCCCGGCGTCGGCGGGGCCAACCTGTATGCCGACATCCTGCTGCCGCGCAAGCGCCAGGGCCGGATTCCGACGGTCATGATGATCGGCCCCTACTTCCAGCATGTGGAGACCAACGCGGCCGGCGTCCCGGTCCGCATCCCGGCGGATCGCTACAACGACTTCGTCTACGGCTCGCGGATGTTGGAGCGCGGATACGCGATCATCTCGGTCGACCTGCGCGGATACGGTGCCAGCGACGGATGCCCGGATACTAGCGGGGCGGTAGACCGGGGCGACCTGCGGGCGGTCGTGCGGTGGGCGGCGACGCGGAGCTGGTCGTCGGGAAAGATCGGTCTGTACGGGAAGTCCTATGACGGCGTCACCGGACTGATGGCCGCCGGCGAGCGAATCCCCGGCCTGGCGGCGGTGGTAGCCCAGGAACCGGTCTACGACTGGTACCGCTACCTGTACTCCAACGGCGTCCCCCGCACCACCCGCCTCGGCACGCCGCTCTCGCTGGTCTATACCTCGATCAGCCCCCGTCCGCCGAATGCCGGGGACCGACAGTGGCGCGACTATATGCAGCGCTCGGCGGTCAACCTCATCAACCCGATGTGCATCCCGGCGGCCTTCGCCGCGCAGCAGAACCCGATGTCGAACGACCGCTACTGGCGCGGCCGATCCATCCTGGCGCCGTTGAAGAACACCCCGGTGCCGATCTTCCTCTCGCAGGGATTCATCGACCAGAACACGGCTGCCGACGGCCTCACACAGCTGCTGCAGAATGCGGGCGGTCGGGTCACCGGGTGGCTCGGCATGTGGGACCACGTGCGCGGCACGGATACCGATGCGTCGACCTTGATGGGGGCGGTCGGCAACCGGTCCTCGATGGGTCGGCGCGACTACCTGGATCAGGTCGCCGCCTTCTACGACCACTACCTGCTGGGCAAGGGCACCGCGCCGAGCGGATTCCTGATCCAGGACAACACCGCGGCCTGGCGCGCCCAACCGCACTGGCCGCTGCACGCGTCGACGCGGTCGATCCCGCTCAAGCCGGGCGTCTACCGGCACAACGCCCAACAGGTGGCGGTGAAGATCAAGCAGGGCGGTCGCTGGATCGCCACCCAGATCGACGGCATCGCGGCCGCGTCGGACAATTGGCAGCCGACGCTGGATGAAGCCGGCAACGGGGTCTGGACCCTGCTGCCCGCCGAATCCGCGCCGACCCGCATCAGCGGCGCCCCGGAGGTCACCCTGTCCACGCGGGTGTCCAACCCGAACTCGAGCCCGATCACCAGGCGGACCCCGGTGGCCGTCGACCTCTACGACGTCGGTCCCGCGGGGGAGGCGACCCTGATCACCCAGAACGTCGCGATGCTGAGCGCCGATCGGACGACTTTCCAGCTGTACGCGACCGACTGGTTGTTGCGCGCCGGTCACCGACTCGCGATCCGCGTCACCGATTCCAACCGGGGTCGCTGGGACTATCCGAGCCCGCCGAACGGAGCACGCGTCACCGTCACGTCGGGGCGGTTGGACCTGCCGCTGTCACCGGCCGCCGCGGGAGAGCCGACGACCGGGACCTCGAACTCGAGCCTCGACGGCTACCTGGCCCGTTACCGGTATCCAGTGCCGAGACGCTGAGCGGCCGAGACCCTGTGCCTCGCGGCGAGGATCGGCGTGGCTGGGCTCAGCTCCCGCCGAGCAGGAAGATCAGATAGGTGGTCAGCCCCAGCGCGAAGGCCGTGATGTAGGCCCAGCCGATGAAGAGGGCGGCGACGGCATAGGGATCGCCGCTCTGCCCGGTGGCCGCGATCTCGCGACGCGCCTTACGGCCCAGGTAGATGCCCACCGGGGCGCTGATCCCGAAGAACGAACAGAGCAGCGCGGGCATCGCGTTCTTGTTGACCGGTGCTTCGTCGTGCTCGACGACCCGCGGGCCGGTCGCGGCCTTGGCCCCGGATTGGGTCGACGCGCGGCCGGCGGAGTCGGAGGTCGGCTCGGCCGGCTTGTTCTTGGGCCGGGTGTACGGGTTGCTCGGAGAGGGTGCGGGCGGTGCGGCGCTCGTCGTCGAACCCCCCTCGGCGGCCGACCAGGCTTGGTTCGCCTTGGCCAGACTCGGCGTGGGTGGCCGTCCGGCCGGCGGGGCCGGAGGCGTGAAACCGGGGCCCGAGCCGGAGGGGGTTCCGCTCCGCGCCGGGCCGGTCGGCTTCGCCGTCGGATGGGTGGTGGGGATGACGGTCGTCGCCTGGCCGGGGGCCGGTCCCGGACGATTCCCCGGCGCGGGGCTCGAGCTGGCGGCCAGAGGCGGGGGGACGGCTCCGGGAGCGGCCGGAGCCGACGGGTTGCGCTTCCCCGGGGCGTTGGCCACCTGGGTCGCGGCGGCGGACGGGTCGGAGGTGCCGGCGGGGGGTCGACGGCGGCGCGGCTGCTTGCCCGCGTCTGCCCCGGCGTTGCCGGGTTTGGGCGTCGGATTGGCCGGTGGAGCCGGGATCGGCGGACCGGCGGCGGGAGGCGACCAGGACCGGCCACGGGTGGACGGTGGCGTCGAGGCCCCGCCCGAGGCGGAGGTCGCGGGTCGAGCGGGCGGCGCGGGTCGTCGATCCAACGGACTGCTGCCCGATGAATCGTCCCTGCGCTCGTGTGAACTCATGTGGCCAAAACTACCCGGTGACGTCGTGTCAGTGCGAGAAGTCGGAGACGCGGGGCGGCGCGTCGGCAATGGGAGGGACCGATCCGGAGCCGAGCCGTCGGCGTACCGCGGCCGCGGCGACGGCCAGCGCCAGTGCCGCTAGCGCCGCGGTGACGAGAGATTTGAGACCCATGGGTTACAGCCTGCCAAAACCGCGCCGTCCTGGCCAAACGCCCGGACGCATCGCGTGCCGTACTCCCGAGACGAAACCGAAGGTGGTTGGATAGAGCAGTGACGAATACAGCGATCATCCACACCAATCGCGGCGACATCGCCGTGACCCTGTTCCCCAACCACGCGCCGAAGACCGTGGCGAACTTCACGGGCCTAGCCGACGGCTCGAAGGAGTACAGCACCGCGAACGCCGCCGGTGGTGATTCGGGACCGTTCTACGACGGCTCGGTCTTCCACCGCGTCATCGACGGCTTCATGATCCAGGGCGGCGACCCGACCGGCACCGGTCGTGGCGGCCCCGGCTACAAGTTCGAGGACGAATTCCACCCCGAACTCGTCTTCGACAAGCCCTACCTGCTGGCGATGGCCAACGCCGGACCGGGCACCAATGGCTCGCAGTTCTTCATCACCGTCGGACCGACCCCGCATCTCAACCGTCGCCACACCATTTTCGGTGAGGTCGCCGACGACCAGTCGCGCAAGGTCGTCGACGCGATCGCGACGACGGCGACCGGGCCGGGTGACCGCCCCGTCGACGAGGTCGTCATCGAGTCCATCGAGCTGAAGGACTAGCGATCACCGTCCCGACGACCGGGCCGGGCACCGCCACCGTGCGGGCCCGGCCGCTGGTCACTTACGCCCTGATCGCGGTCAACGTCGCGGTCTACGCGGTCTGCTACGCGCAGGCGGGCACCGGCAACTTCTACGATTCGATCGACTCGCCGGTATTCGAGAACTCGATCCTGCGCCCCGGCCTCGTCGCCGACGGTGAGTATTGGCGGCTGCTGACCTCGGGTTTCCTGCATCTTTCGGTGACGCACATCGCGGTGAACATGATCTCGTTGTTCATCCTCGGGCGGTTGATCGAACCGATCCTCGGGCCGGGCCGGTTCCTGTTGATCTACCTCGCCTCGTTGTTCGGCGGAAGCGCCGCGGTCGTCGCGGTGACCTCGGCCTCCCAGGGAACCGCCGGGGCCTCCGGCGCGATCTACGGGCTCATGGGGGCGATGCTGGTGATCGTCCTCAAGCTCAAGGCGCCCCCCGGTCAGGTCGTGGCGATCATCGCCATCAACCTGGTCTTCTCGTTCTCCGTGCCGGGCATCTCCCTCGTCGGCCATCTCGGCGGACTGGTCTTCGGGATCATCGCGACAGTGGTGGCGCTGTACGCGCCCCAGGCGGTGATGAGGTTGGCCGGCGGCATGCCCACACCCGAGCTGCGCCGCCGTGCGACGACTTGGGGGTGGATCGGGCTGTGCGCGGTCCTCGCGGTGGCGATCGCGCTCGGCGTCGTGTTGCCGTCGGCCCGCGGACTCTAGCCGGGCGCGACTCCCAGCGTTCTCGCAGGTAGCGACCAGCGGTCGTCAAACATGATCGCCTAGATTCGAGTCTTGAAGAGCCGTGGCCTTTGCGGGGGCCACCGACCAACTAGGAGAAGCGGCATGTTCTACCTCCCCGTGCGGCGTGGTCGCCGCTTCGTCGCCGATCGCTGCGATTCCTGCGGGCCGGAACAGCCGGGACGCCAAGCACGCGGCAAGGCCCGTTGCTACAACAGCAGCACGGGTCGCTGGGAATGGCGCTACTGCTACTGAGACGAGTCGACTGACGGCCCGGGGGGAAACCCCGGGTCGTTTGCTATCCGGAGCTATCCGGATAGTTCGACGGGAAACCCGGCGTCGGCGAGGGTCTGTGCCACCGCCCGCGGATCGGCGCCCAAGTCCCAACGGCCGAACACGATGAGCCGCGACCCCTCCGGCGGCAGGCCGGCGGCGGTGTCGCCACGACGGTCGCCGGGTGCCTCGGTCGCCGGGTCGTCGACGGTCGAGGTGCTCACCAGGTCCAGTTCGAGCTGGCTGGAGCGCCGCCCGATGTGGCGCATCTCCAGCACCCGGATCCGATAGACCTCGTCGCGGGTGTAGGAACGCTGCCCGGACATCGTGCGCACCGTCAGCAGGTTGTCGCCGATGGCGAGGCGCGGGCGCAGGCGCAGGGCCGCGACCCCGAAGAACACCAGGCCGGAGACAGCGATCACGACCAGGATCAGACCGATCGGGTCGAGGCCGGCGGCGAATGCCCCGACCAGCAGGACCAGCGCGCCGAAGAGCAGTGCATAGGCGAATGCCAGCGGTGTCGACCAGGACGCATTCATCGGCTTCTCCTAGTTATCCACAGGGGTTACGCACAGTGGGGATAAATTACACACATGTAATTTCCACAGTGGGGATAACTCCTGGAGGTCTGATCAGCGCAGGTCAGCGCCATTTCATGGTCATCAGCAACCCGACGACCATGAATGCGAAGCCGATGAGGAAATTCCACGAGCCGAGGTCGGCCATCCACTTCAGGATCTGGCCGTCCTTGCTGTACAGACCGGTCTGCGCGGCGAGGTAGAAGACGATCAGCCAGATCAGGCCGAGCAGCATGAGGCCGAACATGACGGTGAGGTACAACCAACCGGACGGACCGGCCTTGACCTTGACCGGAGTACGGTTCGCCGTGGAGATCGTGTAGTCAGTCTTCTTGCGGACTTTTGACTTGGGCATGTGGCGATTATCCCATGACGGCGCAGTAGCCTGTCCATGTGAGTCAGGAAAGCCCCAGGATCCTCGTCATCGACAACTACGACAGCTTCGTCTACAACTTGGTCCAGTACCTGGGCCAGCTGGGCGTGGCGGTCGACGTCTGGCGCAACGACGATCCCGCCCTGAGCGCCGCACCGCTGACCGAGATCATCTCCGGCTACGACGGTGTGCTGCTGAGTCCCGGCCCCGGGACGCCGGAGCGGGCCGGGGCGACGATGGACGTCGTGCGGGCCGCGCGGGAAACCCGCACCCCGCTGCTGGGCGTGTGCCTGGGACATCAGGCGATCGGCGCCGTCTTCGGCGGAACCGTGGACCGTGCCCCGGAGCTGCTGCACGGCAAGACGTCGTTGGTCCACCACGACGGGCGGGGCGTGCTCCGCGGGCTGCCCGACCCGTTCACCGCGACGCGCTACCACTCGCTGACGGTGCTCCCCGAGACGATCCCGGAGGAGCTGGAGGTGACCGGGCGCACCGAGAACGGCATCGTCATGGCGATGGTTCATCGGGACCTGCCGATCCACGGGGTGCAGTTCCACCCGGAGAGCGTGCTGACGCAGGGCGGGCACCGGATGTTGGCCAATTGGCTCGCGGTGTGCGGCTTCGACGTCGATGACGCGCTCGTCGACCGCCTCGAGCAGCAACTCGCCGCGGCGCTCGGCTGACGTGCTCGCTGGCGTGCGCTGATCCGCGCGGGCCGGGCTAAGCCTTGCTCAGCCGATCAGGCGGCTCTCGCCGACGACGATGCTGACGCCGTCGTCTTTGCGGATGGCCGATCCGGCCGGCGGATCCTGCGCGACGATGCGCCCGTTGTCCGGATGCCCGAGCGGCAGCGAGCGCGTCGACTGGGTCAACGTCGAGACCCGCCAGCCAGCGGAGGCCAGCGCGGCGCGTGCCTGGGCCGGTGTCTTCCCGACCAGGTCGGGCACGACGAACATGTTCCCGCGCGACACCGTGACCGTGACGGTCTGATCGTCGGTGATCGTGCTGCCGGCGTCGGGCGAGGTCATGACGACCTCGCCGCGCGGCATCTCGGAGTCGCCGGGAACGACGGTCATCTGGACGCCCAGTTGCTTGAGGATCGCCCGCGCCTGGTCCTCGGTCTCGCCGACCAGCTCGGGGATCGTCACCTTCTTGGGCCCCTGGCCGATGTGGACGACGATCACCGAGTTGACCTCGGTGTCGGCGTTGACCGGCGGCGTCGTGCTCACCGCCTTGTCGATCAGGTCGCGCGGGGAATCGGTCTTGTCGGTCTTGATGACCGTGAAGCCGAGCGACTTGAGCATCTTGATCGCGTCGGCCTTGGATTTGCCTTTGACGTCGGGCATCTTCTGCCGCTGCGGCCCGGTGGAGATGTACAGCGTCACCTCGGAGCCCTCGGCGGTGAGCACCCCGCTGCCCGGCGTCGACCGCGTCGCGTTGCCCGCCGGGACCTCGAGACTGGATTCCTGCATGGTCTTCACCTTGAAACCCGCATCCGAGAGGGATTTCTTGGCGTCCTGTTCCGACTGCCCCGCGACCTTCGGCACGGCGTGCTGCGGTTCCGAACCGGAGGAGAATCCCCAGTACAGCAGTCCGCCGACGAGAGCGATGACGGCGACGAGCGCGGCCAGCGCCCGCATCCGGCGCTGCCGGAACACCGACTGCTCGTCGGCCTCGGGAGCGGCGGCGGGGTCGTGCCGCCCGCCCGGCGTCGGCCGGACCCGGGCGCGTGAACCGGTGTCGATCAGATCGGTGCGCTCCGCCGCGGACATGATCATCGGTGCCGACGGGCGCTGACCCGAGAGCACGCGGATCATGTCGGCGCGCAGCTCGGCCGCCGTCTGGTACCGGTTCTCCGGATTCTTGCTGATCGCCTTCAGGATGACCGAGTCGAGCGCCGGCGAGATGTCGCTGCGCAGATCCGACGGCAGCGGCGGGTCTTCGTGCACGTGCTGGTGGGCGACGGCGACCGGTGAGTCACCGGTGAACGGCGGTTCGCCCGTGAGGAGCTCGAACAACACGCAGCCCATCGAGTAGATGTCGCTGCGCGGATCCACCTTGAGGCCGCGGGCCTGCTCCGGGGAGAGGTACTGGGCGGTGCCCATGACGGCCGAGGTCTGCGTCATCGTCGCGCCGGTGTCGTTCATCGCGCGCGCGATGCCGAAGTCCATCACCTTCACCGCGCCGGTGCGGTCGATCATGACGTTCGCCGGTTTCATGTCGCGGTGCACGATGTGGGCGCGGTGCGAGAAGTCCATCGCCGCGGCGACGTCGGCCATCCAGGTCAGCGCCTGGCGCTCGCTCAGCGGGCCGTCGGCGCGCAGGATGTCGCGCAGCGTCTCGCCCTCGACGTATTCCATGACGATGAAGGGCAGCGGGCCGTCGTCGGTCTGCGCCTCGCCGGTGTCGAAGACCTGGACGATCGTCGGGTGGTTGAGCTTCGCGGCGTTCTGCGCCTCGCGGCGGAACCGCAAGTAGAAGCTGGGGTCCCGGGCGAGGTCTGCGCGCAACACCTTGATGGCCACGTCCCGGTTCAGCAGCAGGTCGCGGGCGAAGTGAACCTCGGACATGCCGCCGAAGCCGAGCGTCTCGCCCAGCTGGTAGCGATCGGAGAGGTGATGCGGGGTCGTCGTCATCGGATCAACCCGGTAGACCTGGGATTTTGAACGGCGGCCACGGGGCGACCGGCGCGCCGGGGTCAGGCGGCAGGTCCTCGGGGCGCGGCTTGTTGTTGTTCGGCGGGGCGGGCGCCGGCGCCGGGGTCGTCGTCTGCGGCGTCGAGGTGCCCGGTACGGCGGGCGCCGGCCGCGTCGTGCTCCGACTGTGGCGCGGACGTGAGGTGGTGGTCGTGGTGGTCGTCGTCTCCGGAGAGTCGACAACGGTCGTCGAGGTCTGGACCGACGGGGTCGATCCGCCCTTGGTGACCAGGAAACCGACCAGGATCAGTGCGGTGAGCAGCAGCATGACCGCGATGGCGGCCAGTGCCTTCTGTCCGGCGGTCCAGCCGTTGTCCGGCTTCGGTGCGGCAGGACGGCCGGCGGGCTTGGCCGGACGTGCGGCGGCCGCCGCAGCGCGGGTCGAGCTGGGCCGAGCAGCGCCGGCAGCGGCAACCGCGGTTGCCGCCGTGCGCGGTGCGGGAGTCGCCCGCCCGGCCCGGATCGCGGCGACCGCGTCGGCGAACTCGCCGCCGCTCGCGTAGCGCTGGCGTGGATCCTTGACCAGCGTCGACTCAATCAGTGCGCGTACGTCGGAGGGCAGGTTGTCCGGCAGCGGCGGAGGCGTCTCCCGGATGTGCTTCATCGCGATCGTGATGGCGCCGTCGCCGTTGAACGGCCGGCGCCCGGTCAGCGCTTCGTAGCCGACCACGCCGAGGGAGTACACGTCGGAGGCGGCGGTCGCGTCGTCGCCGTTGGCCTGCTCCGGCGAGATGTACTGGGCCGTGCCCATCACCATGCCGGTCTGCGTCACCGGAGCCGCGTCGGCGGCCTTGGCGATGCCGAAGTCGGTGATCTTCACCTGCCCGGTGGGGGTGATCAGGATGTTGCCCGGCTTGACGTCGCGGTGGATCAGCCCCTGCTCGTGCGCGGCCTGCAGCGCGCGGCCGGTCTGCTCCAGCATGTCCAGGGTGTTGGAGACGGGCAGTCGGCCGAGCCGTGAGATGACCGCGTTCAGCGGCTCCCCGTCGACCAGCTCCATCACCAGGTAGGCCAGCGCCTGCCCGTCGTTACGGTCAGGGGTCTCGCCGTAGTCGAAGACATTCGCGATGCCGGGGTTGTTGAGCCGCGCGGTGGTCTGCGCCTCGGTGCGGAACCGGCCGATGAACTCCGGGTCGTTGGAGTACTCGGATTTGAGGACCTTCACCGCCACCCGTCGGTTCAGACGCGTGTCGACGGCCTCCCACACCTGGCCCATGCCGCCGGTGGCGATCAGGCGCATGAGGCGGTAGCGGTCGGCGATCACCGTTCCTTGCTGCAACGTCATCGTCCCGCACCTCCTCCCAGTGCCGTGTTGATCACTTCTCGTCCGATGGGCGCCGCTACCGAGGCGCCCGTGGTGTCAGTCCCCAATTGTCCGTTCTCCACGACCACCGCGACGGCAATCCGCGCGTTCGTCGACGGGCCGAAGGCGATGTACCACGCATATGGCACTTCGTTGCCCGCCGCCCCCTCCGAATGTTCCGCGGTCCCGGTCTTCGACGCGATGGTCACCGCGCCGCCGGATTGACGTTCGGAATCGATCATCAGCGAGGTCAGCGTGGCCGCCTGCGCCGAGGTGATCGGCTCGCTGACCGTCGACGGCGAAGTCGTGGACAACGTGCGGAGATCCGGTGCTTGTAGCTTATCCACCATATAGGGCTGCATGCGGACCCCGCCGTTCGCGACGGTCGCCGCGACGATCGCGTTCTGCAGCGCCGAGGTGCGCACGTTGTACTGCCCGATGGCGGACTGGCCGAGGGTGGCCGGGTTGTCGAGGTCGCCGATGGTCGAGTTGGCGCGGACCGGCAGCGGCAGGGCGGGCGTCGCCTCGTCGAAGCCGAATCGCTTGGCGGTCTCGCGCAGGGTCTGTGCGGACTGCTTCATCTTGTTGACCGCCAAGTCGACGAAGGCGGTGTTGCAGGAGTGCGCGAAGGCCTGGGTCAACGAGACGGTCCCGTCGACGGCACCGGGACACGGCCGGTCGCCGTAGTTGGTCAGCGTCGTCTCGGTGCCGGGCAACTTGATCGACGCGGCGGCGGTCAGCCGGATGTCGGGGGTGATGCCGTCGCGCAGGGCAGCGGCCGTCGTGATGACCTTGAACGTCGACCCGGGCGGGTAGAGCTGGTCGACGGGCCGGTTGAGCATGGGCTCGGCGGCGGCCTTGTTCCACTTCGTCCAGGCCGACGAGCTGGTCTGCGAATCGGGGCTGGCGAGCTTATTCGGATCGAAGGACGGGGAGCTGGCCAGCGCCAGGATCTTGCCGGTGCTCGGCTCGATCGCGACGACCGCACCGCGGCACTCGCCGGTACACCGGCCGTTCTGCAGCGCGTTGTAAGCGACGCGCTGCAGGTTCGCGTCGATCGTCGTCACGACGTTGCCGCCGCGGGGATCGCGTCCGGCGAACATCGCCATGAACCGCTGGCCCCACAGCCGGTCGTCGTTGCCGTTGAGGATCTGGTCCTCGGCGAGCTCGATGCCGCTGGCCTGGTAGTTGATGGAGTAGTAGCCGGTGACCGGCGCGAAGGCCTCGGCGGAGCCCTCCGGATAGGTGCGCAGGAAGCGGAAGCGCCCGGAGGTCGGCCGGGACAGGGCGATGATGTCGCTGCCGGCGGTGATCGCCCCGCGCTGGCGCGAGTACTCGTCGTCGAGCACGCGGCTGTTGCGCGGGTCGGCGCGCAGCTTGCCCGCCTGGAACACCTGGATGTAGGTGGCGTTGCCGAGCAGCGCGACGATGAGGACGCAGACGAAGATCCCGATGCGCTGAATCTGTTTGTTCATCGTCGGCCCTCCGTCGCAATGGCGGTGGTCGGCATCGAGGTGAGCGTCGGCGACGGCGCGTTCTGCTGTTGTTGCTGCGGTTCGCGGGCGGCATTCGAGATGCGGACCAGCAACGCCAGCAGGATGAAGTTCGCCAGCAGCGACGAGCCGCCGTAGGAGACGAACGGCGTGGTCAGACCCGTCAGCGGGATGAGGTTGGTGACGCCGCCGACGATGACGAACACCTGGATCGCGATGGTCGCGGCCAGGCCGGTGGCGAGGAGTTTGCCGAAGCTGTCGCGCACGGTGACGCCGGCGCGCAGCCCCCGCATGACGAGGACCAGGTAGAGGCACAGCACGGCGGCGAGGCCGACGAGCCCCAGCTCCTCGCCGATCGAGGCGACGATGAAGTCGGTGTTCGCCAGCGGCACGATATTGGGGCGGCCCGAACCCAGCCCGGTGCCGAAGAGCCCGCCGGTGGCCAGGCCGAAGAGGCTCTGCGTGGTCTGCAGGGTCGTGTTGGTGGGGTCCGAGAGCGGGTGCTGCCAGATGTGGACGCGGTTCTGCAGATGCGTGAACTGGTGGTAGGCGACGATCGCCCCGACGACGAACAGGCTCAGCCCGATGACCACCCAGCCGATCCGGCCGGTGGCCACGTAGAGCATGACCAGGATCGTCGAGTACACCAGCAAGGACGGACCCAGGTCGCCCTGCAGCGCGAAGATCGCCATCGCGACCACCCAGGCCAGCAGCAGGGGACCGAGATCGCGGGCGCGCGGGACGTCGAACCGCCCGATCCGTCGACCGGCGGTGGTGAACAGGTCGCGCTTGCTGACCAGCAGGGCTGCGGTGAAGATGATCAACGCGATCTTGGCGAATTCACCGGGCTGGATCGAGAAGAACGGGGTGGAGAGCCAGATCTTCGAGACGTTGGCCGCCTGGTCGCCCTCGCCCGGGCGGGTGGCCCAGGAACGCGGCAACAGGATGGGCAGGGCGAGGAAGAACAGGCCGCCGAAGCCCAGGGTGTAGGCATAGCGGGCCAATGTCCGGTGGTCGCGCACGAAGTACAGGACCGCGGCGAAGACGCCGATGCCGACCAGCGCCCACAGCAATTGCAACTCGGCGTCGTGGCTGGCGTCGCCGGTTGTTTGGCGCGAGCCGAGGTCGAGCCGGTGGATCATGACCATCCCCAACCCGTTCAGCAGGGCGACGATCGGGAGGAACAGCGGATCGGCGTGCGGGGCGAGCCACCGGATGACCAGGTGCGCCACCAGGTACAGCGCGACGTAGGCGCCGATGAACTTGAGTACGTCGACCGTCAGGTTCTGCCGCTGCGCGCCGTCGACGATGAGCAGCGCGATGACGACGATGCCCAGGGCGAGGCCGAGCAGCACGAGTTCACGCCGGCGCGCCCGGGACTGGCCGGTCATGACGGTTGCCGCGGCGGGCTTGGGCGTCGGGGCACTCATCGGGCGCCTCGGCACGGTCCGTCGGTGACAGTCGGGGGCGGCGGGCCCGGCAGCGGCTGCGGGGGTGGCGGCGGCGAACCGGGCGGCAGCGGCGGGGCCGGCGGATTGCACATCGGAAGCAGGGTCAACGCCCGCACGCGGTCGTGGATGTCGGTCAGCGAGAGGTTGCGGACCTTCTTCTCGCGCACGGCGTTGCGGTCCAACTCGGCCAGTGCGGCCGCCGGCAGCGGGTTGCACACGGCGTTGGGGTCGGTGACGAAGGTGATCGTCGGGTGTACCGCGGCCAGGTCATCGATGCAGACGCGTTCGATCTGCGAATTCAGGTTGAACTGGAACACCGGGTCGGGCGAACCGCGGTAGATGACGACGTTGCCGTCGTCGACGCGCAGGAAGTGGTTGGCGCGCAGCTTGTTCTGGGTGATCCAGCCCGCGATGCCGATTCCGACGACGAGCACCGCGAGGATGGCCAGGGCCACCCACCAGCGGCGGTGCTTCACCGGCGCGGGCGCTTCGTCGACGACGCTGATGGCCTTGGTCGGCTCGGGCGGCGGGCGCAGTGCGGCGGCGCGACCCGCGGCCGACGACGGGTCCGGCGTGTAGTCGGCCTCGCCGTCGCCGCCGGCGGCACCCCCGACGATGGGTCGGGATTCGCCGAACTCCGTGTCGACGACGTCGGCGATGATGACGGTCACGTTATCCGGGCCGCCGCCGCGCAGTGCCAACTCGACGAGGCGGTCGGCGCAGGCCGCCGCGTCGGAGACCGAGGCCATTGTGTCGGCGATGGTCTCCTCGGAGACCACGTCGGATAGCCCGTCGGAGCACAGCATGTACCGGTCGCCGGCGCGGACCTCGCGCATCGTCAGCGTCGGGTCCACCTCGGTGCCGGTCAGCGCGCGCATGATCAGCGAGCGCTGCGGATGGGTATGCGCGGCCTCCGGGGTGATCCGGCCCTCGTCGACCAGGGCCTGGACGAAGGTGTCGTCGCGGGTGATCTGGGAGAGTTCGTCGTCGCGGAGGAGGTAGGCGCGGGAATCGCCGACGTGGCACAGCCCGACGCGCGTGCCGGAGAACAGCAGCGCCGTCAGCGTGGTGCCCATGCCCTCGAGTTCCGGGTTCGCCTCCACCTGGGCGGCGATCGCGTCGTTGCCGAGATCCATCGCCCGGTGCAGCAGGTCGAGGATGTTCCCGCCGGGCTCGTCGTCGTCGAGGGGTTGCATCGCCTGGATGACGAGCTGGCTGGCGACCTCGCCGGCCGCGTGACCGCCCATGCCGTCGGCCAGGGCGAGCAAACGCGCCCCCGCGTAGACGGAGTCCTCGTTGTTCGCCCGGACCAGGCCGCGGTCGCTGCGTGCGACGTATTCCAATACCAGGGTCACGGGCGCAACTCGATCACTGTCTTGCCGATGCGGATCGGGGTGCTGAGCGGGACGCGGGCGGCGGTGGTCACCTTGGCGCGGTCGAGATAGGTGCCGTTGGTGGAGCCGAGGTCCTCGAGGTACCAGTCGTCGCCGCGACGGGACAGCCGCGCGTGGCGTTCGGAGGCGTAGTCGTCGGTGAGCACCAGCGTCGAGTCGTCGGCGCGACCCAACAGCAGCGGCTGATCGCCGAGGGTGATCCGGGTGTTGGCCAGCGCTCCCGACGTGACAACGAGGTAGCGGGCCGATCCGCGGGCCGCCTTGGTCCGCGATCGTGCACGGCTCGGCCGGGCGCTGAGGCTGATCGGGCGGCCGCCGGCGATGGAGAGGTCGTTGCGCAGCGCGCGGATCGTCGCGTAGACGAACAGCCAGAGCAGGATGAGGAAGCCGATGCGGGACAACTGCAGGATCAAGCCTTGCATGGCGCACCGCCTTCCTTTTGTTCTTTCATGCGGGCAAGCGCCGCAGCCGGGCAGGCTGCGGCGCGTGCGGGTGACCGTTCCGATCTTATGGGGAGAACCTGCGGGGACGCCGATTCAAAGGTGACAGTTCGGTATCGACTGAGACCGATCCGATATCTGAAATCCGTCCTCGCGCAGGTCGCGGAACTACTGGAAGCGGACGGTGATGTCGGAGTGACCGATGCGGATGCGGTCGCCGTCGGCCAGCTCCCAGTTGGAAACCTGCACGTCGTTGACGGTCGTGCCGTTGGTCGAGTTCAGGTCCGAGAGCATGGCCGTGTTGCCGTCCCAGCGGATCTCGACGTGGCGGCGGGATACGCCGGTGTCCGGCAGGCGGAACTGGGCGTCCTGGCCGCGGCCGATGACGTTGGAGCCTTCGCGCAGCGAGAACGTGCGGTTGCTGCCGTCCTCGAGGAGCAGCGTGATCGCCGTCGGGGCGTAGGCCGGGGGCTGGCCGTACGCGGGAGCCTGGCCGTATCCGGGCTGCTGGCCGTAGCCGCCCTGCTCGTAGCCGCCGGGCTGCTGCTGTCCGTAACCCTGGTCGTAACCTCCGGGCTGGCCGTACGCGGGCTGCTGGCCGTAGCCGCCTTGCTCGTAGCCGCCGGGTTGCTGCTGTCCGTAACCCTGGTCATAGCCGGGCTGCTGCTGCTCGTATCCGGGCTGCGGGGGGTAGCCGCCCTGCTCGTAGCCACCCTGGTCGTAGCCGCCGGGCTGCTGTCCGTAGCCGCCTTGGTCGTAGCCACCGGGTTGCTGCTGCTGTGCGTAGGCGCCCTGCTGTCCGTAGCCCTGGTCGTAGCCGGGTTGCGGGGGGTAGCCGCCCTGGTCGTAGCCGCCCTGCTGGTAGCCGGCGCGGTCGTTTCCGGGATTCTGAGTCATGTGGGTGGCTCCTTGTAGTGCGTTGTCTGGCCGTGCGTTGTCGCTGTCGGTGGGCTGGGCGCTCAGGTTGGCTTGGGCGCTGGAAGCTGGCGGGGGCTGTCCCCGAGCGGGCCGGGGGAGGGCGTCAGGATTGACGGCGCCCAAGATGCGCAACTGCCCGGTGTGAAGTTCTGGTTCCGGGTCGAACTCTACGACGACCGGCCCATAAGTCTGCCACCCGCTGTCTGAGATGAATTCGTCCAGGTGGCGCGAGAAGGTCTTGCGGTTCAGTTCGTACTCGTTCGCGAACTCCGCGAAATCGGACTCGGAGAGCGCGACGGTGTAGCTGTTCGCCGCGAGGTCGGCGGCACCGGGAACCGCGCGTCGTGTGTCGAGGGCCTCGCGTTCCAGGGCCTGCTGCACCTCTTGGGGGGCGACGCGACCGCCGAAGACGCGCGCGAACCCGCCGTCGACGGCGCCCTCGAGCTTGCGCTCGAAGCGTGCGATGATGCCCAAGGCGCAGCCCTCTCCTCGTCGGTGGCGTGTCATACGTGCGGAACAGTTCGTTTCATGATAGCGGTCCGGTTGTCGACGGCGGGACACAAAGAAGTCACAGTGGCACCGACAGTCACAGTGGCACCAACGCCGGCGGCGACGGATTTTCTGGACCCGTGGCCCCCGTGCTATCGTTCTCGGGTCCAAGCGGACGTCACGGGCGAGTGGCGGAATGGCAGACGCGCTGGCTTCAGGTGCCAGTGTCCTTCGGGACGTGGGGGTTCAAGTCCCCCTTCGCCCACCAACCAGGAGCAGTTAAGCTCAAAACGAGAAGCAGTTCAGGAACCAGAAATGGCGTCTGAACTGCTTTTTTGATGAGCCGTCGTTGGTACCACCGCTATCACCATGTCGACGATGTTTTTGCTTATACCCTTGCTAGGTGGGACCTTCTGACACCCCTAGCGCGTTCATCGGAGTGACGGACGCTCGCACACACAATTTGCGTGGGGTATCGCTCGCCGTTCCGAAGGGCGCGCTGACGGTGTTCACTGGTGTGTCCGGGTCGGGAAAATCGTCGCTGGCATTGGCGACCATCGCGGCAGAGGCCCAGCGTTTGGTCAACGAGTCCTACCCGTCGTTCGTCCGCGCCCGCCTGGCGCAAGCTCCAGCTCCGGAGGTGCAGGCGATGAGTGGACTGACCTATACCGTGCTGATCGATCAGCGACGGTTCACCGGGAACGCGCGCTCGACCGTGGCTACCGCGACTGATCTGGCGCCATTGATCCGTCTGGTCTTCTCCCGTGCCGGCGTGCCCTCGGCAGGCTATTCACCGGCGTACTCGTTCAACGACCCCAAGGGAATGTGCCCCCGCTGCGAGGGAATCGGCACGGTCACCGACATCGATCCGGATGCGCTCATCGATCTGGACAAGAGCATCGACGAAGGGCCGGTCCGGTTCAGCATGTTCCGGCCCGGGGTGTATCGCTGGAAGCGATTCGCCTACTGCGGACTCTTCGATCGCACCAAGCCGCTGCGGGACTACACACCCGAGGAGCTCGATCAATTCCTCTATGCCGACGCCGTCGTTCCGCCGGACCCGGATCCGCGCTTCCCGAAGTCGGCGCGATTCGACGGCGTCATCACCCGGATGCGCGACGTCTACGTGAAGAACCGGCCCGCCAACATGTCGAAGCAGGTCGCGGAGGAACTCGAGCGCGTCACGAGCGAGCGACTGTGCCCTGAGTGCGGAGGCGCCCGCGTGAACGCGGCCGCTCGAGCCAGCCTTATCGACGGGCGTTCGATCGTAGACTGGATGGCTCTATCGGTGTCCCGGCTGCGCGAGCTGGTGGACGATTACCGCGAACCGACCGTCGAGCCGGCACTCGCTGGTATTCGCAAGGGGCTCGATGCGCTGCTGTCGGTGGGTTTGGGGTATCTGACACTCGACCGAGTGTCATCCAGCCTGTCCGGTGGCGAGGCGCAGCGCGTCAAGGTCGTCCGACACCTGGGCAGCGCGCTGACGGATGTCACCTACGTCTTCGACGAGCCGACGACAGGTCTGCATCCGGCCGATGTCCTCCGGCTGACCGGACTCCTGCGTCAGCTTCGCGATGGCGGGAACACCGTGCTCGTCGTCGAACACAACCGCCAGGTCATCGCGGCTGCCGATCACGTCGTTGATCTCGGCCCAGGTGCGGGCGTGAATGGTGGCGTGATCCAGTTCGAGGGAACGCCAGAAGATCTCGGGACCAGTGGGACACTGACCGGCCGTCTGCTGACGACGCCTCTGACTCTGCGTCGTCGGCGCCGCAAACCGCGGGGTCAGCTGCGGGTGCGCGATGCGCGCGCCCACAACCTGGCGGGCTTCGACGTCGATATTCCACTGGGCGTACTGACCGCGATTACCGGCGTCGCCGGTTCGGGGAAGAGTTCATTCGCCACCGTTTCACTGCCGCAACAACATCCGGAGTTCACCGTCGTGGGCCAGGATCCGCTGCGTGGCGGGGTCCGTTCCACGACACTGAGCATCCTGGGAATCGCCGACGATGTCAGGCGGGTGTTCAGCGACGCATCCGGGCTCAGCCCGGCGTGGTTCAGCTTCAACTCGAAGGGTGCGTGCCCGAACTGCAAGGGAAAGGGATACATCACGACCGAGCTCGCGTTCCTCGATGACGTCTCCACACCGTGCGATGCCTGCAATGGCCTGCGGTTCAACGACAAGGCGCTCTCGGTGCAGATCGGCGGGTGCACCATTGCCGACGTCCTCGCGATGACGGCCGACCAGCTGGCTGAAGTCCTGCCCGACACCCGGTCGGTGGTCGACACGCTGAGCTGGATGGATCGTGTCGGCCTGAACTACATCCCGGTCGGCCGGTCTCTCGACACCTTCTCCGGCGGGGAACGGCAGCGCCTGCTCGTCGCGCGGCACCTCGCGTCGTCACCGGATATCGGCCACGAGCACATCGTGCTCGACGAGCCGACCACCGGACTGCACCCGGCCGACGTCGAAGTGATCAACGAACTGTTCGATGACCTGCTCGACGAAGGAGCGACGCTTGTCGTGATCGAGCACAATCTGCGCATCGTCGCCCGCGCGGACCACGTGATCGACATCGGCCCGGGCGCCGGGACCGACGGCGGTCAGCTGACGTTCGCCGGGTCGCCCGCCGCGCTCATCGACGACAAGAATTCCCTCACCGGCCGCGCGTTGAAGATCGCCACGACCATGGCACCGGGCGAACTCCCGCCGGTGACCCTCGCCGCACTGAGCATCGGATCGTAGAAGTGGGTTGGACTATTCCTCCGGGGTGACGGTCCTCCGGAGTGACGGGTTCCGCACCCGGTAGCGACTCGAGCCGCACGTGCCACCATGCATCTCCACGATCGATGTTCCGCAAACCCGTCACTGGTCGTCGGCGGCAGGTCAGGATAGGGTCGCTGCACATCACACCCGGCGATCCCGCCGGGTTCGGGGGTAGGCGTGGGTCCGTCAGGAGGCGTGTGCGTTGGACATCATCGGAGCCGCGGCCAATCTGGCGCGTCGATTGCCCATGGGTGAGCTGCCCGCGGAGGCGCTCGACCTGACCAACGTCGTCGCGCATCGGGTGGAAGAGGCGGCCGGCGTCGTCGCGCAGCGCGTCGAGAAGGAGTTCTTCGGCTTCCTCCGCACGCGCATGGAGGCGACCGAGATGCTCGCCCTGCCGCCCGGAACCAGTGCCGCCAACGCCCAGGAGGGGCCGCGCCGGATCATGGCCGATCTGCTCGACCGGTCGATCCAACAGGATTCGCGGGAGAGCAAAGACGATTGGTCCGCGGCCGTGTTGGCGCAGCTCGTGCCCGACGAGGCCAGGATCATCGCGGCGCTCGCCGAAACCGGGGAGCGTCCGCCACTGGTGCACGTGTATGCGCGCACCGGTCAGGCCTGCCTGCTGGAGAACGCCTCGTTGATCGGGCACACCGCGGCCCTGACCCTGCCGCAGATGACGCCGTACTACGTGACGCATCTGCGCACCCTCGGCCTCGTCGAAACCGGCCCCGAGGACCAGAACAACGCCAAAGGGTATGAACTGCTTCTCGCCGACAAGGCCGTCCGCACCGCGATGAAGGAGGGAGAGTTCGGCAAGTTCCCGGCCAAGGTGATGAGGCGGACGCTCGTCCTCTCCCCGCGCGGACAGGAACTGTGGGTGGCGGCGAGGCCGGTCGGATGAACTCCCTCCCACAGGCGTGGGATGTCTTCACGGCGCACCCGGTGGTGCTGCTCCTGATGCCGGTCGCCGGCGCTTTCATCGGCTGGATCACCAAGGTGCTGGCCATCTGGATGGTGTTCAAACCGCTGAACTTCGTGGGAATCGGCCCCATCGGATGGCAGGGCCAGTTGCCTCGACGGGCCGCCAAATTCGCCAGTCACGCCGCCGAGGTCATCCTGCACGACCTGCTCGACGCGCGGGAACTCGTCGACCGCCTCGACTCCAAAGAGATCGCCAGTCAGTGCGACCACCTGCTCGTATCCTCCGTCGACCCCATCGCGCGGGAGTTGATCGGCGACCGCTGGGATCAACTGCCCGGGTCGGTCCGGTATGCGATCATCGCGCGCGCCCGGGCCCGCACGCCGCAGGTGATCGACTCGCTGTTCGACTTCGCCAAGGCGAATATGGACGGCCTGTTCGACCTCACGTTCATCGTCACCGAGTTGCTGATCGACGACAAGAAGATCCTCAACAAGATGGTGAAGAACAACATCCCGATGATCCTCAACTTCATGAAGGTCTTCGGGCTCATCTTCGGCGGCGTCGTCGGCCTGATCCAGCTGGTGGTCTACTGCTTCACCGAGAACACGCTGATCATCCCGATCTTCGGCCTGGTCGTGGGCTTCACGTCGGACTGGATAGCCCTGCAGATGGTGTTCAACCCGCGCAAGCCCACCACCTACCTGGGTGTCTTCACCTGGCAGGGCCTGTTCTTCAAGTACCGCGACGAGTTCATCGCCGGCTATGCGCGCGACATCGCCACCGACATCCTCACCCCCAAGGTGATCATGAACGCGCTGATGAGCGGCGCCCTGGCCGACCGCCTGTTCGCGATGTTGCGCGGCGAGATCGACGACGCCATCAAGGCCGAACTCGGTGTCGCCGCACCCGTGGTCACCGCCGCCATCGGCACCAAGCGGTACAACGAGGTCCGCGACTCGGTCGTCACCCGCGCCCGCGAGATGATGCCGCAGGCGGCCGAGCAACTCGACGGCTACGTCACCTCCGCGCTCGACGTCGACAACACCGTCGTCGAGGCCTTCAAGAACCTCGACGACGACGAGTTCGAGGCGATGATCAGGCCGGTCTTCAAGGACGACGAATGGCTGGTGGTGTGGCTCGGCGGTGCCCTCGGGTTCGTCGTCGGCGAGTTGCAGGTCCACATGCTGACCTGGCTCGGCGGCCTGCACTGACGAAACACCGCTGACGAAACACCGTCGGCGAAGCGCAGTCGTGTCGACAGTGCTTCAGACGCGCAGCGTCGTGAACCCCGGGGTGACCGTCGAGCTGCCCCACGCGTCGAGGCGGATGAACAGCTCCCCGCGCCCGGTGCGCAGCACGGCCTGCGCCGGGACCCCGTTCAACCCGCTCGACAGCTTCGCGACGCCCGAGCGGCCGGTCGAGCGGTTCATCCACCAGACCCGCGCGTAGGGCAAGCAGCCCCACCGCCCGCGATCGGTGCCCGTGACCATCACCGTTCCGCGTCGGTGATCGGGCTCGACGGCGCACCGGATCGGTGGGACGTCGAAACTGCCGTTCGGGTTGCCGTAGGACGCCGGCTGGATTTGAAACGGAATCCTCGCCGCGGAAGCCGTCGCCGGAGTGGTGATCGCCAGGGCGCCCGCCGTCGCGGCGGTCGCGATTGCCATCTTGCTGATTCGCCTCATAGCGCCTAATGGTAAGACTGATGTGAGGTGAGTCACAGCGCAGGGCAGCCGGAGAGGATCGGGTGGCGCGATGAGTGCCGAGCAACCGAAGTGGCGTCAGGCCTACGACAAGGTCGACAAAGAGCTGAGTCCCAAGGTGACCGAACTCGTGCAGAGCGACGCCTTCAACGTCGCGATGGGTTTGGCCGCGAGGATCCGCAAGGAGGTCCGCAACAGGGTCGGCGGCGCGGCCGCGGCCGTCTGGCATTTCGCCAATCTGCCGGCCGGCTCCGACGTGAAGCACCTGCGCAAACAGGTCGGCGCGCTCGACCGCGAGGTACGACGGCTGACGCTGCAACTCGAGCGGGAGCACCACCACCGGGGGATGACCGATGAACCGGGGCCCAGGGAGTAACCGCGATGACTATGACCCAACCCCGACCGCTCAGCACGGTCGACCGCATTCGCAAGGAGATCGAGCGCAACGCCCTGCGCGCCCGCAACGGGATCAAGTTGGTCGCAGGCGTCAACCGGCCCGACGTCGGGATTACCCCCAAAGACACGGTGTGGACCGCGGGTCGCAGCCAGCTCTGGCACTACCGCAGCGACAACGTGAGCCTGGCCCCGCCGGTACTCATCATCTACAGCCTGATGAACCGCAGCTACATCGTCGATCTCGCCCCGGGCAACAGCTTCGTCGAACACCTGGTCAAGGCCGGATTCGACGTCTACATGATCGACTGGGGTATCCCCGACGAGCGCGACGCGGGCAACACCTTCGAGGACTACGTCGACGACTACATCCCCGCGGCGGTGGAACGCATCCGCGAGATCAGCGGATACGACGAGGTCAACATGATGGGCTACTGCTTCGGCGGGCTGCTCGCGGTCCTCTACGCCGCGCGCCACCCCGACGCACCGCTGCGCAGCCTCACCGTCCTGACCACCCCGACCGACCTGCAGGAATTGGGCCCGATGGGCGACGCGCTCGGCGCCTCGGGGATCGGCGTCGAGGACACCTTCAACGACGACGGGAACATCGCCCCCGACGTCCTGTTGCAGGCCTTCCGCTCGCTCACCCCGACCGCGGATCTCACCGGATACGTGAACCTGTGGCAGCAGATGTGGAACGACGACTATGTGGCCGCCCACCAGGCGATGAGCGGGTGGGGCAACGAACACATCCCTTTCCCCGGCGGGGTGGCCAAACAGATGGCCACCATGATGAGGGATAACGCGCTCGTCAACGACCGGCTGGTGATCGGCGGCGACCGAGTCCACCTGTCCGACATCACCCTGCCGTTCCTCCACGTGACCGCCGACCGCGACCACATCATCCCGGAGAAGTGTTCGGCACCGCTGGTCGGACTCGTCGGCTCCGCGGAGGCCGAGCAGTTCCGGCTGCCCGCCGGGCACATCGGGCTGATCGTCGGGAAGACGGCCGCGCGCACCACGGTCCCCAAGATCATCGACTTCATGCGACAGCGCAGTGAGGAGATCGGCAAGTGAGCGTCGAAGCCGTCACCGAGGAGCACACCGACGCCCTCGTCGAGTTCTTCACCGGCCTGCCGGAGGAGGACCGCACCTTCATCCAGGAGGACATCGGGAACGCCGACGAGGTGCGGCGACTACTCGCTACGCGGATGCGGCAGTGGGTCAAGCTCGGCGACGACGGCCGGATCGAGGGCTATGTCGCCGTCCGGTCCAGGCCCGGCTGGTCCGACCACGTCGGCGACATCCGGCTCGTCATCGCGCCCGAGCACCGTCGTGGCGGGGTCGGCAAGGAGCTCGCCCGGCACGCGTTGCAGCAGGCCATCTCCGACGGTCGGCGCAAAGTCGTCGTCGAACTCCTCGCCGACCAGCAGCATGCCGCCGCGATGTTCAACGAACTCGGATTCACCGGGGAGGCCCTGCTGCGCGACCACATCCGCGATCGGCACGGCGACCTGCGCGACCTGCTGGTGCTCGCGCACTTCGTCGACGACAACTGGGGCGGCATGACGGCGATCGGACTCGGCGACGAGATGGCGGGACACTGATGAGCGCACCCAGCTCGCGCTCGAGCGCGACCCGGCCCTCCTTCCTGCTGTACTCCACCGACTTCATGCGGTCGGGGGTGGACGCTTGGGCGACCGCGTTGTCCACGCCGATCCTCGCCACCGCGCCGCGCGGCGACCGGCACCCGGTGCTGGTGCTGCCCGGCTTTATGACCAACGACACCTGGACCATCGGGCTGCGGACCGCGGTGCGCTCCTTCGGCTACCGGGCGCATCGGTGGAACCTGGGGCGCAACGTCGGGCCGACGAGCAAAGCCCTGGACGGAATGGCGGCGCGGCTCGACGAACTGGTCGACCGGTACGACGAGCCGGTGTCGATCATCGGCTGGAGCCTGGGCGGCATCTTCGCCCGCCGACTGGCCAGGCAGGCACCGGAGAAGGTGCGCCAGGTCATCACGCTGGGCAGCCCGATTCGCCTGCACACCCACGGACAGAGCTGGGCGGGTCCGCTCTACAACCGGTTCGCGAGCCGCCACGTCGAAGAACTCGACCTGCCGCTGGAGGCCGCCGCGGAGCCGTTGACGATGCCGGCCACGTCGATCTATTCGCGGATCGACGGGATCGTCGCGTGGCAGGCCTGCCTCGACGAGCCGGGGGCGAATGCCGAGAACATCGCCGTCTGGAGTTCCCATTTCGGCTTCGGTCAGCACCCGGCCGCGCTGTGGGCCATTGCCGACCGGCTGGCCCAACCGGTCGGGCATTGGCGGCCGTTCACCCCGCCAGCGATGCTGCGCGCGGCGTTCCCGGCCGTCGACGTTCCGCGGCCGTAAACCGTAGTGATCTGAGGCGGCTCGGCCGGGGCGGGTGCGTGCGGGGTCTACGCTGCCGACATGCCGAACTTCGCCGTCGAATACACCTATGCCCCCGAACAAGCCGCACTTCGCGACGAGCATCGGCCGGCCCACCGGCAGTGGCTCGGCCAGGGATACGAGAACGGCACGCTGCGGTTCGCCGGTCCCTTCGCCGACGGCAGCGGCGCGTGGGTGATGGTCGCGGCGCCCGACCGGCAGACCGTGGTCGAGCTGCTGGCCGACGACCCCTTCGCGAAGGTCGGGGCGATCGCCGCCACCCGGATCACCGAATGGGTCAACGTGTTCGGCCCGTTCGGCGACTGACCGTCACTCCTTGCCGAAATCGTCCGAATTTCGTGGGTCGGCGGGCATATTTCCCTCGGATCCCTTCGATCCGGACGATTGTGGGAGGGAAGCGGCCTCGTAGCGGTCACGGGCGGCCGAGCCCTTCGTCGCCGCGACCTGGTCGGGCACCATGCGCCGCAGCACGCGGTCGCGGATGCCCTGCGGCAACAGTCCGGCGGCGGCGACGAGCGGACCGACATATCCGGGCAGCGTGGTCAGGAAGCGGGGCCGCGCGATGACGTCGAGCACGGCGGTCGCCACGTCGTCGGGACTCAGGAGCGCCGCGGCGCCGGTGGCGGTTCCGGCCGCGAGCTCGGTGTCGACGACGCCCGGCAGGATCGCCGAGATGGCCACCCCCGAACCGCGCAGCTCCTCGCGGACCCCGGTCAGGTAACCGAGGACGGCGTGCTTGGTGGCGGCATAGGTCGATTCACCGGGCGGTGCGATCTTTGACGCGGCCGATGCGACGGTGACGATGTGGCCCGAGCCGCGAGTGCGCATCGCCGGTGCCGTGAGGCGGACCCCGCGGATCACGCCGACCAGGTTGACCGCGATCATCGCCTCGGTGGCGCTGGGCGGCTCCTCGTCGAACGGTCCGACCCACATGACCCCGGCGTTGTTGACCAGGACGTCGACCGGGCCGAGGTCGGCGTCCGCGGCGGCGAGGAAGGCGGCGAAGGAATCCTCGTCGGTCACGTCGAGTCGATAGCCGCGGCCGCCGATGCGGTCGGCGGTCCGCACGGCCTCCTGCTCGTCGCGGTCCCCGATCGCGACGCGGTGCCCGGCGCGCGCGGCGCGCTGTGCGATGGCGGCGCCGATCCCGCGCGCCCCGCCGGTGATGGCGACGACCAGAGGTGGTTGGTTGGTGGGGAAACGCTTGCTCATGGTCCAACCCTCGCAGGCGCGACGCCCGACGACGCGGAAATCCCGTTTGAGAGCGGGCCGCGTCGTAGCCTGTGGACATGAAGAACCTCTACAAGGCGGCGGCCGTCGGCCTCCTCGCCGTGATGTGCACGGCCGGTTGCGACGCGGTGGACACGGTGATGAACAAGGGCGGCGACACGACCTGCGGCAAATTCATCACCATGAACGAGAAGGACCAGCGGGAAGCGGTCAGCAAGATGCTCAAGGAGCGCTCCGGCGCCGACCCGTCGAACCTCGAAGTCACCGGAACGAGAGTCGCGGTGGGCGCATACTGCCGAACGGTGGGCACCGACTCGTCGAAGATCAGCGACATCCAGCGATAGTCCACCGAAGTCGGCTGACCGCACCACAGCCGCGCCAACACTTGCCATACTCGGGGGCATGAATCGGACACGTGCCCGTCGGCTGACGGGCCCGCTCCCGATCGGGGGGCTTGTCGCGGCGGTCGGTGCCGCCCTCGTCACCGTCGGCGTCACCGCCTGTGACCCGACCGGTCCACCGCTGGCCACCATCAATCCGGAGCCCACCGCGGCGGCCGCGGCCTTCACCGCCGTCACCGATCGGCGGACCGGCACGCTCCCCGACGGGACCAGCTGGACGGTGATGTTGCCGCAGGTGCGCGGGGGCAGCCCGGAGGTGCGCGCGGCCTTCAACGGCAAGCTCGACACCCTGCTGGAGACCATCACCGGTCAGCCGAGCGGGAACGGGCAGACCATCGGTGACGGTGGTCTCGGCACCGCCGAGCGCAGCCGCACGGTGATCGGCGAGCGGACGCTGTCCGGCGTCGTCATCGTCCTGGCCAACACCAAGGGCGCGGCCCACCCCAACAACCTTGTCGAGACGACGGTTCTCAACAGCGAGACCGGCGAGACCATCGACGACCCGTTCGCCGACAAGACGGCGGCGTTCAAGGCCCTCGCCCCGCTGGCGGCGGCAGGCGATTCGACGGGCCGGCTGCGCGATGCCGCCACCTACGCGTCGGGCTTCACGTCATGGATTCCGCTGCCCGAAGGGTTGCACGTCTACGTGTCGGTGCCGCACGTGATGGGCGACTACGTCCCGGTGACCATCCCCTGGGACAAGGTGGCGCCCCTGTTGAAGCCCGATGTGCGAGAGGTCTTGGTCCACTAGCCGTGGCCGACTATCGGGAACGGGTCGTCGGTGATGTCGACCGCTGGATCGGGGCCGGTCTGATCGACCCGGACAACCGGGCCGCCATCCTCGCCACGCTGCCGGCCCGTCGTCGCGTCGACGCCGTGACCGCCCTCATCTGGGTGGCCGCCGTGCTGCTCGGACTCGCGGTCATCGCGTTCGTGGCCGCGAACTGGGACGGGATCGCGCGCATCGTGCGCTTCGGCCTGCTGCTCGCCGCCTTCCTTCTCGCGGCGGCCGTCGGCGCGGAAGCCGTGCGCCGGGGGCGGACCGTCGTCGCCGACATCGCGCTCACCGTCGCGACGCTCGTCTTCGCGGCGACCATCGGATTGACCGGTCAGATCTACGACCTGACCGGCCACCCGCCCGCTGTTCCCTACGGCTCGGGTGCGGCGGCGTTGGCCTTCGCTCTGGTCGGACGGTCCCGGGGAGCGCTGGCCGTGGGCGTCGCGGCCGTCTTCATCGGCGACGTGATGGCCCACGAGAGTCTGCCGCTCCCGATCAGCCTGGTCGTCGCCCCCCTCGCCCTGGTGCTGGGCCTGCGCTGGGGCTCGGCCCTCGTCGCGCACGTCGCCTCGGTCGCGGTGCTCGGCGTCGCGGGCTGGTTCGCCGGCCGCTACGACCTGAACGGGTGGGCCTTGCTCGGCATTGCCGCGGTGCTCGCCCTGTTGGCCGCGGGGTCGGCCGTTGTCCGACGCGGGGAGTCCCAGCCGGTCAACGACCTCGCCATCCCGACGACATGGTTCGCCATCGGGGCGCTCGGCTTCTTCATCGCAGCCGGGTATACCGGGCACTTCGGCGACCACGCGGCACTCGGGCTGGCCCATCGCGTCGTGTGGATCGCGATCTCCGCCGGGCTGATCGCGCTGGGCCGCTATGTCCGCCACGGCGTGTTCACGGGGTTGGGTGTGCTCAGCCTGATCGGTGCGGTGTGCGCGCTGCTCAACGATCTCGGGCTCGACCTGCTCGTCATCTCGCTCGTGTTCCTCGGCTGCTCGTTTGTGGCGCTGGTCGTCGGGCTGACATTGCGCCGGGGTCGTCGCGGTCTGGCCGGGGCCGAGATCGCGGCCGACGGGCAGGTGCGACGATGACGACGACCCCCGGCGCGGTACCGAACGCCGATGACACCAACGCCGACGTGGCCGCTCTCTCGTCGGTCCGGCGGCACGGCCTGATCCGGCCGGCGTTGATCCTGCTCATCGCGGCGCTGTGCGTCGCCACCCTCGTCGGGATCGTCGTGCGGGAGGGACATGCCCGTTCGCACGGGACCGAGGTGACGTTGGCGATGCGCGGCGTCGACCCCCGCGACCTGGTGCGCGGGCACTACGTGGCGATCCGGCTGGCCGACGAGGCGCCTCCCGGGTGCACCGGGCAATCGGGAGAGTGGATCGCCCTCGCCCGGTCGGGGGAGAGATCCGTTCCCGCCGGTGCGTACCCGACGCGCGACGAGGCGCTGCGCCACGGGCCGGTCGCGGTGCGCGGCACCCTGCGGTGTCAGGGGAGCACCGCGTCGCTCGACATCGGCATCGAGCGCTTCTACATCAACCAGCGCGACGCGACCGCCATCGACGAAGCACTGCGCGGCGGGAAGTCCGCGTCGGCGATCGTGTCCGTCGGCACAGACGGGAAGGCGCGACTCGTCGCGCTCGAGGTGGATCACCGGCGCTACGACCTGGCGTGGTGACGATATTCTGTCGCGATCGAATCAAGCGGCGGCCGAATCGGTCGACCGAGTCAAGCGTTGGAGGATGAACGGATGAAGCGAGCGGGCTTGCTCGTGGCGGTGGCCGCCGCGAGCATGGGCATCGTCTACGGCTATGACCAGTCGAATATCGGTGCCGCGATGGAATACGTCGGCTCCGAGTTCACCCTCGACGACAACGGCAAGCAGTGGCTGTACACGGTCGCCGTGGTCGGGTCGATCATCGGCGCGCTCGTCGCGGGACCGCTGGCCAATCTGATCGGGCGCAAGAAGTCGATGATCGCCGTGGCCGTCGGCTACGGCCTGTTCGCGGTGCTCTCCGGGATCGCGCCGAGCTTCACGGTGCTGGCCGGGGTGCGTTTTCTGCTGGGCGTCACGGTCGGCGTCTCGCTGGTCGTCGTGCCGGTGTTCGTGGCCGAGTCGGCGCCCGCGCGCAGTCGCGGAGCCATGCTGGTGGCCTACCAGATGACGACGATCATCGGCATCATCGCGGGCTTCCTGATCGGCTATTTCCTGGCCGGGCATGCCGCCTGGCGGTGGATGCTCGGCCTGGCCGTCATCCCGGCCGTCCTGGTGCTGATCCTGCTGACGCGCCTGCCCGACACGCCGCGCTGGTACCTGTCGCGGGGGCGGGAGGCCGATGCCCGAGCGGCGCTGACGGCGATCGACCCCGATGCCGACGTCGACGGCGAGATCGCCGAGATGCGCGCGGCGCTGGCCGCCGAATCCGGCGGGCACCTCGTCGAGATGCTGCGCCGACCGTGGGTCCGCGCTACCGCCTTCGTCCTCGGCCTGGGATTCCTCATCCAGATCACCGGCATCAACGCGGTGGCCGTCTACGGGCCCCGACTGTTCGAAGAGATGGGCTACAGCGACGACTTCGGCAAACTCCTCCTTCCCGCCCTCGTCCAGGTGTACGGCCTGATCGCCGTGATCCTGGCGCTGCGCTGGGTGGACCGCATCGGCCGGCGACCACTGCTGCTCGGCGGGATCTTCGCGATGATCGTGGCCACTGGGATCCTCATCTGCGTGTACGGGCCGCTTGCCGACGACGTCGCGGCGCGACAGATGTGGGGCTTCGCCGGACTCGCCGTGTTCACGATGGGCTTCTCCTTCGGATTCGGCGCACTGGTGTGGGTCTACGCCGGGGAGAGCTTCCCGGCGCGGCTGCGGTCATACGGCTCGTCGGCCATGCTGACCTCCGACCTGGTCGCCAACGTGATCGTCGCGCAGTTCACGCTGACGCTGATCAACAGCCGTCTCGGCGGGGCCGGTACCTTCGCCATCTTCGGCGGCTTCGCCGTCATCGCCTTCCTCTTCGTCGCACGGTTGGCGCCGGAGACCAAGGGCCGCACCCTCGAGGACATCCAGCAGTACTGGACCGACGGCGCGAAGTGGGCGCGCAAGTCGTGACCGAACCCGCCGGAGAGGTCGTCGCGGCGGCGCGCATCGTCCTCGACGGCGACGTGCTGGAGCCGGGATGGCTGCGGATCGTCGACGGGATCGTCGTCGACGCTGGTGCGGGTACACCCGATCCGCGGCTGCCCGTCGCGCGGCGGGTGGCGGGCACGATCGTCCCCGGTTTCGTCGACATGCACTGCCACGGCGGCGGCGGATACGGGTTCACCGACCCGGAGGTGGCGCAGGTGCGCGCGGCGCTGGCCTTCCACGCGTCCCACGGCAACGCCGCGACGATGCTGAGCCTGGTCACCGCGCCCGCCGACGAGTTGCTCGCCCAGGTGCGGCGGTTGGCGCCGCTCGTCGCCGCCGGCGAGGCCCCGGGGATCCACCTGGAGGGCCCGTGGCTCTCCCGCGCGCGCTGCGGGGCGCAGGACCCGCGGGCGATGCGCGACCCCGATCCGGCGGAGATCGATCGACTGCTGGAGGCGGGCGACGGTGCGATCGGTCTGGTCACCCTCGCCCCGGAGCGTCCGGGCGCGCTGGACGCGATCGACCGGTTCGTCGCCGCCGGGGTCGTGGTGGCGCTCGGGCATACCGACGCGAGCTACGACCAGACGGCTGCGGCCGTCGACCGCGGGGCCACCGTCGCGACCCACCTGTTCAACGGGATGCGACCCTTCACCCACCGAGACCCCGGGCCGATCCTCGCGCTGCTCGACGACGAGCGGGTGGTGGTCGAGTTGATCGGCGACGGCGTCCACGTCGACCCGCGCGTCGTCTCATCGGTGGCGGCGCGGGTGGGGGCGGGGCGCGTAGCGCTGATCTCCGACGCGATGGCGGCCGCCGGCAGCGCCGACGGGAGGTACCGGTTGGGGGCGTTGGACGTGACGGTCGCCGACGGGGTCGCGCGACTGAGCGACGGCGGTGCGATCGCCGGCGGGACGTCGACGATGGCGCAGCAGTTCGGGCGGATCCTGGCCGCCCCGCCGCGCGGTTGCACGACGGAGTTGGAGGCGTTGACCGCGGCGGTGACGATGACCTCGACGACCCCGGCCCGGGTGCTGGATTTGGCGGAAACGGGCCTGGGACAGTTGTCGGTGGGCGCGCCCGCCCGCTTCGCCGTCGTCTGAATCCTCTTCGCCGGTATTCTCCACTGGTGACCGATAGCCAACAGGTGCCGAGGCACCGGATCGTCGTGGCGTCGATGGTGGGCACCACCATCGAATTCTTCGACTTCTACATCTATGCGACGGCGGCCGTCTTCGTCTTTCCCAAGCTCTTCTTCCCGTCGGGGAATCAGACGGCCAGTCTCCTGGCGTCCTTCGCCGTCTTCGGCGTCGCGTTCGTCGCCCGCCCGGTCGGATCCATGATCTTCGGGCACTACGGCGACCGGATCGGACGCAAGGCCACCCTCGTCGGATCGCTTCTCACGATGGGGATAGCGACCTTCCTCATCGGTCTGCTGCCGACCTTCTCGACCATCGGCTACGCCGCACCGGTCCTCCTGGCGCTGTTGCGCTTCTTCCAGGGCGTCGGGCTGGGCGGCGAGTGGTCGGGTGCGGCGCTGCTGGCCACCGAGACCGCGGAGAAGGGCAAGCGCGGTTGGGCGGCGATGTGGCCGCAACTGGGCGCCCCCCTCGGATTCCTGCTGGCCAACGGCGTGTACCTGGTCCTGATGCTGAGCATGGGCTTCGACAAGAACTCCTCGCCGATCGATCACCCCTTCTACACCTGGGGCTGGCGGGTGCCCTTCCTGGCCAGCGCGGTGATCGTCATCGTCGGCCTGTATGTGCGGTTGCGCCTGAGCGAGACCCCGGTTTTCACCGCCGCCGTCGAGGCGGGGGAGAAGTTGCGCGCCCCGATCGCCACCGTGTTCCGCACGTCGTGGCGACCGCTGGTCATCGGCACCTTCGTCATGTTGGCCACCTACACCCTCTTCTATCTCATGACCGCCTGGGCAAGTTCCTACGGCACGAAGTCCGCCGTCGGCGACAGGGCGACGGGCTTCGGGATCTCCGCGACCCGGTTCATCGAGCTCCAACTGATCGGTGTGGTCTTCTTCGCCCTGTTCATCCCGGTCTCCGGGTGGCTCGCCGACCGCATCGGCCGCAAACCCGTGCTGCTCGCCATCACCGCCGGCATCATCGTCTTCGGCTTGATCTTCGAGAAGACGATCGGACCCGACGTGGCGTCGGAGGCCGGAATGCTCGGCTTCCTCGTCGTCGGCATGATCCTGATGGGGCTGACCTTCGGCCCGATGAGTGCGGTGCTCCCGGAACTCTTCCCGACGAATGTCCGCTACACCGGATCGGGCATCTCCTACAACGTGGCCTCCATCCTCGGCGCCGCCGTCGCACCGTTCATCGCGACGGCCCTCGCGTCGCGCTTCGGTGTCGGGGCCGTCGGGATCTACCTCGCCATCACGGGCGTGCTCACGCTCTTCGCGCTGTTCGCGGCGCCGGAGACGCGCGACGTGGAGTTGACGAGGATCTGACGTGAGCATCGGACTGCGCGGTTACCGGCTCGGGTGGCTGCGTGCCGATCTGCTCGCGGGGATCAGCCTCGCGGCCGTCGCGATCCCGGAGGCGATGGGTTACAGCAGCATCGCCGGGGTGCCGGTGAGCGCCGGTCTGTACACGCTCATCGTCCCGACGGCGCTGTTCGCGATCCTCGGAGCGTCGCGGCTCATGGTCGTCGGGGCGGATTCGGCGACCGCCGCGCTGCTCTCGTCGGGGATCGCCGGTCTCGGCATCGTCGGGCTGGTGTCCGGCTCGTCGCAGTGGCTGGCGATGACCGCGATCGTCGCGCTGCTCTGCGGGGTGCTGCTGCTGATCGCTTACGTGCTGCGCCTGGGGTTTCTCGGCGACTTCCTCTCGACGGCCGCGCTCACCGGGTTCCTCGCCGGCGTCGGCGTATCGGTTCTGATCGGTCAGCTGCCCGCGATCCTCGGTGTCAGCGACGACGACGGGCGGGCGTGGCACCGGATCGGTGGGGTCATCTCCGAGATCCCGCACACCAACCCGTGGGCACTCGGATTCGCGCTGACGACGGTCGGCGTGCTTCTCCTCAGCCGCAGGTTCTGGCCACGATTCCCGACGGCGGTGGTCGTCGTGGTGGGGTCGATCGCACTCGTGTGGTTGGCCCGTCTCGGCGGCCGACTGCCCGTCGTCGGAAAGCTCGACGCAGGGCTGCCGCGGGTGAGCCTGCCGTCGGGGCTCGACGGGAAGACCGTCATCGAGCTGCTTCCGCTGGCCGCCGGGTGCGCGCTGGTGGTCCTCGCGCAGAGCGCGGCCACCGCCCGCAGCTTCGCCCAGCGCTCCGGTGAGACCGCCGACGTCAACCGCGACCTGCTGGGGTTGGCCGCGGCCAACGCCGGTGCGGCGTTCACCGGCACCTTCGTGGTCAACGGGAGTCCGACGAAGACGGAGTTCCTGGGCGACCAGAATGCGCGCAGCCAGGTGGCCAACCTGGTCCTGGCCGTGTCGACGCTGGTGGTGACGCTGGTGGCGGGACCGGCCCTGGCCCGACTGCCGCATGCGGTGCTGGGCGGGATCGTGGCGCTGATCGCGGTCCGGCTCATCGACGTCGCCCAGTTGCGGGCCATCTGGCGGGTGCGCCGACCGGAGTTCCTGATCGCGGTGATCACGGCGCTGGCCGTGCTGGTCCTCGGGGTGCGCGACGGCATCATCCTCGCGGTGATCGCCTCGCTCATCGAGATCATCCGACGCCAATACCGCCCGGAGAAGTTCGTCGTCGGGGTGCGCCACGACGGCGATCGCGAATTCCTCCCGGCCCGGCCCGGGGCGCAATCGCTGCCCGGACTGATCGTCTTCCGCTACGACGCCGACCTGTTCTACGCGAATGCCGGGCGGTTCACCGACGACGTGATCGCGCTGATCAAGGCAGCGCCCGACCCGGTGCGGTGGCTGGTGCTCGACTGCTCGTCGATCGCCGACGTCGACTACTCCGCGGCACGCGAACTCAACGACCTCATCGACTTCGTGCACGCCCGCGGCGCCCACTTCGCACTGGCTGGCGTCGACGTGGAGTTGAGCGAAACCCTTGCCCGCGAAGGCATTCTGCATCTGATCGCCGCCGATCACGTCTTCCCCGGGATCGGATCGGCGGTGCGCGCCTACCGCGCGGAATTCCCGGACGCGGCCGGGCCGGTTGGTCCGTCCGATGAACCGGACTCGTCCGGTGGCGCCGATTCGAAGGATCGGGCATGACCTCGCTGCCGTTGGCCGCGGTCGTCGAGACATCGGCGACGGTCGCCGCCACGCGCTCGCGCACGGAGAAGACGCAGGCGATCGCGGAGCTACTCGCGAAAGCCGATCCCGACGAGGTGCCCATCGTCACCTCGTGGCTGTCCGGCGCGCTACCGCAGGGGCGGATCGGCGTCGGGTGGGCCAGCCTGCGCAAGCTGAGCCAACAGCGGCCGTCGTCCAGGTCGTGGCTGAGCGTCGACGACGTGGACTCGACGTTCACCGTGCTGGCCGCCCTCAGTGGACCGAACACGACGCGCGCCCGCGGCTCCACGGTCATCGGGCTGTTCGAGCGCTCGACGGAGGCCGAGCAGGTATTCCTGCGCGGGTTGCTCTCCGGTGAGGTGCGCCAGGGTGCGCTCGCCGGGGTGGTGACCGATGCGGTGGCCGTCGCGAGCGGGATGCCGAAGGAACTCGTCCGGCGTGCCGCGATGTTGCTGGGATCGCTGCCGGAGACGGCGCGCCTGGCCTTCGTCGGCGGCGCGGAGGCACTCGAGCGGGGCATCGTCGTCGGGCGGCCCGTCGAGCCGATGCTGGCCACTCCGGCCGCTTCCGTCGACGAGGCGTGGACCGAACTCGGGCCGCAGGTCGTCGTCGACGCGAAATACGACGGCGCCCGCATCCAGGTACACCGCAGCGGATCGGAGGTGCGGGTCTTCACCCGCTCATTGCGGGAGATCACCGGTGCGGTGCCCGAGGTCGTGCGGTTGGTCGCCGACCTCGAGTGCGAATCGGTGATCCTCGACGGCGAGACGCTGGCCGTCACCGAGGACGGGCGGCCGCGACCGTTCCAGGAGACGATGAGCGGGATGCAGACTTCGCGGCCCTACTTCTTCGACTGCCTGCACCTCGACGGCGTCGACCTGATCGACGAGCCGCTCGTCGCGCGGCTGGCCGCGCTGGAGTCCGTCGCCTCGTCGTTGCGCATCCCGAGTGCTGTGGTGACTGGCGCCGACGAGGTGCGGAACCGGTTCGAGGAGTCCGTCGCCGCCGGGCACGAGGGTGTCATGGTGAAGTCGACGGACGGGTTGTACGCGGCGGGCCGGCGCGGGCGCACCTGGCAGAAGATCAAGCCCGTCCACACCTTCGACCTGGTGGTGCTGGCCGCCGAATGGGGATCGGGCCGACGCAGGGGATGGCTGTCCAACATCCACCTGGGTGCCCGCGATCCCGCAGGTGGGTCGCCGATCATGGTCGGCAAGACGTTCAAGGGCATGACCGACGAGTTGCTGACCTGGCAGACCTCGGAGTTCCCGAAGCACGAGACGTCGCGTGACGCGCACACCGTGTACCTGCGTCCCGAGCTGGTCGTCGAGGTCGCGATCGACGGGGTGCAACGCAGCTCTCGCTATCCGGGCGGTGTGGCCCTCCGGTTTGCGAGGGTGATCCGGTATCGGCCGGACAAGACACCGGAACAGGCCGACACGATCGCCGACCTCACGCGCCTTCGTCCACCGCTGGTCGACTGACCCCGATCCCGCCGAGTGGGCACCCCAACCCCGCCGAGTGGGCACCCCGGGGGTGGTCGAGTGGATCCGGGGTGGTCGAGTGGATCCGAGCCGCAAGGCGAGGAACCGTATCGAGACCGCCGCAAGGCGAGGAATCCTGTCTATCCCTCATCCCGTGTGTAGCGCACACGGATCCAGCCGTAGACCCACGTACTTGCGATCAACGCGGCGGCCGAGCCGACGGCTGGCCACAGCCAAACGTTGTTGAGCGAGTGACGCACCGCGGTGACGATCCAGGCGAGGACGGTCAGGACCGTGGCGATCGTCGCCAAGACCCGAACCACCAGCACGATGGTCGCCGTCAACGACCAGCCGGCCTCCACAACCTTCTCCTTTGCCATGAGTATCAGCCTACCTGTCGTCCGAAATCGAGTAACCGACAATGCCCCGAATAGGGATATAGCGGACATAGCGGGCTATTCCGAAAAGGCCGTCTATGACTCGGCCTGAGCGACGTGCTCGCAACGGCTGCCGGAGTGGCGAAAGCCACCCAAGTAGGCAGGCGGATCACCGAGATCATCGAGATATTGTTCGAACTGGCCTCGACCGTGTTGAGGCCGGCCTTCTACATCCTTGATCCAGTCGGAGCAGCGGCTACAGACCTTGGCGCCCTGATGGGAAGTCGTGCGGCGATCTTTGGGATGGAGTTGAGCCATGACACGGTGAAAGCCGCTGAACTCCTGACTGCGATGAACCGGTTGCCAGAGAGTTACCAGGACGCGCTGCGCCTGGCCTCCGATCCGTCCGCCCTAGCAGCTGCAATGAAGGCTGGAGGTTGTCCGCAGTCGATCATTGATGATGCCCTTAAGAACAACCCGTTCCGGAACCTAACCCCGAATCAGATCGTCGACAAATATTGGAATGCCGACAAGGGGACGTGGAATTGGCCCGAACACAGCGGCTTCGCCGACGGCAAATACACAACGTCCACTTCGTTGCCACCCGGAACCCACCTGGATAGGATCGGATACCCCGGCGGAAAGTTCCTCGGCACTCAAGGAGACTCGTACGGGCAGCGCGCACTCGCTCCGGGCTCAGCGGCCGGGGGCTATCACACCTACGAACCCGGCCCTAACCCGCTCCCGTCGGGGTGGCAGATCAGACACGGAAAGATTGGTGAGGTGTTTGACCACGGCGGTGGCGGGACTCAGTGGGTATTCATCGATAAGTCGGGTGAAGAGGTACCGGTGGATACCCTGATCAAGATGGGTGTTCTGACGGACACGACCAAGCGATAGCGAAGATAATGGAGACGCGAATGGAAACCTGGCAGGGTATCGATGACTTCTTTGCGTCGATGAACTACTGGATCGACCTGCAGGAAGCGCTGGTTGTTGACAGGGCTGTTGACAATGATCCGCGGGAATTTGGAAAACCATATCTCGATGGGAACCGAGTAAATATTCCAAGCCGGCTGGGTCCTGACAAGATTGAGATATATGCGAACTACTCGATAGTCTACGAAGGTTCGCGGTTTGCCATAAAGGCGAGTGGCCGTGGGGACAGAGGAAAGAGCTATGTCGATCAGGTTAGCGGATGGTACGGCTGCTTCGAGGATGCTGCGAAGAGTTTCATAACCTTTCCAGTCGCGGGCGGCACTCGGCAACTTCTTCTGAACCGTACGCCGCCAATTACCAGTCGATGGTGGTCCACTCCTGGCCTCGCACCCAGCTGGGAGGCGAGGGACGGAATATTCCCAGGAACCGAGGTCGCTGCGACCGAGTTCTACCGTACTGATCAACCTTCGTTGCACTACTACTTCGACCAGGGTGATGACAGAACGACCACCTGGCTGCTCAACCTCAGCTGGGATGAATTGCTCACCCTATACACCGAGGACATACCGACTGCTAAGCGAATACCGCGACCGCATTTTAGCGATGGCGATTCGTAGCCTTGCTTCCGAACGCGGACGACCAGGCGGCGGAACTCAACTAGGTGAAGTGCCCACTCGGCGTGGTTTGGGTGCCCACTCGGCGGGGTTGGGGTGCCCAGGGTCTCGATACACCGACTCGGCTAGCGCCTCGCCGCCACTCGACCAGCGCGCCGGGGTTTGGGGTGCCCACGTACGCCGACTCGACCAGCGCGGTGGACATCCCCGCAGCGAAGAAACTCCCCCGCCCGACCTTTACCGGTACGTAGCGGGGGAGTCGCTTCGGAGCGAAGCCGTCGGCCTTAGAACTGCACCTGCGGCGGAGTCTGCTGGCCCTCGGGGGCCTGGTAGAAGTCGCGGGCGTGGACGCCGGCGATGCCGGAGAAGAACATCCACGGAACGGTCTTGACCAGCTGGTTGAGGCGAGAGACCGCGTCGTTGTAGAACTGCCGGGCAAAGCTCAGCTTGTTCTCGGTGTCGCTCAACTCGTTCTGCAGCTGGATGAAGTTGGTCGAGGCTTTCAGGTCGGGGTAATTCTCCGCGACGGCGAACAGCCGACCCAGCGCGCCGGTCATCGCCTGGTCGGCGGCCGCCTTCTGCTCGACGGTGCCGTTCTGCGCGGCCTGGGCGACAGCGCCGCGGGCCCGGGCCACCTCTTCGAAGACGCCGCTCTCATGGGCGGCGTAGCCCTTGACGGTGTTGACGAGGTTCGGGATCAGGTCGGCGCGGCGGGTGAGCTGCACGTCGATCCCGCCGAGCGCCTCCTGTGCGGCGATGTCGGCCTTGCGCAGCTTGTTGAAACCGGCCACGCCGAAGAGCAACAGCGCGCCGATGGCCACGATGATGATGATCAAGATGATCAGAACAGCGGACACTTTGGTCCCCTTTCATTGGTTCTAGCGAAGAGACTACCTAGGATCGGCCGGTTGTCCGGCTTGGTCGAACGAACAGTTCACGACGGTCAATGGTCACCACGACCCGCCGCCGCCTCCGCCTCCGCCGCCACCGCTGAAGCCGCCGCCGGAGAAGCCGCCACCGCTGCTGCTGGAGGCCGCTTGACTCGCGGAGTAGGCCGAGATCGACGAGGCGAGGCTCGATTCGAAGCTGTCGATTCCGCCGAGGCCATAGGCCGTGGTGGCCATGAGCGGCATTCCGGTGGGCGTCATGATCCAGGGTGGCGTGGGCGGTTCGGTTCCCATTGCCATCCGGTACTTGTTGGCCCACGCGGCCGCCGCGCCGAACGCCACCGCGTAGGGGATGAACGACGTGTAGAGGTCCTTGCGGGCGCTGAAGTCGAGGCGCTCCTTGTTGGAGGTCGTCGAGAGGAGTCGCTCGAATCCGCCGGATCGGGACCACAGGTCCCGGCCGAGCAGCGTGCGCCGGGTTCCGACACCCGAGACGAACAGACCGGCACCGCCGATCGCAAACGCGGCGATCGGCAGGACGGCCAGCGAGAACGGGTAGACCTTGAAGATGAACAGGACGGCCGCCGCGATGAACGCCAACCCGACGAGCGCGCGACCCGTCGTCTCGAATCCGCTGCGCTCGATCGCGCCCGACTGGACGCCCCAGATGCGGACCGAACTGGCGACCGCCGACTGGGCGGACTTCAACTTCTCGCCGGCGTCGACCGATCCGTCGGCGACAAACGTCTGTCCCACGCCGGTGAGGCCGAGTTCGCGCGCCACCGTCTGGGTGACCGGGTCGGCCTGGGCCCAGCGGGCGGGATCGGCGTCGGAGACGATGGTGAAGTCGCCGTTGTCCTGTCGGACGATGTGCGCGAGTTTCTGCTCGGCCATGAACAGCAGTGTCGCGGTCAGCCCCTTGCCCGGCTCTTGCTCCCGGGTGACGTAGTAGGTCTGCACCGGCGACAGCGGGGTGTTGGTCTTCGGATCGGTCGGCGGCTCGAACATCACCGGCAGCAGCGGAGTCTCTTCGCGGCTGCGCCAGGTCCACAGCGCCCCCAGCGCAAGGGTCACCAAGGACGCGAGGCCGACGAGCAGCACCCACACCATCGAACGCCCCAGAATCGGATCCAGTGCGATCGACCACGGGACGGTGGCTCGGCTGGGCGGGGCCATCTCCAGGTCGGTGAGCAGCGAGACGCCGTTGTGCCTGCCGAGCTGGGCGGTCGTGACGACGACGGTGTTCGGCTCCGTGTTGGTCGCCTGGCACGGTGTGTTGTTGCTCGTCGCGCAGGCCAGGCTCGTGGTCTTCGCGGGCAGGTGGACGGTGACCGTCGACTTGTCGATCGGCATCGACCAGCCGTCGGCAACGACGCGCCAGCGGAATCGGGCGCGGTTCTTGTCGCCCCAGCTGGAGGTCACCTCGCCGTCGCCCGGTCGGGAGTTACCCGCTTCGAGCACTCCGTCGATGGTGTAGCTGATCGTGTAGACGTGGGTGCCGCTGTCGACGAATTGGTTCGCCGAGCCGATCTTGGCGACGAAGAAGCGGCGCCCGTGCTCCCACAGGGTGGTGAAGGGCTCGCGATGGCCGTCGAGGGTGACCTTGATGTTCTTGGGCGTGTACCGGACATTCGGGTCCGACGAGTCGGCGAGGTCGAAATAGCGGAATATGCCGTGCCGACCGTAAGGGAATTCGGTGGTCAGCGTCTCCGTTGCCGTCAGCTTTCCACCGGCGTCGACGGAGTAGTCGGCCTTGTATTCGCTGACCGTCACGGGGTCGACCGAGCCACCGCCGGTCTGGCCGGCGCCCAGCGAGAGGGGCAGGACCAGACCGATCACGGTGAGCAGGACTGCGATCAGCGAGAGGAACAGGCGTTTCACGGTCGAAGCCTAACGTGAAACGGCCGCCGCGTCCGTTGAGAACGCGACGGCCGCCCGTCTTAGTGATTCCGATGCCCGGGAAAACTCTCCCGGGATTTCGGGGTGCGGAGCCTACTTCTTGCCGCCCAGCAGTCCGCCGAGGACGCTGCCGAGGGCACCGCCGGCGCCACCACCGGAACCGCCGCCGCCCAAGACGCCGCCGAGGATGTTGCCCAGGCCGCCGGCGTTACCGCCGCCGCCGAGCGCACCGCCGAGGATCTGGCCGAGCGCGCCACCGGCGCCGCCCGCCTGCTGCTGGCCGCCGCCCTTGCCGCTCATCAGCTTCTGGGTGACGAAGGCGATGACCATCGGGGCGAGCAGCGGCATGACCTTCTTGATGAGGTCGGAGCTGACGCCGGCCGGGGCCTCGCCCGCCGCGGCGTGGGCGACGTCGTCGGTCTTGTCGCCGAAGAGGCCCTTCACGACACCTTCGCCGTCACCGGCGTCGGCAGCCTTGGTCAAGTCCTCCGGGGCCGGGCCGTCGGCGTCGGCGTGGGCCTGGAGCCCGTGCAGCAGCGTCGGAACGGCCTGCGCGACAGCGGCGCCGGCGGTCGATTCGTCGACGCCGAGCTTCGAGGCGATGTCGCCAATCGGAATGGACTTCAACAGGTCATCAAGTTCGGACACGGGGTCTCCTTTGTCGTGGCGCGAGGCAGGTTTGCAGTCCTCGAACACCGGTGGGTCAATGCTACCGACAGACGAACCTAGCCGCCTGTTGAACGGCCTGCCGGGATTCCGGGGTCAGCAGCGGGAACATCTGGAACACATGCCCCTGATCTGGCCACAGCTGCAGTTCCGACGACGCGCCGGCGGCGATGAGCGCGGCGTGGAGGAAGCGGGCGTCGTCGGACATCACTTCGCGACCGCCCGCCTGGATGAGGGTGCGCGGCAGGTCGCCGGAGGGCTTCAGCGAGACCGTCATGCGCGGGTGGTTCGCGGGGGCGCCGCCGGTGTACATGTCCAGGAAATGCCGCCCGGCCTTGGCGGTGATGATCGGGTCGCGCAGGCCGCGCGCCTCGCGCGCCATCGCCAGCCCGAACGTCGGGTCCATGAGCGGGGAGAACAGGACCATCGCGCGCGGTTGCGGCCGCGACTTCGACTGGTTGTCGGCGAGCAGGTCCATCGCCAGGTGCCCGCCGGCGGAATCCCCCGCGACGACGATGTTCTCCGGCCGGTAGCCCTGGTCGAGCAGCCACTCGTAGCCGCGGGCGGTGTCGTCCCCGGCGGCCGGGAAGCGGTGCTTGGGGGCCAGGCGGTAGTCCAGGGAGAAGGCGACGTGACCGGTGCGACGGGACAGGCGGGAGACGAGGCCGCGGTGGGTGCGCGGGTTGCAGATGACGTAGCCGGAACCGTGCAGGTAGTAGATGACCCGGGTGTCGGCGATGCGCTGTTGGCCGACGCCGGGACCCCAGACCCACTCGCCGCGCACCTCGCCGTCGGCCCGGCGTCGCCGGACCGTCTCGGTCCGGGTCCCCGTCGGGACCGGGCTGGCGAGGTTGAGGGTCTGGTTCACGACCGGCCGCATGGCGGTGAGGATCGCGGGTGTCCCGAGGGCGGTGAGGGAGAAGGCGGGATTGACGACGCGGGTCATGGAGCCGTTGATCGCGCGGGCGCGCAACGAGCCGCGCACGGGAGCAACGTCGGTATTCGCGGTCACAAATCCGACTCTAGGTCACCAAGCAAGCGTTTGGGTGCATTCACGCAGGTGATTTCGCCTTTGGCAAGCACCCGGCAAGCACCCGACGGGCGTACCGCGCCGGATCGAGCCGCCCCCGGGGCCGAGGTGCTTTGGAAACCTGCAGGTCACACTGCTGAAACCGCGAGCGCGAAGAATCCGATTAGTCGTCTGCCCGATCCGCGTGGGATGATGGTGCGAACAACATGAATCGTCAGCAACGACGCTGACCCCGCCGCGCAGCCCGCGGCGATTCACCCACCAGTTTCTGATGTTTGGGGTGCTCAGCGTCGCGCACCGTACTTTGAGTGCAAGGGGCGATCATGCAGCATGCTCCGGGACCCATCGGTCTCTACGATCCGGCCAACGAACACGACGCGTGTGGTGTCGCGTTCGTCGTCGACATGCACGGCCGCAAGAGCCGCGACATCGTCGAAAAGGCGATTACCGCGCTGGTGAACCTCGAGCACCGCGGTGCCGCCGGCGCCGAGCCGAACACCGGTGACGGCGCGGGCATCATGATCCAGATCCCGGACGCCTTCTTCCGCGAGGTCGTCGACTTCGACCTCCCCGCCGAGGGCTCCTACGCCACCGGCATCGCCTTCCTGCCGCAGGGCGCGCAGGACGCGAAGGCCGCCGTCGAGGGCGTCGACAAGATCGTCGAGTCGCAGGGCCTGACCGTCCTCGGCTGGCGCGACGTGCCGATCGACGACTCCTCCATCGGCGCGCTCGCCCGCGACGCCATGCCGACGTTCCGCCAGGTCTTCATCAGCGGCGAGTCCGGCGACGAGCTGGAGCGCAAGGCCTACGTGGTGCGCAAGCGCATCGAGCACGAACTCGGCCACAAGGGCGCGGGTCAGGGCGCCGAGGCGTCGGGCACGGTCTACTTCCCGAGCCTCTCCGGCCGCACCTTCGTCTACAAGGGCATGCTGACCACCCCGCAGCTGCGCGGGTTCTACCTGGACCTGCAGGACGACCGTGTCGTCAGCGCCCTGGGCCTGGTGCACTCGCGCTTCTCCACCAACACCTTCCCCAGCTGGCCGCTGGCGCACCCGTACCGTCGCGTCGCCCACAACGGTGAGATCAACACCGTCAACGGCAACGAGAACTGGATGCGGGCCCGCGAGGCGCTCATCGACATGGGCGCCTTCGGCAAGGACGGCGGCGAGCTCGTCTTCCCGATCTGCACCCCGGGTGCCTCGGACACCGCGCGTTTCGACGAGGCTCTTGAACTGCTGCACCTGGGCGGGCGGAGTCTGCCGCACTCGGTGCTGATGATGATTCCGGAGGCGTGGGAGCGCCACGAGTCGATGAAGCCGGCGCACCGCGCGTTCTACGAGTACCACTCGGCGCTGATGGAGGCCTGGGACGGACCGGCCTCGGTCTGCTTCACCGACGGCACCGTCATCGGCGCGGTCCTCGACCGCAACGGCCTGCGCCCGTCGCGCATCTGGGTCACCAAGGACGGTCTCGTCGTCCTCGGTTCCGAGGTCGGCGTCCTCGACATCGACCACGCCGACGTCGTGCAGAAGCTGCGCCTGCAGCCGGGCAAGATGTTCCTCGTCGACACCGCGCAGGGCCGCATCGTCGACGACGAGGAGATCAAGGACGAGCTGGCCGCGCAGCACCCGTACCAGCAGTGGCTCGACGAGAACCAGATCGTCATGGCCGACCTGCCGTCGCCCGAGCACATCCACATGTCGCACAAGCGCGTCGCGCACCGCCAGCAGCTGTTCGGCTACACCAACGAGGACCTGAACATCCTGGTGAAGCCGATGGCGGCCTCGGGTGCCGAGGCGATCGGCTCGATGGGCACCGATACCCCGGTGGCGGTCCTGTCCAATCGGTCGCGCCTGCTGTTCGACTACTTCCAGCAGTTGTTCGCGCAGGTCACCAACCCGCCGCTGGACGCCATCCGCGAAGAGGTCGTCACCAGCCTCGGACAGCGCATCGGCGGCCAGGGCGACCTGCTGCACCCCACACCCGAATCGGCGAAGCAGATCGTGCTGCCCAGCCCGATCATCGACAACGACGACCTGGCGCGCCTGACGAAGATCGACGGCGAGGCCACCGGCTTCCCGTCGGTCCACATCCACGGTCTCTACCCGGTGGCCGAGGGCGGCGAGGGCCTGCGTCGGGCGCTCGACGCGGTGCGCGCCGAGGTGTCGTCGGCCATCGCCGCCGGCGCCCGGCTGATCATCCTGTCCGACCGCGAGTCCGACGAGACCCTTGCGCCGATCCCGTCGCTGCTGCTCACGTCGGCGGTCCACCATCACATGGTCCGCGAGAAGACGCGCGCCCGTGCCAGCCTCGTCGTCGAATCCGGTGATGCCCGCGAGGTCCACCACATGGCGGTCCTCATCGGCTTCGGCGCGTCGGCCATCAACCCGTACATGGCCTTCGAGTCGATCGAGGACATGCTCGAATCCGGTGCGCTCACCGGCGCCACCGGCGATCACGCCTCCGACTTCGCGACGGCGCGCGCCAACTACATCAAGGCCGCCGGCAAGGGCGTGCTGAAGGTGATGAGCAAGATGGGCATCTCGACGGTGCCCTCCTACAGCGGCGCCCAGCTGTTCCAGGCCATCGGCCTGAGCCAGGCGACCTGCGACGAGTTCTTCACCGGCGTCAACAGCCAGCTCGACGGCATCGGCCTCGACGAGATCGCCGCCGAGGTGGCCGCGCGCCACCACCTGGCCTTCCTCGACCGGCCGGCCGAATGGGCGCACCGCGAACTCGAGGTCGGCGGCGAGTACCAGTGGCGCCGCGAGGGCGAATACCACCTGTTCAACCCGGACACGGTGTTCAAGCTGCAGCACTCGACGCGCACCGGCCAGTACGGAGTGTTCAAGGAATACACCGCGCTCGTCGACGACCAGAGCAAGCGGCTCGGCACCCTGCGCGGGCTGTTCGAGTTCAAGTTCGGCGACCGCGACCCGATCCCGATCGACAAGGTCGAGCCGGCGAGCGAGATCGTCAAGCGCTTCTCCACCGGCGCGATGAGTTATGGCTCCATCTCGGCCGAGGCGCACGAGACGCTCGCCATCGCGATGAACCGTCTCGGCGGCAAGTCGAACTCGGGTGAGGGTGGCGAGGACCCGCGTCGCTTCAGCCACGACGAGAACGGCGACTGGCGCCGCTCGGCGATCAAGCAGGTCGCGTCGGGCCGCTTCGGCGTCACCAGCCACTACCTGACCAACTGCACCGACATCCAGATCAAGATGGCCCAGGGCGCCAAGCCCGGCGAGGGCGGGCAGCTGCCGCCGCACAAGGTGTACCCCTGGGTCGCCGAGGTGCGCGGTTCGACGCCGGGCGTCGGCCTCATCTCGCCGCCGCCGCACCACGACATCTACTCGATCGAGGATCTGGCGCAGCTGATCCACGACCTCAAGAACGCCAACCCGCAGGCGCGCATCCACGTGAAGCTCGTCTCCGAGATCGGCGTCGGCACGGTCGCCGCGGGCGTGTCGAAGGCACACGCCGACGTCGTGCTGATCTCCGGTTTCGACGGCGGTACCGGCGCCAGCCCGCTGACCTCGCTCAAGCACGCCGGCGCCCCCTGGGAGCTCGGCCTGGCCGAGACCCAGCAGACGCTGCTGCTCAACGGCCTGCGCGACCGGATCGTCGTCCAGGTCGACGGCCAGCTCAAGACCGGCCGCGACGTGGTCATCGCCGCGCTGCTCGGCGGCGAGGAGTTCGGTTTCGCGACGGCGCCGCTCGTCGTCTCGGGCTGCGTGATGATGCGCGTCTGCCACCTCGACACCTGCCCGGTGGGCGTCGCGACGCAGAACCCGCTGCTGCGGGAGCGCTTCACCGGCAAGCCGGAGTTCGTCGAGAACTTCATGCTCTACATCGCCGAGGAGGTGCGCGAACTGCTCGCGCGCCTGGGCTTCCGCACCCTGCAGGAGGCGGTCGGCCAGGTCGAGGCCCTCGACACCACCAAGGCGCTGGCGCATTGGCGCGAAGCGAAGGCCGGCAAGCTGGACCTGAGCCCGATCCTGGCCCAGCCGGAATCGCCGTTCATGAACCAGGACCGGTACTGCTCGGGCCGCCAGGACCACGCGCTGGACAAGGCGTTGGACCAGGAGCTCATCGCGCAGTGCCGCGAGGCGATCGACACCGCGTCGCCGATCTCGCTGAAGATCGGGATCAGCAACGTCAACCGCACCGTCGGCACGATGCTCGGCCACGAGGTCACCAAGGTGCACGGTGCCGCCGGCCTGCCGGACGACACGATCCAGATCGGGTTCACCGGTTCGGCCGGTAACAGCTTCGGTGCCTTCGTGCCGTCGGGTATCACCATGCGGCTGCACGGCGACGCCAACGACTTCGTCGGCAAGGGATTGTCCGGTGGTCGGATCGTCGTCCGCCCGGTCGACCCGATGCCGCAGGGCTTCGTCGCCGAGGAGAACATCATCGCCGGCAACGTGATCGGCTTCGGCGGGACCGCCGGCCAGATCTACCTGCGCGGTATCGCCGGCGAGCGCTTCTGCGTCCGTAACTCGGGTGTCACCGCCGTCGTCGAGGGCGTCGGCGACCACGCCTGCGAGTACATGACCGGCGGTCGGGTGATCGTGCTCGGCGCCACCGGGCGCAACGTCGCGGCCGGCATGTCGGGCGGTATCGCCTACTTCTACGACCCCGACGAGAAGTTGGTCGAGAACCTCAACCCCGAGCTGGTGGACATCGAGCAGCTGGGCGCCGACGACGTCGCCTTCCTCGCGACGACGATCGCGGACTACCGCGACGAGACCGGCTCGCCGGTCGCCGCCGGCATCCTCGCGGACTTCGACGCGCAGCGCGCGCATTTCCGCAAGGTGATGCCCCGGGACTACAAGCGGGTTCTGCTCGCCATCGAGGCCGCCGAGCGCGACGGCCGCGATGTCAACGACGCGATCATGGAGGCGGCAAATGGCTGACACGCGCGGATTTCTGAAGCACACCGATCGGGAGCTCCCCACCCGGCGTCCCGTCGAACTGCGCCTGATGGACTGGAAAGAGGTCTACAACGACTTCGACAAGTCCACCCTGCGCACCCAGGCGAGCCGCTGCATGGACTGCGGTGTGCCGTTCTGCCACAACGGCTGCCCGCTGGGCAACCTGATCCCGGAGTGGAACGACCTGGTGTACCGGGACCGGTGGGCCGACGGCCTCGACCGGCTGCACGCGACCAACAACTTCCCGGAGTTCACCGGGCGGCTGTGCCCGGCGCCCTGCGAGGCGTCCTGCGTGCTGGGTATCAACCAGCCCGCGGTGACCATCAAGCAGGTCGAGGTCGAGCTCATCGAGAACGCCTTCGAGACCACCGGCGTGGAACCGGTGCCGCCGACGGTGCGGACCGGCAAGTCGGTGGCCGTCGTCGGGTCGGGTCCGGCCGGCCTGGCCGCAGCCCAGCAGCTCACCCGGGCCGGACATGCGGTGACGCTCTTCGAGCGCGCCGACCGGATCGGCGGCCTGCTGCGCTACGGCATCCCCGAGTTCAAGATGGAGAAGCACTACATCGACCGCCGGCTGAAGCAGATGGAGGCCGAGGGCACCGTCTTCAAGACCGGTGTCAACGTCGGTGTCGACATCACCGTCGAGCAGCTGCGCGCCGACTTCGACGCGGTGGTGCTCTCGGTCGGCTCGACCATCGGGCGCGACCTGCCGATCCCCGGTCGCGAACTCGACGGCATCCACCAGGCGATGGAGTTCCTGCCGCAGGCCAACCGCGTGCAGCACGGCGACACCGTGGAGGACCAGATCACGGCCAAGGGCAAGAAGGTCGTCATCATCGGCGGCGGTGACACCGGTGCCGACTGCCTGGGCACCTCGCTGCGCCAGGGCGCCGAGATCGTCCACCAATTCGAGATCATGCCGCGCCCGCCGGGGGAGCGCGCCGCGTCGACCCCGTGGCCGACCTACCCGCTGATGTACCGCGTCTCCTCGGCGCACGAAGAGGGCGGCGAGCGCGTGTTCAGCGTGAACACCGAAGAGTTCACCGGTGCCGACGGCAAGGTCACGTCGCTGCGGGCACACGAGGTCAAGATGGTCGACGGCCGCTTCGAAAAGGTCGAGGGCAGCGACTTCGAGCTGGAGGCCGACCTGGTCCTCCTGGCGATGGGCTTCGTCGGACCGGAGCGCAACGAACTCCTCGAGGGCTTGGGCGTCGAATACGACCCGCGCGGCAACATCCGCCGTGACGACCAGTTCGCCGCCGTCGGCGTGCCCGGCGTCTTCGTCGCCGGCGACGCCGGACGCGGTCAGTCGCTGATCGTGTGGGCCATCGCCGAGGGCCGGTCGGCCGCCGCGGCCGCCGACCGGTTCCTCACCGGTTCGACGGACCTGCCCGCCCCGATCGTCCCGACACAGGTCGCCCAGCGCTGAGCTTCGATGCACGTCGGCAGGAAGTATCCGCCGCTCGAATTCCTCGCGTGGCGGCGTAACGGAACCCTCGCGATCGTCACCTTGGTGACGATCGCGACGGTGCTCTACGCGGTGTTCGGCTGGACCTTCCTGGCGATCCCGTGGGAACCGGTCGGGATTCTCGGTACCGCGGTCGCATTCATCGTCGGTTTCAAGAACAACGCCAGCTACGACCGGCTCTGGGAGGCACGGCGGATTTATGGCTCCGTCGTCAACGACAGCCGCAGCTTTGCGTTCACCTTTCGTGACGCGGTCATCGACGCCGACCGCGAGTTGGTGGACACCGTCTTCAACCGGCATTTCGCGTGGTTGACGGCGCTGCGGTTCCAACTCCGGGTGCCCAAGGAGTGGGAGAACCAGCACCGCAAGGTCATCCGCAAGTACCGGGCCGCGGCCTACGACGTTCCGGAGTGGAATGCCGCCCTCGACGAGGAGCTTGCCGCTTACCTATCCGAGGACGAGTTCCGCTACGTGCGGGGAAAGTCCAATCGCGCGAGTCAGCTGATCGCGATGCAGTCGGAGACGATCGCCCAGTTGCGCCGCGACGGCGTGATTGACGACTGGCAGTGGAAGGACCTGCAAGAGGGCATCACCAAGCTGGTCGACGATCAGGGGATGGCCGAGCGGATCAAGAACTTCCCATACCCGCGCAACTTCGCTTCGATCGCTTCCTATCTGATGTTCGTCTTCGTTGCGCTCACCCCGTTTGCGCTCCTCGGGCCGTTGGCCAGCCTGGGGGACGGCACCGTGATGGACGGCCGGACGGTGTGGTTCAACATTCTCGTGTCGAGCCTGGTCTGCGGGGTGTTTCACACGCTGGACTCGGTTGGCGAGGCTGCGGTGAACCCGTTTGAGGGGAGCGCGAACGACGTGCCGATCACCCAGATCAGCCGGATGATCGAGATCGACATGCGCGAGATGCTCGACGAGAAGGACCTCCCCGAGCCGATCGTCGCGCAGAACAACATCCTGATGTAGCAATGCAGCCGGGCAGTCTCGTGTCCTACCGGCGAAGGCTGCGGGTCAGCCACCCGGAGAGCTTCGGTTCGAGGCCGAGCAGGTCGGGATCGTCGGTGTCGAGGCGGTCCGAGGCGAGTTGTCGTACCGCGTAGACGGCGCCGAGGAAGACTTCGAGGCCCAGGTCGGGGTCGAGTGAATCGTCGTCGGCGGCGAGTTTGAGGTGTTCGGCGCGCAGCACCGTCGCGATGGCGGTCAGCGCGGTGCGCCTGCGCTCCCGGGCAACCGGTCCCGCGGCGTCGAATTCGAGTTGGAACGCCCGCGCGACGACCAGGTCGCGCTGCAGCGCGCCGAGGTAGGCGCCGAGGACGACAGGCAGGTCGGTGCTGACGTCGGCGGCGGCGAGCCGTGCGGTCATCTCGGTGACGAGGACTTCGATGAAGCGTTGGTAGGCCGCGTCCGCGCAGGCCGCCAGGTCGCCGTAGCAGTCGTAGAAGGCCGAGCGCGACATTCCGCTGCGGCCGACCACGTCGCCGACGCCGACGGCGTGGACGCCACGGGCCGCGACCAGCTCGGTGTAGGCGATCATCAGCCGCTCGGCCTGGATCGCCCGGACCTCCTCGCGGCTGAGTCCGTGCGGGCCGCGCGGTAATCGTCGCGGGACGGTGAAGAAGGCGCCGTCGGTGATCGTCGCGATCGCGTCTGAGGGTTCGGACATGCGTCCTCCTCGCGGATTCGATAGTAAAGTACGCTCCCGTACGTTACCTTGTCGGAGTGCTGAGGATGAGCAAAGAGGTGTGCGACGTGAATCGGACCAGGGGACGGTCGGCAGCGGCGGTCGTCGTCGGTGTGGTGGGGGCGCTGCTGGCAGGCGGGTTGGCCGGGGTCGCGCCCAGCGCCCATGCGGCACCGTTGTCGTCGCCGGCGATCATGTCGACGGTCACCGACCTCGTCGGGATGGCGCCGCGCGCGACCGGATCGCCGGGCGGGCGCCGAGCCGCCGACTACGTGCAGAACCGGTTCCGTGCGGCCGGCCTGGACCGCGTCTACACCGAGCAGACCACCTCCTACGACTGGACCGCGAACGATCACCGGCTCTCCGTCGGCGGGCAGCGGGTCGACGCCTTCCCGGTCTCCCACTCCTTCGTGCCGCGCGGTGCCGGCGTCAACAGCACCGGGCCGGGTGGGCTCGACGCGCCCGTCGTCGACATCGGCTCCGGCAAGGTCGACGGACGGGACGTGCGCGGCAAGATCGTCCTGTTCGACCTCGCCTTCTACCTGCCGACGGCCGGATTGCTGCCGCTGGCCGAGTACATCAACGACCCCGACGGGACGCGCTTCGACGCCGAACTCATGCTGACCGCGAACCCGTACCTGACGTCGTTGGAGTCCACCGTCCGCGCGATCCAGCGGGCCGGCGCGGTCGGCTTCGTCGGCGTGCTGCGCGACTACTTCAACTCGAACCGCTACCACAACGAGCTGTACCGCAAGGTCGCCATGACCATCCCGGGCATGTGGGTCACCCGTGCCGACGGGGCGCGGCTGCGGCATCTGCTGGCCGGGAACGGGCACCGCGCGCGGATCGATCTCACCGTCGCTCGCCGTGCGGTCACCGCGCGCACGGTGATCGGCATCCTGGAGGGGCGCAGCCGCGACACCGTCATGGTCCAGTCGCATCACGACTCGATCGGACCGGGGGCGGTGGAGGATGCGACGGGGACCTCGGAGGTGATCGCCCTGGCCGATCACTACGGCCGGGAGGCGCGGGTCCGCAAGCGTGAGAAGACGCTGATGTTCATCACCTTCGACACCCACTTCACCGGGTATCAGGCACATCAGGCCTTCGTCGACAAATACCTCACCAGACGGGCGACACCCTGGCGGATCGTCGCCAACACGACGATCGAACACGTCGGCAAATATGCGCGCAAGACCAGCTCCGGGCGACTGGTCACGACCTCGCTGCCGGAGCCCAAGGGATTGTTCGAGAACGTCAGCCTGCCGCTCAAGGCCCAGGTCGCGACGGCGCTGTCCCGACGCAATGTGCGGGCGACGACGATGCTCAACGCCACCCCGTTCCGCCTCGCCAAGGTGGGGATCCCGACCGATGCCTCCTTCGTGTTGTTGGCCGGGGTGCCGATCGTCAGCTTCATCGCAGGTCCGCTCTACATGTACGACGACGCCGACACCGTCGACAAGGTCGACCGCACGCAGCTGGTGCCGGTGGCCCGGTTCTTCATCGACGTGCTGGATCGCCTCGACTCGACGCCCAGTGCCGCGATCGGGTTGCAGCCATGAGGCCGCTGCGCGCGGTATGCGCCGCCGCGGCGCTGGCCGTGGCCGCCCCGCTCCTCTCCCTCGCCGGCACCGGACCGGTTGTCGCGCAACCGGATTCGACGGCGGGCGCGACGGCGGGTGCGGCGGAGTTGACGCCGACGCACAATCCGCTCGTCGCACTGCCGGCGTCCGGGGCGGCGTATCTGATCCGCTACCGCTCGACGACGGTGCGCGGCGAACCCGTCACCCTCACCGGATCGTTGCTGCTGCCGCGTCGCCGACCGCCCGCCGGTGGGTGGCCGCTCGCCGTGTGGAACCACATGACCACCGGCGGCGCGGACAAGTGCGCGCCGTCGACGGCCAAGCGCGGCAGCACCGCGCTGGCCGACATGACGTCGGGCGACGGGATCGTGGCGGCGTTGCTGCGCGACGGGTACGCCGTGGTCCGACCGGACTACGAGGGGATCGGCAGTCCAGGACCCCATCCCTATCTGATCGGGTCGTCGTTGGCGCGCTCGGTGATCGGCGCGGCCCGGGCCGTGGTGGCGGCGGAGCCCCGCATCGGGCGTGAGGTCGTGCTCGCGGGGCACTCCGAAGGAGCCGTCGCCGCACTGTTCGCCGCCGCGGCCCCGCGTGCCAACTGGGGGGACCTGCGGGTTCGCGCGGTCGTGGGGGTGACACCGCCGACGCGGATGGCCGACATCGTCACCGGCGTCGCGAAGGTCCCGGTGGCCGCCGGGCGCACCACCGGTGAACTCGTCGGCCTGGCCGCGCTGCTGGTCTCCGGGGCGACGACGGTGGACCCGGACTTCGGTCGATTGATCGCCGACGGCGGGTTGAGTGCGCGGGCCAATAAGTTGATGCCCGCCGTCGAGCGTGTCTGCTACCGCGACCTGGCGTCGCCGTCGCTGTTCGGCGCGCTCGCCCCGGCCGAACTGCTCGGTCTGCGCGGCGGGGCCGCCCTGGCGCGACTGTCCGCCATCGCCGGGCGCAACGACGTCGCGCACCTGCGTCTGCCACCGGGGGTCGCGGTGCGCTTCGACGCGGGGCTGACCGATGCCGTGGCACCGGCGCCGTTGGTCGCCGAGCTCGCCCAGCACTATCGGGAGCGGGGTGTGCCGGTCACCCTCGCCCTGCACGCGGGCGGACATGCACAGGTACCTCGTCGCCCGGAGACTGCGCCGCAGATCGTCGAGTGGTTGCGCGGTCGGGTCCGCTGAGTAGGGGCTGCCCACTCGGTGTGCTTGGGGTGCCCAGTCGGCGGGAGGGTCAGGGGCGCGGGGCGCGGACGATCGCGCTGTGCTGGGTGAACTCCACGACGTCGCCGTCGACCAGCTGGCGGCCCCGGCGCGTCTCGACATCCCCGTTCACGCGGACCAGCCCGTCGCCGATCACGGCTTTCGCATCGGACCCGGAATCGATCAGATTCGCGAGTTTCAGGAACTGCCCGAGGCGGATCGAGTCGGTATCAATGGGGACTTCGTCCATTTCGCCAGTCTAAGTCCCCCTCGTGGACCGCTGATTCGGTGCCATCGGATTGATCCGTCGGTGCGCGGTACTACCGTGGACGGGTGACCGCGACCATGCCGACCTCCCGGTCTCTCACCGCAGAGCAGGGTTCGACGACGAGCCGGGTGCGCCGCCGCCTCGCACCGTCCGGCTTCGGGGCCGACGCGCCGCGTGTGGCGTCGATCATCGTCGGAACGCTCGCCGCACTCTCGTTGGTCTCCTCGCTCTCGCCCGGCTTCCGCCACCTCCTGCATGTGCCGCGCGACTTCATCGACCGTTACGTCATCACCATGCCGGACACCAGCTTCGCGTGGGCCTTCGTGCTGGCGCTGGTGGCGATCGCACTCGGCAACCGCAAGCGGGTGGCGTGGTGGATCTCGGTCCTCTACCTGCTGACCTACATCGGGACGAACATCGCGCTCCTGGTCGCCGCGCCGCGCTGGGTCGACGAGGAGGTCACCCGCGCCGACCGGGTCTGCGCCGGTATCGGCCTCGCCATCGACATCGTCGCGCTGATCTTCCTGGTCGCGACGCGCGCCCAGTTCTACACGCGGGTGCGCCGCGGCGCGGTGTTCACCGCCCTGGCGACGATGGTCGGCGGGTTGGCGGTCGGGACGCTGCTCGGCTGGGGCCTACTGGAGCTGTTTCCCGGATCGTTGGCGCGCGGGGAGCGGCTGCCCTATGCGGCGAACCGCGTCGTCGCCTTCGCCGCCGTGGACTCGAACAACTTCAACGGCCATCACGCCGCCAGCCCGATCAACGGACTGCTCGGCCTCTTCGGCGCCCTCGCCCTGGTCGCGGCGGCGCTGGTGCTGTTCCGTTCGCAGCGCCTCAGCGGCTTGATGACCGAGCCCGACGAGAAGCTGATCCGGGCGTTGATCACGACCTTCAACGCCGACGACTCGCTGGCTTACTTCTCCACCCGCCGCGACAAGGCGGTGGTCTTCTCGCCCGACGGCCGGGCCGCGATCACCTACCGCGTGGAGGTGTCGGTCGGCATGGCCGGCGGCGATCCGATCGGCGACCCGGCGTCGTGGCCCGCGGTGATCGCGGAGTTCGGCGACCAGTGCGAGCGCTATGGCTGGCACCCGGCCGCGATCGGCGTCAGCGAGCGCGGGGCCGCTGCCTACGTCGACGCCGGTTTCCGACTGCTCGACATCGGCGACGAGGCGATTCTGCACCCGCGGTCGTTCACCCTCAACGGCCCGGAGATGCGCAACGTGCGCCACGCCGTCGCGCGCACCAAACGACTCGGGCTGACCGTCCGTATCCGACGGCACCGCGACATCCCCGCCGCGGAGATGGCCGGGATCATCGCGCTGGCCGACGAGTGGCGCGACACGGACGAGGAACGCGGCTTCGCCATGGCGCTGGGCCGGCTCGGCGATCCGCAGGACGGCGACTGCCTGCTCGTCGAGGCGTTGATGGGGGAGGGCACTCCCGACGCGCGCGCGGTCGGCATGCTCTCCTTCGTGCCGTGGGGTACGACGGGGGCGTCGCTCGACCTCATGCGGCGCGACCGCACGTCGGTCAACGGCATCGTCGAGCTGATGGTCACCGAGTTGATGCGCAGCGCGGAGGAATTCGGCCTGACCGAGGTATCGCTCAACTTCGCGGCGTTCCGGGAGTTCTTCGAGCAGGGCAACCAACTCGGTGCCGGTCCGGTCGTGCGCGCGATGCACGCGGTGCTCACCTTCGCGTCGAAATACGTCCAGATGGAATCGCTCTACAAGTCCAACGCCAAGTACCGGCCGGAGTGGGTCCCGCGCTACCTGGCCTTCGAGGACGCCCGCGTGGTGCCGCGCGTCGGCACGGCGGCCATCGTCACCGAGGGATTCATCTCCCTGCCCAAGTTCACCGGGCGCGCCAAGCCGCGTCGCGACGGCACGCCGGCGGTGCCCGCGGGCGTCGACGTCGTCGCGCTGACCGACCAGCTCGCCGTCGAGGCGGCCGCACCGCCGCCCGCCGCGCGTCGGCCGGAGCAGGTGCGGGTCCGGATGAGCAAGCTCGACGCGTTGCGGGCAGCGGGGATCGATCCCTACCCGGCCGCGGGGCCGTTGGGCCGACCCAGCCACACCATCGCCGAGGCGAACGGGGTGCCGGAGGGGACCCCGGTCTCGGTCGCCGGCCGGGTCACCGGGCTGCGGGACTTCGGCGGCGTCGTCTTCGCCGATCTGCGCGACTGGTCGGGGCACTGCCAGATCCTGCTCGACGAGAAGTCGCTCGACCCCTCGACCCCGGATTTCGCGCGCGCCGTCGATCTGGGCGACCTCGTGTGGGTCGTCGGCACGACCGGGCATTCGAAGAAGGGGGAGCGGTCGGTGCTGGCCTCGTCGTGGCAGATGCTCGGCAAGTGCCTGCACCCGTTGCCCGACAAGTGGAGCGGCCTGACCGATCCGGAGGCCAAGGTCCGCCAGCGCTACCTCGATCTCGCGGTCAACGCCTCGGCCCGAGACCTCCTCGTCGCGCGGTCGACGATCATCGCGACGATGCGGTCCTTCCTGGCCGAGCGCGGCTTCCTCGAGGTGGAGACGCCGATCCTGCAGCGCGTACACGGCGGCGCGAACGCCACCCCGTTCCGCACGCACATCAACGCCTACAACCTCGACCTCTACCTGCGGATCGCCCCCGAGCTGTATCTGAAGCGGCTCTGCGTCGGCGGCGTCGACCGGGTCTTCGAGATCGGCCGGAACTTCCGCAACGAGGGCGTCGACTTCAGTCACAACCCGGAGTTCACCAGCCTCGAGGCCTACGCGGCGCACTGGGACTACCGCGACATGGCCGATCTGACCCGCGACATGATCCAGGCGGCCGCGACTGCCGTCCACGGCGAACCGGTGGTACTGCGACCCGACGGCCAGGGCGGCACCGAGCGCGTCGACATCTCCGGCGACTGGGCGCGCGAATCCGTGTACGACGTGGTGTCGCGCGCCGTGGGCGAGCCGATCACCCCGGAGACGGGCGCCGACGCGTTGCGCGACATCGCCGCGCGGCACCGCGTCGCCCTCCGGCCGATGTGGGATGCCGGGCAGATCGTCGCCGAACTGTACGAGCACTTCGGCGAGGCGCGCACCACCACGCCGGTCTTCTACTTCGACTTCCCCAGCGCCACCTCGCCGCTGACCCGACCGCACCGGGAGATCGCCGGGTTGTCCGAGCGGTGGGACCTGGTCGCGTGGGGAGTGGAACTGGGGACGGCTTACACCGAGCTGACCGACCCCGTCGAGCAGCGCCGCCGGCTCACCGAACAGTCGATGCTGGCGGCGGGCGGCGACCCCGAGGCGATGGAACTCGACGAGGATTTCCTGCAGGCGCTCGAGTACGCGATGGCCCCCACCGGCGGGCTGGGGATCGGCGTCGACCGCATCGTCATGCTCATCACGGGCAAGTCCATCCGCGAGTCACTGCCGTTCCCGCTGACGAAGCCGCAGCAATAGGCCGCAGTGCTCGGGCGAACCGGGTTACCCGGCGGTAGCACAGTGGTGGGGGCCACTGGTTAGGATTCACTACATGAGCATCCCCGACTTTGTGGCCACCGCCGACCTCGTCGACGAAATCGGCGACGACGTGCGCAGTTGCGACACGCAGTTCCGCCGCTTCGGCAAGCACGAGACCTTCGTCGGGCGCGTCACGACGGTCCGCTGCTTCCAGGACAACGCCCTGCTCAAGGAGGTCCTCGGCGAGGACAATCCGGGTGGCGTCCTCGTCGTCGACGGCGACGCGTCGCTGCACACCGCCCTGGTCGGCGACCTCATCGCCGAGCGCGCCCGTAGCCACGGCTGGGTCGGGCTCGTCCTCAACGGCGCCGTGCGCGACGCCGCCACCATCGACGGGATGGAGATCGGCGTCAAGGCGCTGGGCACTAATCCCCGCAAATCCGCCAAGACCGGTGCCGGGGAGCGCGACGTGCCGGTCAGCTTCGGCGGCGTCACCTTCCACCCCGGCGACCTCGTCTATTCCGACGCCGACGGCATCGTCGTCGTCACCCCCGGTTCCTGAACCAGATCCGCCATCGCCCCCGGGCCGTCCGCCCGCACCGCTAGGAGATCCGCAATGCCAGTACCGTCCTCCGCCGTCTTCGAGCGGCTCAACACCCTCGTCGCCATCGACCCGAAGGCCAAGCGCAAGACCCGCGCGATCCTCGAGGCGTTCAGCGGCGACGAGATCGCGCAGATCCCCGTCGGCACCGCGAAAGATCTGCAGGACGCCGTCGCCGCGGCCCGCGTCGCGCAGGAGGGGTGGGCCAAGCGCACGCCGAAGGAGCGCGCCGCGGTCCTGTTCGAGTTCGCCCGTCTCGTGCACCGTGACGCCGACGCCCTCATGGACATGGTCCAGGCCGAATCCGGCAAGGCCCGCCAATACGCGCAGGAGGAAGTCCTCGACGTCGCGCTGACCGCCCGCCACTACGCGGCCAGCGGGCCCTCGGCGCTGGCCGAGCACAAGGTCAAGGGCATGATCCCCGGTGCCACCAGCGTGCGCGTGCGCTACCAGCCGAAGGGTGTCGTCGGCGTCATCTCGCCGTGGAACTACCCGCTGACGCTGGCCGTCTCCGACGCTGTCGCCGCGCTGCTCGCCGGCAACGCCGTCGTCATCAAGCCGGACAGCCAGACGCCGTACTGCGCCCTCTCGGCGGCCGAGCTGCTGTACGAGGCCGGGCTGCCGCGCGAGCTGTTCGCCGTGGTCCCCGGCCCCGGCAGCGTCGTCGGCCAGGAGATCGTCGCGCAGACCGACTACGTCATGTTCACCGGCTCGTCGCAGACCGGCTCGGAGCTGGCCGCGCAGGCGGGTAAGCGACTCATCGGATTCTCCGCCGAACTGGGCGGCAAGAACCCGCTCATCATCACCGCCGGTGCCGACCTCGACCAGGCCGTCCCCGGTGCTGCGCGCGCGTGCTACTCGAACTCCGGGCAGCTGTGCATCTCGATCGAGCGCATCTACGTCGAGAAGTCGATCGCCGACGAGTTCAGCAAGAAGTTCGCCGCCTTCGTCGGCGAGATGAAGCTCGGCGCGGCCTACGACTTCTCCGTCGACATGGGGTCGCTGGCCTCCGCGGCGCAGGTGCAGACCGTGCAGGCGCATCTCGACGACGCCGTGAAGAACGGGGCGAAGGTGCTGGCCGGCGGCAAGCGACGCGAAGACCTCGGCCCCTTCTTCTTCGAGCCGACGGTGCTCGCCGACGTCACCGACGCCGCGATCTGCCACAAGAGCGAGACCTTCGGACCCCTCGTCGCGATCTACCCGGTCGATTCCGTCGACGAGGCGATCAAGCTCGCCAACGACACCGAATACGGACTGAACGCCAGCGTGTTCGCCGGCAGCAGCGGCGAGGCCAACGCGATCGCCGACCAGCTGCGCGCCGGCACCGTGAACATCAACGAGGGCTACGCCGCGGCGTGGGGCTCGACGGCCGCGCCGATGGGCGGCATGGGCATCTCCGGCGTCGGCCGCCGCCACGGCGAAGAGGGCCTGCTGAAGTACACCGAACCGCAGACCGTCGCCGAGCAGCGGTTCATCGGAATCGACGGAATGCGCGGCGTGCCGCAGAATGTGTTCCTTAAGCTGACCCCGAAGGCCATGGAGGCCCTCAAGTACCTTCCCGGCCGGTAGGAGAACCGATCATGGAATCAGTGCACCGCCTCGGCGGACCGCGCGCCGTCGCCCTGGCCTTCGCCGCGTCGACGGTGGCGGCGGGCGCGCTCGCCGCACCCGTGTCGGCGGCCCCGACGATCCCCGGGTTGCCCGCGCCGCATCCGGCGGCCCAGATGCACCTCGCCGACTGGTACGGCACCGCGTGGGTGGCCACCGTGTTCTCGTCGGACAACGGCGGCTATGTGCTCACCCACGACAACGGGAAGAGCGCCGTCGTCCTGGAGCAGCGCAGCGTCAAATACCGCAAGAAGGCCGACACGCGCGCCGTGACGAGGGTCGGCACGCCGTGGAAGCGGCTGGCGATCGTGCATCGGGGGCAGGGGCCGGTCTGGGGTCAGTGGACCCGACTGCCCGGCTACGTCGGCAAACAGTTCCGGCTGTGCCGCCTCGCCCCCGACGGCAAGCAGTGCACCTCGTACAGCGGCATCCTCGTTCCCTAACCGACCAGTCGATCGAACGGCGATAGGCAGCCCATGTCCAAAGTGCGGGTACACAACCTCTTCATCTCGCTCGACGGCTTCGCCGCCGGAGATCACGTCACCTTCGACGAGCCGATCGGCGGCGCCCGCGCGTTGTTCGGCCGGTTCGACGGCCGGGTGATCGGCGGCGTGCACAACGTCGACGAGCCGGTGACCGTGGACCGCGCGCTGTTCAGCATGTGGGGCCAGGGGATCGGCGCGGAGATCATGGGCCGCAAGAAGTTCGGCCCGCAGACCGGGGAGTGGCCCGACGACGGCTGGCAGGGCTGGTGGGAGGACGAACCGCCCTTCCGCACCCCGGTCTTCATCATGACGCACTACGAGCGCGAGCCCATCGAGTTCGCGAACGGCACCGTCTTCCACTTCGTGAACGGCTCCGCGCGCGAGGTGCTGGAACAGGCGAAGGCCGCCGCCGGCGGACTCGACATCCGGCTCGGCGGCGGCCCGTCGTCGGTGCGGCAATTCCTCGCCGACGACCTCGTCGACTTCCTGCACCTGGCGACCGTCCCGGTCACCCTGGGCACCGGTGTCCGCCTCTGGGACGATCTGGCCGGACTCGAGGACCGGTTCAGCATCGAATCGATCAGCACCGAGAGCGGCCTGGTCCACCAGCTCTGGAACCGTCAGTCCTCCGGCAGCTGAGCGAACGCGGCCTTGGTGTCGCGGTACCAGTCCATCGACTTCTTCGGCCGGCGCCAGCGGGCCTTCATCGCGTCGCGGGCCTCCTGATGGCTGGCGTCACCGGCCTTCTCGGCGTCTTTGAGGTGCTGGTCCTGCGCCTTGATCACGTCGTCGGCGGTCTCGCCGTGGTGGGCGAGGTCGCAGGGGCCGCCGAGCTGCTGGCAGGTCATGGTCTTCATCGTCAGTCTCCTTGATCGGGGTCGGCGGGCCTCTTCCCGCCTCTACCCCTATTGACGATTCGGTGCGCGCAAGTGTGACAGCGCTCGTGTCGCTACCGCCGGACGACGGTCGGGAGAAGCTCCGCGTCGGCCCGGAAGGTGATGGTCTGCACCACCCCGTCGGCGACCTCGAAATCGAAGACGACCATCGGCTTGCCCCGGTTGAACCACGCGAAGACCGGGCGGCCGTCGAGGATCGCCGGGAGCGCCGCATGGGCGGAGCCGTTGAAGAATTCGGCGATGGCCCGGCTGCCGTCGATCCGTGCCGGCGTGCCGGTGGTGATGGCCGCGTCGTCGGCCCGGACCTTCGCGGTGGGCGCGAGCAATGCGATCAGCCGGTCGAATTCGCCGCCGCGCGCCGCCGTCATAAAGGCGTCGATGACCTCCGCGTCGGCCAGCGATGTTTCGGCCGACGGCGAGCCGACCTTGGCGCGCGCCCGGGAGGCCAGTTTGCGCGCGGCCGCCGGGGTCACTTCGAGGGCTTCGGCGATGATCGGGAACTCGAAGCCGAAGGAGTCGTGCATGACGAACGCGACCCGTTCGGTGGGGGTCAGGCGGTCCAGCACGATGCCGAGGGCTTCACCGACGGCGACGCCGAGCAGGGCCTCGTCGGCCGGGCCGGGCTCCGGTGTCGCCTCGTGGTCATCGGGTTCGTGTGCGACCGGCACGCGGGCCTTGAGGCGGTCGAGGCACAGGCGGGTGGTGACCGTCGTGAGCCAGGCGGGCAAGTCGTCGATCTGCTGGTCGGTCCCGGCGAGCCGCAGCCAGGCCTGCTGCACGACGTCCTGCGCTTCGACGGGATCGTCGAGCATCCGACCGGCCAACCGGGTCAGTCGGGGACGCTGCGATTCGAATAGCTCGGTCGGCGTCATACGAATCGGGCGGGCTATCCGCCGGCGACGCCCAGGCGCGCGAGGATGTCGGCATCGATGGCGCCCAGCTCGTTGTCGATCGACCGGTGGGCGTTCTTGCGCGCCGACGGCGACATGGACTCGGCGGCGTCGACGGCGACCGACAGATTGGCCAACCGCGTGTCCATCGTCGACGCGAAGGCCGCGGCGTCGGCGCTCGTGTCGGTCAGCGTCAGGCTGCGCAACGACTGTTGCGTGGTGGCGATGCGGGCGGCCAGCGGTGCGCCCCGGCCGGTGAATTGGCGCAGGGTCTCCGGTGCCACGCCGGCGCGCGACGCCTGAAGGTCGTTGACCTTCTCGCGGGCGACGACGGCGCCGCGGTACAGCACCGGCCCGAGGATCGGGGCGGCGACGCGGGCGACCGAGACGAAGCGGCGCGCATTCTTCGGGGTCAGGCGCTTCTTCTTGGCGGCGGCCTCGATCTTCGCCGTCTCGGCCTTGGCGCCGGCGATCGCCGCCCGCGACGCGTGCTTGGCCTTGCGCTCGTCGGTGCGCAACTCGCGCTTGTGCGCGCGGTCGGCGCGTCGGACGTCCTTGCGCTGTGCCCGTTTGCCGTCCTTCTCGGTGCGCTTGAGTTCGGCGCGGCGCTCCTTCGCGTCGTATTTGGCTTCGAACTTGGCCCGCTGCTTGGCGGCCTTCTTCTCGGCCTTCTTCGCGGCGCGGCGCTCGCGGCGGCTCGGCTTCTGCTCGTCGGAGGAGAACAATCCCATGCGCCCAACCCTAGGTCATCGGCCGTGGGCCTGTCTGCGGTCGCGGCGGTGAGCGCGGACCGCTCGCTTTGCTCCGGCGTTGCCGAATGCGTCAGACCCATCGGTTACGTTGAGAAGCACAATCCCGCACGACGGGGGGAGTGAACCGAAGGGGGTGGGGGTGAGCACGGTGGTCCGGTCTCCCGGTGATTCTCTCCGCCCGCCGACGGGAGTGCTGCTGAGTGCTCGTGACCTCTCCGGCTGTGCCCACCGCCTTTCCCTCGACAACTCGCCCGCGGCCCGCGAACTCGGCGTCGACGTGGACGATTCCCCCGAGGTGGCGCGCCGCAAAGAAGCCGCGGTGTTGCACCGGGCGCGGGTGCGCGAGCTGCTGCGGTCCATCCACAGCGATCAGACCTCGTCGGTCTTCGTGGCCGTCGACGAGGGACCGCGCGATCGGCGAATCGAGCAGACGCTGGCCGCCGCCGCACGAGGCGTCGGATGGATATGGAACGCGACCCTGCCCGACGACCTCGTCGGCCGGCGGCGGGGTCATGCCGAACTGCTCGTCCACGACGGCAGCGGATACATCCCGGTGATCGTCGTGAACCACCGGGTGACCAAGCCGCTCGGCGCGTCGGCCGGCGAGGGCGAGGCGCCGCGCACCATCGTGACGAGTCCGCTGTGGGCGTGGCTGCCGATGCCCGATCCGACGCGTTCGCTGCGGCCCAACAGGCGCGATCAACAGCGACTGCAACACCTCACCGAGCTACTGGTGGCGGCCGGGCTGTCGGGTGAGCGGGGGCCGGGCCAGTGGCGCGCCGGCGTGATCGGGATGGATGCCGACTGCATCGCGGTGATCGACCTGGGGTCGATGCGGGCGGACTTCGCGGAGCTGACCGCGCAACGGCTGGCGGTCGTCGACCAGCGGGTGTCGACCGAGCCGAGCCGGATCGCGGAATGCCGCGACTGTCCGTGGTGGCCGCGCTGCGAGGCGGACCTCGTCCGGCGCGACGACGTGAGCCTCGTCGTCAACGGGATGGTCGCCGATGCGTTGCGGGACAACGGGATTGCCACGATAGCCCGGCTCGCCGCCGCCGATCCGGATGATCCGCCGCCGCTGTGGCGGGTCGGCTCCTTCCCGGATTCGGTGGCCGCGGCGCGCTGTCACCGGACCGGGGTCGAGATGGTCCGGCGGTCGGAGAAGACCCCGGTCGCGCGGGCCGACGTCGAGGTCGACGTGGACATGGAGAGCTACGGCGAGGACGGCGCCTACCTGTGGGGCACGCTGCTCACCGACCGCACAGATCCGTCGCGACCGGTGGTCTACCGGCCGTTCGTGACGTGGCGTCCGCTGCCGACGACAGCCGAGGCGGAATCCTTCGCGGCGTTCTGGGCGTGGCTCTCCGCAGAGCGGGCGGAGGCCGAGGCGGCGGGGAAGACCTTCGCGGCGTACTGCTATTCGGAGCACGCCGAGAACCGATGGTTGCGCGGCTCCGCCGATCGCTTCGCCGGACTCCCCGGAGTGCCGTCGCGGGCCGAGGTCGAGGCGTTCATCGCGTCACCGCAGTGGGTCGACGTGTACGCGGCGGTGTCGGCGAACTTCTACTGCCCGTCGGGCAAGGGGCTCAAGCGGGTGGCGCCGGTCGCCGGATTCCATTGGCGCGACGAGGAGGCCGGGGGTGCGGCCTCGATGGACTGGTACGCGCTGGCCGTCGGGCTGGATGGATCGACCCCGGACGAGACTCAGCGCACCCGGTTGCTCCAGTACAACGAGGACGACGTCTGGGCCACCAAGATCCTGCGCGAATGGATGGACGGCGAAGACGTCAAACGCCTCCCGACAATGCGGGAGCTGCTGGCCTAACGACCCCGCCGAGCGCCGAGTGGGCACCCCAACCCCGTCGAGTGGGCACGTCAACCCCGCCGACTGGGCACCTCAACCCGGCCGAGCGCTGGGTCGAGTGACCGCGACGAAGGAGCGGTTGTATCGAGACCTGGGCACTCCAAATCCCGTCGAGAGCCTGGGTCGTATCGAGACCTGGGCACCCGGTCCAGTGGGTGTGCGGTTTCAGACACCGACGTTCTCGGGTGAGGTTCCAGACACTTCGCGCGGCAACCGGCGTGAACTGCCTAGCATCCATCCATGGACGTCGAGATCCCAGAGGCCATCGCAGCCGATCTGACCCAGCGGTGGAATGAGCCGCACCGTCGACATCACGATCAGCGGCACCTCGACGAGGTTCTCGAGGCTCTGGAGATCCTTCGGGACGAAGGGTTGGCCTTTGCCCAGCGCCCGGTCGTGTTGGCCGCCTGGTTCCACGACGCGGTCTACAAACCGCTCAGCTCCTCCAACGAGCAGGACTCCGCGGACCTGGCGCGCCGGCTCCTCGTCGACGACCCTGATCGTGACGAGATCGCACGACTCGTCGAACTGACCACCGCGCACGATCCCGCTGCCGACGACGCCAACGGCATCGCCCTGTCCGACGCCGACTTCGCGGTTCTCGGATCGGCCCCGGAACGCTATGACGAATACGCGGCAAACGTCCGAGAGGAGTTCCGCCGTGTGCCCGGTCGCGTGTTCCGGCGGAAGCGGGCCGAACTGCTGACCGAGTTCTTGGGGCGTGAGCACATCTTCATGTCGCCGCAGGCGCGTGAACGCTGGGAGGCGCCGGCCCGGGAGAACATCGCGCGGGAGATCGCGGCGCTGCGCGGGTCCGAAGACGACGGGAACCCGTCGCGCGCGTCGTTCACCTATGCGGGCGTCGGCGCCACGCTGACCACCCCGCCGAGCGGATACCACGCCTTCACCCACCGCCGCCGGATCGGCTCCGGCCGGCCGCTCTTCGAGCGCGCCGCCGAGCACGTTCTCACCTTCGGCATGCAGAAGGACATCGGGATCTTCCGTGCCGCGTCGACGTCGACCGCGCATGAGGGCACCGAGTTGTCCATCCGGCTCGGCGTCGGGCCGCTCGGGATCACCGCACCCTGTCGGGTCGTCTACGTCCTCGACGAGCCCGACCGCCGGGGGTTCGCCTACGGCACTCTTCCCGGTCACCCCGAATCCGGCGAGGAACTGTTCGCCGTCGAGTACGACCCGGCCGACGACGGTGTCTACGGCCTCGTGTCCGCGTTCTCGCGGCCCGCCGCCTGGTACGCCCGCATGGGAGGACCGGTGACCCGGCTTCTGCAGGCCTGGTTCGCGCGGCGCTACCTCGCCGCACTGCCCCGTTCCTGATCCCCGTTCGGGTGCGTCGGAGGTCCTGTCAGCGGCGGATGGCGTGCAGTGCGTCGAGGAAGCGTCCGCTGCCGAGCAGCGCGAGCGTCGCCAGGCCCAGCATCGCGGCCGGTCCGTAACCCTCGGCGACCGTGCCGAAGTCACCGAGAGGTGCGGCGACGGCGGTCGGCTTGCCTGGATCCGGTGCCACCGCGGGGGCGGTGGGTGCCGGTGCGGGCCGGTTGGGTGCCGGTGCCGTGCCGGGCGCTCCAGATCCCGGGCCACCAGGGGCAGCCGGGGCACCGGGGCCGCCAGGGGCGGCGGGGCGCCGCCTGAGGGTGTGCCGGGTGCGGGTGCCGCCGGTGCGGGAGCCGCCGGTGCCGGAGCGGCAGGTGCCGGGGCAGCGGGAGGTGCGGGCGCGGCTGGCGCCGGTGGCGAGTATTGATCGGGCGTGTAGTGGTCGCCGTACCGGGTCGGGGGAAGGTCCACCGGCGGGGTACCGGCCATCGGAGGGGCGCCGCCGATGCTCGCGCCGGAGTTGGCGCCGCTGCCGGCCCCGGGAACGGTGGGAGTACCCGGCCCACCCGGTAGCGTCGGGTCGGTCCCACCCGGGTCCGAGCCAGTGCCGCTTCCGCCAGTGCCAGTCCCAGTGCCCGTGCCGCCAGTGCCCGTGCCCGTGCCGCCAGTGCCGGTGCCGGTCCCACCCGAGTCGGTGCTCGCCCCCGAGCCGGTGCCGCCAGAAGTGGTCCCACCGGTGTTGTTGCCGCCGGTGCCACCCGAGTTGTTCCCGCCGGCCCCACCGGGGTTCCAGTTGCTTCCGGGTCCACCCCCGGGCGTGCCCGTGCCCGTTCCGCCCGCTCCGAAATCGGACCCGCCGGGCGTCGAACCGAAATCAACCGGCATCGGCGTCGCCGAGGAATCGGCGGGCGTCACGAGGAAGGCAAACGTGAAGCTCATCACACCCGCCGCCGCGAACGCGGCGGCCGTGCGCACCGTCACCGGGGGACGGCGGAGGTTTCGCATGGACTTCATCGATCGAGCTTTCTGGGTGTTGAACTGTTGGCGGCCGAAGAACGAAATGGCCGTCACCAGCGGGTATGCAGGCAATCTCGCTGAGATTGTCGAGTCTGGGCCGGCCGTCCGGCGCGGCGTGAAACCACCCCGCGCGCGTGCCGATCGCGGACCCGGTGCGAGTATATCCACCGAAACCGGCCACACTCCGAATCGAGCAGGTTCCCTCCGGCTGGGCCGCGCTTCGCCTACCCTACTGATCTGTTGCATTGTCGACCTTGAACCATGGTGGGTCGTAAATTCACCCAAATGGGGTATTCTGAAGAAGATTCAGGATGGACTCATTCCACGGCAAGCGAAATGCGAACGAGGAGAACCACGTATGACGTCCAGCGAGGCTGGCAAGGCGGACAGCCGCGCAGCAGATCTCGAACCCGGTCTGTTTGCTCGGCGCCTAGAGGAATTGTTCCGCACCGTTCCCGGCCCGAACGGTCGTGCCTACAGCGCGAAGGCCATCGCAGCCCGGTCGACCGAGCGTGGCTTCCGGCTCGGCGAGTCGTACCTCAGCCAGCTCCGCTCGGGTAAGGCCAAGTCGCCGTCGTTCCGCACCGTCGAGGGTATCGCCGCCGCGTTCGGCGTCGACGTCCACTACTTCCTCGAGGACGGCGCCGCACAGCGCACCCGCGAGGAAATCGACATGATGCGGATGCAGGCCGACGCCGACATCCAGCTCGCCGCCTTCCGGCTGGCCGGCCTGTCCAGCGACAAGGTGACCGTCGTCAACGAGCTCATCAAGGTGCTTCGGGAGCAGCAGGGACTGCCCCAGGACCCGCCGGAGATCAACGGCGCCAAGGCCTAGTCGATCTGGTCACATCGCGTGCGCGGATCGTGCTGCGGCCATTTCTGCGAAGTAGAATGACCTTCGCGGGCCCGGTCTTCGTTGCCCGCCATTGCTGAACCGCCGGGGGAATCCACGTATGCGAAGCGAGCGCGCGCTGCGCGCACTGTGTCGCCGAGAGCTGCGCGGACTCGACCTCGATCTGCCGTTTGACGCCGAGCAACTGTGCCGCCGCTACGGCGAACGCCGCGGCCGACCCGTCAACGTCATCTCCTATCCGCTGCCCACCGGGATGCCCAACGGCGTCTGGCTTTCGGCGGGCGACGGCGACTACTTCTTCTGCCAGTCCAACACCTCGCCGATGCATCGCAACCAGATCATCGTCCACGAGTTCGGCCACATGATCGCCGGACACCAGATGCTCGGCCAGCTGGACGCGGCCGCGCTGGTGGCGCCGGGCGAGGGCGAGACAGGCGAAGCGCTCTCGCGCACCTGCTATGACGACGAGCGCGAGTGGGAGGCCGAGATGGTGGCCTCGATCATCGTCGGATGGGCCGCCGACGCCGCCGGCGCGGTCGGGTCGACCTCCGACGACATCGGGCTGCGACGTATCCAGCGCCTCCTCGGCGGCCACGGCGGGTGGATGTAGCCGTGGAATCCGTCCTTCGCGCCGACGTGGTGAACCTCATCGCCCTGGCGGTCTTCGCCTTCGCGGTGTGCTGGCGGATGGACCAGATCCGACGAGACGGCGGCGGTTTGCAGGCCACGGCGATGACCGTCAGCGTCGTCGCCTTCACCCTCGCCTTCGTCTCGGCGAACACGAATCTGGCCCAACGCCTCAACGGCTGGACCTTCGACGGGTTCTCCCGCGTGCTCCTGTGGTCGATGCTGGCCCTCGGCGCCGGGGCGCTCGTCGTCGTCTTCTACTACTCCCCGGCGGAATCCGGGCGGGCCCGTCGAGCCGGGATCGAAGCGGTTCCGTTGACCATCGCCGCGGCCGGGCTCCAGATCGCGATGACGCAGATCCCGCACAACCTGCGCCACACCGACCTCACCGGCAACTCCGCCCGCTACTGGGCGTTCGCGACCTTCTTCCTCATCGCCAGCACCTATCTGGCATACGGCTTCTCCGCGTCGATCGGCAGCATCCGGCAGTTCATGCCGGCCGCCGCCGGATACCTCCGCGTCTCGCTGATACTCCTGATCGGCGGCCTCGCGGCGCTGGCCACGGCCTCCCTGGTGCAGATCGTCTTCATTCTCGGCGCGATCATCGGTTGGCACGAACTGAATCCGTTGCTCGCCGCCGCGCGCGCCCTGGCCCTGTCCGGCCTGCTCGGCTTCCTGACCGGCATCGCCTATCCGTTGCTCCACGCCCGGGTCCGCTGGATCCGGGCGCGGCTGACCCTGCGCCGCCAATACCGCGACCTCGAGCCGCTGTGGGAGACGGTTACCGGCGCGGTACCCGCCGTCGTGCTTCCCGGCCACGACGGCGAGGACCTCAAAGCGTCGGCGATGGTGCGGTTCAATCGCCGTGTCGTGGAGATCCGCGACGCCCTGACCCAGATCAGCCCGCTGTTGCCCCACGACTTCGAGCAGAGCAGCCCGGAACGGCAGGCGAAGCTGATCAGCGCGGCCTGCCGCCGCTACCGGGACGACGGCGACGCACCCGGCGAGGTGCGCGACGTCCTGCCGGCCAGGGCGTCGACGATCATCGGCGACGCGGAGCCGCTGCGCGAGGTGTCGATCACGATGACCCGCGGCGCGCGCTGGGTTTCGAACTAGCCTGGGCTCGACGGGCCGGGCGAGAACCTTAGCTGGCGTTAACAAACCTCCGGGCACAATGGAGGGGATGTCGGAAAAAACCGCTGCCGCCACCATCCGCGGCCCGCTGCGCCCGCATGAGGTCGCGCTGGCCGCTGTGCTGGGCGGCCTGACCGTCGCGACGGTCGTCATCGCCCAGGTATTGCCGATCCTCACGTCGGTGGCACTGCTGGCGCCGGTGCCGCTCGCGCTCATCAGCCAGCGCACCCGACCGCGCGCGCTGATCGCCACCGTCGTCGCGGCGGCGGGCGTCGCCTTCGCCCTCGCCGGTCTGTCCTCGGCGGTCGGGGTCGTCGGCGCCGGTCTGATCGGCGGGGTCGTCGGCGAGATGAAACGTCGCCGCAGCGGCCTGGCCGCGTTCACCGGGGCGGCGCTGATCGTCGCCCCGATCCTGGGCGGCCTCTCGGTGCTGGTCCTGCTGGTCCTCGCCCCGCTGCGCCGACTGGTCCTGGAGTCGCTGAAGAACACCTCGAACGGCATGGCCAAGGCCATCGACGGGATGGCCGATCAGGTCGGCAAGATCGGTGGACCCGACAACGTGACCGCCGTGCACCAACTCGCCGACGCGGTGCGCTGGCTCACCAAGCTGGGCATCGACTACTGGTGGGTGTGGATGTGGATCTCCGGTGCCCTGGGCACCCTCGTCTCCCTCTACCTCGCGTGGTGGCTGGTCGGCGGGGTCATCGAGCGCGTCCGCGCGATCCCGAGCACCGACACCCTCGACGACGGCACCAGCGACATCGCCGATCCGGCGCCGGTCGGACCGCTTCCCGTCGAGTTGGACGCCGTCGGCTTCGTCTATCCCGGGGCATCCGGGTCGGGGTGGGATTCGGCTCGCCGGCCATCCGTCCCGGCGCTGGACGGCGTCTCGCTGCGCGTCGATCCCGGTGAATTCGTCGCCGTCGTCGGCGCCAACGGCTCCGGCAAGTCGACCGTCGCGAAAATCCTCGCGGGGCGCGCGCCGACGAGCGGCGAGGTCCGCCGACCCGGCGACCCGGGGCTGGGACGTCCCGGTGGCACCGCGATGGTGCTGCAGCGGCCCGAGACGCAGATGCTCGGCGCCCGGGTCGCCGACGACGTGGTGTGGGGGCTGCCCGCCGACGTCGAGGTCGACGTGGACGCGCTGCTCGCCGAGGTCGGGCTCACCGGCCTCGCCGATCGAGACACCGCGGACCTCTCCGGCGGTCAGCAGCAGCGCCTCGCCCTGGCTGCGGCACTGGCCCGCGACCCCGCACTGCTCATCGCCGACGAGGTCACCTCGATGGTCGACCCGCAGGGGCGCGCCGAACTACTCGAGGTCCTCGCGACGCTGCCCGCTCGGCGCGGGCTCGCCGTCGTCCTCATCACCCATCGTGCCGACGAGGCGGCAGCCGCCGACCGCGTCATCCACCTGCGCGACGGCCGGGTCGATCCCGAGCCGCCGCAGTGGCTCGGGGCGCCGGAGCCCGACGTCGCTCCGTCGGAGAAGGTCGCCGGGGTGCGCGCGCCGACAGGCGGGGAGACGCTGATCGACCTGTCCGGGGTGGGGCACAAATATCTGGCCGGCTCCCCGTGGGAGGTGACCGCCTTGCGCGACGTCACGCTCCGGGTCGGCCGCGGCGAGGGGCTGCTCATCGTCGGCGGCAACGGGTCGGGCAAGTCGACGCTCGCCTGGATCCTGGCCGGGCTGACCTCGCCCACGTCGGGAACCGCCCGGTACGAGGGGGAACCGATCGACAAGCAGGTCGGCCAGGTGAAACTGACTTTCCAGCACGCGCGGCTGCAACTGCAGCGCCCGACCCTGGGCGAGGACATCCAGGCCGCCGGCGGCGTCGACGTCGGCAGCACCGAGGTGGCGCGCCTGCTCGAGGAGGTCGGCCTGCCGCGCGAATTCGCCACGCGCAGCACCGACGCACTCTCCGGCGGTCAGATGCGGCGCGGAGTGCTCGCCGGCGCACTCGCCGGGCATCCGGAGATCATCGTCGCCGACGAGCCGTTGGCCGGTCTCGACCCGCAGGCCCGCGCCGACGTCGTCGCCCTGTTCGGGCGGCTGCGCGCCGCCGGCCTGACGTTGATCGTGATCTCACACGACCTCGACGAGATCGCGACCGTCTGCGACCGTCAGGTCGAATTGGTCGACGGCGTGCTCACCGATGCCCCCGTCGCCGCCCACCAGCAGGATGTGGCCTCATGAACGCCCTGCCGCTGCGCGAGATCCCCGGCGATTCGGTGGTCCACCGCCTCTGGGCGGGGACCAAGCTGATCGGGGTCGGGTTGATCGGCGTGCTGCTCTGGGTGCTCCCGTCGTGGCCGGCGCTGGCCGTCGTCGCCCTGGTCGTCGTCGGGGTGGCGCTGCTGGCCGGGATCCCGCTGGGTGCCGTGCCCAAGCCGCCGTGGTGGCTGTGGGCGCTGGCCGGAGCGAGCGTCGCACTCTCCGCCTCGGTTGCCGGGGTGAACGGCGGGCTGACGACGGCGCGCAGCGTCGTGCTCGGCCTGCTGGTGATCGCCGCGTCGGTACTCGTCGTGTGGACGACGCCGGCGGCCCAGCTGGCGCCGGCGATCGCGACGCTGATGCGTCCGCTGCGCTGGCTCAGACTGCCCGTCGACGAGTGGGCGGTGGTCATCGCGCTCTGCCTGCGGTCGCTCCCCCTGATGGTCGACGAACTGCTCACCCTGCGCGCGGTCCACCGGCTGCGACCCCATTCGCCGATGAAGGTCCGCCACCCGTCGTCGCAGTTGACCATCCTCGACATGGTCGTCGCGGCCCTCTCGTCGGCACTGCGCCGGTCGGCGGAGCTGGGCGAGGCGATCACCGCCCGGGGCGGCACCGGGCGGCTCACGGTCGACGACGCGAAGCCCGGCCGCATCGACGTGATCGCGCTGGTGGTGATGGGGGTCTTCGTCGCCGCCGCGATCGCCGGGTCGTTCCTCATCCGGGGCGCGATGTGAAACGCTCCCCGCGCCACAGGGCACGGGGAGCGTCGAGGAGTACCGCGGATCAGGCGGGGACGACCAGTCCCGAGCCCTGCTTGACGGCGCGATCGAAGCGCTCGGCAGCGTCGGCCCAGTTCACGACGTTCCACCACGCCTTGACGTAGTCGGGCTTGACGTTCTGGTAGTCGAGGTAGAAGGCGTGCTCCCACATGTCGAGCATGACGACCGGGATCAGGGCGGCGGAGGTGTTGCCGCTCTGATCGGTGAGCTGCTGGATCACCAGGCGCTTGCCGATGGTGTCGTAGCCCAGGATCGCCCACCCCGAACCCTGCAGGGTCGTGGCGGCGGCGGTGAAGTGCGCCTGGAACTTGTCGAAGCTGCCGAAGTCGTTGGCGATCGCGTCGGCGAGGTCACCGGTCGGCTTGTCGCCCCCGTTGGGGGAGAGGTTCTTCCAGAAGATCGAGTGGTTGGTGTGGCCGCCGAGGTGGAAGGACAGGTTGGCCGAGAGGCCGTACACCTTGTCGGCGATGGTGCCGTCCTCGCGCGCGGCGGCGAGCTTCTCCAGCGCGGTGTTGGCGCCCTTCACATAGGTGGCATGGTGCTTGTCGTGGTGCAGCTCCATGATTCGACCCGAGATGTGGGGCTCCAGGGCGCCGTAGTCGTAATCGAGATCGGGCAGGGTGTATTCAGCCACGATTCTTCCCTTCGCATTGCAGATGTTTGTTTCTCACCGGACCTATCCACCGTATCCCCCGGCTGTCTGACACGTCACAGCGATGGGGGGTCGGACTCGGTCTCGGGCTCAGAACGCGAGGATCACCAGGAGGATGGCGAGGGGGATGAGTGTCGCGAAGGTCCACAGACAGGACGAGGAGACGTTGTAGTTGGGCGTCTCGGCTCCGGTCAGGTCCGCGCGCTGCATGGTGGTCACCATCTCCCCCTTTCGTTCCGGGGTGAAATGAGTCACACCCGTGTGTGACCGTCATCATAGGCAGATGATCCCGCCGGAGCCAAACCACACCTCGTCGGCCAGGGCGCGCAGCGCGCGAAGGCCGTAGAATCGAGGCCATGTCCTGGGGTTTCTCTCGTGCAAAGCAGGAAATGGTCGCCGCGGACGATGCGCTGCCCGGTCGGGGGACGCCGATGCCGGTGGCGGAGAAGAACATCGTGCTCGGGTCGCCGATGGTCTCGCCGGCGGGGATCTGCGATTGGGGTCCCGGCCGTCGCGCGGTCGTCCTGGGCGGCGGGTGCTTCTGGGGTGTCGAGGAGATCGTCTGGCAGCTGCCCGGCGTGTACACGACCGCCGTCGGGTACGCGGGCGGCTTCACCCCGAACCCCACCTACGAAGAGGTCTGTACCGCGCGCACCGGTCACACCGAGGCCGTCCTGGTTGTGTTCGACGAGAGCCAAACCGACCTCGAGACCATCCTGCGCACCTTTTTCGAGACGCATGACCCGACGCAGGAGATGAAGCAGGGCAACGACGTGGGCACGCAGTACCGGTCGGCGATCTACACCTGCACCGAGGCCGACGCCCAGACCGCGCGCGAGGTGGCGCAGAAGTTCCAGCCGGCTTTGACCGCCGCCGGGTACGGGCCGATCACCACGGAGATCGCCCAGCTGTCCGACGCCGGCGACGGCCGCTTCTACTATGCCGAGGACTATCACCAGCAGTACCTGGCGAAGAACCCGAACGGCTATCGCTGCCATGCGGCGACCGGGGTGCGATTCGCGTCGTGATCACCCTCGAGCAGTGGAATCGCACGCTGCTGTCGCGCCAGCACCTGCTCGAACGGATCGACGAGGATGTCATCGAGGTCCTCGACCGCTGCGTCGGGCTGCAATCGCAGGATCCGCGCCCGCCGTTCGTCGGATTGTGGTCGCGGGTCGCCGACTTCGACCCGGCCGACCACGACGAGTTGCTGACCGACCGCGAAATCATCCGCTCGGTACTCCTGCGCGGCACCCTGATGACCGCGGACGCCCTCGACTCGCGGTGGCTGCGCGCACTCGTCCAACCGCGGATCGCCGCCATCACCGCGTCCAACCACAAGCTGCCCGACGGGGTGGACGCGGCGGCCGTCGTCGACGAGGCCCGGTCGGCGCTGACCGGCGGCGAACTATCCGCCGATAGTCTGCGCGATCTGCTCGCCCAGCGCTGGCCGGAGGCTTCGCCACGCGACCTGATGGCCACCGCGCGGGCGGGCCTGCACCTGGTGCAAGTGCCGCCGCGCGGTACCTGGGCCGGGTCGGGGACGATCACCTACGCGCTGCTCGACGATTGGATCGGGCCGGCCGAACCCGCCGTGGTCGACGACGAGGCCCGTCGCGATTTGATCCGCATGTACCTGCGCGGCTTCGGCCCGGCCAGCATCGCCGGGATCCAGACCTGGTCCGGGCTGACCGGCCTGCGCCCGCTGGTGCGGCAGATGGATGCCGAGTGGGAGCTGATCCGGGTCGACGGCCCCGGTGGCGAGGAGCTCTACGACCTCGACGGCCTGCCGATCGTCGACGGGGACGCCCCGGCCCCGGTCCGCCTCATCGCCCCGTTCGACCACATCCTCGTCGCACAGGCGCCCGCCGACCGGATCCGCGTCGCCGACCCCGACCTGTTCGGGCGGACGGTCACCCCGAACGGGCGCAGCCCCGGATTCCTCCTCGTCGACGGCCGTCTCGCCGGGACCTGGCGCGTCGTCGACGGGCGGGTGGCGCTGGACTTCCTCACCGAGGTCGCCCCCGCCGCGCGTCGGGGGGCGCAGGCGGAGGCGCAACGTCTCGAGGAATTCCTCGGGCGCTAGTCCGGCTCTTGCGGTGGCCGCGCCGCGGCTCTATTGTGAACCTCGTTCAGAAATAAGTATGGTTAGCCTAAGTTATGCAGAACGAGGCATAGATGACCGATCTCAAAGCACAGCAGAAGGCCGACGCCGCAGCGCTCAAGGAGCTGATGCGCCCGGTCGCCGGGCAACTCAACATCGGACGGATCCTCGCCGTGATCTCGGCGGTGCTCGCCGTCGTGCCGTATATCGCGCTGGTCCACATCGGCGCGGTCCTCCTCGATGCCGCCCGCGCTGGCACCCCCGTCGACGGCGGGCAGGTGGGCCGGTGGATCAAGATCCTCGTCGTCACCTTCGGCCTGCGGCTGGCGTTGTACTTCTTGGCCCTGCTGATCACGCACCTCGCCGACATCCGGTTCGGCCACCACGTGCGCGAGCAGATGGCCTCCCGCTTCTCGCGGGTACCGCTGGCGTGGTTCACCTCGACCAACTCCGGTCGGGTCCGCAAGGCGCTGCAGGACGACATCGGCACGATCCACCATCTGATCGCCCACCAACCGGTGGACGGCACCAACGCCGTCGTGATGCCGCTGGCGCTGATGGCCTACGCCTTCGTCATCGACTGGCGCCTGGGCCTGCTCGCGATAGCGACCCTGCCGCTGTACGCCGCGGCGATGTCGCTGAGCATGCGCGGCATGGGCGAGAAGACCGTCGAGATGGACCAGCGCATGGCCACCGTCTCGGCGCGCATGGTCGAGTTCGTCACCGGTATCTCGGTGGTCAAGGCCTTCGGTCGGGTCGGCCGCGCGCATCGCGCCTACCAGCAGGCCGCCGACGAGTTCCAGGCCTTCTACTACGACTGGGTCAAGCCGCTGATCCGGGTGAGCTCGGTGGGGACGTCGCTGCTCGCCGTGCCCCTGCTGCTGCTCATCAACATCGGGGGCGGCACCTGGCTCGTCCACCGCGGCACGGTGACCGCAGCCGACGTGCTGGCCACCTCGCTGATCGCGTTGCTCATCCCGTACGGACTCGAAGTGCTGATGAGCGCCATGTGGTCGCGGCAGATCGCGGGCGCCGCGGCGAGCCGCATCGTCGCGCTGGTGGACACCCGGGAATTGCCCGACGTGGAGCCCAAGGAGCAGCCGGCCAGCAGCGACGTCGTCTTCGACTCGGTCAGCTACTCCTACGGCGCCGAACCCGACGCTCCGCTGGCCCTGCACGACGTCGGATTCACCTTGCGCGAGGGGACGGTCACCGCACTCGTCGGACCGTCGGGGTCGGGCAAGTCGACGATCGCGACCCTGCTGGCCCGCTTCGACGATCCGCGCTCGGGGAGCATCACCATCGGCGGCGTGCCCGTCGCCCAGGTCGCCGACCTGTACTCCCATGTCGGGTTCGTGTTGCAGGACCCGCAGCTGCTGGGCATCAGCATTCGCGACAACATCGCGCTCGGCCGACCCGACGCCACCGACGAGGAGATCCGGGCAGCGGCCCGGGCGGCACAGGTACTCGAGGAGATCGACGCCCTGCCGAACGGGATGGACACCGTCTACGGCAGCGATTCCGGGCTCTCCGGCGGGCAGGCGCAGCGGGTGGCGATCGCGCGGGCGCTGCTCGTCGACGCCCCGATCCTCATCCTCGACGAGGCGACCGCTCTCACCGACCCGGAGTCGCAGCACCAGATCCAACAGGCCCTCTCGGAATTGGCGCGCGGCCGGACCGTGCTGCTGATCGGGCACCGGCCCGAGGTGATCAAGGGCGTCCACCAGATCGTGCTGGTCGACGGCGGGCGGGTCGTCGCCGCCGGAACCCACGAGGAACTGCTCGCCGAACCCGCCTATGCGCGGCTGTGGGATTCGGCCCTGGCGAACGGAGAATTGCGATGACGATCCCCCTGATCGACGTGGTGCCGCGGATGCGGCGGATGGTGTCGCGCCCGCAGGGGTTGCGCCCGGCGATCGCGCTGGCGGTGATCTGCGGACTGGCCGAGGGAGTCGCGTTGGCCGCCCTGCTCCCGGCGATCAGCTCGCTGGCGTCGGGCGAGCCGGTGTGGGGTATGGGCGTCGGCGGCTGGCTGTGGGTCTTCGCGATCCTCGCCGTGGCCGGATTCGGTCTCAACTATCTGCAGAGCCAGCGGACCTATGCGGTCGCGCTGGACTTCCTCGAGAGCATCCACCGCCTCGTCGGCGACCAGGTCTCCAAGCAGCCGCTCGGGTGGTTCGCCCGCCCGGTCGCCGGGCGGCTCTCGCGGATGGTCTCCACCGAACTGATGCAGACCGGCGAGATCTTCGCCCACATGATCGGCCCGCTGGTCGCGCGGCTCACCGCCGCGGTGGTCATCGTCGTCGCCGCCTGGGTCTGGAATCCCGTGCTCGGACTGGCGTTGACCGTCGCGGCCCCGGTGTTCGTCGTGATCACCCTGGTGTCGACGGCCTTCATGCGCAAGGGGCGCAACCTGCACGAACCGGAGGAGGTCGCACTGGCCGACCGCATCGTCGAGTTCTCGCAATGCCAGGGCGCCCTGCGGTCCTGTGGCCGGTCGCACGACTTCCCGCCACTGCTCGACGCGTTGGAGCGCACCCGGGCCACCAAGCGTCGAGCGCTGTGGCTCGAGACGGTCGGCTTGCTCCTGAGCGGTGTGGCCACCCAGGTCGTCGTCGTCATCCTCATCTCGCTGGCCGGGTCGCTGGCGGTGTCGGGCTCGCTCGCCCCGATCCCCGCCCTGGCCTTCATCGGCCTGGCGATGCGCTTCACGTCGACACTCTCCACCATCACCGAGAGCGCGATGGCGCTGGAATCGCGCCGCCCGCTGCTCGACGCCCTCGACGAGGTGCTGACCGCGCAGCCACTGCCCGAGCCGCGCGACGACGTGACGCTCCCCTCCCCGGGCGCCGTCGAGTTCGACGGCGCCGGCTTCGCCTATGACGGCTCGGGCGACCCGGTCCTGCGCGACATCTCCTTCGCCGTCCCGAGCGGCTCGATGGTCGCGCTCGTCGGGCCGTCGGGAAGCGGTAAGACGACGATCGCCAAACTGGTCGCCCGGTTCTACGACGTGGATGCCGGCGAGATCCGCGTCGGCGGCGCGGCGGTGACCGAGCAACCCGTCAGCCAGCTCATGGGTCAGCTTTCGATGGTCTTCCAGGACGTCTACCTCTTCGACGACACCCTGGTCGCCAACATCGCGGTGGGCCGCGACGGGGCGACCGACGAGGAGGTGCGGGCCGCCGCCGAGCTGGCCGGTGTCGGCGAGATCGCCCGACGGCTCCCGCAGGGCTGGGAGACCCCGGTCGGGGAGGGCGGCCGGGCGTTGTCGGGTGGCGAGCGGCAACGCGTCTCGATCGCCCGGGCGCTGCTGAAACAGGCGCCCATCGTCCTGCTGGACGAGGCGACGTCGGCGCTCGACGTCGAGAACGAGGCGCATATCGTCGCTGCGGTGCAGCGGTTGCGCGAACACGCGACGGTCATCGTGATCGCCCACCGGCTCGACACGATTGCCGAGGCCGACGTCATCGTCTGCCTCGACGCCGACGGCCGGGTCGAGGCGCAGGGCACGCATGACGAGTTGCTGGCGGTGGACGACGGGACCTACGCGCGGTTCACCGAGCGGTTGCGCAGCGCGCAAGGGTGGCAACTGGCGAACTAGTGTGGATTCGTGCATGTGTCCACGCCCTCGGCGTTACCCGGCGCGAAGAAGGCGGGTCGTAAGCCCGCCTTCACCGCCGACGATGTGATCGCCGCGGCGGTCGCCGAGGGGATCGACGGGTTCACCATGTCGGCGATCGCGCGGCGCCTCGGGGTCGTGACGGGCGCCATCTACCGCTTGTTCCCGTCCCGCGACGAGCTGGTGGTCGCCTGCCTGGACACCGCGGCCGCGACGCTGCGGACCCCGGAACCGGGCGCGGATTGGCGCGGCGTGCTGCGGCTGTGGGCCGACGAGTGCTGGCGGGTGTGCGAGGAGTTTCCCGGGCTGAGCCGTCTGGTCTACACCTTTCCCACGGCGCCGACCCGGATCGACCACGTCTTCGCCGCCTACACCGACGCGTTGGCCGCCGTCGGCCGCACCCGGGGTCAGGCGATGTTCGCCCTCGACTTCCTCGGCGACACGGTCTTCGTGACACACCTGGGCGTCACCTCCATGCGCGCCGTCGACGATTCCGGGGCCTCCGGACTCGACCGTGTGCGCGGGGAACTGCCCGAGGGCTCGACGCTGCAGCCGCGCGACTCGTGGACCGATCGCGGGTTACTCGACGCCAAACTCGACTTCATCATCAACGGGCTCGAGCGGGACTGGCCGCAGGACTGAGCCCCGCGATCAGTTCTGCGCGACGGCCTTCTTGACGGCGGCGATCATGGAACCGATCAGGCCGTTGAGGACCGGCGTGAGCACGGCGGCCGGCACCGGGATCTTCGGGTCGGAATCCATCGTGTAGCGGACCATGGTGCCGCCGGGGGCGTCGGCGAACTCGATCGTCCCGACATGGGAGCGGACCGGCAGGCCGCCGACCACGCGGTAGACGATCTTCTCGTCGGGGACCAGCTCGGTGATCTGCTCGCGGATGCCGAGCTTGCCGACGCCGAGGGAGTGCACCGCGCCGACTCCCTGGCGCTCCTGCGCCCCGGGGCTCACCAGGCGAACGGTGAGCGGGAGGAACTTGCCGGTGCCCTCGCGATCGGCGAACGCCGCGTACACGCGGGGGCGTTCGGCGGCGATGACGGCTTCAACCGTGCTGCTGGGCATCAGTACTCCTCGGTCGGGGATCGGACAACCCGTACCGTACCGGACGGGCCGCCAGAGTTGTCCACAAGTTATCCACAGGCGCTATGCGCTTTGTCGAGCCGGACAAAAACTCCAGCGTGAAATTCACGATACTTCGAGAAAACGCGACGAAATTTCGTGAATATGTGGCGCCGTTCACAATTGGGGCCATTTTGTGCCCATCCCTGGTTAAGGCCGGTTCACTGTCCTGTATCGGCCCGGCGAGGTGATCAGGGGCGGTCCGAGGAGTTATGCCCGGCCACTGTGGATATCTTTCCGACCCGTCCCGGTGGCCTGGGCGAACCGATCGGCAGACGTTGGCCACCTGCGCTCGTCGTCATATGCCACCATGGACTCATGGCCGCATACGAACAGGTGCCGGTGGGGCAACTGCCCGACGATTTCACCGGTGAGACCGATCGTGTGCTGCTCGACATCCGCGAGCCGGACGAGTGGGCCGGCGGGCATGTCCGGGGTGCTCTGCACATCCCGCTGGGCGAGGTGCCGGAGCGGATCGACGAGATCGATCCCGACGTGGAACTGTTCGTCGTGTGCCGTACCAGCGGCCGTTCCTTCCGGATGGCCGAGTACTTCGAGCACGTGGGTCGCGAGGCACTCGTCGTCGAGGGCGGCATGGTCGCGTGGGAGGCCAGCGGCAAGCCGGTCGTCGTGGGGGAGTGAGCCGGCAATGACCCAACCGCCCTACGGCGCCATGCCCCCCGGGCAGCGCCTCGTCGACCTCTGCCGCGTGTGCCGCATTCAGGCGCCCCACCGAGCCGGGCGCATCCGGTGTCCGCGCTGCAACGGGATCCTCGTCGTGGTCCCCGTCGACCAGGTGGCGCAGGCACTGGCCCAGCCCCGTCCGCCGGCGGCTCCGATCACTCCGCACGGAGCCCCGCAGCAGCGGCCCGTCGGCGGCCCGGCCCCCGGTCGTATCCGCTGGATCGCCCAGCGCCCACCCGAGGCCCGGCCCGGTCCGCGCGCGGCGAACCTGCACCGCTCCCGCCCGACTCCGCGGTACAGCAGCATCCCGCGCTGGGGTCTGCAGGATCTGCCCGCGAGCTGGCAGGATATCCCGGTGGAGACCCAGGCCCGCTCGGAGGCCTTGAAATTCGTCGCCGCGGCGCGCCAGGTCGCGGTCGTCCTCGGGATCGCCGCGGTGTTCCACGTGCTGCGCTACCTCGTCGCCGTCGTGGGCCGCGACCACCTGATCCCCGCCTGGCTCGACATCGTCACGGCGATCTTCGTCCAGGCCAGCGGCGTCGCCGCCCTGCTCGCGATGGGCTACGGATTGGCCCGCTTCGGGCAGTGGGTGATCGCGATGCGCGCGCTGGCCTATCGGCACGTCGACCGGCTCGAGCCGCGGCGCAGCTGGGTGCTGTGGCTGTTCTCGGTCTTCCCGTTGGTCAACCTCGTCACCGCCCCGTTCCTGCTCCGCGAGGCCGCACTCGTCGACGAGCGGGTGCTGACGCCGCGCACGCATCTGGAATTGCGCAAGGTGTGGATCGCCTGGGCGCTGGTGAACGCCGTCGCGCTCACCGCGATAGTGATGCGCTGGGCCGGCCACCGCAGCGGCAGTCTGCAGACCCAGGCCGACGCGCTGGTGTGGGTCATCGTTTCCGGGGTGGTCTCGGCGGCTTTCGCGTGGTGGATGATCCCGCGGCTGGTGGCCGTCTTCAACCCGGCCGCGGGCCCCGCCCGTGCGCCGAGCCGCCGCCGATGGGTCAACGCGTGACCGAGCACCGGGTCTCCCGCTCGGGCCACCCCGCCGTCGTCGCCCACCGGGGCGCGTCCGGGGAATTGGCCGAGCACACGCTCGCCGCTTATGAACTCGCACTCGCCCAGGGGGCCGACGGCCTCGAATGCGACGTACGACTGACCGCCGACCACGAGTTGGTCTGCGTCCACGACCGCACGATCGACCGCACCAGCGACGGCGCCGGCGTGGTCAGCGAGATGACGTTGGCGCAGTTGCGCGAATACGACTTCGGCAGCTGGAAGGGCGGCAAACCGGCGTCGGTGCTGACCCTCGACGAACTACTCACGCTCACACTGGACTGGCGCCGCCCGGTCCGGTTGTTCATCGAGACCAAGCATCCGGTGCGGTTCGGCAGCCTGGTGGAGGTGAAGCTGCTGGAGACGCTGCACCGGTTCTCGGTGGCGACTCCGCCGTCGGCCGACCACAGCCGTGCCGTGGTGATCTCGTTCTCCTCGTCGGGGGTGTGGCGGATCCGCAGGCACGCCCCGATACTTCCGACCATCCTCCTCGGCGACACCGCCCGCGTGCTGGGCGGCAGCGCCGCGACGGCGGTCGGCGCGACCGGTATCGGACCGTCGGTCGAGACGCTGCGCCTTCATCCCGAATTGGTCGACCGGGCGGCGGCGGCGGGGCGGGTCACCTACTGCTGGACCGTCGACGACCAGCCCGACGTGCAACTGTGCGCCGACCTCGGCGTGCGGTGGATCGCCACCAACCATCCGGCCCGGGTGCGTGACTGGTTGGTCACCGTCTGAGGGTCGCACTCCCATCGTGTGACGCGCGTGCGTGTGACAAGGTTGTGCCATGGCGAAGAAGAGCAAGCGCGGCAGCGGACCGCGCCCCGGTAGCAATCGAGCCGAGCGCGTTGCCGCGCGCAAGGAGCGGCAGGCGGCCGCCCTGGTCGGCCCGACGCGGCCGTTCGAGGGTCTCGCCGCCGAGTGCGACCTGGTGGCGATGCGCGCATTCGTCGCGGCGGCCTCGGCCCGTCTGGCGCTGACCGAGCCGGGCCCGCCGGAGCCCGAACTCAAGTCGGTCGTCCCGGACGACGACCTCGGCCCCAACCTGCAGAAGGACGGGGTCCGCAACCACGTCAGCGTCGCCACCGTCCTGCCCGGCGCCGTCGGCGCGATCGTGCGCGACGGCAAGGGAGCGCGCGAGGGTTTCGCCGCGCTGCAGGTCGATCCCGAGCCGGTCGACATCGCCGGTGAGTTCGCGGCGGCGATCGATTGGGCCGCCCACGCCAAGGTCGACGAGCAGTACACGGGCCAGACGACGGAGAAGTCGCTCGCCGATCTGCTCGACGTGGACGCCCCCCTCGACATCACCGTCTACGAGGACTTCTCGTGGTGGTACGCCCCCGGTGCGAAGGTCGATCCCAACGTGCAGCAGATGCTCGACCACGCCGCGGACACGATCCTGCCGACGACGCGGATGAAGCCCAAGAGCGGGCTCGGCGCGCCGTGGTGGGTGCGCGCCGGCGACAAGGCGCACCTGCGCTGGGTGCGGCCGGAGGACGAGGACACGGTGATGACGGCCCTCGCGCGCCTGCACGCGGCGGGCCATCTCACCCTCGGCGAGGGGTCGCGCTTCGCGGGCTCCTTCCGCACGCACGGCCTGCTCGTCCCGGTCTTCGACCTGACCGTCGAGCAGGAGGCCGACCACTGGTACGACGGGCTCGACCAGTTCGACGAATGGCTCGTCGAGGCGATGGCCGACAAGTCCGAGCTGACCACCGAACAGCGCCGGTCCCGCGCCGGGATCCGGACGCGCCAAGTCACCCTGCGCGTGTAGTTTTGGCGCCATGACCGAACGGACCAAGTTTCAGCAGCTGCTGGCCGATCAGATCACCAACGAGTTCGCGGCCAGCCAGCAGTACAACGCGATCGCGGTGTACTACGACAACGAAGATATGCCGCAGCTCGCCCAGCACTTCTACGAGCAGGCGGTCGAAGAGCGCAACCACGCGATGATGATCGTCCAGTACTTCCTCGACCGCGGGCAGGCCGTCGAGATCCCGGGGGTCGCGGCGCCGCAGAACCGTTTCGACGATTTCACCGGGCCCATCAAGCTCGCGCTCGCGCAGGAGCAGGAAGTCACCGAGCAGATCGTCAACCTGGCGCGGGTTGCCCGGGACGACGGGGATTACCTCGGCGAACAGTTCATGCAGTGGTTCCTCAAGGAGCAGGTGGAAGAGGTGGCGACGATGACGACGCTGCTCACCATCGCCGAGCGCGCCAAGGGCAACATCTTCGACCTGGAGACCTTCGTCGAGCGCGAGATCAACAGCACCACCGAGGCCGACGCCAATCCGCCGGCGGCCGCGGGCGGGAACCTCTAGCCGACCGCCGCCTGGCTCTCGTCGTCGAAAGCCTTCGGATCGACTGCCTGGCCCTTGGCGAGGCGGTCGAAGAACTCCGTCGTGTTGTCGCCGACGGAGAGCGATTCCCCGTCGTCGCTCCAGACGTCGCCGCCGGTGGGGACCGTGGCCATCACCGGATGGCCGCGCAACGACCAGGCCAGCGCCAGCAGGTTCCACGAGTGGTCGTTGGTGTCGACGGTGAGCGAGTCGACGATCCCGTTGACGAACGGGAGCAGCCGGAACGGGTTGAGCAGCACCCCAGGGCTCGTCGCCTTGTCCATCAGCGCCGCGAAGACCTTGCGCTGATTGATCACGCGCTGCAGGTCCGCGTTGGGGAAGTCGCGCGTGCGCACCAGGCCGAGGGCCTGGCGCCCGTTGAGGTCTTGGCACCCGGCCTTCAACCGCAGCCCGGCCTTGGGATCGCGCAGCGGCTCCTTCAGGCAGACGTGGATTCCGCCGATCGCGTCGACGACGTTGGCGAAGCCGCCGAAGCCGATCTCCGCGTAGTGGTCGATGTGGATCCCCGAAATCGACTCGATGGTCCGGACCAGCAGCTGCGGGCCGCCCATGTTGAAGGCGGCGTTGATCTTGTGCTGGCCGTACCCGTCGGGGATCTGTACGAACAGGTCGCGGGGGATCGAGATGATGGCGGTCCGACCGTGCAGCGGCTTGGAGATCAGCATGATCGTGTCGGTGCGGGCGCCGCCCTCGTCGGGACCGGTGGAGTATTTGCGACGCTGCGCCGCGGTCAGACCGTCGCGTGAATCGGTGCCGACGACCAGCCAATTCATCCCGGGCGTCTGCGCGATCCGGCCGGAGAAGTTGAGCGCGTTGACGCGGTGCAGCTTGCCGTCGTAGTAGATCAGCCCGCCGACCGCCGCGACCACGGCCGTGAGCACGATGACGAGCAGCAGGCTGAGCAGATGCCGGAAGGTGAGGATCCGCCGTTTGCGCTTGGGTTTGGTCGCGCTCGACGCGGGGCGGGATTTGGCCTTGGTGGAGTTGGCCTTGACGGGCTTACGCGAAGCCGGTTTGACGGATTTCGGCGGCGCACCGGCTGTCGGACGTGACCCTCCGCGCCCGGCAGCGGGCACCGGTTCGGGGGTCTGGGTGGGCGCGTACCTCTCGTTGCGCTGCACCGGTGCGACGTGGGGCTGCACCGCAGGGGGCTGGGACCGTCGGACCGCCGGCTGGCCGGACGGCTGCTGCGACGGTCGGACGTGCGGCGATGCCTCGCGGGAGGTGCGCTCCGGGCCCCGGGCCGGTGCCCGGCGCTGCGGCGCGTCGGGCTGCGCCGACCACGCCAGCGGCGGTTGATAGGTCGGCGGCGTGGGGGGCCGGGGGCCGACGGTGGTCGGTGGCGGCGGTCCGGGGCGCGGTGGCGGCGGGATCGTCGGACGAGGCGACGGGGGGACGGGGCCGGGGTTTGCGGCGCGCGGAACCGCGGCGCGCGGGTCCCGCGCATCCGGTCCCTGCGGTTGCTGGTCTTGGCGTCGGCGCCGCAGGTTCGGCTCGTCGCGCTGGTCAGTCACTCGGACAAATTTACGCACCGAGGCTGAGTCGACCCTGAACAGGGCGATTCCGTGACAATGCCATTGAACGATGGCACACTCGGCATTGACGAACATTCCAGCCCTCCCTGCGCCGGAGGTTGAGGAGGAGGCTCCGATGACCGTGGTGAATGATCGGCGTGACGCGTCGACGAAGACTGCCTATGACGGCGATGCTCGGACGGCTATCGCCAGCCGCCTGTTGAAGGGCTCCTCGTCGCGGTCCTTCGACCCCATCGTCGAATTGGACTGGGAAGCCCCGCTCGAAGAGGGCAAATACTTCCTGCCGCCGCATGTGATCTCGCTCTACGGCACGGACCTGTGGAACGCGATGACCGAGGAGGAGCGGATCGAGCTGTCGCGCCAGGAGATGGCGCATGTGCTCTCCGTCGGCATCTGGTTCGAGAACCTGCTCAACCGCGCCCTGCTGCTGCGGCTGATGCGCGAAGACCCGGCCGCCGCCACCTCGCACTACGAACTCACCGAGATGGGCGACGAGTGCCGGCATATGACCATGTTCGGCAAGGTCATCGAGCGCAGCGGCGCGCGGCCGTACATGATGCGCCCCGTCGACCGCGCGGCGATGTACGCGCTTCCCCTGGTCATGCGCGGCACCATGCTGTGGGTCATCACCCTCGTCGGCGAGGAGTTGTTCGACGCGCTGCAGCGCGAGATGCGCACCGACCCGCAGCTGCAGCCGATCGTCGCGCGACTCATGCAGATCCACGTGACCGAGGAGGCCCGCCACATCGGATTCGCGCGCGACGGCGTGATGCGCCGCAAGCCGATTCGCGGGCGGTTCGAGACCCTGGTCGCGGCCAACCTGCACGGCCTCGGCGGGCCGGTCTTCCGGCGCCTCTTCACCAACCCGCAGATGTACAAACGCGCCGGGATCGCCGATCCGCGGCAGGCGGCGCGCATCGCCCGGGCCAATCCTTACTTCCACGAGACGACGGTCAAGGCGTTCGCGCCGCTGGCCTCCTTCCTGCGGCAGGCGGATCTGATGGGGCCGCTCGGGGAGCGGCTGTGGCGGCGCTCGGGGTTCCTGCCGTGACCTCCGTCGCGCTCGTCGGGGCGTCGGAGGCGATCAGCTCCACGCGACGGCGCTTGGAGCGCTCGCCGCTCGCGTTCGACCTCGTCGACGATCCCGCGAGTGCCGACCTCGTCGTCACCGACGAGGCCCCGCCGGCGTCGAACTATCTCACCGTCGCCGCGGCCCAGGAGCCCAACCGGTTCTTCTGTCGCGACGAGTCGGTCGACTACATCGTCGCCGCGCTGACCGAGGCCCAGGTGCTCGGCGCGCGCGGGGTGCGGGTGCGCCCCCCGGTACAGGACCATCCGACGCCGATCGGGCGCCGCCGACGGTGGCGCCGGCCCGTCGACCCGCTGTCCCGGTTCGATCCGATCGACTACGACTGGCTGACCGACGAGACCGTCGAGGCGGAGGTCTTCGACGACGACGTGCGGATCGCGGCCGACGGCGAGGAGTTCACCGCCCGCCTGCGCGCCCGTGGGCACATCGACGGCAACGACGGACTGTTCCACTGGGCGGGGATCCTGCACGGACAGCGCGCCCACGACCTCTTCGAGGCGGGCAGCAAACGCGTCGAGGTATCCCACGGCGACCACGAGCCGGTGGCCGCCCGGCTCGCCGAACTCAACCAGTGGGGCTCGGTGCGCATGACCGGCGTCGGAAAACCGCCCTGGATGACCGACTGAGCCGTTTCCCACTCGGCACCCGAAGGTCCAACACCCGACGGTGTTGGAACGTGTAGCGCGCTGTTGGAGACGGGCCCGCCTACAGTGGTCCGCATGAAGCTCGGTGCTCTCGTCCTTTCCTCCGTTGCGGTGGCCTCGGTCGTCGCCGCCCCGTTCGCGGACGCCGCTCCTCTGCCCGAGGCGCGGGTCTGCGCCGTGTGGGCGGGTAACGGCGCGCCCTTCGTCGGCCCGGTGACCGTGTCCACCCCGCAGCTCTTCGGCCCGTCGTTCACCCTCAACACCTCGCCGCGCGGCTGCATGATCTTCAAGCACCTCAAACCGCACGAGACCTACCACGCGACCGTGACGTTCTCGACCGGGGGAACGGGCACGGGGGCCGACGGGATGATGGGCTCGCCGCCGTCGAGCGTCGTGTACTCCACCCCGTGGCGTCGTGCCCCGAAGACCGGACAGTTCTCCCTGGGCAAGATCCGCATCGGCTGACGCGTGTCGTCCGGCAAACCCGACAGTTCGCGACATCCCCGACCCCGTTTCAATGTCGGGGATGTCCTGAACAGTCGGGTTTGCGTGGTCAGCGATCCCCGGCAGCGCCGCGCGCTGTGGATCGAGCTGGCGATCGTCGGGGTGCTGACCTTCGGGATGTCGGCGTTGCTGGCCGCGCTGTCGTTGATCGAGGCGCAGCTGACCGGCGGGATCGGGCAGAAGAGCATCGCGCTGAACCCGTCGCTCTCGACGATCGGCTGGATCGACTTCACCCGCCAAACGCTTTCGGTCGTGCGGCTGTTCGGTATCGCCGCGCTGGGCATCTACCTGTTGTGGCGCAGCGGTATCCGCTTGTCGACGGTGGGAATCCTCCGGCGCCCCGCGCCCCGCGACCTCCCGGTCGGCGTGGGATTGGCCGCTCTCATCGGACTCCCCGGCCTCGGCCTGGTCTATGTCGCGCACCTGCTCGGGCTGAACGGTTCACTGGTCGCCAGTGACGAGCACGGCCCGTGGTGGCAGATCCCGATCCTCGTCGCGATCGCCGTCGGCAACGCGGTCGCCGAGGAGATCGTCGTGGTCGGCTATCTGCTGGTCCGACTGCGCCAACTCGGCGTGCGCGACGGCGCGGCGCTCGCCTCCAGCGCGGTCCTGCGCGGCGCATACCACCTGTACCAGGGCCTCGGCGGCGGCCTCGGCAACATCGTCATGGGGATGGTCTTCGGCCGGTTCTATCAGCGCACCACGCGGCTGTGGCCGCTCGTCGTCGCGCACGCGATCATCGACACCGTCGCGTTCGTCGGCTACCTCTTCGTCGGCAACTGGTTCGGCTAGAACCAACGGACTACTTCGCCGCCGGCACCACCACGACCACGAGCCCGCGGTCGGTGAGATCCTCGACGAGCGGCCGTCGGGTGAGCCGCGACAACAGCGCGGCGACCCCGTGCCGGTGCGCCCCGATCACGACCGTGTCGGCCCCCGACTTCGCGGCCACCGCCCCCAGCACGGCGGCGGCGCTTCCGCGGGCGCTGTAGTAGGTCCACCCGTAGGGGGTGTCGGCGAGTGCGCTGCGCACCCACTTCGCGTTGGCGTCGCTGATCGCCCTGGTCTGCTCCTCCCAGGTGGGGGAGTCCGGGTCGATGCCGAGGTCGGAGTCGTCGGCGATGTGGGCGACGTGGAGATGGGCGTGGGTGAGCGCGGCCAAGGCGAGGCCTTCGCGCAACGCGGCCCGCGCGGCCGGGGTGCGGTCCCAGCCGACGACGATGTCGGCGTCGGACGGCTTCGCGTCGGGGGTACCGGTGCTGTCGGAGAACGAGTTCAGGTTCACGGTGACACTCCTAGATCCGGTGGATCGCCCACGCGACCCACATTCCGGCGGCGCATGCGAGCACGGTCAACACCCATGTTCCAACAGCGTTGACGAGGGCGAGGGTGTTGTCGTCGCGCCTGGCGAGGGCGACGGTCTCAAAGCTCGCGGTGCTGAACGTCGTGAAGCCGCCGCAGAAGCCGGTGCCGGCGACCAACGACAAGGTCGACGGGGCGCCGGCGAAGACGACGAACCCGGTCACGAGTCCGAGCAGGGCCGAGCCGACGATGTTGATGAGGATCGTCGCGACGGGTAGCCGCGTCGTCACCCACGCCTTGAATTGTGCGTCGAAGACGTAGCGCGCCACCGCGCCGGCGCCGCCCGCGGCATAGGCGGCGATCGTCCAGCTGCTCATCGGGTCACCTCCGGATCGGAAGTATCGGGGTCGACGACGGTGGGTTCGCCCAGTGACCGGCGACTCGCCAGGCGCGCCCCGATGGCCAATCCGGCGATCGTCCCGATCGCGCCGACGATCAGCGTCGCGGCGCCGTAGCCGAGGGCGATCGGGAAGTGGCCGTCGCGGATCAGATTCACCTGCTCGCCGGCGAAGGTGCTGTAGGTGGTGAAGCCGCCGCAGATGCCGGTGCCGCCGAACAGGCGCAGTCGGCGGCTCGCTTCTTCGGGCAACCGCGACGACGAGGCGAGGAACTCCAGCAGCGCGGCCAAGACGAGCGCGCCGGAGAAGTTCACCAGGAAGGTCGTCATCGGCCACTGGCCGGAGGCTGCCGGGAACGCCTGCTCGAGGTGTAGCCGTATCGCGGTGCCGATCATGCCGCCGACGAACACCAGCACCAAACCGGGCGCGTCACGCAGGACTGCGGGGGACAGGGGCATCGGGCCGGTTCCTTTCGCGGTCGCGGGCGATGCCGCGCGCAGGCGGCATCGAACTGAACCAGGAACTATCAGCCGTGTGGCGGTTCGGGCGACCGGCGCCCCGGCGAGATCCATCGCCGTGTCCTTCAACGCAGCCAGTATAGGGCTAACCTGTGATCGTGCCCGCCATCGCCTATTTCGGACCCGCCGGAACCTTCACCGAAATGGCGATGAATCGCCTCCTCGACGCCGGTGCGGGACCGTTGGCCGGATACGCCGAGGGGGGTCTGCAGGCCCAGCCGCTGTCCAGCCCCACGGCGGTCATCGCGGCGGTGCGGACCGGGGCCGTGGACTTCGGTTGCGTCCCGGTGGAGAGTTCGGTGGAGGGCTCGGTCCCGGCGACGATGGACGCGCTGGTCCCCGACGGGGACGGGCGGGTGCAGATTTTCGCCGAGACGACCCTGGACATCGCCTTCACCATTGCGGGGGCCGCGGGGACCGAAGCGCAGGATGTGCGCACGGTGGCGGCCTACCCGGTCGCGCAGGCGCAGGTCCGCGACAGCGTCGCGAAGCTTTTCCCGAACGCGGGGTTCGTCCTCGCCTCGTCGAATGCGGCGGCGGCCGCCGACGTCGCCGCCGGCCGGGCCGATGCGGCGGTGACCACGCCGATCGCGGCGCAGGCACACGGATTGGTCCCGCTCGCCGAGGCGGTGGCCGACAGTGCAGAGGCGGTGACCAGGTTCGTCCTGCTGGGCCGCCCGGGGCCGCCGCCGGCGCCGACCGGCAACGACCGCACGTCGGTGATCCTCGACCTGGCGAACCGGCCGGGCAGCCTGCTCGCCGCCCTCGACGAGTTCGCCGCCCGCGGTATCGACCTGACGCGCATCGAGTCCCGCCCGCGCCGGTCGGGTGCGAGTACCGGTCCCGGCCTCGAGTACCGCTTCTACATCGACGTCACCGGCCACATCGACGACGCCGCCATCGGTGAGGCACTGCGGGCGCTGCACCGCAGTGTGGAGCAGGTGGTGTTTCTCGGGTCGTGGCCCGTCGACGGTGTCGGTGGGACGCCGCCGCCGGATCATCGTGAGAGCGAGGCTTGGTATGCCGCGCTGAGGTCCGGCGCCGGGAGCGAAGCGAGCGGGCCGAATCTGGCCGGCGCCGGGAGCGAAGCGAGCGGGCCGGGTCTAGACAGCCGAAAGGGCCGCTGATGCCGCGCCTGTACCTGGTCCGCCACGGCGAGACCACGTCGAACGTGATGCGCCGGATCGACACCGCGCTGCCCGGCGCCCAGCTCACCGACTTCGGTGTGCGCCAGGCGGCACGGTTCGCCTTGGATCGGCCCGACGTCGCGGAGCGGTCGCCGGTGTTGCTCAGCTCGGTGGCCCGGCGCGCGCAGCAGACCGCCGAGGTGATCGGGGGCCTCTGGGGGATCGACCCGGTCGTCACCGAGGGCATCCACGAGGTCCAGGTCGGCGATCTGGAGGATCGCAACGACGACGAGGCCTACAAGCTGTTCGGCGGTGTGGTGGAGAAGTGGCACCACGGGGAGAGCTCGGTGGAGCTGCCCGGCGGCGAATCCCTCGACGCGGTGCTGGCCCGCTACCTCCCGGTGATCGACGAGGTGGCCCGCTCGTACCTGGCCGGGCCCGACGGGCGCGACGTCTACGTCGTCAGCCACGGTGCGGCCATCCGCCTGATCGCCGCGCGCCTGGCCGCCGTCGACCCCGCTTTCGCCCTGCGCAACCATCTGCCCAACACCGGGCTGGTCGAACTCAGCTATGAGCCCGACACCGCCGATCAGCGGTGGGCCGCACACCGATGGGGTGGAAGCACCGCCCCGTTCGACACCGACGAGGACGGCGACGACACCCCGATGGGATAGTCCGCTACGCCCAGCCGTGGGCGTGGAGCCACTCGTCGTCGATGCCGAAGTGATGCGCTATTTCGTGGATGACGGTGATCCGGACCTGTTCGCGCACCTCGTCGTCGGTGGAGCAGATCGCGAGGATCGAGTCGCGGTAGATCGTGATGGTGTCCGGCAGGAATCCGCCGTATTCGCTGGTGCGCTGGGTGAGGGCCACGCCCTCGTAGAGGCCGAGGATATGTGGCGACTGCGGGTGCGCCGGCTCGACGAGGATGACGACGTTGGACATCTCCCTGGTCAGCTCTTCGGGGATCTCGTCGAGTGCGTCCGACACCAGCTCGTCGAAAGCCTTGTCGCTGATCCGCACGTCAGCCGACCGGAGCGGGCACTTCGGCCGGGTTCGGCGCGATGCCGCCGGGCATCGGCACCGGCGTCGGGAGTGCGCGCCCGGGCGGTGCGGGTGGCGGCGGAGTGGGGATCTTCCCGTTGATCAGGAGCTGCTTGCGGGCGTCGCCGACCAGCGTCGCGAATCCGCCCTTGAACGGCAGTCCGATGTAGCAGACCGCCTTGCGGCTGCCGGCCAGCCAGCCGATCTCCGAGACCGTCGACCACTGCACGTTGAGCGTGGTCTTCTCGAACTCGCGCTTACCCCCCATGAACCGATGCGCCTGCACCGGGCAGATCGGGGTGAGGAATTTGTTCTGCTCGTCGATTCCCGGCCACGGCCGTCCCGAGGTGCGGGCGCCGAAACGCGCCGACATGTCGATGATGCCGGTGGTCTGGAAGGCGTGCGGCTCGGCACAGTTGACCGGGAAGGTCGGCTGGCGGGTGGCGGGGTCGATGCCGATGCAGGTGCCCGGCGCCCACGACTGCGACTGGTCGAGGTCGGCGACCCGGCCGGTGACCTCCATCGCGGTGCCGCCGGTGCCCTTCTCGACGAGGCCGCAGCGCAGGTCGCGCTGACCGCGGTCCCACTGCGCCTCGGACGGGTACATCAGGTTCGGCACGAAGCGGCCCTGCGGGTCGAAACGGCCCTTGAGGTAGCCGCTGATCAGGACTGGGCATTGCTCGACGCGGATCGTGGCGAAGCGGTCGGGACCGGGCCACTTCGCGGTGGGGGAGAACTCGCCGCCGGGCAGGACGGCGCCGTCGACGGCGGCGGCCACCTCGAAGCGGTGCGGTTCGCCGCAATCGACCTTGCTGGGCGAGCCGGGTTGGCCCTCGGGCCATTGCAGGCAGTCGCCGGTGACGGACCGGGTGAACGCGTCCTGGGCCACCCGGTCGCCGACGCCGATCTTGGTGACCCCGACGCGCCCGGAGCTGTCGCCGACCCCGGTGAGGACGGCGGTGGCGGCGATGGCGACGGCGCCGACGACTCCGGCGGACAGCATGACGCGCAGCGGGTGCGTGGCAAGGGCCGAACGCCACCGGGCCAAGCGGCCGGGCGCGGCGCTCTCGTCGGGCGGCGTGATCTCGTCGTCGGAAGTCATCCCCTCCATCATGCCCGTTAAAGATCACATGGGTAGGCTCTGGGAGGTGATCGACCTCAAGACTCTTCGCGACGAGCCGGAATCGGTCCGCGAATCGCAACGCATCCGAGGCGAAGATCCCGCCCTCGTCGACCGTGCGCTCGACGCGGACACCCGTCGTCGTGAGGCTATTGTCCTCGCCGACAACCTGCGTGCCGAGCAGAAGACCCTCGGCAAGGAGGTCGGCAAGGCGAGTGGCGACGAGAAGGCGGCGCTGCTGGCCCGGGGCAAGGAGCTGTCCGAGAAGGTGAAGGCCGCCGTCGCCGCCCAGAAGGAGGCCGACGAGCAGAGCGCCGCCGCCTACCGGGCGATCTCCAACATCGTCGAAGGCGCCCCCGCCGGCGGCGAGGACGATTTCGTGCTGCTGGAGACGGTGCGCGAGCCGCGGGCGATCGCCGATCCAAAGGACCATCTCGAGCTCGGCGAGTCGCTGGGCCTCATCGACATGGAACGCGGCGCCAAGGTGTCCGGGTCGCGCTTCTACTTCCTCACCGGCAACGGGGCGCTGCTGCAACTCGGGCTGCTCAATCTGGCCGCGCGCAAGGCCATCTCGCACGGCTTCGAGCTGATGATCCCGCCGGTGCTGGTGCGCCCGGAGATCATGGGCGGCACCGGCTTCCTCGGCGCGCACTCCGACGAGGTGTATCACCTGCAGGACGACGACCTGTACCTCGTCGGCACCTCGGAGGTCCCGCTCGCGGGCTATCACAGCGACGAGATCCTCGACCTCTCCGACGGCCCGAAGCGCTATGCCGGGTGGTCGAGCTGTTTCCGGCGCGAAGCCGGCAGCTACGGCAAGGACACCCGCGGCATCATCCGGGTCCACCAGTTCGACAAGGTGGAGGGCTTCGTCTACTGCCGCCCCGAGGATGCCGAGGCGGAGCACCAGCGGTTGCTCGGCTGGGAGCGCGAGATGCTCGACGCGATCGACGTGCCCTACCGCGTCATCGACATCGCCGGCGGCGACCTGGGCAGCTCGGCGGCTCGCAAGTTCGACTGCGAGGCATGGGTTCCGACGCAGAACGCCTACCGCGAGCTGACCTCCACGTCGAACTGCACGACCTTCCAGGCGCGGCGGCTCTCCATCCGCTACCGCGACGAGAACGGTAAGCCGCAGATCGCCGCGACGCTCAACGGCACCCTCGCGACGACGCGGTGGATCGTCGCGATCCTGGAGAACCACCAGCAGCCCGACGGCTCGGTCGTGCTGCCGCCCGAGCTGGCCGCCGCCGTCGGTGTCGACGTGCTGGAGCCGAAGAAGTGAAGCCCCGCGCCGCCGCGCTGCTCGCAGCCGTCGCGGCGCTGATCGCCGCGGTCATGACCGCGCTGCCGTGGGTTTCGCTGGAATCGGCGGGGCTGCCGATGAGCTGGGCCGGTCTCGGCTTCTACTACGGCGAATATCTGATGCCGTCGGTGCCGTCGATCGTCCCCCTCGGCTGGGCCGTGGTGTTCGTCGCCTTCGAGGCCTTCGTCGCGCTGGGGGTCGCGCTCTTCTCCGGTCCCGCGCAGGCGCAGCTGCGTCGGTGGCTCTTCCTCGGCCTGGCCGGTCTCGCGGCGGCTGTCGCGGTGGTGCTCGTCGTCGCCGTCCTGGTACCGCAGATGCTGTACGGCGACATGCCCGGCCACCTCGCCGACGCGGTCGGCGGGATCGAGCGGTCGGAGGTCCACATGGGCCGCGACGTGTTGAAGGTCCCGGCGATCCTCGGCACTGCGTTCTGGCTCCTGGTGTGCAGCGGCGTGGCGCTACTCGGGTTCCGTGCGCATGCGGAACGGGGCGAACAGTGGGAATCGGCCTAGCCGCGGCGATCGTCGCGGCGCTGGGCTACGGCCTGGCGTCGGTGCTGCAGGCCCGGGCCGCGGGCGATCAGCGCCCCGACGACGGCGGCACCCCGTCGTTGCGCTCCACCCTCACGACGATGACCAGCGCCCTGTTCATCGTCGGATTGTGCCTGGACACGGTCGGGTTCGCCGCCAACCTCGTGGCCGACCGCAACCTCGCGCTGTTCCTCGCGCAGCCGATCATCGCGTCGAACCTGGTGGTCACCGCCATCGCCGCGTCGCTGCTGCTGGGGGTGCACCTCTCGGGCCGCGACCGCGCGGCGATCGGCGCGGTCGTGCTGGCGTTGATCGCCCTCGGCTTCGCCGCCGGTACGCAGGGCGGGCCGACCTCCGGCTGGGCCGGGAGCCATCACGCGTTGGTCCACTGGGGTCTGCTGGTGATCGCGCTGGCCGTCCTGGGCGGTGGTCTGCTGTTGCTGCGCGTCGCGTCGGGGGCGACGGTGGCCGGCGTCGCCGGACTGTTGGCCGGTTCCCTGTTCGGGGTGATGGCGGTGGCGGTGCGCGTTGCCGACGGCGTCGAACCCTTCCACCTGACGTCGTTGCTGGCCGATCCGGCCGCCTACACCGTCGCCGTCGCGGGTGCAGGCGGTTTCTACCTGTTCACCGTCGCGTTGCAGACGGGTTCGGTGAACGCGGCCGCTGCCGCGCTGGTCGTCGGCGAGACGGTGATCCCCGGCGTCGTCGGCTTGGCGCTTCTCGGCGACACGGTTCGCCACGGGTGGTGGCCGGTAGCCGGCGTCGCCTTCGTCGTCGCGGTCGCCGGTGCGGTCCTCATCTCGCAATCGGATGCGACGCAGTTGGAGTAGGCGAGCCGCTGCGCAAAAGTAGGTTCGACTTTCTATAAAGTCGGTTACACTTTTGGTGTGCGGATCGAGATCAGGCCCAGCGCGCGGCGGCACGGGATTACCGACGACGAGATCCGCACGGTCGTCGAGTACCCCGGCTTGCGCATGTCCGTCGCTTCGCGCAAGTCTCCCGACGCCCACCCCGAGCTGTTCATCGGTCAGGCCGCGGCCAACGAGCCTTACCTGGAGGTTGCCGCCGAAGTCATCGACCGTACGACGGAGGTCTTCCACGCGACGATGCTGCGACAGTCCACCGTCACCAGCACCGGGATCGCCGAGTACCTCGACCCCGCCCACATCACCCGAACTCAGCGCCGGTGAGCAGCGCACCATGAAGGAGGATCACCATGACACGACGCACTGATGCCGAGTACGAAAAGCTGGCCGACGAGTTCGAAGCCGGCGACTTTACTGTGACCGGCCCGGTCGCGGTCTACCCCGAGCGTTTGCGGACCGGGCGGCCGGCAGGCGGTAAGGGCCGAAGCGGGAACACGCCTGCGATCTCGGTTCGTTTTCCATCCGAGCTGCGCAGCGCCTTGGACGACTTGGCCGCTGCGGAGTCGACTCCGGTTGCCGAGGTCATCCGGCGCGCCGTGGCAGACTACGTGGCCGCCCACCCGGTCTAACCGTCTCCGCCGGATCAGAGCAGATCGGCGTGATGCCGGGCGGCGACGTCGGGATGGGCGCGCAGACGGGCCTTGAGGATGTTGTCGCCGAAGGTGCCCGAGATCGGGTTCGACGGGTCGTCGGTCACGCCGTCGGCCTCGGCGGCCAGCTCAGGCGGCAGGTCGGCGCGCGGCATCGTCGCCGAGAGCGCCGGGTTGAAGAAGAAGGGCACGGACAGGCGTTCGGTGCCCGGCGGCGGGGATTCGACGCGGTGCATGGTGGCCTTGAGGTAGCCGTCGGTGGCGTACTCCATCGCCTCGCCGATGTTCACGACGAACGCGTCTTCCATCGGTGGCGCGTCGATCCAGCCGCCGTCGTACTCGACCTGCAGCCCGCCCTTCCCCGGTTCGACGAGGAGCAACGTCAACACCCCCGGATCCTTGTGGGCGCCGACGCCCTGGCGGTCGTCGGATGCACGGCCGGGATAGCGGACGAGTTTGATCAACGTCGACGGACGGGTGGCAAATGCCTCGTCGAAGATGTCTGCGGGTGAGCCGAGTGCCACCGCCCATTCGCGCATGAGCCGCAGCCCGACCGCTGCGCAACGTTCCTGCCAGTCGGTGATCACGTCGCGCAGCGCCGGGAGCGCCGACGGCCACAGATTCGGCCCGTCGAGCCGCAGATACGGGGGATCGGAGCCGAGCGGCTCGTACTCGGCTGCCAGGTCGATCTGTTCGCGCCAGTCGATCGCGCCCTGGGTGTACTCGCCGCCGAAACGGGTGTAGCCGCGGAAGTGGGGGCTCCTCAGCATCTCGACGCCTAACTTGTCCTCGTCGGGGAGCGCGAAGAAGTCCCGCGCGGTGGCGAACAGCCGCTCGCGCACGTCGGCTCCGATGCCGTGTCCGACGAGGTAGAAGAACCCGACCTCATGGGTGGCCGATCGCAGCGAATCGCGAAACGACGCGCGGTCGGCGTCATCACCGTCGAGTAGCGACAGGTCGACGACGGGCAGTTCGGTCAGTGTTGCGGCCACGTAGCCCAGGCTAGTGCTCGGGTCCGTCATCGCTCGGGTTGAGACCGCCCCGGGCCGGGAGATGGAGTCCGGCCCGGGGCGGGGATTGCCCCCGAGAGTGCTAACGACGGCCGGGCTGCCCGATCTGCATGCCGACGATCGCGGCCAGGTTGTCGCCGACGAGGTTGGCGAAGGCCGGCCATGCCTTCTGGTTGAGCGCGACCGTGCCGGCCTCGAAGCGAGTGCACCGGTTCTCGACGGGCTTGCCGTTGAAGCGGTCGTTGAGCCATACCGCCGACGACGGGAAGCTCAGCGCGGCGAGGGTGACGTGCTCGCTGAAGTGATCGCGCACGTACTCGATCCGGGCACCCGGGCGGGAGCAGTATTGGCGCACGGTGCGATCGACCTGGCCGACCGGCACGATCTCATCCATCACCGACTGGGTGATCAACATGGGGAAGTCCGGCGTCGTGCGTCCCATCCGGAGTTGGTCCAGGACCTTGCGCGCGGTCGGGGCACGCATCGGGTCCCCCGGCACGTTGAACAACCCCTTGATGTTGATGAACGGCGCGATGGCCGCGTGGTAGGTCAGGCACATCGGGTTCTTCGACGCGACCAACGCCTGTCCGAGCGGATTCAGCTTCTTGTGCATGAACCGTTCGAGTTCGGGGTATTCGCGTGCGACGCCGATCATGCCGCCCATGATCAGCCCGGAGGTGAGGTTGCCGTTCGCGTTGGTCAGCAGGTCGGAGATGTCCGCGGGCACACCGCCCATCGCGGCGCCCACGATATTGAGTTCCGGCGCGTAGCTCTTGTGCAGTTCGGCCGCCCAGCCGGTGGCGATGGCGCCGCCGGAGTAGCCGGTCATGGTGATCTTCGCGTCGTGGGTGACGCGCAGCGGACGGAACTGCTGAGCCGCGCGGATCCCGTCGAGCGTGATGCGTCCGGCCAGCGGTCCGGCCGCATAGGCCGAGTCGGGGCCCTGGTGGTCGGGGATGACCAGCGTCCAGCCCGCGGCGACCGCGGAGTTGATCAGCAGCCCCTCGGCGTTGACGTCGGAGCTGCCGGTGATATTCGACGGGATCGAACCCATCCGAAGTTGGTAGGACGGCGAGCAGTACAGCGCTGTCCCGTCTTCGGCGATCTGATACGACAGCACGCGCGTGGTGCGGCTCGTGCGCGGCCCCTTGGGCTTGATGACCGTGGCGACGGCGGGGATGGCCTCGCCGCGGGTGTTGTTCGAGCGGTAGGAGATCTGCCAGGAGTCGACGTTGAGCGGCAGGAGGGAATAGGTGGCGAGGTTGACCCGCCGCGCGGCGATGAGTTCACCCGGCTGCAGATTCTGGTACTTGGCTTTGGGTGGCAGGTAGAAACCGGCGTCGAACTCCGGGATCGCCGGCGGGACCAGGAACGGCAGTGCGGGTTGGACCCTGGGCTGCTTCGCGGGGGACCCGGGCGCCGTGGGCGCGGCCGGGCCGGCGGTCGGCGCACCGTGACTGGCACCGGGCCCGGAGACCGCGATCAGGCCGACGAACAGGCAGATCGCGGCTAGGGTCGTCATTGCCCGCAGGAGCAGGCGAGGGGCTGGGGACATGGGGTCTTCACCTTCGAGTCATAAGTGAGACACACGCGGCTCACTTTGACGTGAAAGTTAGCAGACTGTTGGCCAGATCACTGCAAGAACCCGGGAAATCGGTCGGTCTCAGGAGGAAACGGCAGGTAGGACCTGTGCACCGTTCCGGCGGGAGATCACCGCGCGGCGGCCAGCGAGACCAGCACGTGCGTCAGCAGATCGACGATCTGCTCGCGCGGCGGGCGCGGATCGCTCGTGCCCCACCGGAACACGACGTGGGTCAGGGCGCCGATGAAAGCGGTGGCGTCGTAATCCAGCTCGGCCGGATCGCGATCGGTGACGGCGGCGACCGAGGCGACGAAGAAGTCGCGCCACACCACCCGCCCGGCTTGGCGTCTTTCCTCCACGCGCTCGCCGACGCCGCCGACCTCGATGAACGAGATCCGGGTCCAGCGCGGATCGGTGGCCACCGCCGACATGTACGCGGTCATCGCGGCGTGGGCGATCGACGGCAGATCGAATGCACTGTCGCCGACGCCGGGGGCCGACCCGGCCGCCGCCTCGATCTCGGCAGCGACCGCCGCGCCGACCGTTTCCCGCGCGACCGTCTGGATCTGCTCGTACAACTCCAGCAGCAGGTCTTCGCGGTTGTCGTAGAGCTCGTAGAACTGCCGTCGGCTCAAACCGGTCGCCGAGCACAGCGCCGCGACCGTCGTCTTGGCGAATCCGACCGTGCCGAACAGTTCCAGCCCGGCGTCGAGGAACCGCTCCCGACGTTCGGCCCGACGGTCGGCCACCGAACGTCCGCCGTAGGAGCGCCCCACCGCCGTCGAATCGGGGGCGGGTGCGGGGTCAGCCGCCGACGCGCTCGGCACGGATCTCGTGGCCCTTCGACGTCAGGCAGCGCCCCGAGTCGAGGTCCCACTGCCAGCCGTGCAGGTTGCACGTCAGCTTGTTGCCCTCGATGACACCGAACTTCTCCAGGTCGGCCTTGAGGTGCGGGCAGCGGCGCTGCATCTCCCAGCCGTCCTTGCAGATCGACGCGGAGTCGTCGTGGGCCTCGGCGAACCAGCCGTCGGCGTAGTGGATGCGCTCCTCGGTGAGGCATTTGAAGAAGGTGTAGAGGAACTCGTTGTACCCGCCGATGCGCCAGGTGGTGAAGCGCGTCGAGAGGAAGATGGTGTTCACCCAGTCCGGCTCGTCGTCGCGCAGCACGGTGCGCACCAGCTCCGGCGCGATTCGGAAGCCGTAGCGGTACTTCCCGTCGCCGTCCTCGCGCATCCGCACCGTGCGGTTGGGGAAGTCGAGCACGAAGGTCTCGTCGCCGACGACGAGGCCGACGGGGTAGCCGATGCCGTCGGAGATGAGGTCGGAGTCCTTCATGATCGGCTCGAAGGTGGCCTTGAGCTGCGGCAACAGCGGCTCGCCGTCGGCGGGCGCCCAGGTGGCCTTCTCCGCGGCGATGATCGGCGCGAACTTCGCCTTCATCCGCTCCAGGTAGCCGGCCTTGTTCTCGCCGAACACCTCCTCGGGCGGGTATGGGTGGTTGATCTCAACGAGGTCGGAGCCGGTGAGTTCCACCGTCGAGCCGGAGACCATCATCAGGCCGCGGTGCTTGACCCCGTCGTCGGTCCCGTGCGTCTTCATCTGCTCGAGGAATTCCGCCTGGTCCGGGAAGATGCTCGCCTGGTCCGACTCGCTGCCGGTGTTGAAGTCGTTGAGGCTGAACAGGTCCTCGTCGAGGAACATCGGCGGCCCGGCGGACGGCACCACCCAGGTCGCGCCGACCTGCTCGATGTAGGAGCGCGCCCGGTCCATGCCGCGCTGGCGCTTCTGCTTGGCGAAGTTGGCCTTCGACTTGCGCGGGATGTCGTAGACCATCGGGTACCAGATGGCGCCCGAGTACTGCAGCAGGTGGATGTCGACGTGGCCGAACTCTTCTTTGACGACGTCGAGGTCGATCGGTCGCGCGTCGTTCATGTTGAAGCAGGTGGTCTCACCGTCGGAGACGATCAGCCCGGAGTCGCCGATCGGGCCGTCGGCCGGCGCGCGCAGCGCGATGATCATGACGTCGAGATCGCCCTTGGGGCCGCTGACGTGGTGCTTCTTCGAGTCCTCGGTCTCCACGAACTTGGTGAATCCGAGGCGCTCCAAATCGCGCTTGAGGTCGGGCACCGGGTAGTCCGGCAGCAGCACCGTCGCGTTCTTGTTGACGTTCTCGACGAGGTTGCGCTCGTCGTAGTGGTCGCGGTGCAGGTGCGAGACGTAGAGGTAGTCGCAGTCGCCGAGGGCCTTCCAGTCCAGCTCGGTGTTGTCCGGGAAGGGGATCCACGACGCGAAGTAGGCGGGATTGACCCACGGATCGCACAGGATGGAACCGGCCTTGGTCTGGATGTGGAAACCGGCGTGACCGACGCTGGTGATCTGCAACTTCTCGCCTTCCGAACGATTGGGCCGGGGCAACGACGGGGCCGATGCCCCCGGCCGGCATACCCGTCCAGGATAAACGTCCCCCCGCGCGGAACTCGATTCCGTACGGGGGACCTTCGTCGGAGTAGCCGCTCCGGGCTACCGGGCGACGCCGAGTGCGCGGCCCAAGTCCCGGACCGAACGGTCCAGATCGGCCCATGCGCGCGGCGGAAGCACGGACGCGTCGCCGCGGTGTGCGACGGGCAGCCGCGGAATCGTCACCGCCGTCTTCGGCAGAACCTGCCAGTTCCCGGGTAGGACCGCGACGGGTGCGAGAGCGGTCCGCGGCGGCGTGCCGGGTGCCTGGCGATGACGGTTGCGGACCTGCTGGTTGTGGTAGCGGGCGTCGGCGAGGCCTTCGGCGTAGCCCTGGTTGTAGCCGTTGACCGCACCCAGCGTGGCCCCGACGCCGGTGCCGATCGCGGCACCCACGACGGCGCCGATGGCACCGCCGACGACGGCCCCGATCATTCCGGTGGGGATGCTGACGGCGCCCCCGCCGGCGATGGCGCCGATGACCAACCCGATCGAGCCCACCGCGAGCGCGCCGATGACGGCACCCGCGATGGCCCCCATCAGGGCGCCCTGCGGTGCGGTCACGGCTGCGCCCTCGTTGCCGGAGCGGCGCGCCCAGTCCTCTTCGTTGACGATGCCGTCGGTGCTGCGGGGCTCGGCTGCCCTGGTCGAACCGAGGTCGCGGGTGAGGACGATGGGTGCGGCGGCGGCGGGTCCGGCCACGCCGATCGGCTCGGATGCGATCACGATGATCAGCCGGTCCGGCCGCACCGCCTCGTCCGCCGTCGGCGTCGCGGCCGTCGGAATCGTCGCTGCGGTGGGAATGCGATGCGCTGCGGCCGGGGCCGCGCCTGCCGTGGGGGCGAGCACCGTAGTGGCGACAGAGGCGCAGATCAGACCGGTTGCGACCCGGACGGCAAGACGTGTGGTGGGCATCCGGACAATCTATCGCGAATAGTGCGCGCTACTGCTACCGGCGCGGAATCGGGATGCCGAACGCGCGGGCGAAGGCATCCTTGGCGTCCCGGATCGCGTGATGCGCCTGCGGAGGCAGTTTGACGTCGGGGATCTCGCGAGGACCTTCGAACGGCGCCGGGTGGGCCGCTCGGGTCGGTTGCGGCAGGAAGGCCCGCACGTCGGGAAGGCCGGCGACCTGGCCGGTGGGATTGCCGGCGCGATGGCGCACCGGAACGGCCGCCGAGACAGGCTTGCCGCCGTTGCGCCGCACCGCGTCGTTGTGCGCCCGAGCCTGGTTCTGGCCGGTGATGTAACCGTTGATCCCGCCGCCGACCGCACCGAACACCGCACCGGTGATGGCACCGGTGATACCGCTGGTGATTGCGCCGACGATGATTCCAACAGGCCCACCGAAGATCCCGAACAGCCCGCCGATGATCGCACCGGCGATGGCGCCGCCGAGTGCACCGACGCCGGCGCCGGCTGCTGCACCAGCGCCCGCGCCTTGCCATGCGGCCTGCTGCTCGTTGACGTAGCCCTGCGCGACATCGTGCTTGCCGAACTCGGCCATACCAAGGCCAACGGCGGACTTGTCGATGGCGACGACCATCGGTGCGGGTGCGGCCGGACCGGCGGTCCCGACCGGGGCCGTCGCGACGACGATGATCTCCTTGCCGGGCACCGAAGGCAGCATCGGATGCGCGGCGGGAGCAACGACGGCGGAACCGTGGGTGGCAGCGGCGGCGGGACCGGCCTGGGTGGCACCGGAGGCGGTGGGCGCGAGGAGCGCGGCGGCAGCGGTCGAGCCGATCAGGCCGACGACAAGGCGGTAGCGCGGGGAATTGATCACCATGTCCGGAGTGTAGCGGCTGGGTCACCCGATTCCGACATTCCGCCCGGGCCCGCGGGCATCCGCTCGGGGGTCGGTACGCGGCCCGGCACGGCCCGCACCCGACTAGGCTGAAGCACATGGAACCCGTCTACGACAGCGTCATCGCTGCGGCGCGCACCCTGTGGGCCGTACAGGGCATCAAATTCAAAATCTCCGGCGTCGAGAACGTCCCGGCGACCGGCCCCGGGGTCGTCGCCATCAATCACACCGGCTACCTCGACTTCACGCTCGCCGGCATCCCCGCCTTCCTGCAGGGCAAGCGCAAGGTGCGCTTCATGGCCAAGAAGGAAGTCTTCGACAACAAGATTTCCGGACCGATCATGCGCGGCTGCAAGCACATTCCCGTCGACCGCACCGCCGGTGCCGACAGCTACCGCGCTGCCGTCGACTATCTGAATGCCGGTGAACTCGTCGGCGTCTACCCGGAGGCGACGATCAGCCGCAGCTTCGAGATCAAGGGCTTCAAGTCCGGTGCCGCGCGGATGGCGTTGGAATCGGGTGCGCCCATCGTCCCGACGGTCATCTGGGGCGCCCAGCGCATCTGGACCAAGGGGCATCCCAAACATCTCGGCCGCACTAACACCCCCGTCGTGATCGGCGTCGCGGAACCGCTGGAGGCAACCGGGTCACCGGATGCCCTCACCGCCAAACTCCACGACGTGATGGTCGCCAAGCTCGACGAATTGCAGCAGCAGTACGTGGAGTTGTTCGGACCGTATCCGGAGGGCGCCTACTGGGTCCCGGCACGCTTGGGCGGCGGTGCGCCGACGCTCGAGGAGGCCAATGCCCTCGACGACGCCGAGCAGGCGGAGCGCCAGGCGCGCAAGGAGGCGCAACGGGCCGAGGGCGACGCGAATCCCGGCGCCTGACCCCAGGCCTCTGACCGTCGAGCCCTACGGGACCCGCGATCCGACGGCGACACCCGCGCGGATCAGTTGCGATGCGACTTGGAGCGATCCGCGACGCGGGAGTGCCGCCAGGCCGGCGGCGCGCGCGGGCAGCTCGTGGACGGTCCCGTCCCGTGCCGCGCGGATGATCGCCTCGAGCGCGCGGCGATGCGAGTCCAGCGCGCTGTGGCCGGTGTCGGCGATCTCGACGAGCACCCCGTCGGGAATCAGTTCGGCGACCCGGGCGGCGATGGGCGGCGGAGTGCGCAGGTCGCGCTCGCAGGCGACGACCGCGGTCGGCCAGGTGAACCGGGGCAGCTCGTCGGGCAGGGACACGGGTTCGCCGGTGAAGGGTTCGTCGGAATGCGCGGCGAAGGGTTCGACCGGATCCAGCGGCAACCCGTCGGGATCGTGCGCATAGCCGAGTTCGCGGTAACTGATTCCGGCCACCAGATCCGGCTCCATGACATAGGGGCTGAGCCCGTCGACCTCGGCCTCCCCGAGCCCGGCTATCTGCCTCCACACCTGTCGCCCGCGTCCCCGCGCCCGGGCCACCAGCAGCCTCCGCAGCACGTCGGGCCCGGCGGCCTCGTAGACCGCGGTCACCACATCGTTGAGTTCCACCGACGGCACCACATCGGCGTCGATCAGCGCGCGCACCGCGTCCGCGGTCTCGCCCGGACCGTCGACGAGTAGCTCGCGGCGATATGCGCGAGTCACTGCCAGGTCGTCGACGACGGACAGAATCGGCGAGTCCAGCACCATCGAGGCCACGCGCTGGGGATGCCGGACACCGAACACCTGCGCCACGTAGGTGCCGTAGGAGCTGCCGACGATCACCGCTTGCTCGATCCGGGCGTCGTCGAGGACGGCGGCGAGATCGTCGGCCGCGGCGGTCACGGTCACCTCGTCGACGGCCAGCTTGGCGCCGTCGACGTCGAAGCGTGATAGGCCGACGCCGCGGTGCTCCATCATCACGATGTCGAGATCGTGTTTGGCGCCGCTGCGTCGCAGCGCCTGGTAGGGGACGGCCGACGCCAGCCCGGGCCCGCCGGGGATGACGACGACGGGAAGGCTCTGGCCCGGGGACTCGCGCAGATAGGCGATTTCGACGGCGGACGCACCGGCCGGGCGCCGCACACGACCGCCTCCGCGTCGCAGTTCACGATCGGCGAAACGGCGCATCGCCGTCGTCCGGGCACCAGCCATGATCGCCAGAGTAGCGGCGAAGCAATGCCACTGCGCCGGGTCGTCACGGAGCGGCCCGTCGTGTCCCACGGTCGCGGTATGGTCGGATCGACGAGGGAGGTCGGATGGAGCCGGTGTACCGCACGCTCGAGGTGATCGCCCACGGTCTGCGCGCCTCGCAGGGGGTGCGCATCGACTTTCGCGGGCTCGACAACCTCCCGTCGACCGGCGGCGCGGTGCTGGCGATCAACCACACCGGCTACTTCGACTTCCTCCCCGTCGCGTTGGGCGTGGAGTCCCGCGGCAGGCGCATCCGGTTCATGATCAAGTCCGAGATGATGGACATCGGGATCATGCGGTTCCTCATCACACATACCGGGACGGTGCCGGTGGACCGCTCGGCCGGGCACGAGGCCTACGAGGCGGCGGTGACCACGTTGCGCGACGGCGAGTTGCTCGGCGTGTATCCGGAGGCGACGATCAGCCGCAGCTTCGAGATCAAGGAACTCAAGTCCGGGGCGGTGCGGATGGCGGCTGCGGCCGGGGTACCGGTCATCCCGATCATCTGTTGGGGTGCCCACCGCCTGTGGAGCAAGGGCGGGATTCGCGCGCTGGGCCGCAAGAAGTTTCCCGTCGTCGTCGAATACGGGACGCCGATCGATGTCTCCGACGTCGATCTGGCATCCACACCGGCGGTCGACGAGTGCGTGTCGGAGTTGCATGAAACGATGCAGTCGATGTTGCACGCCGTCCAAGACGAGTACCCGCATCCCGCCGGCGAGCCGTGGGTGCCGCAGCGCCTCGGCGGTGGGGCGCCCAGCTATGCGGAGGCGAAGGTCATCGAGGACGAGGAGGCCGCGCGCAAGGCCGCGGCCCGTGAGGCGAAGCGCGAGTCGGGTCGGTGACGGGAGTACCTCAGGGCCCCCTCGTGTCGGGTGGGCGCCCGTCGCTCATCGCCAGCGACGTGGACGGGACGCTGCTCGACGACCAGAACCGGATCACCGACGCGACGGTGGAGGCGATCACCCGCGCCTCTCGCGCCGGCGTCGACCTGGTGTTGGCGACCGGGCGGCCACCGCGGTGGATCGCCGAGGTCACCAATCAACTGCCCGTCCCCGACGACCTGCTGTCCGTGCGCCCGGGCGGCACCCTGGTGCGATACGCGGTCTGCGCGAACGGGGCCATCGTCTACGACGTGGAGAACGACCGGATCCTGGACGCCGTGCAACTGGACGTCCCGCGGTTGCGCAAGCTGATCTCGGTCGTCGAGGAGCTGTTGCCCCAGGCCGGGCTGGCCGCCGAACGCGTCGGAGTCTCGGCCCACGACGCCGCGACCCGGCCCTTCGTCGCCACCGCCGGATACGAGCATGCGTGGCTGAACCCCGACCACGAACTCGTCGACGATGCCGACCTCGGCGAGGCGCCAGCCGTCAAACTGCTGGCGCGCGCCCCGCAGATGCGCAGCGAGGACATGGCCGCGCTCCTGGTCCCGGCCGTCGGGGATCTGGCCGAGGTCACCTTCTCCACGTCGAACGGGCTGATTGAGCTGTCGGTGCCGAATACGCACAAGGCCGCCGGGCTGGCGCGGCTGGCCGGGCTGACCGGGTTGCCCGCCGACGCCGTCATCGCCTTCGGCGACATGCCCAACGACGTCGAGATGCTCCGATGGGCAACCCACGGAGCCGCGATGGCGCACGGACATCCGGAGGCGATCGCCGCCGCCGACGAGGTGGCGCCGACGAACAACGACGACGGTGTGGCGACGGTCCTGAGCCGCTTCTTCTGACCGCTCCCCGCCGAGCGCCGGGTCGAGTGGGCACCCCAACCCCGCCGACTGGGCACCTCAACCCCGCCGACTGGGCACCCAAAGTGCGCCGACTGGGCACCCCACGTACATCGAGTGGGCACCAACAACGTGACCGGCTCGTTACCGACGGTGCTTGTGACGAACCGGGCCTATTCACTACAGTCACACAAGTCTCATTAGTCACACCAGCCTCACGGCGGCCAGCGAAGGGCAGTCATGCGACGACGGTTTCGGAACAAGGCACTGTCGGTTGCCCTCTCCCCGGTACTCGTCGTCGGCGGTATCTCCGCCGTCGTCGCCACCGGCGCGACCGTCACGACGATCAAACTGACCGCGGGCGCCGACGTGAAGCTCGTCGGCAAGGGCCTCGGCCACGGCCGCGGAATGGGCCAATGGGGTGCCTTCGGCTACGCCAAGAAGGGCTGGCCGGCGGAGAAGATTCTGCAGCACTATTACGGCGGCACTACCGCGGGGAAGGCGGACAAGCCCGAGGTCTCGGTGATTCTCACCAAGGCGCGATCGGTGAATGTGCGTGCGGGCGCCGGAATGCGAGTCGGTGGACAACCCGTGGCTCCCGGTCAGGCCGTGCGCCTGGCCGGGAACACGGCCACCGTCACCGCCGGGTGCAACGGGCCGGTCGTGAAGACCGTGCCGCTGGGCGCGAACCCGTTTGTCGACCCGGTCAATCCCGGGACGAGCCGTCCGCCCGCCGAGCTTCTCACGATGTGCGGCAGCAACACCGCCTACCGCGGCGCGCTGGGCGTCGTCGGCGGAAAAGTGGTCAACCGGCTCCACGTCGACGACTACGTCAAGGGAGTGATCCCGCGCGAGAGTCTGCCAAAGTGGGCCGACGAGGGTGGAAAAGAAGCACTCAAAGCGCAGGCCATCGCCGCGCGGACGTATGCGCTGGCCGCGCTCGGGCAGGGCAAGAAGATCGACGACACGATGAACTCCCAGGTCTACGGTGGCGCCGCGGGCGAGGATCCGCGCACCAACGTCGCGGCCGACGCGACCGCCGGTCAGATCCTGCTCGCCGGCGGTGGCCCGGCCTTCACCGAATTCTCCGCGTCGACCGGGGGACACACGGCCGGTGGGAACTTCCCCGCCGTCGTCGACGACGGGGATGCCATCTCGCCGGCCCACGACTGGACGGCGACGGTGAGTGCCGACAGTGTCGGTCACGCCTTCGGCGTCGGGGCACTCAAGGTGCTCGAGGTCGTCGAGGCCAACGGTCTCGGGCCCAACAGCGGCCGCGCGATCAAGGTGCGCGCCATCGGTTCGACCGGCACCAAAGAGGTGACCGGCGAAGAGGCGCGGTCATTGCTGAAGCTGAAGTCGTCGTGGTTCTCCGTCGTCGGCCAGCGGGTCAAGCCGAAGGTCGTCGCGGCGCCCGGCCCGAAGTCCGCGGGCGGCCTGGGGCCGCTGGAGAACTTCGACCTGGGTTCGCTGCTCGGCGGGATCACCGAGAACGTGAAGTTCGACAAGGGGGCCGTCGACGGTCTCCTCGGTGCGGCGGGGACGGCCTTCGCGCAGAAGCAGGTCGAACTCGGCGGTCCGAAGTCGCCGCTCGGCAAACCGCTGGGCGTACCCGCACTGACCGACGACGGCAGCGGGGTGCAGCAGCGGTTCACCCGCGGCGTCATGTTCTACGCGCCGAAGACCGGCGTCGCCGCACTCTCGCACCGCGCACTCAAGGCGTTCAACGCGCGTGGCGGCCTCGTCGCCCTCGGTGTCCCCACCGCCGACGCGTTCTGAAGCGCAAACCCAGCACTTTCGGACAATCCCAGCACCTCACACCCGTCGGGTCTGTCCGAAAGCGCAGGGTTTGCGTGAGGCCTCGGCGCTACCGGTAGCGACAGGTGAAGTAGTAGAACTGGCCCTCGCGCTGAACGGCGTACTGCATGGTCGTCCACTGGCGTCCGGAGGGATCGGGCATGGCACGACGGTGGGCGCCGAGGTCGTCGACCAAGGTGGGCGGCAACGCGGATTCGGCGACGAACCGCAGCGGTGGTGGCGCCTGCGTCGCGAACCACGGCTCGAGGTCGAGGTCGGCCGCATCGCCCGTCGCGAAGAGTTGTGCACGGCTCGTCGTCGGCGCGGTGTCGGAGACGGTGGCCGTGACCAGAGCCAGGTCCCAATCCGGAATGCCGCTCAGCGCGGTACAGGTTTCCGCGGCGATGGCGTCCTCACGCTTGGCGATGTCGTGGGGAGACGGGCCCGGTGCACGCGTCACCCCTCCGGGCGGGGTCGGCGGGGGAAGGATTTGCCGTCCCGAGGCGGTATCCAGGATGCGGATGCCGTTCTCGTCGTCGACGAGTTGGAGGTCGGATCCGACCGGCAGGCTCCACATGTCGATGAGCGCCGGTTCGATGCCGCAGATCTCGTTGTAGTCGACGATCTGCCAGCAGCCGTCGCTATGGAGGTAGTCGTCGGTGTCGATGTGGCTCATGATTCGCCATCCGTTGTCCGCGGGGTCCTGCGAATCCTCGCGGACCATCCACCGCACGCGCCCACGGCCGGTAAGCACATTCGTCGTGGCGAGACACGCGCCGGCATTGGGGATGTACTCGGTGTAGGCCATGCGTCGATCCTAAGGTTGTCGTCGTGGGTGACTTGAGCAACCGGGAAAGCATGCGTTGGTCCGCTTCGACGCCCGCGCAGTGCTGGCAGCTGTTCTCGCAGACGCCGTTGCCGGAGATCATCCGCCGCGTCTCGCTGCTCGCCGAGTTCGAGAACTGCGCGGAAACCGAGGTCGACGGCGCGCGGCGGTTCGGGTGGGAGGACGGCGGCGGCCAGTTCGCCGTCTGGTACTTCCTGTCCGACGGCCGGGCCATGCTCCTGACCAGCGACCATGAACTGCAACTCAACGTTTTCGGCGGTCCCGACGAATACGCCGTCCAGACCTCGTTCTTCGACGGTGTGCCCGCCGACCTGGTCGCGCTCGTCACCGATCGACCCGAGCACGACGAGACATTCAACATCGAAGGGCCGGACGGGCACACAATCGAGACGGCCGGTGGCGTCTTCTTCTTCGACGGCCAGCGCTGGCAGATCAGCCCCGGCGTCCTCGCCTACCTGGCCGACGGCCAACCCGTCGATTCGACGACGGTCGACGACGTCCTGTTCGAGTCCGGTTTCACCACCTGCCTCGAGAGCTACTGTTTCGGCGAGGAGTTCACCGTCGACGCGATCATGCGCGAGTACTACCCGTATGTGTTGGAGCCCGACGAGGAGCGGGCCCAGCGTGAACGGTTGGCGGAGATCCTGGCCGACCCGCTTGCGTGAATACTGCTCACACGCCGCGCAAACCTGTGTTGCGGTTGGTGCCGCTTACCGGAACGAACAGCAACCGGGATCGACTCGTCGCCGATAAGGGTTTCTCAGCCTGGGTCCGATACCCTGAGTTCCCGTGGTGAGCAATAACGAGTCGTACGACCTCATCGTCGTCGGATCGGGCCTGTACGGCCTGACCGTGGCCGAGCGCGCGGCGACGCAGCTGGGCAAGCGCGTGCTGATCGTCGAGCGCCGCGAGCACCTGGGCGGCAACGCCTACTCGGAGGCCGAGCCGACGACGGGCATCGAGGTCCACCGCTACGGCGCGCATCTGTTCCACACCTCCAACAAGCGGGTGTGGGACTACGTCAACCAGTTCACCAGCTTCACCGACTACCAGCACCGCGTGTTCGCCATGCACAACGGGCAGGCCTACCAGTTCCCGATGGGCCTGGGCCTCGTCTGTCAGTTCTTCAACCGCTACTACACGCCCGACGAGGCCAAGGCGCTCATCGCCGAGCAGGCCAGCGAGTTCGACTCGAAGGACGCCAAGAACTTCGAGGAGAAGGCGATCAGCCTGATCGGCCGCCCGCTGTACGAGGCCTTCATGAAGGCCTACACCGCCAAGCAGTGGCAGACCGACCCGAAGAACCTGCCCGCGTCCAACATCACCCGCCTGCCGGTGCGTTACACCTTCAACAACCGCTACTTCAACGACACCTACGAGGGCCTGCCGACCGACGGCTACACCGCGTGGCTGACGAACATGGCCGCCGACGAGAAGATCGAGGTGCGCCTGGACACCGACTGGTTCGACGTGCGCGACGAACTGCGCGCCGCGAACCCGGACGCGCCGATCGTCTACACCGGCCCGCTGGACCGCTACTTCGACTACGCCGAGGGCCAACTCGGCTGGCGCACACTGGATTTCGAGACCGAGGTGCTCGACACCGGCGACTTCCAGGGCACCCCGGTGATGAACTACAACGACGCCGACGTCGCGTACACGCGCATCCACGAGTTCCGGCACTTCCACCCCGAGCGGACTACCTACCCCGACGACAAGACCGTCATCATGCGCGAGTTCAGCCGCTTCGCCTCGGACGACGACGAGCCGTACTACCCGATCAACACCCCCGAAGACCGTGCGATGCTCGCCAAGTACCGCGAGCGCGCCGCCGCCGAACTCCGCGACAACAAGGTGCTGTTCGGCGGGCGCCTGGGCACCTACCAGTACCTCGACATGCACATGGCCATCGCCAGCGCCCTCACCATGTTCGACAACACCCTGGCACCGCACCTGAACTCGGGTGCGCCGCTGGTCGAGCAGAACGACTGAGAGAAACCATGACCACAGCTATCCAGAAGAAGAAGGCCGCCGCGAAGCCCGCGTCGAAGGCCGTCGAACTCCTGCAGCGCGTCATCTTCCCGCGCCCGGGCGAGCCCCTCGACGTCCGCTCGCTCTACCTCGTCGAGGCCGACGGCAACAACCGCCGGGCCCACTCCCCGTCGCGCACGTCGGTGACCATCGGCGGCGAGTCCGAGGTCAGCTTCGCCACCTACTTCAACGCCTTCGCCGCCTCCTATTGGCGGCGCTGGACGACGCTCAAGACGGTGGTGCTGCGCGTCGAGATCACCGGCACCGCCCGCGTCGACCTCTACCGCTCCAAGATCGACGGCTCGCGCATCGGCATCGGCGGCGACCTCGTGCCCGTCGACGAGAACGGCCGCGGCGCCATCGAATTCGAACTCGACCTCGGCCCGTTCGAGGACGGCGGCTGGATCTGGTTCGACATCACGACCGACACCGACACCGAGATCACCAGCGCCGGCTGGTACTCGCCGAACCCCGCTCCGACCCCGGAAGAGGGCGGCAAGGACAAGCGCGTCACCGTCGGCATCCCGACGTTCAACCGGCCCACCGACGCGGTGGCGGCGCTCGCCGCGCTGACCAGCGACCCGATGGTCGACGCGGTCATCGACGCGGTCATCATGCCCGATCAGGGCACCCGCAAGGTCGTCGACGAACCCGGTTTCGACGAGGCGTCGGCACGCCTCGGCAAGCGCCTGCACATGTTCGACCAGGGCAACCTCGGCGGCTCCGGCGGCTACTCGCGGATCATGTACGAGGCGCTGCGCCTGACCGACAGCCCCTACATCCTGTACATGGACGACGACATCGCGATCGAGCCGGACTCGATCCTGCGCGCGCTGGCCATGTCGCGGTTCGCGAAGACCCCGATGCTCGTCGGCGGTCAGATGCTGAACCTGCAGGACCGCAGCCACCTGCACTGCATGGGCGAGGTCATCAACCGCCACACGTTCATGTGGACCGCGGCGCCGTTCGTCGAATACGACCACGACTTCGCCAAGTATCCGATGAGCGACCGGGACAACTCGAAGAACCTGCACCGGCGCATCGACGTCGAGGGCAACGGCTGGTGGATGTGCATGATCCCGCGCGAATGCGCGGAGACGATCGGCCTGCCCATGCCGCTGTTCATCAAGTGGGACGACTGGGAGTTCGCGCTGCGCGCCGCGAACGCCGGTTACCCGACGGCGACGGTGCCCGGCATCGCGATCTGGCATATGGCCTGGAGCGACAAGGACGACGCCATCGACTGGCAGGCCTACTTCCACCTGCGCAACCGGCTCGTCGTCGCGTCGATCCACCACGACGGCCCGATCAACGGCATCCTCACCTCGATGGCCAAGGCCACCGCCAAGCACCTGCTGTGCCTGGAGTACTCGACCGTCGCCATCCAGAACGAGGCGATCCGCGACTTCCTCGCCGGCCCCGACCACATCCGCTCCATCCTGCCGACCGCGTTGGGCAAGGTCGCCGGGATGCGCAAGGAATTCCCCGACGCGGTGGTCCTCGATTCGGCGACGGAACTGCCGAAGGCCACCGGCGAGGCAACGGCGTTGGGCGTCAACGAGCCGAAGAACCCGGTCGTCAAGGTGCTCACCCTGGCCAAGGCCCTCCGCAACAACCTGCGCCCGGCCGACCCGCGCCACCACGAGGTGCCGCAGGCCAACTACCCGCCGGTGGAGGCCCGCTGGTTCTCGCTCGGCCGCGTCGACGGTGTGACCGTGACGACGGCCGACGGTCGCGGTGTGGTCTACCGCCAGCGCGACCGCGACAAGGCCTACGCCCTCGGCAAGGAGTCCGCCGCGCTCGTCAAAGAGCTGCGCGAGCGCTTCCCCGAGATGAAGCAGAAGTACCGGGCCGCCCACGCGGACCTCACCAGTAAGGAAAGCTGGGCGAATGTCTTCGGAATCGACTGAGCTCTCGGCCGTCCCCGAGCCGACCGCCCCGACCGCCGTCGCGCCGACGGGCAAGGCGTCGGGCGAGGCCGCGCTCCTGGTCGCGATCCAGTCCGCCATCACCCGACCCGCGACGGTGAAGGCCGCCCGCGGCCTCTCCCACTTCGGCGAGCACTCGCTCGGCTGGTTGGCGCTGGCCGGTGCCGGAGCCCTGCTGGCGAGCCGTCGCGGGGACGAGACCGCCAAGCGCCGCTACATCGAGGCCGGCGTCGGCGCGTTCGGCGCGCATGCCGCGTCGGTGATCATCAAGCGCGTGGTGCGCCGTCCGCGGCCCGACCACCCCGACATCAAGGTCGGCGTCGGGACGCCGAGCAAGCTGAGCTTCCCGTCGTCGCACGCCACGTCGACGACGGCGGCCGCGATCCTGCTCGGCCGCGCGGCCGGTCTCAAGCCGACCACGCTGCCCGCCGTGATCGTGCCGCCGATGCTGGTCTCGCGGCTGGTGTTGGGCGTCCACTACCCGACCGATGTGCTGGCCGGGGCCGCGATCGGTGCGGCGAGTGCCGGCGCCGTGATCGTGGGTGACAAACTATTGGGCGACACAGCGTTGGCACAGAAATTGTTCGCGTACAGAAAGCCGGGAGTCTGATGAGCGAGGAGCCGATCGAGCACGGCAAGGTTGTGGGTCCCCCGAAGAACCTGGCGACCGGTCTGGTCAAGGCCATCCGCCCGCGGCAGTGGGTGAAGAACGTCCTGGTCCTGGCGGCGCCGATCGTCTCCGGGAAGCTATCCTTCGACAACGCCGACATGTGGCGCGGGGCGGGCTTGGCGTTCGTGGCGTTCTGCCTGGCCGCGTCGGCGATCTACCTGCTCAACGACAGCCTCGACGTGGAGGCGGACCGCAACCACCCGACCAAGCGCTACCGACCGATCGCCGCCGGCGTCGTCCCCATCGGCCTCGCCTACGCGCTCTTCGTGGTGTTCGCGGTCGGTTCAATCCTGGTCGCGCTGCTAGCCAATTGGCAGACCGCCGTCGTCATCGGCGTCTACCTGGCGATCCAGATCGCGTACTGCGTCGGCCTCAAGCACCAGGCGGTGCTCGACATCGCGATCGTCTCGTCGGGCTTCCTGCTACGCGCCATCGCCGGCGGTACCGCGACGTCGATCATCCTGTCCAACTGGTTCCTGCTGGTCATGGCCTTCGGCTCGCTGTTCATGGCGGCCGGCAAGCGTTACGCGGAACTGCAGCTCGCCGAACAGACCGGTGCGAAGATCCGCAAGTCGTTGGAGTACTACACCACGACCTACCTGCGGTTCGTCTGGACGCTCTCGGCCACGGCCGTCGTCGTGTTCTACGGCCTGTGGGCGTTGCAGTCCGAGGATGGGACCGGTCGTCCCAGCGACAACGTCTTCCGCACGCTGTCGATGGTCCCGTTCACCATCGCGATCCTGCGCTACGCCGTCGACGTCGACGGGGGCGAGGCCGGGGAGCCCGAGGAGATCGCCCTGGGCGACCGCGTCCTTCAGGTCCTCGCCGTCGCGTGGATAGTATGCGTGGGTGTCGCCGTCTACGCCTACCCGCACTGGCATCACTGAGCCTGTGAGCACCGCACCTGCCGATTCGAGTACCCGGCCGCGCAAGCGCATCGCGATCGGCAGTTTCCTCGTCGGCGTGATCGCCGTGACGACGTTGTTCGCGATCGGCGGTTGGCAGCGTCGGTGGAATGCCGACGACGGTCTGATCGTCCTGCGCACCGTTCGCAACCTGCTGGCCGGCAACGGCCCGGTATTCAACGCGGGCGAGCGGGTCGAGGTCAACACGTCGACCGCGTGGACCTACGTGATGTGGTTCTTCTCCTGGATCACCGGCGGTCAGATCGAGTGGGTGGCGATCTGGGTCGCGTTCACGCTCTCGGTGCTCGCGATCCCGCTGGCGATGTACGGCACCGCACGGCTGTACTGGCCGTCGGTCTCGGCGGCCGGCGGCCTCTCGCTGCTGCTGCCGCTGGGCTCGATCATCTACATCGCCCTTCCGCCCGCGCGCGACTTCGTGACCAGCGGCCTGGAGAACGGGCTGACGATCTTCTGGGTGGCCGGGCTGTGGTGTCTCTTCCTCGCCTGGTCGCGGCGCGAGCCGGGCCGACGCGAGAACCTGCACATCCTGGTGCTGGCCTTCGTCGCGGGTCTGGCACCGCTGATCCGCCCCGAGATCACCGTGCTCGGCGGTCTGGTCCTGTTGGTGCTGGTCTGCTCGCCGATGTCGTGGCGGATGCGGGTTGCCGTCGCCGCCGTCGCCGGGTTCCTGCCCGTCGCTTACCAGGTGTTCCGGATGGGCTACTACGCCGTGCTGGTGCCGAATCCGGCCATCGCGAAGGATGCCTCGGGCTCCAAGTGGGGGCAGGGCTTCAAATACCTGGCCAACATGTTCGGCCCGTACGTCCTGCTGCTGCCGGTGGTGCTCGCCCTGGTCGCCGCCGGATGGTTGCTCTACGCGCGCCGCGCCAACCGGGCCGTCGCCGTCGATACCGCCCACCCCGGTTCCGATGCGGTGGCATCCTCGCGCGGGCGGCATGCCAAGCCCGACGAGGAGACGGTCGCGACGGCGATTGCCGACGACGAGACCGCTGCCGGTGGACGGCTGTCGCGGTGGCAGTCGCAGCTGCGCCAACCACGCACGGTCGTGTTGGTCGTGCTGGTCGCCGGCGTGCTGTTGACGCTCTACTGGCTGCGCCAGGGCGGCGACTTCATGCACGCCCGCGTGCTGCTCACCCCGCTGTTCATCCTGCTGCTGCCCGTCATGGTCGTCCCGGTGACGATCCCCGAGCACGTCCGTCTGGCCTGGCGCGCGCCGCAGAGCCCCGCCGACGAGGTGGTTCGGACCAAGACCCGCACCGCGCTGGGCGGGGCGGTGTTGCTGGGCCTCGTGTGGATCGCGACGGTGACCTGGGCAATCGTCGTCCACGAGAACACCCTGGAGGGCGAGGGCCTCGACATCGGCCGCGTCGGGATCGTCGACGAACGCCGCTTCTACGCGGTCAACATGGGCAACCCCAACCCGATCACCGGGCAGGACTACCTCGAGTTCCCGCGCATGCGCGCGATGGTCGAGGCGATCGACAAGTTCCACGACGACGGCGCGGTCCTCATCGCGTCGCCGAACTACGACGAGTGGTATTTTGCCCGCCTGCCGGACAAGATGCCGCCGAATACCAAGCGCCAGGTGACCGTGTACTTCCTGAACCTGGGCATGACGGGGATGAACGCGCCCCTCGACGTACGCGTGGTCGACCAGATGGGTCTGGCCTACCCGATCGCGGCACACACCGACCGTCTGTCCGACGGCCGTATCGGGCACGACAAGATCCTGCCGACCGAGTGGGTCGTCGCCGAGTCGGGCGGCGTCAACCGGTACCCGTACCTGCCGCTGTTCCTGAGCCAGGACAAGGTGCAGCAGGCACAGGTGGCGTTGACCTGCCCGGCCACGCGCGACCGCATCGCGTCGTACAAGGAGAAGCCGTTCACGCTCAAGCGGTTCAAGAGCAGCCTTCGCCAGTCCTTCGGGTTCACCGACTACCGGATCTCCCGGATTCCGGAGTACGAGATCGAGCGGTGCGGTCTGAAGATGCCGGAGTCGACCCTTCCGGCGAAGTAGGCCCGACCGGCGCGACAGGGTGGTTCGCGCGGCGGATGGGGCGGGAGTGATCGGATACCTGCCGGTTTCCTGTCAACTTCGCGCCGGGGGCTATCGGGCGCGCACCTGGGACGATAGGTTTACCGAGGATGTTTTGCTGGCCAAAGTGTGTGCGGTCACAGCTATGACGAGTTTGTGAGTAACAAACCCGTTGCAATACCATCCTTAAGCGTTGCGGTTCGCGACTTCGCCGTGCGCGGAAGCGTCGAACCGATGTGTAATCGACCGGAGCACCGGCGGCCCAGTGTCGACGGGAGCAAGGGAACCGAGCCGGGAAACCGGGCTCGGAGGAGATGGAGAGTTCAGCCGATATGTCGAAGACTGCGTCTAAGACGACGAAGATGAGGACGAGCCTGCTGGCCCTGACGGTCTCGGTGGCGACTGCCGTCGGACTGATCGGCGTCGGCGGTGGTGAGGCCTCGGCTCGCATCGGTGGAACGCAGGTGGGTCTGGAGACCTTCTACGTCAACGGTTGCGGCATGCCCAAGGTCAAGGTGCGCGCCTGGAAGCGCAAGGGCAACTACAAGACCGTCATCATGCTCGACGGCATGCGCGCCCAGTACGACTACAGCGGCTGGGAGATCAACACCAACATCCAGGAGATGGTCCGCTCGGGCGTCAACGTCGTCGAACCGATCGGCGGCCCCGCGAGCTTCTACACCGACTGGGTGGCCCCGAGTAACTTCAACGGGCAGCGCTACCGCTACCGGTGGAACTGTGTCATCACCAACACCCTGATCAAGGGCCTCGACCGCCGCGGCTACCGCGTCGGCCGCAGTAAGAAGTACGCGATCATGGGCCTGTCGATGGGCGGCAACGCCGCGCTGTCGATCGGCGCGCAGAATCGTCGGAACTTCGACCGCGCCGGCTCGCTGTCGGGCTACAATTTCCTCTCCGCGCCCGGTATGCGCACGATGATCCGGCTGGCGATGCTCGACGTCGACCCGAAGCCGTGGAACGTCGACTCGATGTGGCCGGTCTGGGGTCTGCAGTGGTTCCAGAACGACCCGATGTGGAACATCGGCAACATGCACGGGATGAAGATCTTCGTCGGTTCGGGCAACGGCCTGTTCGGCAGGTACAACGCGCTGCCCAACGTCTTCGACGACCTGTTCAAGGGCTCCACGCTGGAGTTCCTGGCCTTCACGCAGGCCAAGGCATTCGAGGCTGCCGCGGCACTCTCGGGTCTGCCGGTGATGACCTACGACGCCAACGGCACCCACGCGTGGGGCTACTGGCAGGACATGGTCTGGAACGCGAAGTCCCGCGGCTTCTTCCGCTAGCGGTCCGGGCCACGTCGGCCCGCACCTCTAGTAACAGAAATCCCACCTGTAACAGCGTGGCATAACCAAATCAGCGCGCCCTCCGTGTATGAACGACACGGAGGGCGCGCTGTTTGGGCTGTGCGCGCGATAGGGGCTGGAGGAGAAGTGTCGGTGAGGATGCGGGGTGCTCGACCGTTGAGTGCGCGATGGGCGACCGCGGCTTCCGCGTGCGTGCTCTCGGCTGCGCTGACACTGCCCCTCGTCGCGCCGACAATGGCCGCGCCGCCGGCTCCGGCTCCGGCCGCACCGCCGCCCGCCGCGGCCCCGGTACCCCCACCTGCACCGGCTCCGCCGCCGAACCCGTTGCCGGCGAATCCCGCGAACCCGGCCCCGCCGCCCGCGCCCAACCCACCGCCGGCCAAGCCCGGCCCGCCGGGTCCCGGACGTGCCGCGCCGAAACCGGGGCCAGCCGCACCGCCGGCCGCCGCACCGGCACCGTCGGATGTCCGAGTCACCAAGACCTACTGGTACAGCGATCGTCGCGTCGCGCTCTGGGTGCATTCCCCGGCGATGGACACCGACATCCAGGTGCAAGTGCTGCTCGCCCGGGACTGGTGGTCGCGCCCGACGGCCAAGTTCCCGCAGATGACGATGCTCGACGGTCTGCGCGCCCAGGATGACCAGAACGGCTGGATCATCAACACGAACGTCGCCGATTTCTACGCCGACAAGAACCTCAACGTGATCCTGCCGGTCGGCGGCGAGTCGAGCTTCTACACCGACTGGCTGCAGCCCGACAAGGGCAAGAACTACAAGTGGGAGACCTTCCTCATCCGTGAACTCCCGACGGTGATCGAGCGGGATTGGCGCAGCACCGCCGTGCGCGGCGTCGAGGGGCTGTCGATGGGCGGCACCGCCGCGATGATGCTCGCGGCCCGCAATCCCGGCTTCTACAAGTTCGTCGCCTCCTTCTCCGGGATCCTGCAGATGACCTCCCTGGGGATGCAGCCGGCCATCCAGTTCGCGATGAACGACGCCGGTGGATACGACGCCCAGAAGATGTTCGGATTGCCCAGCAACCCGGCGTGGGCCGCACACGACCCGTATCTGCTCGCGGACAAGCTGAACGGGACGAGCCTCTACATCTCGTCGGGCAACGGCATCGTCGGCCCGCATGACAAGCCGACCGACATCCCGCTGTTGGCCACCAACTACTCCGGCGTCGGCCTGGAACTGCTCTCGCGCGTCACGTCGCAGCAGTTCGCCACCGAACTCAACCGCAAGGGGATCCCCGGGCAGGCGGTGTACCGCCCGTCGGGCACGCACACGTGGCCCTATTGGCAGTTCGAGATGACGCAGGCGTGGCCGCAGGCGGCCAGCGCTCTCGGCCTCGCCGAGGACCGACCCGCCTGCCGCACCTCGGGTGCCATCAAGAAGGTCTACAACGCGAACAAACGGCTGCTGGGCGAGTGCTTCACCCCCGAGTATTCGGTGGCCGGTGGTCGCGCACAGGACTTCCGCGGCGGGCGCATCATCACCGGGCCGAAGGGGCCCAAGATCGTCGGCGGCGCGATCGGCGGCGCCTACGTCTCGGCGGGCGGCCCCGGCGGCAAGCTCGGCCTGCCGGTCAGCAGCGAGCGGATGACCAAGGACCGCAAGGGCAAGGTCAGCGAGTTCCAGCGCGGCAAGATCACCTGGACCCCGTCGCGCGGCGCGTCCGTCGGCAAATAGTCGCGATCTCTTAGGCGTTTGGTTCGGAATCCGGACGAAACGCCAAACAGGCGCCAAACTGGTTAGTCGCTGTCCGCGATCTGAGACTTAGCAAAGAATCTGACGCGTACTGCCAGTTCAGTGTTGCCGGTGCACGGTTTACCCGCCGAACGCAGGTAACCTGGGCGATTGAGAATCCCGGGATTTGGCATAGCGAAAGTGGGAAATGTGAACGGGTGGCAGCGAGTCGCACTCGCCGCATCTGCGGCGGCGTTGGTCGCGGGCGTGTGCTCTGGATGCGGTGGCGACGATTCGACGGCGTCGGCACCGATCACCGGTGCGCAGGTGACGACGACGCATTTCGAGTCGCCCGCGATCGACCCGCCGTCGGGCACCGACACCGCCAAGCCGGGTATGCCGGCGACGGCGCCGAATCCGTCGACGACCCAGCCCAGCGACTTCCCCGGTTCGAAGACGCCGGCGTCCAGCCCGAAGACCACGCAGCCGATCAGCAGCAAGGCCCAGCGCTACCTGGACGCGCTCAAGCGCGAGAAGGTCACCATCATGGGTGACAGCGACGACACCATCGCCCTGACCATGGCCCAGTTCGTCTGCGACCAGCGCGGCAAGAACGGCGATCCGACGTCGATGAAGGCTTTCGTCGTCGCGGCCGTCGGTCCCGGCGAGAAGACTGTCGAGCAGGCAAACATCAAGGCGGACAAGGTTATTCGGGCCGCCCAAGAGAATTACTGCTGATCTGAGATGAGTAAGAACCGCGGCCGGGTGCGCCGTTGGCTGCTGCTAGCGCTCCTGTTGATCGTGATCATCGCGATCATCCTGTGGGTGATGCGGGCGTGCGCGCCGAAGCGGCCCGGTCCGCCGCCGACCCCGCCTCCACCGCAGCGGCCGACGGCCCAGGCGGCCGATTGCCCCGACGTCGAGGTCGTGGTCGTCCCGGGGACGTGGGAGTCCAGGGCGAACGACGACCCCTTCCAGCCGAGGGCCAACCCGAAGTCGCTGATGCTGCGGGTCTCCTCGGCGTTGAGCGACAAGTACCCGGCCAGCCGGGCGCGGATCTACACGATCCCGTACACGGCCGAGTTCCGGAACCCGACAAACCTGACCGATCGGCAGGCCGACTACGACGTGTCCCGGCGCCAGGGGTACGCGCGCACCGCCGGGCACATCACCACGCTGCACAAGCGCTGCCCGATCACCTCCTTCGTGATCATGGGCTTCTCCCAGGGCGCGGTGATCGGCGGCGACGTGGCGAGCATCATCGGCAACGGGCGCGGCGTCCTCGACGCGGACTACGAGGACCTCGTCCGCGGCGTCGGGCTGATCGCCGACGGTCGTCGGCTCGCCGACCAGCAGACCAACATCGGGCCCAATCCGCCCGGGGTCGGCGCCGAAGTCGCACTCGGCGCATTCCACAACCTGGTGCCGGGTATCACCATGAACGGGCAACGCGTCGACGGATTCGGCACGCTGCGCGACCGCGTGGCGGAGATCTGCGCCCCCGGCGACCTCATCTGCGATTCGCCGACGATCGCCAACCCGCTGCGCGCGGTGGGGCAGCTCGTCAACGCCGCGCACAACCCGATTCATGCGATGTATGCCACACCGAAGTATTGGCAGCTCAACGGTGCGACGGCGACACAATGGATGTACGCATGGGCCGTGCGCACCATCGATGCGTCCCCACACCCAAAACACTTCTGATCTGCGATTCCCAGTTCACTATCCGGCACATTTGGCCGGTCGGTGGACTCCCGCGTACCGTATCGTCGGTTAAGTTTGTGTACGCGATTCCCAGGAGTGGTAGCGGATGACCCGGAAGTTCCGTTTCGGTGCGGGTGGTGAGGGCAATAAGGAAGAGGGCGGCGCGCGCAAGTTCGTCCAACTCGCCCAAACGGCCGAGGAGTACGGCTTCGACGTCTTCGCCATCCCCGATCACCTGGGCAACCAGGTCGGCCCGCTCGCCGCGCTCGGCGCGCTGACGCAGGCGACGAGCACGATCCGCCTCGGCACCTCGGTGCTCGCCAACGGATTCCGGCACCCGGCGATCCTCGCCAAGGAGGCCACCACCATCGACGTCCTGTCGAAGGGGCGGCTGGAGCTGGGCATCGGCGCCGGATGGATGAAGGACGAGTTCGACAAGGCCGGGATCGAGTTCGAGTCGCCCGGAAAACGCATCCGCCGACTCGACGAGGCGCTGACGATTCTCGACGGGCTGATGCGCGGCGAGACCGTCGACTTCGACGGCGAGTTCTACCAGATCAAGGGCCTCGAAGGCAGCCCCCGACCGCGTCAGGGCCCGCGCCCGCCGATCGCCGTCGGCGGCGGCGGCCCCAAGATGCTGGCATTGGCCGCGAAGCACGCCGACATCATCTCCGTCGCCCCGGGCACGACGCCGGACGGCAAGATGAAGCTCTCCGACATGACCCTGGACAAGACGGCCGCCCGCGTGGACCGCATCCGCGAAGCGGCCGGCGACCGGTTCGACGACATCGAGCTGAACTGGACCATCGCCGTCATCGTCATCACCGACGACCGGGAGGCCACCGCGGAGATGGCCCTCAAGGCCCTCGCGCAGGGTTACCCCCCCAACATCGAGCGCGACTGCGAGTTCACCGTCGACGACGTCCTGAACTCGCCGTATATCGCGATCGGCTCCTTCGAGCAGATCGCCGACCAGATCCGCAACGTGCGCGAACGGACGTCCATGTCCTTCGTCGGGGTCTTCCCGACGCAGATGGATGCGTTCGCACCGATAATTCCGATTCTTAAGGGAGAGTAAGATAGCCGGAGATCCGCACCCGACCGGCAGACCGCGGAACCCTGCGGCGCTGCTGGTCGTACTGCGTGATAGACCGGGGACCGATCTCGAACCGACCTGACCGACTTCCCCAGCCCGGGCGTCACGATCCAACCGATCGTCGTCGCCGTATGGCCACGGGACCGACCAAGCGCCGCCCCGCCGATCGGGAGGCATCCCCCAGGAGTGAACGAATGCTGAACACCGAGTTTGAACAGTTCCTCGACGAGGAAGGCAACCTCTCCTTCAACGAGGAGGCGACCCTCGTCGACTACGTCGAGCGCAACGTTCGCGACCAGGCCGACACCCTGGCGTACCGCTTCGTCGACTACTCCCGTGAACGCGACGGGGAGTACCAGGATCTGACTTGGTCGCAGTTCGGCAAGCGCCTGCGCGCCGTCGCCGCCCGTCTGCAGCAGGTCACCAAGCACGGCGACCGCGTCGCGATCCTGGCCCCGCAGTCGCTGGAGTACGTGATCGGCTTCTTCGCGGCGCTGTACGCGAGCAATATCGCGGTGCCGCTGTTCTCGCCCGACGAGCCCGGCCACACCGACCGCCTGCACGCCGTCCTCGACGACTGCAAGCCGACGGCCATCCTGACCTCCACCAAGTCGGCCGAGGCCGTCCGAGACTTCTTCGCCGACCGCCCGGCCAAGGAGCGCCCGCGCGTCATCGCCGTCGACGCGGTGCCCGACTCGGTCGGATCCACCTGGGTCGCCCCGGTCGCCGGCAAGGACCACAACAAGGACACCGTCGCCTACCTGCAGTACACCTCGGGCAGTACGCGCGTCCCGGCCGGCGTGGAGATCACCTACCTCGCCGTCGCCGCGAACGCCCTGCAGATCTACGACACCATCGAGATCGACCTCAACTCCCGCGGCGTGACCTGGCTGCCGATGTTCCACGACATGGGCCTGATCACGGTGATCCTCCCCGCGCTCGGCGGAAAGTTCATCACGATCATGAGCCCGGCGGCCTTCGTGCGCCGCCCGAGCCGCTGGATCAAGGAACTCGCCGCCCACACCGACGGTGCGGGCACCTTCGCGGCGGCCCCCAACTTCGCCTTCGAGCACGCCGCCGCCCGCGGGTTGCCGAAGGACGGCGAGGAACTCGACCTGTCCAACGTCATCGGCCTGATCAACGGCTCGGAGCCGGTCACGGTCAGCTCGATGAAGAAGTTCAACGACGCCTTCGCCCCGTACGGCCTGCCGAAGACCGCGATCAAGCCCTGTTACGGCATGGCCGAGGCCACCCTCTTCGTCTCCGCCACCGCGCGTGAGAACGAGGCCAAGATCATCTACGTCGACCGCGAGGACCTCAACGCCGGGCACCTCACCGTCGTCGACGAGGATGCGCCCAACGCCGTCGCGCAGGTCTCCTGCGGCCAGGTCGCGATGAGCCAGTGGGCCGTCATCGTCGACCCGGAAACCGGTGCCGAGCGCGCCGACGGGGACATCGGCGAGATCTGGCTGCACGGCCTCAACATCGGCAAGGGCTACTGGAACAAGGTCGACGAGACCGAGGCGACCTTCCACAACAAGCTGCGCAAGCCCCTGGAGTCGGGCAGCCACGCCGAGGGCACCGAGCCCGACGACATGTGGATGGCCACCGGCGACTACGGCGTCTGGCTCGACGGCGAGCTGTACATCACCGGTCGCGTGAAGGACCTCGTCATCGTCGACGGTCGCAACCACTACCCGCAGGACCTGGAGTTCAGCGCGCAGGAGGCCAGCACGGCCCTGCGCCCCGGCTTCGTCGCCGCGTTCTCCGTCCCGGCCAACGAGTTGCCGCAGGTGGTCTTCGACAACGCCGCGAGCGGCCTGAAGTTCGATGCCGACGACGCCGCCGAGCAGTTGGTGATCGTCGCCGAGCGCGGCCCGGGCAAGCGCACCGACCCGCAGGAGGTCGCCGACACCGTCCGCACCGCGATCGCCTCGCGTCACGGAGTGATGGTCCGCGACGTGCTGCTGGTCCCGGCCGGATCGATCCCGCGTACGTCGAGCGGCAAGATCGCCCGTCGTGCGACGAAGGCGGCCTATGTCGACGGCACGCTGCGTGGTGGTTACCAGCAGACCGCGTTCCCGGATGCGCCCGACCAGTAGGCTGGGCTGCGATGTCTGAATTGAATAACGCCGGCGACGGCGAGTCGACCACTGCCCCCGATGCCACCGGCACCGACGGGGAGACCATCGGCGACCTCACCGTCGCCGAACTCCGCGATTGGCTCCGTGAGTGGGTGTCGCAGGCGACGGGTATGCCCGTCGACCAGATCTCCGAAGACCGCCCGATGGAAGAGTTCGGGTTGTCCTCGCGCGACGCGGTCGCCCTGGGCGGCGACATCGAGGACAAGACCGGGGTGGTGCTGACGGCGACCGTCGTCTACAACCACCCGACGATCGCCTCGTTGGCCAAGCGCATCATCGAGGGCGACCCCGACGAGCACCTGCACGAGGTGGACGCCTTCTGGGAGCGCGAGCGCAACCCGGACGACGACATCGCGATCGTCGGTTTCTCCACCCGTTTCCCGAAGGCCGGTGAGACGCCGGAGTCGACGTGGGAGGCCCTCATCGAGGGGCGCGACGGCATCTCCGAGCTCCCCGACGACCGTTGGCTCGAGTTCAAGGCCGATCCGCGGATGCTGGAGGTGCTCGAGAAGCGCAACCTGCGCGGCGGCTACCTCGACAACGTGAAGGCCTTCGACGGCGACTTCTTCCAGATGAGTCCGCGCGAGGTCGAGATGGTCGACCCGCAGCAGCGCCTCGTGCTGGAGCTGACGTGGGAGGCGCTCGAACACGCCCACATCCCGCCGAGCGACCTCAAGGGCGGGCGCGTCGGCGTCTTCGTCGGCACCTCCACCAACGACTACCAGCTGCTCGCGGCGCTCGGCCTCGGCGAGGGCTCCGACGAGACGGCGGCCTACGCCCTGACCGGTACCGCCACCTCGATCATCGCCAACCGCACGTCGTACTTCTTCGACTTCCACGGCCCCTCGATCGCGGTCGACACGGCCTGCTCGTCGTCGCTGGTCTCGGTCCACCAGGCGGTGCAGAGCCTGCGCGACGGGGAATCCGACGTCGCCGTCGCCGGCGGCGTCAACATGATCCTCACCCCGGCCGCGACGGTCGGTTTCGACACCATCGGCGCCGTCGCCAAGGACGGCCACATCAAGGCCTTCTCGTCGGATGCCGACGGCATGGTGCGTTCCGAGGGCGGCGGCATGTTCGTCCTCAAGCGGATGGCCGACGCCCGCCGCGACGGTGACCAGGTCCTCGCCGTGATCGCCGGCTCGGCGGTGAACTCCGACGGCCGGTCCAACGGCATCTTCGCGCCGAACCCGGAGGCACAGGTCGAGGTGTTGCGCGACGCGTACACCGACGCCGCCATCGATCCGCGCACGGTCGACTACGTGGAGGCGCACGGCACCGGCACGATCCTGGGTGACCCGATCGAGGCCGACGCCCTCGGGCGCGTCGTCGGCAAGGGCCGTGAACTCGGCAAGCCGGCGCTGCTCGGCTCGGCCAAGACCAACTTCGGGCACATGGAGTCCGCCGCCGGTGCGGGTGCGCTGGCCAAGGTGGTGCTGTCGCTGACCAAGGACAAGCTGCCGGCCTCGCTGAACTACGCCGGGCCCAACCCGTACATCCAGTTCGAGGCCACGAGCCTCAAGGTCAACACCGAGGTCTCCGACTGGCCGCGCTACAGCGGGCACGCCATCGCCGGCGTCTCCGGCTTCGGCTTCGGCGGCACCAACGCGCACCTCGTCGTGCGCGAGGTCCTCGACAGCGATCTCCACCCGGCGCCGCCCGTCGTCGCCGACGATGAGGAAGCGGCCAACGCCGTCGTCCCGGCGGGGGTCGATGTCGACGATGACGACGACGAGGAGTTCCTGACCGAGGCCGAGCGCGCCGTCCTGGCCGCGCAGGCGAAGAAGGAAGAGGCCCCGACCGAGGAGGTCGAGGTCGATCCCGCCGACGGATTCGCCCCGTGCGCGGCCGAGGGAAGCGTCATCCCGCTCGTCGTCTCCGGATTCGTCTCCTCGCGTCGCCGCAAGGCGGCCGCCCGCCTGGTCGAATGGTTGGAGTCCGACGAAGGGCAGGCCACGCCGCTCGTCGACATCGGTCGCGCGCTGGCGCACCGCAACCACGGTCGCACCCGCAGCGTCGTCATGGCCCGCACCCACGAGGATGCGATCAAGGGCATGAAGGCGGTTGCCGAGGGCAAGAACAACCCGATCGTCTACACCGCCGACGCCCCCGACGCGGCGTCGGCCGTGTGGCTACTGTCCGGGTTCGGCTCGCAGCACCGCAAGATGGCCAAGCAGCTGTACCTGGAGAACCCGGTCTTCAAGAAGAACGTGGACCGCGTCGACGAGTACGTGCAGCGCGAGCTGGGCTACTCGATCGCCGAGATGTTCCTCGACGACGAGCAGACCTACGGCATCGAGACCAGCCAGGTCGGCATCTACACGATCCAGGTGGCGCTCGCCGACACCATGCGTCACTTCGGTGCGCAGCCCGGCGTGCTCGTCCCGCACTCGATGGGCGAGGCCTCGGCCGCCTACATCAGCGGCGGACTCTCGCTGGAGGACGCCACCCGCGTCATCTGCCAGCGATCGCGCCTGATGGGCGAGGGCGAGTCGATGCTGGAGGGCGACGACATCCGCCTCATGGCGCTCGTCGAGTACAGCGCCGAGGACATCGAGGGCGTTCTCGCCGATTTCCCCGACCTGGAGATCTGCGTCTACGCCGCACCCACGCACACCGTGATCGGTGGGCCGGAGCCGCAGGTCGACGCGATCGTCGCCCGCGCAGAGTCCGAGGGCAAGCTGGGCCGCAAACTGCAGACCAAGGGCGCGAGCCACACGTCGCAGATGGATCCCCTGCTCGGTGAGCTGGCCTACGAGCTGACCGGTATCGACCCGCAGCGCCCCACGGTCGGCTTCTACAGCTCGGTGGACCGCGAGACCTTCTACCGGGCGGGCCACGAGCCGGTCCACACCATCGACTACTTCCTCAAGGGGCTGCGCCACAGCGTGTGGTTCAGTCAGGCGATCGCGAAGTCGGTGGAGAACGGCCACCGGACCTTCGTCGAACTCTCGCCGAACCCGGCCGTGCTGATCTCCGTCGCCGCGGTCACCTTCAGCGCCGGATTGCACGACGCGGAGCTGGTGGAGACGCTCAAGCGCAAGGAGGACGAGAGCTACGGCCTCGTCAACGCGCTGATGAAGCTGTACGTCCACGGGCACCCCGTCGACGTGGCGTCGCTGTACGGGACCGGCGATTTCGCCGACATCCCGCGCACGCACTTCGACCGTCGCGACTATTGGCTCAAGGCCGAACTCGCCAGCGGTTCGGGTGCCGGGCGGGTTCCGGGCAGCCACGTCGCGCTGCCGGACGGCCGACACGCCTGGGAGGTCAACGCCTCCGCGGTCGACGATCCGCGAGCGCTCGTCGCGGCCGCCGCCTCGCAGGTCTTCGCCGACGCGACTGTCGGGGCCAGCGAAGCCCATGGCGACTTCCCGACGTCGGGCACCCTCACCACGACCCTGAGCCCGCACCCGGGCGGCGGATCGGTCTCGGTCTACGCCCCCGAGGGCAAGCAGTACCGATTGGTCTACGAGGCCGTCGTTTCCGGCTCCGGCGGTGGTCGAGAGTCGACCGACGGTGGTCGAGTGTCGACCGACGGTGGTCGAGTGCCGGGCGAGGCGCTAGCCGAGAACGGTGTATCGAGACCCGGTGAGCCGAAGTCGGAACGTACGCATGGAGCCGCCGCCTTCGCTGACGACAATGTGGTCATCGAGGACGAGGTCGTCGACAACATCGGTGACAAGTGGGACCCGGCGTCGGGTGAGAAGGTCGGCGACCGGCTCGCGGTCATCGTCGGCGAGTCGATGGGCTATGACCCGGAGGATCTGCCGCGCGAGGTCGCGCTGATCGAGCTGGGCCTGGACTCGTTGATGGCGGTGCGCATCAAGAACCGCGTCGAGTTCGAGTTCGACATCCCGCAGCTCCAGCTGCAGGCGATGCGGCAGGCGAGCCTGGCCGACGTCGAGAAGTTCGTCTCCTTCGCCGTCACCCACCGCGATCAGCTCGACATGCTGAACGAGAACGCGGCCGGCGAGGGCGAGCTCGATACCGCGGCCCTCAACGCCTACATCGACGAGACGCTGGCCAAGGAAAAGGCCGAGGGTATCGAGGCGAAGGCGACCAAGGCCGCGCCGACCGAGCCCAAGGAGTCGTCGACCGACGGCGAGGCGCCAGCTGATGGTGGTCGAGTGCCCGACGAGGCGCTAGCCGAGGCGAGCGTATCGAGACCAGGCGAGCCGAAGTCGGAAGCCGGCACGAAGACGAAGAAGCCGGAACCCGACGCCAAGCTCGACCTGACCAGCCAGGCGGCGGTGGCGGAGGCGGCCGGCTCGGACGTGCCGCCGCGTGATGCGGCCGAGCGCCTCACCTTCGGTGTGTACGCGCAGATCACCGGCAAGTCCGCGGGCGGCATCTTCAACAAGCTGCCGGTGCTCGACGAGGCCGTCGCGCAGAAGCTGACCGACAAGCTCAACGAGCGCACCGGCGGCGACGTCGACGTCGAGGACATCCTCGATGCGGAGACCATCGAGGAGATGTCGGAGTACGTCCGGCAGTACCTCGACGCGGGTGCGGCCACGGACGGGTTCCTGCGCTACCTGCGGCTGGTGCCGGATGGCAAGAAGTCCTACGACACCGCCAAGGGCGACCCGGTTCCGGTGCTGCTGTTCCACCCGGCTGGCGGCAACACGTCGGCCTACGAGGCACTGCTGAAGCGCCTGCCCGACGACCAGCCCGTCATCGGCTTCGACCGCGGCGTCGAAGGGTCGATCGAGGAGCGGGTCCGGGAGTACATGCCCAAGCTGCGCGAAGTGCAGCCGCACGGCCCGTACGTCCTGGTCGGCTGGTCCTTCGGCGGTGCGCTGGCCTACGGCGTGGCGCAGATCCTGCGCGAGGAGGGCGAGGAGGTCGCCTTCATCGGCTTGATCGACGTGGTCCGGCCGAAGGAGGATCTGGTCGAGACCCCCGATTCCAAGCGCGAGCGGTTGGAGCGGTGGAAAGACTTCGCCATCCGCAACTACGACCTCGATCCCGACGTGCCGATCCCGATGGACCGCCTCGTCGAGGCCGACGACGAGGGGCAGTTCGCGATCATCATGGAGATGATGGCGATGAGCAACACCAAGATTCCCGGCGGCATCATCGAGCACCAGCGGACGTCGTTCATCGAGAACCGGATCCTCGACCAGATCGAGCCGGCACCCTACGACGGCAAGGTGATCCTGTACCGCGCCGACCGTATGCACGACGGCGCTATCGAGCTGGAGCCCAAATGGGCCGAGATCGACGAGGACGGTCGCTGGAGCGAGGTCGTCGACGACCTCGAGATCGTCCACGTCGGCGGTGATCACCTGTCGATCGTGGACGAGCCGTTCATCAGCAAGATCGGCAAGGACCTGACCGGCCGTATGAAGGGACTCGGGTCATGAGCATGACGACGGCGCAGAAGCTGGCCGACCTCCGCGAGAAGCTGGAGGCCTCCAAGGAGCCCGGCGGCGACAAGGCGATCGCAAAGCGGGCGGCCAAGGGCATCGCCTCGCCGCGTGAGCGCCTCAACATGCTGTTCGACCCGGGGACCTTCGTCGAGACCGGCGCCCTGGTCAAGGCGCCCGGTGCGGGGGAGACGGGCTACGGCGACGGCGTCGTCACCGGCCACGGCCTGGTCAACGGGCGTCCGGTCGCCGCCTTCTCCCACGACCAGTCGGTCATGGGCGGCTCGGTCGGGGAGATGTTCGGCCGCAAGGTGTCCACGCTCATGGAGTTCGCCGCGCGGACCGGCTGCCCCGTCGTCGGCATCAACGACTCGGCCGGAGCGAGGATCCAGGACGCGGTCACCTCGCTCGCCTGGTACGCGGAGATGGGTCGGCGCAACGAATTGCTGTCGGGTCTCACCCCGCAGGTTTCGATCATCCTCGGCAAGTGCGCCGGCGGCGCGGTGTACACCCCGGCGAACACCGACATCCTCGTCGGCGTCGAGGACAAGAGCTACATGTTCGTGACCGGCCCGGACATCCTCAAGGCCGTCAACGGCGAGGACACCTCCGCCGAGGACCTCGGCAGCGCGCACAATCAGGCGCGATGGGGCAATATCCACCACGTCGCAGCCGACGAGAAGGCCGCGTTCGACTGGGTCCGCGAATACCTCGACTACATGCCGTCGACCTGTCACGAGAAGCCACCGGTGATCAACCCCGGTCTGGAGCCGGAGACCACCGAGAACGATCTGGCACTCAACGACTTCATGCCCGACAGCGACAACGCCGGGTACGACATGAAGGATCTGATCCTCCACCTGTTCGACGACGGCGCCTTCCACGAGATCGCCGAGCTGTTCGCACCCAACCTGATCACCGGGTTCGCCCGCGTCGACGGGCAGAGCGTCGGGATCGTCGCGAATCAGCCGAGCGTCATGGCCGGGACCCTGGACACCGACGCCTCGGAGAAGGCGACACGGTTCGTCCGCATCTGCAACGCCTTCAACATCCCGTTGGTCTTCCTGGTCGACACCCCGGGCATCCTGCCGGGCGTCGTGGAGGAGGCGAAGGGCACGATTCGCCGCTCGGGCAAGTTCCTCTACGCCTACGTCGAGGCCGACGTCCCCAAGATCACCGTGGTGCTGCGCAAGGCCTACGGCGGCGCGTACGCGGTGATGGGCTGCAAGCAGCTCGGCGCCGACCTCAACTTCGCGTGGCCGTCGGCGAAGATCGCGGTGATGGGCGCCGAGTCCGCCGCCGTGCTGCTGACGCGTCGGCAGACCGAGGGTCTCTCCGCACACGACGCGGACAAGGTGCGACGGGACTTCATCGACTTCTACAACGTGATGATGGCCAACCCGTATCTCGCGGCCGAGAAGGGCTACATCGACGCGGTGATCGAGCCGTCGCAGACGCGTCTGATGCTGCGCAAGGCGCTGGCCCAGCTGCGCGACAAGCAGGTCATCCGCGCCCCGCGCAAGCACTACCTGATGCCGATTTAGGGCCCGTCACCCGCGGCAGCGGCGATTCGGGCGAAAACCGGCATAGGGGGCAGGAGAGCCGATAGCGTCAAGAGACACGATGTCTTTTCGAGTGCTCCACAGCACTCGGCGCGGAAGGTGGCTCATGAAACGCATGATCGGTGTGCTGGCGGCAGTGGCCGCGAGCGGTCTGTTTCTTGTCGGATGCTCGTCGGACGGTGACACGGCGACATCGTCGTCGACGATCGCCTCTGCGCCCCGCCCGTCGAATGTCACTCCGGGGGACCCGGCCAAACCGCACCCGAAGTTTCACGGTTGGGATATCCACGGCAATCCGATCAACGGCGGTCCGGTCGGCGCCGACGGGTCCACCGGCAACAATCTGACGCACGAATACTGTGCGCGCCACCAGGATCCGGGATGCCCGGCGGGTAGCTATGTCGGACCCAATGCGCAGCGTGACCCGAAGGGCGGACCCGGGTACGTGCCGTGCGAGGGGACCATCTGTACCAACCCGAACCACGGCGCGGGAAATCCGCAGCCGGCGCCGCGGCAGAACCAGCAGCCGCCGCAGAACAACAACCGACAGGCCCCGCCCGAACCGGGCCAGAACAACTTCCGGGGCCCCAACGGGAATCAGGGCGGCAACGACGATCAACAGGGTCCGCCGGAGCCCGGCCAGAACGACTTCCAGGGCCCCAATGACGATCAGGGGCCGCCGGAGCCTGGTCAAGACAACTTCCAAGGGCCCGGCGGGGACCAAGGGTCCGATGACGACAACTGATTGACCGGGCGTAGTCCCTCGGCGTTGTCCGGGCCCGCCGAAATCCGGTGGTCGGCCCGTTCGGAATCGGGCATGCTCGTGCGATGAGCACCATCGCCCCGCAGCCCCAAGAACCGATGGTGCTGCCACGTGCGATGGCACCGTTCGCCCATCGCCAATACCGGTGGCTGGCCTACGGTCTCATCCTCTCGATGTTCGCCGACGGGGTGTGGGCCATCACCCTGGTCTGGCAGGTCATCGGGCTGGGCGGCAAACCGGTCCAGGTCTCCACCGCGACGGCTGCCGCCGCGGTGGGGATGGTCGTGTCGACCCTGGCCGGCGGCGTGCTCGCCGACCGTGTCTCGCAGCGCCGCATCGTCATCGCCCTCGAGGCGGCCAAAGCCCTCGTCTTCGGGGTCGTCGCCCTCGCGTCGCTCACCGGGCATCTGCGGCTCTGGCAGGTGATCGTGGCCGCGATGCTCGCGGGCGTCACCACCGGCATGTACTACCCGGCCTACTCGGCGATGCTGCCCTCCGTCCTGGCCCCGTCGGAGCTACAGGCGGCCAACGGCATCGAGGGCTTCTTCCGGCCGGTCGCCTATCAGGCGATCGGCCCGATGATCGCCGGTTGGGTCATCGCGGCCACCGCCCCCGGATACGCCGTGCTGCTCGCCGCGATCGCCTCCGTACTGGCCGGGTGCTGCTATCTGCGGATGCAGCCGGTACCACTGCGCCGCGACCCGGAAGCGTTGCGGGGCAACCCGATTCGCGGCGTGGTCAGGGATCTTGTCGAGGCATTCGGCTATCTCGTCCGCACGCCGTGGCTGTGGGCGACGCTGTGCTACTCGACGGTGCTGGTGCTCGCCACCCTCGGCCCGATCGAGGTGCTCATCCCCTTCCTGCTGCGCGAGCGGTTCGGCGGCAACGCCGCCGACCACGCCCTGGTGCTCGGCGCCTACGGCATCGGCGCGGCGCTGACCTCACTCGTCTTCGCGTCGCTCCCGATGCCGCGCAGGTACCTCACGGTCATGTTCGCGATCTGGGGGGTGTCCAGCCTGCCGCTGGTGCTGATGGGCGTCGGCAACGCGGTGTGGGTGATCGTCGTCGCCGGATTCGTCATGGGCGTGCTCTTCGACGGCCCGATGGTGCTGTGGGGCACCCTTCTGCAGCGACGGGTGCCGCCCGAACTGCTCGGCCGGGTGGCCAGCCTCGACTTCTTCGTGTCGATCGCGTTGATGCCCGTCTCGATGGCCATCGCCGCACCCGTCGGCCAGGCCTTGGGCCTCACGACGACCTTCGTCGCCGCCGGCCTGCTGCCGGTACCTATCGCGGTGGTGTTCTACCTCGCCGCACGCCTGTGGCGCGACGAGGTAGAACACCCGCTGACCGTCGAATCCGACTGACTCAGTAGCCCGTCGCCCGGATCGGTCCGAGGTTCCACAGACCCTGCTCGCGCTGGGTGCCGAGCTGGATCTGAGCCGGCGGGGCCGGATCGATCTCGGTGAACCGCTGCAGCCCACCCCAGTCGCGACCCCAGTTGTTCCGCAGGTAGGTCGGCTGCAACGTCGGGGTCAACAGCGCTTCGGTGATACCGAGCGGACCACCGGCCTTGCCGGCCATCCACGTCTGGCTGTTCTTCCGCGTCGCCTCGGCCTCCGGCATGATGCGCCACTTGGGCACCTCCAGCACGCCGTTGCGGACGGCGATCGGCCGCTGGCACGGGAACACGAAGCCGGGCAACCAGTCGATGAACACCGGGTCGGTCTGTCCCACAACGTCGTTGAGGGTGCGCAGCTCATTCACCCGCGGCGGGGTCACGGCGAGCCATTCCTTCGTCGCGTCCGACTCGTCGTCGGCGACGATGCGCACCACGTCGGCATTGCCCGGGGCCTTGGCCAGCGGGAAACGCAGGTCGCGCCAGGCGGGGGCGCCACCGGCGTCGAGCGGGGCCATGCGGCCCAACGGCTTCACCGAGCCGTTGGCTTCGCGCCGGCCGAACTCGACGACGAGCTTCTGGCCCTTCTGCTCGATGTTGTCGTGGTCGCGCGCCTCGACGGAACCGGCGACGGCGACGGTGAGCAGCGGCCGGTCGGCCGGAGCCTGCGACGCGGCGAACGGCAGCTGGTACCAACCGGTGGTCAGCGATGCCTTGCCGCCCGGCGCGTTGTAGGAGCCGAGGACCGGTGTGCGCGCCGGATCGAGGCCGAAGGGCAGGTTCTGGCGCGAGCCGTTGACGCCGGTCTTCGCGCCCTGACCGCCCCAGGTGCCGCCGGCCGCGGACTCGTTGACCGCCGCCCCGGGGTTGTCCTGGGAGGGGAGATCGGTGCCGTCGGTGGTCGTCGACGACATGATCGGATCGGGCAACCCGTCGGGGGTGAACCCGGCGCCGGCGCCGAGCCCGGCCGCGACCGGGGCGGCCGGCCGCCCGTCGACCGCGGCGGGCAGCAGGATGCCCTGCGAGGGGTCCGGTGCGACGAGGACATCGTTCGCCAGCGCGCAGGCGTTTCCGGCCATGGCCCGGGCATTGGACTTGGTCCAGGACCAACTGTCGCGCTGAACCCAGGCACCCTTCGCGAGGCTGGCGACCATGAACAGGACCAGCAGCGTCGCGATCGTCGGCATCGGGGCGAACTTGAACGGTCCGCCGAGCACCGGTCCGGTGCGCGTCTGCTCGTCGGTGTAGTCGTCGCGGAAGTGGTAGTAGAGACCCAGCAGCGCGGTCGCCACCGCCAGCGCCAGGAAGAGCCAGCTGACGTTGACCCCGCCGATCGCGACCGGACGGTCGCGCCACGGCACGCCGTAGTTGCCGACGAACCACCACATGTTGATGCCGGCCATCGACATCGCCGTCACCAGGAAGACGCCCGCCGCGGCGAACGCCCGGTTGCGACGCGAATGCAGCAGCGCGGGTGCCATGAGGGCCCCGGCCGCGGCGGCCAGACCACCGGCGATGCCCGCGTAGACGCCGAAGTGGTGGGTCCACTTGGTCGGGGTGAAGGCGATGAAGAACATCGTGCCGAGGGTGACGGCGATCAGACGCCAGATCGGTGCGCGGGCGACGCCGTTCGGATGCCGGCCGCGCAGCAGGCGGAACATCACGAAGAACAGCGCGAACAACATCAGCAGGATGCCGATGCGGCGCGACAGCGTGCCGTCGCCGGTCTGCAGGATCAGGTAGTAGTACCGGATCGGTTCCTGCCACCACTCCAGCGTCGGGCCGACCTGGGCGGCGACCTGATTGCCGGTGATCAGCGGCATCACCGACTGGTCGGCGAAGATCATGAACAACACCGACGTGCCGGCGGCCAGGATCGGCGCCAGCATCGGCAGCCATCCGTCACGCTCATGCCGCGAGACCAGGGTCTTCACGATCGGGCGCAGCCCGGCCAGGAGGGCGGCGGCGGCCATGAGGCCACCGGGGGCCAGGGCCAGGGTGAACGCCGCGAAGATCGCGGCGATCGCATACGGCAGCAGGCGGCGTGTGGCGATGGCGCGCTCGACACAGCACCAGGTCAGCAGTGCGCCGATGGCCTCGGCCGGCTCCGGCCGGATGCCGTTGTTGTAGGGCAGCCAGATGGCCAGGAACACGAAGGCGCCCGACCACATCGCCGGGGTGCTGTTGCGCACCGCGCGGCCCAACCGCGGGATCACCTCGCGGCTGATCAGCCACCAGCCGAGCAGGCCCAGCAGCAGCGCGGGCAGACGCATGAACCAGGCGGCCACGCTGACGTGGGTCATCCAGGAGATCACCTGGAAGTGCCAGCCGAACGGGTCCTGCGGGACGCCGAAATAGCGGAAGTAATTGTCGGCGTAGCCGGCACCGCTGGTGATGCGGCCGACGGTCATGTTGTAGCCGTCGTCGGAGGTGTTGGCCCCGCCGAACCACCAGAACAGCAGGATCGCGGTGACCAGGCCGTCGAGCCACGTCAGCTTCCACCAGCCGGCGGGCAGCAGTCGTCGATGGCGCAGACCGTCGCGGGAATCCAGGATCGCCAGCGCGACCAGCGACACCAGGGTCGCGATGATGCCGATGACCATCAGCCAGAACTTCAGCGACGTCGGGCTGGTGACGTACCGCGTGTCGATGCTGGCGGTGAACGTCATCCCGGCGGGCGCGGCCCCGGTCAGATCCGAGTAGACGCCGACGATCTGCGGGCGCATCTCGTGGTCGTCGGTGGCGTAGGTGAGCAGGGCGCCGGGGTGGGCCTTCGCGTCGAGCCCCTCGATGGCAGCGTGGACGCCGTGGATGTCGCCGCGGAAGACGACCCGGCAATCCGGCGCGGCCTGGGCCGCGGCACGCGGGGCGCTCAGGATCACGACGTTGCGATCGATGACGATCAGCGACTCGGCGTTGGCCTGGATGAACAACCCGCGCGCGGTGGCCGCGAGGCCGTCGGTGGGGATCGTCGAGAGCAGGACGCCGCCGTCGGGACCCAGACGGGTCGCCGCCGAACACGGCACCGCCGTCTGCATGTCGGTCGCCACGTAGGACACCAGCGGTGCCACCACCGACGACGCCGTGTTGTTCTCCGGCCAGGCGATCTTGGCGGTGGTGCGGTCCACCGGCAGGACCATCATGGCGATGGCCAGCACCGCGCCCAGCAGTCCGGAGACCACGGCGAGGATCTTCGCCCCGCGATAGCCGTTGGACGTCAGGAATTCCGGTGCCCGGCGCTTGCCGTCCGAGTCCTCGCGTTCGGTTGTCGTCATCTTCTCGCTAGTCATCGTTGCGGGGCTCCAACCTGATGGATCCGGTCCGCGACCAGCCCCATTGCTTGCGTTCTTCAGTAGTCACGGTGGCGGGCACGGCGTTCGGGTCCCGTGGCTCGAGGCGTTCGAGCGCGCCCCAGCCCCGGTACCAGTCGCCGTCGAGGTAGCTCGGCACGGTCTCCGCCGTCGTCGTCGCCTCGGAGACGGCCAGCGGTCCGCCCCCGCTGGTGCTCTGCCAGGTGCGCGACTGGCTCAACGCCATCGCGTAGTCCGGCAGGATGCGCCACTGCGGGATCTCCGCCACGCCGTGGCGCAGCGCCATCGGACGCTGGCAGGGGAAGTGCGCGGCCACCATGAAGTCGATCAGCGTCGGGTCGGTGGAGCCGACGAGGTGCTGCAGGGTGACGACCTTGGGGGCGCGCGGCGGGGTCAGCATGATGAACTGCGAGGAGCCCAGGTTGTTGTCGAGCGCGAAGATGCGGACCACTTCCGCGCCGCGCGGGACGGCCGACATCGGGATGCGCAGGTTGCGCCACGGGCGGTTGGGGATGACCGGACCGGGGTCGATGGGGATCGCACCCGGGCCCATCTCGACGAACTCGCCATTCGGCCCGCGCTTGCCGAATTGGAAGCGCATCGTCTGCCCGAACACCTTCGCGCCAAAGGCGTCGATGGTGGAGATCGCGCCGGCCGCGGTGACGACGAGCAGCGGCGACGAGTTGCGCGGCGGCAGTCGGTACCAGTCCGAGGTCAGACGGGCCTCGGACTGCCAGCCGTAGCTGCCCAGCACCGGCGTCGTCGCGGGGTTCAACCCGTACGGCAGCGCCGCGCGGGAACCGTTGACGGTCCGCGGGCCCACACCGCCGGTGGTGCCGGCCTCCCACGTGCCCAGGACGGCGAACGGCTTGGACGACGAGCCGGCGACATTGGCCTGGCCCGGCCGCGAGCTGCCCATCTCGGCGGAGAGGTTGGAGGTGATGCCGTCGGGGGTGAATCCGACCGATGTCCCGGCGAGTGCCTGCGACGCGGAGCGTCCCGATTCCGGGACGAGCATGCCGTCGTTGGCGTTCGGCTCGACGAGAACCTTGTCGGCGAGCGCGCACGGCTGCCCGCGCAGCGTCGCGACGTTGGTCGAGAAGGCGGTCGCCATCGGGTAGCGGGTGACCGCGGCCTTCGCGAACAGGGCGAGCTCCAGCAGGACCAGGCCACCCGCGATGACGGCCAGCGGGGTGCCGGCCAGGATCAGCCGGACGCGGTTGCCGGTCTCCTCGTGGTGGGCGGCGTCGTCGGTGTGCTCGAGCCCCTTGTTCTCGACGTAGTCCAGGCGCAGGTGCTGCCAGGCCGCCAATGCTCCGGTCACGACGGCGAGGACCAGGAAGATCGTCGACATCGGGATACCGGCGATCACCGGGGCGCGGTCGAACCAGGCGATACCGGTGTCGTAGAAGTAGGGCCAGGCGTTCTTGCCCGCGGTGGCGGCGGCGAGGGCGAACATCAGCCCGGAGACGAAGACGGTCAGGTTTCGCGTGGAGCGGGCGGCGGACTGCGCGACGGCGAGGGTGGCCGTCGCGGCGACGGCGGTCGCGAGCCCGGCGTAGACACCGAACTGGATGGTCCACTTGGTGGGGGTGAAGATCAGCAGCACCATCGTCACGCCGATCGCGCCGACCGCCCGCCACACCGGTCCGTTGTTGACGCCGTCGATCCGGCCGCGGCGCAGCAGCACCGCGATGGTCACGAACGCGGAGGCGAACAGCAGCAGCACCGGGACGCGGCGGGCGACAGAGGCGTCGGAGGTGGTGACGGTCAGGAAGTAGTAGCGCAGGTACTCCTGGAACCACGGCAGGTTGGGGCCCACCTGGTAGCGCAGCTTCGTCGCCTCGGCCACGGTCGCCAGGGTCTGGTCGCCGAACACGACGAGCAGGACGGCGACAGCGGCGGCGGCCAGTGGGGCCAGGATGGCGGCCCAGCCGATCTCGCGACTGCGGGCCACGCCGTTGGCGAGCAGGGCCCGGGCGCCGACGAGCAGGATCGCGATGCCGATGACGCCCTGCGGCGCGGCGGCGAAGGTGAATGCCGCCGCGACGACGGCCAGGCCGACGGGGAGCAGCCGCTTGGAGGTGATCGCCGACTCGACGGCCCACCAGGTCAGCAGCGAGCCGAGGACGATGACCGATTCGCTGCGCAGGCCGCTGCAGAACGGCATCCAGAAGGCGCAGAACACGGCTCCGGCGGTCCAGATCGGCCAGCCGTGCGACACGGCCTTGCCCATCCGCGGCAGCAGGATGCGACTCAGGATGTACCAGGACAGGAGGCCGAAGGCGAGGCTGGGCAGGTGCATCCACAGCATGGACGCGGAGACCGACGACCAGTGGGAGAGGAACTCGTAGTACCAGTTGAACGGCGCCTCGGCGATGCCGTAGAAGCGGTAGTAGTTGGGCAGGTATCCGGCGTCGGCGGCCGCGCGGCCCATCGTGAGGATGTAGCCGTCGTCGGGGCCGCCTGCACCCAGCATCGCCCACACCAACAGCACCGCGGTGACGGCGAGGTCGGACAGCCGGGGGCGCAGGGAGGAGAGGAATCCACCGCGGCGGGAGGCATGCGCCGTCGCATCGTCGGCGTCGGCGTCGGCGTCGGCAGCTGCGGCTTCGGCCTCGGCACGTGCGGCGGCGACCGTCGGCGAGTGGCGGTCGAGCAAGGCCAGCGCGACCAAGGAGGCGATCACGGCGAGCAGGCCGAGGATCATCACCAGGCTCTTCAGCAGCGTCGGCGACGACTCGTAGCGGTCGTCGACGGCGATCGTCGCGCTCAGGCCCTGCTGTGCGGCGCGCTGCACGGTCTCCGGCGGAAGCGGGGAGAAGATGCCGTCGATCTGCGGGGCGACCTCGGGGGCGGCCGTCGTCGCCGGTCCGAGACCGACGAACTGGGCGCTCGGGCCGGCCGGGCCGGAGTGGAAGACCAACTTGGTGCAGCGCTTCAAATCGGCGCGCGGAGCACTGGCCAGCAGGGTGTTGCGGCTGGTCACGGTGACGGTCTCGCCGCCCTTGATCGAGAGCCAGCGACCGCCGGTGACACCGGCGGGGGCCGTCGAGAGGATCGTCTTGGACTCGCCGGACAGCTCGTCGAGGACGGCGCACGGAATCGCGATGTCGACCGACTTCGCGGTCTGCGCGATGAGTGGCGCGGAGACCGACGACGAGGTGGTCAGCGCCTGACCGTGCGGCCAGGAGATCGACGCCTGGACGGCCTTGACGGGGAGGAGCGGCGTCAGCGCGCAAGCAAGGATGCCGACGATGCCGGCGATGATCGCCAGCAGGCGAAGGGGGGCTTGGCGCGTCGACTCATCGGCATCGGAGTGCTCGGGCTCGACCGATTGCGTAGAAGACACAGACACGAAGTCTCATCGTAGGCGACGCACCTGAGTATTTGTTTATTAGCTCCGGCTCAACCGGCGGTATGCCCGATGCGCCAACCGTGCGGTCAGTGGCGGATCGGCGCAGGTTGCCACAGCCCGCTGCGGGTCTGGGTGCCGGTGATGATCTCGGCCGGCGCGACGCTGCTCGGATCGAACGGCCGGTACGCCTCCAGGGCGCCCCAGTCGCGGCCGATGTCGTTCTTTAGGTACGTCGCCACCGTCTCCGGTTGCTGCGACACCTCCAGCCAGCCGAGCGGTCCGCCCCCGGCGCTGCTCTGCCATGCGGAGACGGCCGCGGCCAGGTCGGCTCCCGGTCGGATGCGCCACTTCGGGATCTCGGCGACGCCGTAGTGGTGGTCGAATGGCCGCTGGCACGGGAACACCAGGCCCGACGTCCAGTCGACGTGGGTGGGCGCTTCCTTGCCGACGACCTCCTCGAGGGTCTTCAGTTGCGGCAGGCGCGGCGGGGTGAGCACCACGTAGCGGTCCGCGGCCAGGTTGTCGTCGCGGGCGACGATGCGGATCGCGGTGGTGTCGGCGGGCAGCGCGTCTGTGTTGAGCCGCACGTTGCGCCACGACGGGCGCGGACCCGGGTCGATGAGCGGGATGGACCCCGCCACGGTGAGATCGCCGTCGCGGGTCTGCGGTGCCACGGGGGTCGTCGAGTATTCGAAGACCAGGTCGGGGCGCTCGAACCAGCCGGCCGCGGAGAAGGTGATCAGCGGGCGGTCGCGGAAGTCGCGCGGCAGGGCGTACCACCCGGAGCGCAACCGGGCCGGTGCCTGCACCGTGCTGGAGTAGCTGCCCAGGACGGGGGTGCGCGCCGGGTCCAGGAAGAAGGGCAGACGGGCGTGGCTGCCGTTGATCCCCGGGCGCTCGGTGATACCGCCGGAGGTGCCGCCGCTGTTGGAGGCGAGCACGCCGGGATCGTCGTTGGCGGTGTCGGACAGGACGCCGAGGGAGCCGGCCGACGCGTTCGCGACCATCCCCGTCGGCACGCCGTCGGGGGTGAAGCCGACCGTCGGGTCGGCGCTGGGATCGCTGCCGGGTGCCGGGCGCGGGCCGGCCAGCGCCTGCGCCGGGCTCAGCGACTTGTCGACCGGGGACAGCTGGAAGTCCGACGGATTCTGCTCGGTCCAGATCTTGGTGGCCATGCCGCACTCCTCGCCGCGCAGCGCCTCCAGGTTGGAGCGCGGCACCGAGTACGAGGACGACTGGTGGATCCCGGCGAACACCGCGGTGATCACCTCGAACAGCACGACGCTGGCCACGACGAACACCAGCGGCTCGGAGACCAGCGTCGAGCGCAGCTTGGCCCACCGGCCGTCGGGTGTCGCGGCAGCGGTGCCGGGGGCATCCTCGTCGTCGGAATGGGGGTCGATCCCGGTGAACGGTTCGCGCAGGTGGAAGTAGAGGGCGAGCGCCAGCAGGGCCAGCGAGGCGACGAGCAGCACGCTGGCGATGCGGAAACCGAAGGTCACCTGCTCCACACCCCACGGCATCCCCCACGCCGACGAGTAGAAGTACGAGTTCGGGGCGGTGAAGGCCAGGCCGGCGACGAACAGGGTCAGCGCGGCGAAGATGGTCCGGTTGCGCCGCGAATGCAGGGATTGATGGCCGACGGCGATCGCGGCGATCGCCGCCAAGGCCGCGCCGAGCCCGGCGAACACGCCGAAGTGGTGGGTCCACTTGGTGGGGGTGAACATCAGGAACAGCAGCGAACCGAAGACGATCCCGACGATGCGCCCGGTGGGACCGCTCGCCGTGCCGGGGATGCGGCCCTTGCGCAGGAGCATCGCCGCCGAGACGGCCAGCGACAGCAGCAGGATCAGCACCGCGAACCGCCGGGCGATCGAACCGTTCGCCGAGTATTCGAACAGCGAGGAGTAGCGGTCGATCTCGTTGTACCAGTGCAGCGACGGGCCGAGCGCGGTCTTCATCGTCGACGCGTCCATGAAGGCGCGCAGCGTCAGATTGGAGAACACGATGAAGATGACGAAGGTGCCGGCCGCGAGGATCGGGGCCAGCAGGGAGACATAGGTCCAGATGGTGCGCCAGCGGGTCTTCCCGGTGTCCCCGGCGCCGAGCTGCCCGTCGATGTCGCGGGCGCGCTTGATCAGGGCGAGGATCATCGGTCGCGCACCGGCGATGAGCGCTGCGACGGCGAGCAGGCCGGTCGGCCCGGCGGCGAGGCTGAACGCGCCGATGGTGCAGGCGATCGCCGCGGGGAGGAGTCGCCCGGTGGCGATGGCGCGCTCCACCGAGCACCAGGTGAGCAGTGCGCCAAGGCAGATGATCGGCTCCGGGCGCAGGCCGTTGTCGAACGGGAACCACATCACCAGGAAGGCCGCGGCGGCGGTGGCGCCGACGACGGGACGGCTCGCCGCCCGCCCCAGGCGCGGAAGGACCTCGTGGCTCAGGATCAACCAGACCGCGACCCCGCACGCCAGGGCCGGCAGTCGTAGCCACGGGCTGGACAGGTTGATCTCGGAGAGCCAGCCGAATACGGCGTAGTACCAGCCGAAGGGGGCCTCGGGGGCGCCGAACCAGCGGAAGTAGTTGGCGGTGTACCCGCTCGCCTGGCCGACCCGGCTCATGGTGAGCAGATAGCCGTCGTCGGAGGTGTTGGGGCCGACGAAATGCCAGACCGCCAGCATCCCCAGGACCACGTAGTCGCGCGGCATCAGCCGCCACCAGCGGGCCGGCAGGATGCGGCGGTGCCCGCGACGGTCGCTGCCGTCGAGGAAGGCCAGGGCGATCAGGGAGCCGATGGTCGCGAGGATGCCGACGATGAGCACGATCCGCTTGAGCAGCGTTCCCGGCGTGTTGTAGCGGGTATCGATGGTCGCGTGGGCGCGCATGCCCGGCTGGCTCGACGCCGGGCCGGTGAGATCGGTGAAGAAGCCGGTGAGCTGGGGGCGCTGGTCGGCGTCGACGTGGTCGGCGTCGCGCCCGGCGGTGGTCCCGCTGATCGGCTGACCGTCGGAGCCGCGGAGTCCGGTGAAAGTGGCGGTCACGGCGTCGGCCGTGGCCTTGACGTCGATGGTGCGGCAGTCGGGGCCGGCGACGTCGCCGGCCGGTGCCGTTGTCACCTGGATGTTGCGGACGTTGACGGCCACCGCGGACTTGTCGGCGCTGCGGGAGATGAACAGGCCGCGCTCGGGGGAGGGGGTGGCCTGCTTGGGCACCGTCGAGAGCAGCACCGAACCGTCGGGTCCGAGGTCGTTCACCGCCGAACAGGGGATGGAGACCTCGAGGTCGATCGGGACATAGGAGACAAGTGGGGCGTTGACGCTGGTGAGCGTGCCCTTCTGGGGCCAGTCCAGCTGCGCGGTGGTTTGGTTCACCGGCATCAACGGGGTGGCGAGTGCCAGGAGGAATCCGAGCAATCCGGTGACTATGGCGGCGACGCGGGCTCGGCGGATCGTCTGGGCTGACACAAAGGTTCATCGTAGCCGGTGGTGCCGCCTAGGCTGGAGGCATGGCCGACATGGAACCGCCCCCCCTGCTGCTGCTCAACGGGCCGAACCTGAACACCCTGGGATTGCGCCAACCCGACGTGTACGGATCGAAGACGCTCGCCGAGGTGGTGCGCGACGCCGAGCGCATCGCCGCCGAGCTCGGCTACGGCCTGCGCGCCGCGCAGACCAACCACGAGGGCGAGATGATCGACTGGTTGCACGAGGCGCGCGGACAGGTCAGCGGCATCGTCATCAACCCGGGCGGCTGGACTCATACCTCGGTCGCGCTGGCCGACGCGCTCGTCATCCCCGAGGTGCCGATCGTCGAGGTCCACATCAGCAACATCCACCGTCGTGAGCCGTTCCGCCACCACTCGTACGTCTCACCGGTGGCGCACGGCGTCATCGCCGGTCTCGGCGTGCGTGGCTACGAATACGCCCTGCGCTACCTCGCCGACCTGCTCGCCCGGGCGGACGAGGCCGAGTAGCGCGGTCTCGACCCAAGTCGACTAGCGAGGTCTCGATACACCGGCTCGGCTAGCGCCTCGCCAGCACTCGACCACCGTCTTACGGCGCTCGACCATCGGTGGATCTACTCGACCGTCGCCGGCACGCGACCATCGGTGGTCGAGTGGATCCGAGGCGCTAGCCGAGGAACCGTATCGAGACCCGGTGAGACGACGTCGATACGGCACTCGACTACCGTCGCCGGCACGCGACCATCGGTGGTCGAGTGGATCCGAGGCGCTAGCCGAGGAACTGTATCGAGACCTGGTGAGACGATGTCGATATGGCGCTCGACGACGGTCTTCGGCGCTCGGCCATGGGTGGTCGTGTGGATCCGAGGCGCTAGCCGAGGAACCGTATCGAGACCCGGTGAGACGACGTCGATACGGCGCTCGACTACCGTCTTCGGCGCTCGGCCATGGGTGGTCGTGTGGATCCGAGGCGCTAGCCGAGGAACCGTATCGAGACCCGGTGAGACGACGTCGATACGGTACTCGACTACCGTCGCCGGCACGCGACCATCGGTGGTCGTGTGGATCCGAGGCGCCAGCCGAGGAACCGTATCGAGACCCGGTGAGACTACGTCGCCAGCGTCAGCGCACCGGCCGGTTGCGCACGACGAGGACGAACGGGCCGATCTCGGTGACCCGGAACTCCGGTCCGGCGAAGGCGGCTTTGTCGAAGGTGACGGTGTAGCGCTTCACGTTCGGGTCGTTGGGGTAGACGTCGCGGGCCAGCTTCAGCGAGTACCCGTCGTCGCTGTAGCGGAACAGGAAGGCGTCGGGTGCGCGCCACGGCGACGTGTCCAGGTTGTGGACCATGTCCGCCGGCGTGGTCGCCTTCGCCCACTGCTCGATGGCGGCGGAACGCTTGTCGAACTCGGCAAGCGGATTCGCATAGTGCGACGTCAGGCCCTGGAATCCCCAATACGGGTAGACGGACAGGAAGTCGAAGTCGGCGGTCAGCACGACGGTGTCGGTGGCCGGTTTGCCGGTCTGCTCGGTGATCGCCCGATGGATCTGCGGGTAGTACGATTGCGCGCCGGCGGGTCGTTTGTCGGCGCGCTGCCCGGACCCGTCGGTGTCGGAGTAGGCGAGCGTGATGTCGCCGCTCAGCATGGACGGGACGTGCTGGGCGGTGGCGATCGCGGCGACCGTCGCGACCGCGCCGATGACGAACCGCACGTCGCCCATCCGTCCGACGAGCCAGCTGGAGAGCTGCGCCAGCCCGAGCACCCCGCCCGCCGCGAGCACCGCGGTGAGCACCGGTTCCAGGCGGAAGGCGAGCAGCGTCGTGCCGGTGGCGGTCAGCGCCATCGACGCGAGGCAGACGAGGTACACCGCGACGACGAGTGCGGCGAAGGCCAGCGCGATGGTCCGCTCCCGGAAGCGCCAGAGGATCCAGACGAACCCGATCAGGGCCAGCAACCCGAACACGGAGAGCCGCAGCATCGGGAACGGCAGTTCCGACCCCGACTCGGGCAGGTAGTGCTCGTAGGTGCCGCCGCTGGCCGGTTCCTTGCGCGCCCGAGCCAGCAGGTACGGAGCCCACACCAGCAGCGCGACCGCCCCGGCGACGACGCCCATCAGCGCCAGGCGCCCGATGTAGGTGAGAGCGAGGCGGGTCCGGATGCGGCGCACCGTGCCCGAGGGGACGGCCGCGTTGGACGCGTCGATCCACCCCTTGACCAGCAACCACAGCACCAACAGGCCGGCGGTGAACGCGAAGACGCCCGCGTACAGGGTGTAGAAGGTCGCACACGCGCCGAGGAAGACCCCCGACGCGAGCAGGGCGATCCACCGCGTCGACGAGAAGCGCACCGCGTCGACGGGGGTGTCCTTCTCCCCGCGCAGGGCGTGCAGAATCGTCGGCAGCAATGCGACGCCCACGATGATCAGCACGGCCGAGTAGGGCTCCGGCGCGGCGAGGGCGAGGGCGGCCAGCGTCACCGCCAACGACACGGCGATCCCGCGGTCGGCGCCGATCATCCGGTTCCAGAGCACCGCGGCGAGCGCGGCGGCGGCGGCGATGGAGATGATCGCCCACGGCTTGTACGCCTCCCACCCGGGTTGTCCGGCGAGGTTCGCGTAGCGCCCGCCCAACCAGAACCAGCCGGCCGGGTAGAACGGCGGGAGGTCGAAGTAGGTCATGTCGGCCAGGCGATGCGTCGATGTCAGGCGCGTCAGGTATTCGACGCGGAACTGCTGGTCGACGGATAGGCCGAAGAGGTACAGCTTCGTGGCGGCCAGCGGCATGCCCAGGGTGACGGTGACCAGCCCGGCAAAGCCGATAGCGGTCAGGGCGTCGACGAGGATCCGCCGCGACCCCGGCCGCCGCCGGTAAAGGAGGACCGCGACGAGGAGCACCGCGATGGCGAAGACCTGCCCGACCGTTGTCAATGCGCGCAACACGTTCGACGCGTTGTACGCGGGCCAATGGACCGTCGCGATGACGCGCAGGCCGATCCAGGCGACGACCGCGCCGCCGAGAACCGCGGCGAGCAGGCGCACCGCGTCGAGGGTCAGGCTGGCGCGGGGGGTGGCGGTCGTCGAAGTGCTCACGAGAGCCGAATCTATCCGATCGGGCCAAGAGCTACCGAAACCCACAACATCTACCGTTGCTTCGGTAGCCGTTGTGGGTTTCGGTAGCGAATGTGTCGGTGCCTAGATCGGGAGCTTGCGGAAGATCGCGCGCGGGATGTGGCGCAGCACCATCATGATGAACCGGAACGGGCCGGGCGCCCAGACGACTTCCTTGCCGGCACCGGCCGCGGCGACGGCGAGCTGGGCGACGTCCTCCTTGTTCACCGTCAGCGGCGCTTCCTTCACATGCGCCGAGAGGCGGGTGCGGACCTGGCCGGGGCGGATCACCAACACGCGCGGGCCGAATTCGCGCAGCGCCTCGCCGAGGCCGAGGTAGAAGCCGTCGAGACCGGCCTTGGTGGAGCCGTAGACGAAGTTGGAGCGGCGCACGCGCTCACCGGCGACCGAGCTCATCGCGATGATCTGGCCGTGGCCCTGGGCGCGCATCTTCTCACCCAGCAGCACGCCCACCGAAACGGCGGCGGTGTAGTTGATCTGCGCCTCCAGCACGGCCAGGCGCTGGTCCTGCCAGGCCTGCTCGTCGTCGCCCTGGATACCGAAGGCGACGATCGCCACGTCGATGTCACCTTCGGCGAAGGCCTGGTCGATGACGGCGGGGTGGGTGTCGGTGGCCAGCGCGTCGAAGTCGATGACCGACACGTCGGTGGCGCCGGCCTCCTTGAGCGCGGTGACCGCGGCCGGGGCGGCGTCGTCGCCGGGGACGCAGGCGAGCACGACGCGCGCCGGGCCGAGCTTCAGGTACTCGGCGGTGATGGCCAGGCCGATCTCGGAGCTGCCCCCGAGGACCAGGATGGACTGGGGGGCGCCGACGGCGTTGATCATGGTGGTTCCTTCAGTGCGGTGTTGCGGTGTCAGGCTGCGCGGGTCAGGCGAGGTCGAGGCGACGGCCCATGTCGGACATGAAGACGCCGTTCGGGTCGACGGCGCGACGGGTCGCGCGCCACTCGTCGATCCGCGGGTACATGGCGTGGAAGCTCTCCGCCGACGTGCGGGAGTCCTTCGCGGTGTAGAGGCGTCCGCCCATCGACATGACGCGACGGTCCAGGTCGTTGAGGAATTCGGCCAGGCCGCGCTTGACTGGGAAGTCCAGGCAGACGTTCCAGCCCTTGAACGGGAAGCTCAGCGGGGCTTTGTTGCCGTCGCCGAAGAGCTTGATCACGTTGAGGAAGCTGACGTGGCCCGACGCCTGGATGTGCTCGATGAGCCGGATGAACTCCGGCTCGTTCCCCGTGGGGACGATGAACTGGTACTGGGCGAATCCGCCGCCCCGACCGTAGGCGTTGTTCCAATCGCCGAACACGTCGAGCATGTGGTAGAACTGCGCCAAATTCTTGACCTTGCCCTCGCTGGGCGGGCCCATCCGGTAGTAGGCCTCGCCGACCGCGGAGAAGCTCAGCTTGTTGGCCAGCCCGCGCGGGAAGACGTCGGGGAAGGTGATCAGCGGCTTGTTGTTGAAGCTCAGCGGATCCTTGCGGTACTTCTCCGGCAGCTCGTCGAGGGTGGCCAGGTTGCCCCGCGAGAAGGTGCCGCGACCCAGCTTCGGCGGCGCGCTGATGGTGTCGAACCAGCCCGAGGCGTACTCGTAGCCGTCCTCGAAGCCGTCCTGCAGGTGCAGGTCGATGGTCTCCTGGAGATTGGCGGTCTGCGCGGTGTCGGCGATGAAGTAGGCGCTCTCGGTGCGCTTCATCGCGATCCTCGCGCGCAGGATGATGCCGGTCAGGCCGATGCCGGCGACCGTCGCCCAGAACAGCGAGCCGTCCTTGTCGTCGTCGGAGCCCTCCGGCTTGAGCGTGAGGATGCGGCCGTCGGCGACCAGGAGCTGCATCTCGACGACGTGGTTGCCGAAGCTGCCCTGGCTGTGGTGGTTCTTGCCGTGGATGTCGTGGGCGATGGCACCGCCGATCGTCACCTGGCGCGTGCCGGGCAGCACCGGGACCCACAGACCCGACGGCAATGCGGCCTGCATCAGCTCGTCGAGGCTCACCCCGGCGTCGACGTCGACGATCGCGGTGTCGGCGTCGATGTCGTGGATGCGGTTCAGCGGCGTCATGTCGACGGTGAGGCCGCCGGTGTTCTGCGCCGACTCGTTGTAGGAGCGGCCCAGGCCGCGGGCGATCACGCCGCGGCGGAGGTACGACGGCTTATCGGCATCGTCGTCGGCGACCTGCGCGACGGCCTTGGCAATGACCTCGACGTCGGGCGTGGACAGCACGTGTCCGGTGACCGGCGTGGTGCGCGACCAGCCGACCAGGCGTCGGGTCTCGATGGGAAGTTCACTGGTAGACATCGCTGAGTAGGGTACCCGCGTCCGGCTGAGAGTGATCTGTGCTCGGTCAGGTTGTGACTTAGTCGACGCGGGTCAGCGCATGATCCGGGCCAGGAACGGCGTGGAGTCGCGGATCGAGGCGTAGACGGTTCCGGAATGGTCCCGGTCCGGGTAGACGAACAATTTCACCGGTTGGTCGTTGGTCCGCAGCTGCGTGTACAGCAGCAGTGCCGACGGTGCGGGGACGTCGATGTCGCGCAGTCCCTGGCCCAGGAAGATCGGCCGGTCGTAGCCGGTGACGGGTGTGCCCATGTAGGCGGTCAGGGCGGGTAGGACACCCGGGATCGAGCGCAGCGGCGCGGAGAACCAGCGGCCGATGTCGCGGGGCACCCATTCGGCCATCTCGGGGTAGCAGCGTGTGCGAGCCTGCCGCACGACGCGTCGACCGAGCGGGGTGAGCACTCTTTCGACGTGCAGGTCGGGACGCGCTTCGCTGAACCCGGCGAGGATGTAGCCCGTGTAGGTCGCGAGTCCGACGGGGAGCGGCAGGGTCTCCCACGGGCCCGTCAACGCGACGACGTGCTCGATATTGGCCGGCGTGCCGGTGGCGACGACCCCGCGATAGTCGAGTGCGGTCCCCCGCGCGAGTCGGGTGGCGGCGTGCGCCCCGGCCATCGCGGCGCCCGCTCCCTGCGACTGCCCGACGATGGCCCACCGCCGCGCCAACGGCAGACCGAGACGATGGGCCGCCTTCACCGAGTCGACGATCGAATGCGCCTCGGTGTTGCCGTTGAGGTAGCTCATCAGGCCGGGCGTGCCGAGACCGACGTAATCCGTGGCGACGACCGCGTACCCCTGGTTGAGCCAGTGGGAGAGATAGAAGGAGTCCCGGTCGCTGCGCGGCTGCGCCGACGGGGTGCAGGTATCACCCAGGCCGACGGTGCCGTGCGCCCATGCGACGACCGGCCAGCCGCCGTGCGGCGGGGTTCTGCGCGGAAGGAAGACCGCGCCGGTGCTCGACGCCGGTCGGCCATGCTGGTCCGGCGTGCCGTAGTGGATTCGGATCGCCCTCGCGGCGCCGGGAACGCTGAGGCGCGGCGCCATCGGAGCCTGGCCGAGTAGTTCGCCCGGGGCCCCTGCGGCAGCGTCGCGGACATCCATCCCGGACCAGTCGGGGGCGCCGGTAGGCGGTACGACGTCGGCGTGGGCCTGGCCGAGGGACGGAAGGAGAACCGCGGTGGCCGCCAAGGCGACCACCGCGGTGAGGCGTCGTGTGATCACGACGGGCAGACTACGCCCGTCGTCAGTACCCGGGCGCCATCGTGATGATCTTGCCGTCGGAGTTCATCGTGCCGGTGTTGATCTCCACCGATCGATCTCGTTTGAGGGTTCCGTTCGGCATCACCCAGAAGCGTTGCAACACACAGAAGCCGCCGTTTGCCATGTTCTGGCCGAGAGACCACAGCGCCTTGCCGCTCGGTGAGAGCGAGACCGATTCGGGCATCGGGCCGATCGGTCCGTCGGCCGACGGGGCGTTGGCGAGAGCCCGCAGGGTGCCGTTGGCGTTGATGGCGAAGGCGCTGATGTAGGTCGACATCAGGTTGGGCACGTAGAGGTGTCGACCATCCGGGGTGATGGCGGGGACGTGCGGAAACAGTCCGGTGGGCATAGGTGCCTGTCCGGTGTGGACCAGCGTTCCGTTGCCGAGGATGTTGAAACTGGCCACCGTGTTGGCAGTCTCGTTCGGGATGTAGATGTGCCTTCCGTTGGGCGTGATGACCGGGAAGATCGGGCCGGCGCCACCAGTGGAGATGCGCTGTCGAAGGGGGCCGAGCGAACCGTTCGGCAGGATGTCGTAGCGAAGTAGTTGGCCGAGGTGATAGGTGCCGACGTAGAGGGACTTGGCGTTCGGAGCGATCGCGAGCGTCGAGAGACCGTCGGTGAACTTACCGAGGCTCTTTGCCGGACCGATCTTGCTGAATCTTCCGTCGGACCCGAGGCGGTAGGCCTGGATACGGCTGTTGACGGCCCCCTGGGTCAGGTAGAAGACCTTGCTGTCCGGCGTGAACTCGAGCCCGACCGGAATATCGGACAACGGCACCGATTGCCGCAGGTGGAGCCGGCCCGCGCGGTCGATGGCGTAGCTCTGGAGAGCCAGGGGCGCGCCGGCGCCGACGAGGAGGAACCTTCCGTCAGGGGTTGCCGTTTTCGGCCAGGTTCCGATACCGGTCGCGGGAGTACCGGCGATGGGGCGGACCGGGCCGTGGTCGGTTGCTCGATACCCAACGGTCTGCGGGCTCAAGAACCCGTGCGCGTACAGGTTGTACGGCTTGGTGCCCACGACGTTGCCCGCGGGTGGCGGGTCTGCTGCGGCGTTGGGTGAATGGGCCGGCAGCACCGTCCCGACGAGGGCTGCTGCCGCGAGCGCGGCAGTGACGAGCGTTACACGAAGTTTCATCCTGTGAACGTAAGCAGCGGCGTTAAGGACTGGCTGTCTAAATTCTTGGACACTCTTCGATTCGGCTACTTCGCGTTCGCGGCGCTCCCCGGAATCGCGTAGACGTCGACGTAGTCCTGGCCGGTCTTCGCCCGGATCGCCCGCATCATCTCGTCGGTGGCGGCGCGGATCTTCTCGTGGTCGTCGGGACCGATGCCGCTCAGGTCCATCGCGGGGAGGATGTCGATCCGCACCCGGCTCTTCCAGAAGTTGCGCAGCGTCCGATTGTCGGTGCCGGTCAACGCGATCGGCACGATCGGCGTACCGGTGGCCACCGCGACGCGCATGGCACCGGTCTTGCCCTTGTGCATCGCGCCGTTGGGCGAGCGGGTGCCCTCCGGATGGATTCCCCAGGCGCCGCCGCCCTCGACGATCTTCGTCGCGGCCGTGATCGCCGGCGACGACGCGTCGCCGCCGCTGCGGTCGACCGGGATCTGGCCCATGCCGCTGAAGAAGATCTTCTTCAGCCGCCCGCGCAGCCCTGGCTGGGTGAAGTAGTCCGACTTGGCGAGGAACATCACCGGCCGCCGCGCGCACTGCACCACGTAGAAGGAATCGCTGATCGCGAGGTGGTTGGCGGCCAGGATCACCGGTCCCTTGCGCGGGATGTTCGCGCGGCCGGTGGTCTTCGGGCGTCCCCAGACGAAGAGGAACGGGCCGATCAACAGGTGGCGGGCGACCCGGTATCGGAAGGCGGCTCGCAGATCGCTGATGGACATGTTCTCAGGGTCTACCACTTAAGGTGGTCTGCGTGCCTGATTCTGTGAACCCCGACGATGTCTTCCCCGAGGGGAGCGCCCACGACCCGCATATCCCGACGCCGGTCGAGTTGCCCGTCGGCGCGGAGGAGATGTCCGACGACGTCGATCTGAAGACGGCGATCTTCCGCTTCGTCGTCACCGGCGCCGGCTCGGCCGTCCTCGACTTCGGGCTGACGATGCTGCTGCAGCGCGGCCTGGGCTGGGACCCCGCCTTCGCCAAGGCGCTGGGGTTCATCCTCGGCACCACCACCGCCTACCTGATCAACCGGCGCTGGACCTTCAAGGCCGAGCCGAGCGCCGCCCGGTTCGTCGCCGTCATGGTCCTCTACCTCGTGACCTTCGCCGTCCAGGTCGGCATCTACGCCGTTCTCGAGCACGTCTGGTCGTCGTCGAATTGGCTCGTCTCGGCGCTGTCCTTCGTCATCGCGCAGGGCACGGCGACCGTCATCAACTTCGTCGTGCAGCGCGCGGTGATCTTCAAGATGCGCTAGCCGCGCATCAACTCGACGGCGCGTTGAACGGGACCGTCGCGGTGAGCCCGCCGTCGACGGGGTATTCGCCGCCGGTGCAGTAGGAACTCTCGTCGGAGGCCAGGAACAGCACCAGGTTGGTGATCTCGGCGGGGTCCGCCGCGCGCCCCAGCGGCGTCTGCAAGAAGGTCTCGGGGATGCCCGCGGCCATGTCGGTGCGGGCCTGCGCCGGGTGGATCGAGTTGCACCGGATGTTGTGTGGTGCGAGTTCGACGGCCACCGACTTGGTGAGACCGCGGATCGCGAACTTCGTCGCGCAGTAGCCGTGCGTGCCGACGGATCCCAGCATCCCGGAGATCGACGAGGTGTTCACGATCGAGCCGCCGTTGCCCGCCGCGATCATCGGATCGGCGACGGCGCGGCAGCCGAGGAAGGTCCCGGTCAGGTTGATCGCGACGATGCGATCCCATTCGCCGAGGTCGAAGGAGCCGATCAGCCCGCCGTTCTGGATGCCGGCGTTGTTGACGAGGACCGTCGGGGTGCCGAACTTGTCGGTCGTCGTCGCAACGGTCTTCGCCCACGAGTCGGCGGAGGTCACGTCGAGTTCGGTGAACTCGACCGCGTCGCCGAGTTCGGCTGCCAGGGCCAGCCCCTCGTCGACGAGGATGTCGCCGACGACGACGCGGGCGCCCTCCTCGACGAATCGCCGCGCGTGCGAGGCGCCCAGTCCGCGGGCCCCGCCGCTGATGATCGCGACCTTGCCGTCGAGACGCCCCATCAGCCGTTCACCTTCGCGATGATGTTCTCCCCGTACCAGTTCAGGTGGTCGATCTTCGTCTGCAACGGTTGGTCGTCGGCGCCCATGACGTAGGGCATGCGGAAGCCGACGATGACGTCGGTGATCCCCTTGTCCTCCAACCGTTTACACCCGTCGACGGTGTAGGCGTCCATCGAGATGACGTGGATCTCGAAGGGGTCGTTCTCCTTGCCCTCGGCCTTGCGGATCGCGGCGATCTTTCCCAGCAGCTCGTCGAGTTCCTCCGGCGGACCGCCCCCGTGCATCCACCCGTCGCCGCGCCGGACCGCGCGCTTGAGTGCCAGGTCGGCGTGGCCGCCGACGAGCAGCGGGATGTGTTCGGTGGGGGCCGGGCTCATCTTGATCTTCGGGATGTCGTAGAACTCGCCGTGGAACTCGAAGTACTCGCCGGTCTCCAGGCCCTTGATGATGTCCATGCACTCGTCCATCCGCTTACCGCGGCGGGCGAAGTCGACGCCCATGATCTCGTAGTCCTCCGGCCACGGGCTGGTGCCGACGCCGAGTGCGAGCCGGTTGTTCGTCAGGTACGCCACCGACATGGCCTGCTTGGCGACGAGGGCGGGCGGTCGGATGGGCAGCTTCACCACGAACGGGGTGAACCGGATCTTCGACGTGACGGCGCCGAGTGCGGCCGCCTGGATGAAGGTTTCGATGAAGGCCTTGCCCTCGAGGAACTCGCGGTTGCCGTCGGGGGTGTAGGGATACTTCGCGTCGGATTGCTCCGGATAGGCCACGGAATCGGGAATCGTCATCCCGTCGTATCCGGCGGCCTCGGCGGCCTGCGCGAGCGGCGCGTAGTAGGCGGGGTCGGTCATCGCCTCGGCGAACGTGAACCGCATGATGCTCCTCGGGGAATCGGCGTTTCCCCAAGACTAGAACATGTTCTAGTTCTGTGGCCCGCTTTCCCGTCCGCCGGGCTCGACGACGGGGCGACGCCGCGCCTGCGACGCGACCACGTCTACCGGGGGGGCGTCAGCCCCAGGAACACACGCTGTTGACGCGGGAGACCCATCCGCCACCGATCTCGTCGATCGCGGCGCGTTTGGCCGCGGCATGGCTCGGCGCATTCCAGGCCCGACCGACTTCGGTGCGGCCGTAGGTGAACCGATAGGCGACGGCTCCGCAGGAGTCGTGGAAGGTGAAGTAGCCGCATCCCGGGCCGCAGCGGCGCATCGCCTCGCGGATCGCGGGCCCCGGGGTGGCCGAACCGTATCCGCCTCCGGCCCGGCCGTAGCGGTTCCAGGCGATGGCTCCCCAGGTGCCCGCCGCTTGGGCGTGCGGAACTGCCGCGGGCACCAGGGTGACACCGGTCGCGAGGGCCCCGGTGACGCCGATTGCTGCGAGTAAACGTCGAATTGCCATGCGCGGATTCTATTGGATTCGGGCTGCTAGGGCCGGTCGAACCGCTCGGTCCGGCCGAGCTTGCGCAGTCGCAGCCATTCCCGGAATCCGGCGACGTCATGCTGCTGGACCAGGAAGAACCAGGCGAACCGGGCGTACTCCTGCGGCAGCAGCTTGCGCATCCCGGGCTGGGCCATCAGGTAGCCGCGGTTGCGGTAGGTGAAGTACCGCTTCGCCTCGTTGTCCGGGTATTGCGTGTGCATCCGGCCACGCAGGATCGGGCGGAACTCGTCGCTGCCGTCCGGGTGCAGATAGGCGGTGGTCAGGCAGGTGCCGAAGGCGATCCCCGAACGCGCCAACCGCCGGTGCATCTCCACCTCGTCGCCGCGGACGAACAACCGCAGATCCGGGACGCCGACCTTGTCGATCGTGTCGGCGGCGAACAGCGCTCCGTTCATCAACGACGCGATGCCGGGCAGCAGGTCGTCGGAGGAGTCCTCGCCCGGTGCGAACAGTTCCGACCGCTTGCGCCGCCACACCAATCCGCGGCGCAGCGGGAAGGCGAGCGCATCGGGATCGTCGATATTGGCGACGACGGGTGACACCTCGCCCAGGCCGTGCCGATGCGCGCAGTCGAGCAGCGTCGCGAGGACGTCGGGGCCCTCGGGCCGCCCGTCGTCGTCGGCGCACCACACCCAGTCGGCGCCGAGCGCGAGCGCGTACAACATGCCCAACGCGAAGCCGCCGGCCCCGCCCAGGTTGTGCTTCGACCCCAGGTAGGTGGTCGGGATGCCGAGGGAGGCGACGTGATCGGCGACCACCTGCTCGTCGGCGTTGTCCACGACGACGAGGTGGTCGACCGGGCGCGACTGGTCGGCGATGATCGCCGTCGACGCCTGGAGGAGTTCGGCGCGGCGATGGGTCACGATGACCGCGACGACGCGCTCGCGCGAGCGGTCCGGTGCGGTCACTCGCCAGCCTCCATGCGGGCCAGCGTCTTGCGCACCTGGGCGGCGGCGTCCGGGCCCTCGTAGGCGCCGACGACCTCCTCGATCCCGCCCTCCATCTTGATCTCGCCCTTGTCGATCCACAGCGCGCGGTCGCACAGCTGGGCCAGGAACTCGTTGGAGTGGCTCGCGAAGACGAGGATGCCCGAGCGCTCGACCAGCGCCTGCAACCGCACCCTGGCCTTGCGCATGAAGTCGGCGTCGACGGCGCCGATCCCCTCGTCGAGAATCAGGATCTCCGGGTCGATGCTGGTGACGACGCCCAGCGCCAGGCGCACGCGCATGCCGGTGGAGTAGGTGCGCAGCGGCATCTGCAGGTGATCGCCGAGCTCGGTGAACTCGACGATGTCGTCGGTCTTGGCCAGCATCTCCTTGCGCGACATGCCCAGGAACATGCCGCGGATGATGATGTTCTCGTATCCGGAGATCTCCGGGTCCATGCCGACGCCGAGGTCGAAGACGGGGGCCACGCGGCCGCGCACCCGGCAGGAACCGCGCGTCGGCTCGTAGATGCCCGAGAGCAGACGCAGCAGCGTCGACTTGCCCGCGCCGTTGTGCCCGACGAGGCCGACGCGGTCGCCGTGCTCGAGGTGCAGGTCGATGTTGCGCAGCGCCTCGACCATCGGCACACCCGAGTCCGAGGCCCCGATGACGCCGCCGGCGCGACCGAGCACCGACTTCTTGAACGAGCGGGTCTTCGCGTCGAAGATCGGGAAGTCGACGCAGGCGTCCCACGCGTCGACGCGGACGTCGGAGGCGTCGACGATGCTGTTCTTGGAGCGGGCGCCGTAGACGGGGCGCTCGGGCAACGCCTTGCCGGTCTCGGGCTGCGGTACGGGTTGGTGCTCGGACACTTCGACTCCTAAACCCAGTACGCCACGCGTGAGCGGTAGTTGCGCATGATGACCATCGCCACCAGGCAGCCGATCGCGGTGCACCCGAGCACGACGAGCCAGTGGTAGAACTCCACGTGCTCGCCGAGCAGCGGGGCGCGCCCGATCTCGATGTAGTGGTACAGCGGGTTGAGTTCGACGAGCTTGGTCCGCGTGCCCATGCTCTGCTTCATCGTCGGCGTGATCATCCAGATGATCGGCGTCATGAAGAAGACCAGCTGCACGATGGTCGACATCAGCTGCGAGATGTCGCGGAAGCGGGTGGAGAGGATGCCGAACACGATGGTGATCCACACGGCGTTGAGGATGTAGAGCGCCATCGCCGGGAAGAACAGCAGCGCCTCCCAGCTGATCTTCGGCCGGAAGACGGCCAACACGATGAGATAGATGACGACGTTGTGCGCGAAAATGATCAGCTGCCGCCACACGACGCGATAGACGTGCACGCTCACCGGCGCCGGGAGCTGCTTGATCAAGCCCTCGTTGGTGGAGAACACGACGGTGCCCTCCAGGATCGACATCTGGATGAAGTTCCAGAAGATCAGACCGAGGGTGATGTACGGCAGGAAGGTCGAATACGGAACGCCGATCAGCTTGCCGTACAGCAGGCCCATGGAGATGGCCATGACGCCGGTCGCGATGGTGATCCACAGCGGTCCCAGCAGCGAGCGGCGGTAGCGCTGCTTGATGTCGGTCCACCCCAGGTGCAGCCACAACTCCCAGTTGTAGAGCCCGTCGATGAGGTCGGCGAACCCGCGACGAAACGTGCGGGAGTCCGACGACTCCGGCGGGGGCGGGATCACCCGCTCGTTGAGTGAGGCAGACACGGGTTATCAGGATACAGCCGCTAGAGGTACTGCCCCTGCCCCGGCGGGTGGGCCTGAGGTCCGGCCGGTCCGGGCAGCGCTCCCTGGCGCATCTGCTCCAGTTGCGCGCGGGCCGCCATCTGCTGGGCGAACAGTGCGGTCTGGATGCCGTGGAACAGTCCCTCGAGCCAGCCGACCAGCTGCGCCTGCGCGATGCGCAGCTCCGCGTCGGAGGGGGTGGCGTCGTCGGTGAAGGGCAGTGCCAGCCGCTCCAGTTCCTCGCGGAGTTCCGGGGCCAGGCCGTCCTCGAGTTCGCGGATCGACGACTGGTGGATGTCGCGCAGGCGGTTGCGCGATGCCTCGTCGAGCGGGGCGGCCTTCACCTCCTCCAGGAGCTGTTTGATCATCGTGCCGATGCGCATGACCTTGGCCGGTTGCTCGACCATGTCGGCAACCGTCGAGGAGTCGTCGCCCGGATTCTCGCCCCCGTTGCCCACGACGATGATCTGCTGTGGGGCATCTGGGTCGTCCGGGGAGGGGAGGGGGTTTCCGAAGCCGTGACTCATGCCGACCATTGTGTCAGGAGTCGTCGTGGGGTGCGGTTATCGTTACTGGCATGCCGTTCGACGTCGCCCATGCCAGGGGGCTGTTCCCCGTGTTGGGCGACGGTTGGATCCGCCTCGATCCGCAGGCCGGGATGCCCATTCCGGCGTCGGTCTCGATGGCGGTTTCCTCGGGTTTTCGTGAACTGACGAGTGACCCGGGCACCTTCAATCCGGCCTCGCGCACCGCGGCCGAGGCACTGGTCGCGGCGCGTCGGGCGGTTGCCGACCTGGTCAAGGGCGATCCGGCCGGCGTGGTGATCGGGCCGTCGGCGGCGCATCTGGTGTCGCTGCTCGCCGACTCCTTCGGCGCCCAGTCGTGGTGGGGCACCGAGGTCGTCCTGTCCCGCGACAGTGATCCCGCCAACATCGGCCCCTGGGAGCGTCGAGCCGTGGCGTCGGGGGCCCGTGTCCGCTGGGCCGACGTCGACATCGAGACCGGGACGGTTCCGGTGGAGCAGTACACCGAGGCGATCCGCGAGGCGACCAAGGTGGTGGCCGCACCGCTCGGCTCGTCGACGACCGGGGCGGTGACCGATCTGGCGCAGGTGAGCGGCAAGGCGCACGCGGTCGGGGCGCTGTTCGTCGTCGACGCGACGGCCGCCGCGCCGTATCTCCCCCTCGACATCGCCGACTCGGGGGCCGACGTGATGATCGTCTCGGCCCACCGCTGGGGCGGGCCGCGGTTGGCGGCGATGGTGTTCACCGACCCGGCGCGCATCGACCGGCTCGACCGGATCGCCCTCGACCCGCGCGCCACCGGTCCGGCACGTCTGGAGCTGGAACCCCCGGCGGGCGGACTCTTGGCCGGGTTGGTGGCCTCCGTCGAGCATCTCGCCGGGCTCGACGAAGCGGTGCTGGGGAAGCGTCGCCGCCGGTTGGGCACCTCGATGGACGGGCTGTACGAATACCTCCAGCGGCTCGACTTCTACCTGGTGAACTCGCTGCAGAGCCTGTCGGCGGTGCGGGTGTACGGCGTCACCGAGCAGCGCATCCCGATCGTCAGCTTCATGGTCGACGGGGTGCCGGCCGAGCAAGTCGTGAGCCGACTCGCGGGCAACGGCGTGCGCGCGCTGGCGAATCTGCCCAGTGCCGCGCTGGAGCGGATCGGCGTCGGCGACGAGGGTGGCGCGGTCACCGTCGGCCTCGGTCCGTACTCGACGCCGTACGAGGTCGACCATCTGGTGCGCACACTCGGGTCCCTCGCCTGACAAGGGGTTGCCCGGCGCCAAACCGGGTCGGTTGTCCGGCCGACGCTTGTATTATTGCGAACTGCAAACGAGATGGAATGGGCGGATGACTGCGGTACGCGAACACGACCACGGAGACGGACCCGACGCAGAGGGGACCCCTCTGACCGATGAGCAGCGGACGACTTGGGATGCCGTCGTCGACGGCGGCTGGAAGCTCTTCGCCACCGTGAACCACTACCTCGCCGACGCGGGGTTCACCTCGACACCGGATCTGCGGGTGATGGAAGCGCTCGGCCGGGAATCGCAGATGCGCATCTCCGACATCGCCGCGGCGACCCACATCCAGATGAGTACCGTCTCCCGTCAGATCAGCCGACTCATCGAGCAGGGGATGGTCGAGCGGGTCACCGAGATCGACGAGGACGATGCCCGGCATCGGTGGGTGCGCCCGACCGCGGAGGGGAGCGACTACCTCGACGGGTTGGTGCGCTGCCGCGACGCCGCGCTGCGCGAACACGTTCTGAGCGTCCTCGACGAGGAGGAGTTCCGCCGCCTCGGCGAGATCTTCCGCAAACTCGCGTAGCTGTCGGTGGGGACGTGGATGGCGGCCCACTGGGCCGAGGTGGTCGGGTTTGCCACCGGCGCCGGCTGCGTCGTACTCGCGGCCCGGCGGAACATCGCGAACTTCCCGTTGGGAATCGCCAACAATCTCGTTTTCCTCGCGCTGTTCATCCACAACGGCGTCTACGCGAACGCGGGTCTGCAGGTGGTCTATCTCGTGCTCGGCGTGCACGGTTGGCTGAACTGGCGGGCCCAGCGCGACGATTCCGAGTTCGTCCAGCACGTTCCGCGGCCGATGGTCCCGATCCTCGTCGGCGCCGGCGTGGTCGGCACGGCCGCGCTCTGGTGGGTGCTGCGGGACTTCACCGATTCGAAGGTCCCACTCGCCGATGCGGCGACGACGGCGGTCAGCCTCGTCGCCCAGTACATGCTGAATCGTCGGTGGCTCGAATGCTGGTACGTCTGGATCGCCGTCGATGTCGCCTACGTGGTGATGTACGGCGTGATCGGGTTGCCGATCACCGCCGCGCTGTACCTGCTGTTCATCGGGTTGTGCGTGCAGGGATTGCTCGGCTGGCGCAGGCACCGGGCGCAGACCGCAGCCGTCGGAGCGGCCGCGTGACCGCCCGGTTCGGGCACGGCCTGATCATCGGTAAGTTCTATCCGCCGCACTGCGGGCACGACCACCTGATCCGTACGGCCGTCCGCGACTGCCGCCGTGTCACCGTCGAAGTCATCGCGTCGTCGGTCGAGACGATCCCGGTCGAGGAGCGGGCCGCGTGGCTACGGCAAACCCATCCGACGGTCGACGTGATCGCCACCGTCGACGACACGCCCGTCGACTACGGGTCGACGGCCGCCTGGGATGCGCACACCGCGATCATCACCGGGCTGCTGCGGGATTTCGGCACGTGTCGAGACGACGTCGACGCGGTGTTCACCAGCGACGACTACGGTGCCGAACTCGCCCGACGCCTGGACGCGACCTGGGTCCAGGTGGACCCCGGGCGAATCGACAACCCGGTGTCGGGAACCCAGGTGCGCGAGGACCTGTTCCGGTGGTGGCCGATGCTGTCGCCGTCGGTGCGCGGGGACATGGTGCGGCGTGCCGTCGTGGTCGGCGCGGAGTCGACCGGCACGACGACGCTGGCCCAGGCGTTGGCTCAGCACTACGGGACGTCGTGGGTGCCGGAATACGGGCGGGAATACTCGGTGACGCGCGCCGGCGGGCTCGGTACCCCGTGGCGCAGCGACGAGTTCGATCTCATCGTCGACAGGCAGCAGCGCAACGAGCGTGCGGCGGCGCGGACCTCCCCCACGCCGCTGTTGATCTGCGACACCGATGTACTCGCCACCTCGGTCTGGCACGAGCGGTACGTCGGGTCGGCGTCGCCGACGGTCGTGGCCGCGGCGGCCAGTCACCGCCCGCTCTGTTACGTCCTCACCGGTGACGAGATCCCGTTCGTCGACGACGGGCTGCGCGACGGCGAGCACATCCGGCACGGCATGGCCCGGCGCTTTCGGGAGGTCTTGGCGGCACAACCGGTCCCGTGGATCGAGGTATCGGGTGAGCCGGAGGCGCGACTGGCGCAGGCCGTCGCCTTCATCGACGAGCAGAGTGGTGCGGCCTTCACGTTTGCGCAGCCGTTGGATCAGGTCGGCCAACCGTCGTCGTCGGCTACTCGTCGACGGTGAGCAAGACCTTCCCGATGGCGTCGCCGCTGTCGAGGCGGTCGTGGGCGGCGGCCGCGTCGGCGAGGGGGAAGCTCGAGTCGATGATCGGTTTGATCGTCCCGTTGGACAGCAGGGGCAGGGTGAGTTCGAGTGTCTTCGCGACGACTTCCGCCTTGCCGCCCGGTCCGTAGGTGGGGCGGGCGCGCAGCGTGGTGCCGATGACGCTGGCCCGTTTGCCCATCAGCTGCGCGATGTTCAGCTCGCCCTTGACCCCGCCCTGCATGCCGATGATCACCAGGCGGCCCCCGGTGTTCAGCGCCTCGACGTTGCGCTCCAGGTACTTCGCCCCGATGATGTCGAGGATGACGTCGGCACCGCCGGCCTCCTTGATCACCTCGACGAAATCCTCGTCGGCATAGTTGATCAGGATGTCGGCGCCGAGTTCGCGGCAGAAGTCCAGTTTGTCCCGGGTGCGCGCGGTGACGGCGACGCGTGCTCCGAGGTGCTTGGCGAGTTGGATCGCGTGTGTCCCGATCCCGCTGCTGCCGCCGTGGATGAGTAGCAACTCGTCGCGCTGCAGATGCGCGGTGAGGATGAGGTTGGAGACGACGGTGCACGCGACCTCCGGGATCGCCGCCGCGTCATGCAGCGAGATGCCGGTGGGCAGCGGGATGACCTGCGCGGCCGGCACCGCGACGAACTCGGCGTAGCCGCCGCCGGCGAGGAGCGCACAGACCTGGTCGCCGACGCGGAACTCGGTGATGTGCGCGCCCACCTGTGTGATCGTCCCCGAGACCTCCAGGCCGATGATGGCGCTCGCCCCCGGCGGCGGTGGATACAGGCCGCGTCGTTGCAGCAGGTCGGCGCGGTTCACCCCGGCAGCGGCCACCCGGATGAGTACCTCGTTGTTCGCGATCGCAGGCGTCGGGACGTCTTCGACGGTGAACTCGCCGTCGTGACAGGCAATGGCACGCATGTCTCCGATGCTCGCATAGGTCGACGGCAAAGTCCCGCGCCCTCGTTTCGGTCCCGCTCGATCGGTCCGATTGAGGGATCAGAACGGTGGAGCGGAATCCCGTCGCCGACGGTGCTGGCGGTCGGCTAGCCTTGTCGCTCAGGGAAGCGTGGCAGAGCGGCCGAATGCACTCGCCTTGAAAGCGAGCGTGGGTAAAACCACCGGGGGTTCAAATCCCTCCGCTTCCGCAGTAGACCTAGCTTGCGGCGAGGATCAGGCCGCGAGTTTCAGCCCGACCACGCCGCCCACGATGGCGATCAGGCAGACGATGCGCATGAGGTTGGCGGCCTCCGCTCCAGAAGCCATCGCGTACATAACCGTCACCGCTGCGCCGATGCCGACCCATACCGCGTAGGCCGTCCCGGTCGGGATGTCGCGCATGGCGTACGCGAGTCCGGCCATGCTGACGAGCAGCGCGACGCCGAACACGATCGACGGGGTGGCCTTCGACAACCCGTCCGACCGGCCGAGTGCTGTCGCCCAGACGGCCTCCATCAGACCCGAGACGATCAGCATGATCCAGGACATGTGGACTCCTCATCCACCGTCTTGTCGCGCTCCGGGTACGGCGGGCTCGTCCGGAAGCCCGTGAGCCGGGCTCCATTTCGACGGTACCGTCGCGTCCCTCGTCTGTCCGGCATAGCCGTGGTGATCTCGCGCCGACAATCGACGCTGCGTGAGCCGAATAACCTTCCGGGAGGAGGCTCCAACCGTCGACTGACTTCGGACAAATCGCCTTTTTGGTAAAGTCGCGGCAATTCGCTGAGCCCAAGTCTGGGGAGATCTTGATGGCACCGAAAACACCGCCTACGACGCCGCCGCGTGCGCCGATGCCCGCAGAGCCCGGTGTGGTGCCGGCCCCGCCCGGCCAGCCGGTTCAGAAGTCGGCCCAGTTTGGAATCCTGCCGAGCCAGGTGTCTGACATTGCCAACAAATGGAAGAACGAAGGCGACGCTGTCAACGGCCTCGACTTCTCTGCGCTTGGCGCGGCCAAGGGTGAGGGCAGCACTACCTTCGCAGCCGTGCGCGCCGTGCAGGGGCCGGCGAAGAAAGCGACGGATTCGATCGGTGAGCGCCTCAAGACCTTGGGAACGAAACTCGAGGCGTTCAACTCGCGGGTCGTCGAGACCGACGCGAGGGTCGCGGCCGACATCCGAAGCGTCGCGGAGCGGTAGTGCGACCCACTATCGACCAACTCCGAGGATGGGACATCGGTTCGTTGGAGAGCGCGCGAGCGGCGCTGGGTGGCAATACGCCGAAGCTCGACGGGTCGATTGATGCGGCGTATCGAGCGATCGACAAGGCCGATTCGTGGTACGGGCTGGTGCGGGACGCAGCCAACGAACGGATGACCCAGGAGTACGACCACGCGCAGGAGGTGCGCAACGTGCTCAATCAGATCGAAGACGAGGTCGACGACGCCGCCACCGATCTGGGATATGCCAAGTCACATGTGCTTCGAGCCGTCGACGACGCGATGGCCGAAGGGTTCACCGTCGGGCCCGACGGAACTGTTTCCCACCCGGACGAGGACAAGCAAGACGAGGCGCAGACCCGGCAGGCGGTGATCACAGCCGGACTCAACACGGTTGATGATCTGGACGAGAGGTACGGGTCGAAGCTGAACGGGTTGGTTGCCGACCTCGGATCGATGGTCAAGGGCCAACCGGATATGCAGATTCCGGGGATCGGATCGATAGATCCCGACGCGCTGGTCGGTCGTCTGGAACGGATGACGCCCGACGAACGCGCGGATCTGTTGGGGAAACTGACCCCTGAGCAACTGCGCCGCCTCTCGCAGGCCGATCCGGACAAGATTGGCAATATGGACGGAGTCCCGTTCCAGACGCGGATCGACGCGAACGAGACGAATATCCGCAACGCGCTGCAGGACGAGAGGCAGAAGCAGCCGCGGGACCAGGCTCGAATCACGGCATTGCAGGGGATGCTAGATCCGATCCCTGATCCACTCCACGTGTCGAACGGTGGGTATGACGGCCAAATTGAACGGACTTTTCTCGCGTTCAAGAACAACGGAAACGGGCACATGATCGAGCTAGTTGGCGCGATCGGTCGGGATACCAGGAATGCCGCGGTGTATGTGCCCGGAACGAACTCGAATATGAACGGGAGTCAGACCAACCACGATGCGGCCTGGAACCTGGCCAAGAAGTCGGGGGCGCCTGTCATCCTCTATATGAACGGTGACCTTCCGCAAGACATGTGGCCGACGTTCGGTGACTCCGACGCATTCGACACGACACCCGCCAAGCAGATGGCGCCGGGGCTGGTGAGTTTCGGGAAGGAACTGGACCGCACTCTGGACGGCGTGGCACCGGATGCGAAGACCACGTACATCGGCCACTCCTATGGGGGCTCTGTCGTGGGAACTGCCGAACAGTTGGGGCTGAATGCCGATCGGGTCATCTACGCGTCGTCGGCGGGGACCGGAGTCATCGACGACCAACCGTGGACTAACCCCAATCACGACGTCAAGCGGTACTCCCTGACTCCTCCCGGTGATCCCATCCATCTCTCGCAGGATGCTCCCATGCAGCACGGTGGCGACCCGGACACGGCGCCGGGAGTCACTCGGATCGACAGCGGCTACTACTCCAACGGCTCGCTCGTCGCTGGTAGGGAATCACACGGACATTACTGGGACGACCCCGGTTCCGATGCCTTCGAAAACATGGTCAAAGTGATCAAGGGCGACGAACCGACTCCGTACGTGAAACGCGCCCCTGACTATGCCTTCGCCTACAACCAGGGCATCGTCGACTTCTTCAACGATCCATTTAGCATTTTCCATGATGACGACGACACAACAATCTTGGCTCCAGGGCCATTGGGAGAGCCGCCGCCGGGGCGGCCGGTGGCGTGATGACTGACATGCGAACTACTACTGGGCGAACGGTTAGACGAGTTATCGCGTCGACGGCTTTCGCCAGTGTGCTCGCGACACTCTTGGGAGGTTGCACCGTGGATGCCAAAGATGTTCCGGCACTGGATATGTCGCGAGCCGAGGTGTGGCGCACGATCAACGAGAATCTGCATGTCGTGGACCCTGATTGGGTGGTAACGCCGTGGCCGGAGAGTCGCGTACTCCGTTACGGCTGTGCGACTAACCCGGACAATTTGATGTCGATGGGTCCACCGTGGAAGTACGAGGTGACTCGGTGGGTGGACGACCCCTCGGCGGAGCACATCGCTATGGTTCGGGCCGGTCTCGATGACCTGGCGCGCTACGGCTTCACCGTCGCTCCGCCGCCGCGACCCGATGACCCGCGGGATCTGACCGCGAAGGACGCGCGAGGGTTTACCGTCGTTGTCACCTATGAGACGGAGGGCAGCACGACGTCGAGGGTTGATGTTCGGTCCTTGTCTCCCTGCGTGCGGCACCCCGGTGAGGTCGACGATTGGCCCCGATGAGATATCGGCGATTCCAATGACGCTTAGAAGGCTGCGCAGGCGGTCACGACGTGGTGTGACGGCGATCGTCGTTACTGTCAGTGCGCTGGCCGCATCCCTCGGCGGCTGTGTGACGAACGCTGAAGATGTCCCGGCTCTTGATATGTCGCGAGGCGAAGTGTGGCGCACGATCAACGAGAATCTGCATGTCGTGGACCATGATTGGGTGGTGACACCGTGGCCGGACTCCCTCGTGCACCGCTACGGTTGCGCGACCAACCCCAAGAGCATGATGCCGATGGGTCCGCCGTGGAAGTACGAGGAATTGCAGTGGAAGCGCGATCCCTCGCCGGAATATCTCACCCGGATCGGGGCGGGACTCGACGACTTGGCGCGCTACGGGTTCACCGTCGCCCCGCCGCCGCGACCGGATGATCCGCGGGACTTGACCGCGAGGGATACGCAAAGCTTCTCCGTGATCGTCACCTACGGGACGGAGGGCAGCGCGACATCGCGGGTTGATATCCGCTCGTTGTCGCCGTGTGTTCGACACCCCGGCGAGGTCGACGACTGGTGATCCCCGAGGGTCTGCGGGCACAACGCCGACTCGGCCCCGACTGGGCGCGCTGGCTCGACGGGCTGCCCAAGCGGTGCGACGATCTGCTCGCCGACTGGGACCTCGTCATGGCTGGCGATCCCATGCACGGCTTCGCGTCGATCGTCATCCCGGTCCGGTCCGACGGGCTGGACGCGGTACTCAAGATCGGCTTCGACTCTGCTCCCGACACCGCCCAAGAACATCTCGCGCTGCAGGAGTGGGCGGGCGACGGCGCGGTCCGCATGTACCGCGCCGACCCGGGCCGGCGGGCGATGCTGCTCGAGCGCCTGAGCACCGTCGACCTCACCGGCGAGTGGGATCTGGCGGCGTGCGAGGTCGTCGCCGGCTTCTACCCGCGCCTGCATCGCCGCGCGGGTCCGCGGTTCCGCCCGCTGAGCGGCTTCCTGCGAACCTGGCTCGACGAGATGGCCGCCGACGCCGACGACCTGCCCGTCCCGCCGCGCCTGCTCGACCGTGCAGTGGCGCGCGGCCGCGAGTTCGTGGCCGACCCCGACTGCGACGGCCGGATCATCCACGGCGACCTGCACTACGAAAACGTGTTGGCCGCGCAGCGCGAACCCTGGCTCGTCATCGACCCGCAGCCGATGTCGGGCGACCCGCACTACGAGATCGCGCCGCTGCTCTGGAACCGCTGGGAGGAGATGGACGGCTACCTGCGCGAATCGATCCGCCGTCGCTTCGCCACCGCCGTCGAAGCGGCCGGATTCGACGAGGATCGCGCCCGCGACTGGGTGATCGTGCGGATGGTCGTCAACGCACACTGGAGCCTGCAGGACGCCAAGCGGATGAACCGCCCGCTCGACGCCGGCGAGCGCGACTGGATCACCAAGTGCATCAGCGTCGCCAAGGCGGTCCAGCGCTAGCGGCGAGGCAGCCGGAACCTTCTCAGGCGTCCGCGACGGCAGCCTGGGTGAGCACCGCGTCGAACGCGGCGCGGAACTTCTCGCCGTAATCCGGCAGCGCCTGCCCGTCGTACACGATGCCGAAGCTGGTCCGTGTTCCGAGGATCAGGATCGTCACCGAGAAGGAGTATCCGACCAACGGGGAGAGCGCCGTCAGGTCGTTGATCGGCGCTCCGAGCACGGTGCGCACCCGGGTGAAGCCGGGATTGACGCCGATGTGGATGTCGGGGGACATCTTCTTCATCGAGGCACCGGAGAGCACGCGGAAGATCGGCCACGGGGCGCGCGGCGCGTCGTCGGCGGCAGCGAGATACAGCTCGGGGCGGTCGCGTTCGATCCGCTTGAGTTGGTCCTGGATCCCGGGTAGCTGCTCCTCGACGGAAGCACGGTCGCCGGCGAGGTTGAGCAAGGAGACCGAGACGGCGTTGCCGGTGTGCCGGAACTCCTTGTCCAGGGTGACCGGGAGGGTGACGCGGATCGACGACGAAGAGACCGCCCCGCCGTCGACCACCGGCGGTGCCGAGCTGATCGTCGTGCCGATGGCGGCGAGAAGGTATTCGTGGACCGATGCGCCGGAGCGTTTGGCCGCGCGGCGCAGGTCGCGGGTCGAGACGCTGTGCCAGCCCGCCTCGCGAGCACCCGAGCCGGAGAGCTTGGGCCAGTGGCGCCCTTCCTGGCCGGTCTCCCAAGACTCCTCGAACGCCGCCTTCGCGGTCGCCAGCTCGTCGCGGTCGATCCCGCTGATGTGAAAGCGCGGACTCGTCGCGAAGCGGTCGAACTCGTCGAGCGAGTCCCCCTCCTCGTCGGCGAGCAAGGCCGAGAACGCGGCACCGGCGATGCCGTCGGAAAGGCTGTGGTGGACCCGCAGCAGGAGGAATTGCCGTCCGCCGAGTGTCGCGGGACTCAGAAGTGTGATGTGCCAGAACGGTCGGCCGCGTTCGAGATGTGCTCCCATCAACTCGCCGACCTGGCGGTGCAGGTCGGCGTCGTCGGCATAGCTCGCCGACGCGACCTGTGTGAGAACGTCGACCTCGTCGACCTCGATCACGCGCGGGCGCCGCCAGCGACCGCCGACGATCCCGGTGCGGAACAGTCGATAGCGCTTGGCCCGCGCCGCGACCCGCTCGCGCACCGACTCGACGTCAATCGACGTCTGGCCGCCGAGTTCCAGGAGCATGGCCCAGTGCATCGGCGCGCGCGGGGTGTCCAAGTGCAGGTAGGTGCAATCCTGGGGACCCAGCTCGATGGCCGCGTGGACGGGCGCGTCGGTCTCGACGGGGGAGGCGCTCATCGGGTCACACCGTCGCCATGCGCGAACGGACCAACTGCTCGAGGTCGTCGACCGACTTGGCCTCCAACATCTCGCGCTCGGTGAGCTTCACACCCAGCCGCTCCTCGATCGCGACGACCCCGATCGCCAGGGCGACCGAATCCAGACCCAGGTCTTCGACGAGGCGCGAGTCGCCGGAAACGTCGTCCAAGGAGAGGTCGAGATCCTCGACGAGGATCTCCTTCAGCGTGGTTTCGACATGGTCGGACATGGGTCCTCCTGGGGGCTCGGGAAATGGCGCTATCACGGTCCGCGCAGAAGGCCGACCGTGGCGAGAGTCACCGCAACCGTAGTAGACGTTCAGGCAAGGTGCAAGGTATACCTAACCTAAATCAATCCAGGATAGCCTTCGTTACGGCAATCCGGTGGATAACTATCAAAAAGCATCGCGCGTTTCTTACTTGGAGGCCAACCGCATGAGTACCTCGGTCCATACGTGGCTCACCAGCCCGGCGTCGGAGATCACCGGCCTGCACAGCGGCGACGATCCCTCCGATCTGCGGTTCCGCACCTGGGCGCAGGTCCGCGCGGCCGCCGCGGAAGTGGCTGCCGGTCTGGCCGCCGCCGGTGTCGGTCCGGGGGATTCCGTCGCGATCCTGGCCGGCGACCCGGGGGATGTGGCCGACCTGGTCCAGGCCATCTGGATGCGCGGGGCGAGCTTCACCATGCTGCACCAACCGACCCCGCGCACCGAGCTGCCGACGTGGCTGGAGGAGACCAAAGAGGTCATCGCGATGCTCGGCGCCCGCGCGGTCGTCGTGGGGGAGCCCTTCGCCGAACCCCTCGCCGGACTCGATCTGGGCACCACGGTGCTGCCGATCACGGGCCTCGCCGGCCACGACCCGGTGCAGCCGGTCCCCCTCGACGACGACGACCTGGCCATCCTGCAGCTCACCTCCGGCAGCACCGGGACGCCCAAGGCCGTCGCCATCACCTTCGGCAACGTGCAGGCCAACCAGGAGGCCATGCTCGCCGGCGTCCAACCCGCCGCCACCGACGTTGCCGTCAGTTGGCTGCCGCTCTACCACGACATGGGCATGATCGGGCTGATGGTGATGCCGATGCTCGCCGACGCCGTCGCGGTCGTCACCACGCCGCTGGCCTTCCTGCGCAAGCCGCAGTCGTGGGCCGAACTCATCACGCGCTTCGGCGGCACTTGCACCGCCGCCCCGAACTTCGCCTACGCGGTACTCGCCAAACGTCTGCGCCGCGCCCCCGAGGGCACCTACGACCTCTCCTCGCTGCGCGTGGCCATCAACGGCGCCGAGCCCATCGACGAGGCCTCGGCCGAACTCTTCCTCGCCGAGGGCGCCCGGTTCGGCCTCCGCCCCGAGGCGATGATGCCGTGCTACGGGATGGCGGAAACGACCCTGGCCGTCTCCTTCGACGACAAGGAGCGCCGCTTCACCGTCGACACCATCGACTCGGGTGACGCCGAATCCACCGCGACCGCCCGCCGCGTCGACCCCTCGGACATCGAGACGCGCAGCCGCACCCACGTCCGTCTCGGACGCCCGGTGGTGGGGATCGAACTCGTCGTCGTCGACGACGAGGGCGCACGCCTGCCCGCGGACCGGATCGGCACCCTGCTCGTGCGCGGTCCCGCGGTGACCCGCCGCTACTTGAAGCCGGGCGGATTCGTCGACGCCGTGGATGCCGACGGCTGGCTCGACACCGGCGACCTCGGCTACGTCACCGAATCGGGCGAGATCGTCGTGACCGGCCGGAAGAAGGACGTGATCATCGTGTCCGGCCGCAACCTCTCGCCGACGGTGATCGAGCGGGCGGCCACCTCCGTCGAGGGCATCCGCGCGGGCAACGCCGCCGCGGTCTCGTACCGGCGCCTGGACGGCCGCGAGGGCATCGCTGTCGTCGCCGAGTCGGAATTCGCCGACGACGACGAGCAGGCCCGGCGCATTCACGACGAGGTAGCGCGCGCGGTCTTCGAGGCGGTCGGGGTCTCCGTCTCGGCCGTGACCCTGATCGGGCGCGGTGAACTGCCGAAGACCCCGTCCGGGAAAATCCGCCGCCACAGCGCGGCCGAGTTGGTGGGGGTTACTCAAGAATGACGACCGACACGACGATCGACGACCTGACCGCGGACCTGCGCGACGGTTTCGCTCCGCATCCCTCGGCGGCGGCGCAGCGCTATCGCCAGGCCGGCGTCTTCGCCAACCGGGCCCTGTGGCAGTTCGTCGAACAGGCGGCGGCTGCTGCCCCGACGGCGCCCGCGGTCACCGATGCCTCCGTCGACGGCCCGCGCACGCTGACCTACGCCGAACTCGACGCCGCCGTGCGCTCCCGCGCCGCCGGTCTCATCGCCGCCGGTCTGCGGCCCGGGCAGCGCGCGGTGTTGCAGCTGAACAACTCCGCGCAGTTCGCGATCACCCTGCTCGGTCTGCTGCGCGCGGGTCTGGTGCCGGTGATGGCGTTGCCGGCGCATCGCATCGCCGAGATCGCCCACCTGGCCGCTGCGGCCGGTGCGGTCGCCTATCTCACCGAGGACGGTCGCCGCGGCTTCGACTACCGCGAGCTCGCCACGGAACTGCGACGACGCGTGCCCGGCGTCGCACATGTCTTCATCGACGGCGACCCGGGGGAGCACGACAAGCTCCCGGATGCCGATCCGCAAGATGCCGCTTCCATCGAGTCGACCCTGCCTGCTCCCGCCGACCCGGAACTCCCCGCTCTGCTGTTGGTCTCCGGCGGCACCACCGGGCTGCCGAAGCTGATCGCCCGAACCCACAACGACTACATGTACAACGCGCGGCAGTCGGCCGCGGTCACCGCGCTCACGCGCAACGACACCTATCTCGCCGCGCTGCCCGCGGCGCACAACTTCGCGCTGTGCTGCCCGGGACTGCTCGGGGTGTGGTCGGTCGGCGGGCACGTGGTCCTCACCGACAACCCGAGCCCGGACGCGGCCTTCGATCTGATCCAGGCGCACCGGGTCACCGTCACCGCGCTCGTTCCCGCACTCGCGCAGGTGTGGTGCGCGGCCACCGAGTGGGAGCCGGCCGACGTCTCGTCGCTGCGGCTGCTGCAGGTCGGCGGTGCCAAGCTCGCCCAGGCCGATGCCGCGGCGCTCGACGCCGCGCTCGGCCCGATCACCCAGCAGGTCTTCGGGATGGCCGAGGGCCTCATCTGTTACACCCGGCTCGTCGACGACCGCGATCTCGTCCACCGGGTGCAGGGGATGCCGATGTCGGAGTTCGACGAGGTGCGCGTCGTCGACGAGAACGGCACTGACGTCCCCGACGGCACCGACGGCGAGCTGTTGGTGCGCGGCCCGTACACGATCCGCGGGTATTACCGCGCGGACGGGAACGCCGCGCGGTCGTTCACCCCTGACGGCTTCTACCGCTCCGGCGACCGTGTGCGGCGCCTGCCGTCGGGACACCTCGCGGTCACCGGCCGGATCAAGGACACCATCGTGCGCGCCGGTGAGAACGTGGCCGCCGACGACGTCGAGGAGAACCTCGCCGCCCACCCGTCGATCCGGCAGGCCGCGGTCATCGGGCTTCCCGACGACAGTCTCGGCGAGCGGATCTGTGCGCTGGTCGTCGCGTCGCACGAGCACCCGCCGGGGCGGCCGCTGGAGCTGGCCGAGGTGCGGGGTTTCCTCTCGACCCGCGGGATGGCCCCGTTCAAACTCCCCGACGAGGTGCGGCTGGTGCCGTCGTTGCCGGCCACCGCCGTCGGCAAGGTCGACAAGCAAGCCCTGCGCGCCCAGTACGCCTGATCCCAATTCTTCTAAGCGAGGTAGTTCCCATGTCGGTTGTCAGTTCGGACACCGCGACGCAGATCGACGTGCGCGCCGAAGTCGCCGCCGTTCTCGGCGTCGAGGCCGATTCGCTGAACCGCGACGCCGACCTCGTCATGCACGGCCTCGATTCGCTGCGCGTGATGCGATTGGCGGGGCAGTGGCGCAAGCGTGGCTTCGACGTCGACTTCGCGCGCCTCGCCGCCGACCCGACCCTCGACGCCTGGGCTGCTCTCCTGGGTGCCGACGCCGCCGAGTGGGCACCCCAAGTCCGCCGAGTGGGCACCCCAAGCGCGCCGAGTGGGCACCCCGGGGGCACCGAGTGGGCGTCGGGCACCTTCCCGCTCGCCCCGATGCAGCACGCGTACTGGGTCGGGCGGTCCGACAGCCACGCGCTCGGCGGGGTCGCCGCCCATCTCTACGTCGAGTTCGACGGGGATTCGCCGGTCGACGCGGCAGACCGGTTCACCGCGGCGGTCGACGCCCTCGCGCAGCGCCACCCGATGTTGCGCACCCGGGTGAACGCCGACGGCACCCAGACCGTCGGCAACCCGCACCCGGAGTGCAGCGCGGTGTACGATCTGCGCGCCTCGACGGTGGAAGAGGTCGACGCGGAGCTGGCACGCCGGCGCGAGCAGGGGACGCACCGGATGCTGCCCGTCGAGGAGGGGGAGATGTTCCGCGCCGAGTTGACGCTGCTGCCGGGCGGGCGCAGCCGGATCCACCTCGACGTCGACATGCTGGCCGCCGATGCGATGAGTTATCGGGTCCTCGTCGACGATCTGGCTCAGCTCTACCGCGGAGGAGAGCTGAAGCCGCTGACCAGCACCTACGAGGAACTGAGCCAGACGCGCTCGGCGCAACCGGCCCGCGAGGCCGACATCGAGTGGTGGCGTGCCCGTCTGGCCGACCTTCCCGGTGCCCCCGAATTGCCCAGGACCGAGGCTGCACTCCAGGACGGACACGCCCGTACCGTGCGCCTGCACCACCGCGTCGACGCCGCCGACTGGTCGCGGCTGGAGACACACGCCCGCACCCGCGGCGTGACCCCGGCGGCCGCCGTGGCCGCGGCCTTCGCCGAGGCGGTCGGCACCCGCTCCGCCTCGTCACGCTTCCTGCTGACCGTCCCGATGTTCGACCGCGACACCGCCGACCCGAACGGCGAGCACCCCGACCTCGAGCGGGTCGTCGGCGACTTCACGTCGTCGATCCTCGTCGCCGTCGACCTGAGCCGTCCCGCCACTTTGGCCGAGCGCGCCGCCGCGATGCGCGACGAGATGCACGACGCGATGGCGCACGGATCCTTCGGCGGACTCGACGTGCTGCGCGAACTGTCCCGCTTCCAGGGCGAGCCGGTGGTGTCGCCGGTCGTCTTCACCAGCGCACTCGGACTGGGCGAGCTGTTCTCCGACGCGGTGCGCCGCGACTTCGGCTCCCCGTCATGGATCGTCTCGCAGGGACCACAGGTGCTGTTGGACGCACAGGTGACCGAGGTCGAGGGCGGCCTGCTCCTCAACTGGGATGTGCGGACCTCGGAGTTGCCGCGCGAGGTCGCCGAGGCGATGTTCGCCTACTACGTGCGCGCACTGGACCAGCTCGTCGCGGGAGAGTGGGATGCCCCCGCGCCGGATCCCGTCGACGAGCCGACGCGCGCGGTGCGGGCTGGCGTCGAAAAGCCGCTGCCGCGGACCGATGTCTTCGACGGCACCCTGCACGGAAGATTCGTCGAACTCGCCGCGCAGCGCGCCGAGGCGCCCGCACTGATCACCGACGCGAGGACGTGGAGCCATGCCGACCTCGTCGACGAGGCGCGTCGGGTCGCCGGCGCGCTGATCGAGGCGGGGGTGTCGCGCGGCGATACCGTCATCGTGAACCTGCCCAAGGGCGGGCAGCAGGTGGTCGCGGCGATCGGCGTGCTGCTGGCCGGCGGCGCCTATGTGCCGATCAACCCGAACCAGCCGGCTGCGCGTCGCGAGCGGATCCTCACCGTCGCCGAGCCGGCCGCGATCCTGACCGATGACCCATCGCGGTGGCCCGCGGCCGCCGGCGTCCTCGACTTCGCCACCGCCGTCGCGCACACGCCGGCCGAACCGGTGGAGGTGACCGGCGACGACCTCGCCTACGTGCTCTTCACCTCCGGGTCCACCGGGTTGCCCAAGGGAGTCGAGCTGCCGCACCGGGCGGCCGTCGCGACACTGACCGACCTCGTGGAGCGCCTCCGTCTCACACAGGGCGACCGGTCGCTCATGGTCTCCTCGCTCGAATTCGACCTCTCGGTCTTCGACGTCTTCGCCCTGCTCGCGGTCGGCGGATCGGTCGTCGTCCCCGACGACGCCGGTGCGGGCAAGGCCGACGATTGGGTGCGGCTCCTCGCCGAGCAGCAGGTCACCGTCCTCAACTGCGTCCCCTCGATCCTGGGCATGATCCTCGACCTGGGTCCGCTGGCGCCGTCCGTGCGCGAGATCATCATGGGCGGCGACAAGGTCGATGTCTCCCTGCTCGAGCGTGTCGCGCAGCAGTCGCCGCATTGCCGCGCCGCCGGACTGGGCGGCACCACCGAGACGGCCATCCACTCCACCTACTGCGCGGCCGCCGACATCCCGCCGGGCTTCGCATTCGTGCCCTACGGCTTCCCGCTCGCCGGTGTGGCATGCCGCGTCGTCGACGAGCAGGGTCGCGACCGGCCCGACTTCGTGCCGGGCGAACTCTGGATCGGTGGGGCCGGTGTCGCCGCCGGCTATCGCGCCGACGCGGAGCGCACCGCCGACCGCTTCGTCGAGCACGACGGGCAGCGCTGGTATCGCACCGGCGACCTCGCGCGCTACCTCCCGGGCGGATTCCTCGACTTCCTCGGCCGCGCCGACCACCTGGTCAAGGTGCGCGGCTACCGCATCGAACTCGGCGAGGTGGAGGCCGCGCTGCTGCGACAGGCGGTCGTCACCGGTGCCGTCGCCTGGTCGGACGGTCGGGACCTGCGCGCCGCGATCACCGTCGACGATGAGGCGTCCACGGCCGACGAGGTGCGCGCCGCGCTGGCCGCCGATCTGCCCGAGCACATGATCCCGCGCTCGGTGATCGCCCTGTCCGAGCTGCCGCTCACCGGCAACGGGAAATACGACCGCAAGAAGGTCGCCGAACTCTCCGTCGCCGACGAGCCGACCGGGGCTGCGGCCCCGCGCACACCCGTCGAAGAGGTCCTCGTGGACGTCCTCGGCGGAGTCCTCGGCACCGATCGCATCGGCGTCCACGACGACTTCCTCGCCCTCGGCGGCGATTCGGTCCTCGCCACCCGCTTCGTCGCGCAGACCCGCGAATGGCTCGACGTGCCGCGGCTGTCGGTCGCCGACGTCTTCGCCAACCGCACCGTCGCCGGGCTTGCCGAGCGGATCGTCGGACTCGACCCCGACGTCGAAACGGCCGCGGCCGAGTACCTGGAGGTCATGGCGATGTCCGACGACGAGGTCGCCGCCGAGCTGCAAAGCGCCGAGTGGGCACCCGAATCCCCCCGAGTGGGCACCTCATTGTCACCGACTGGGCACCCGGAGCGCCCACTGCGCGAACGGCTCACCCACGTGCCGATGGATGCCGACGCCCATACGGCGATCATCCGCGAATGGCTCAACCATCCGAAGTCGAAGTACTGGGAGATGCTGACCGCCTCGCACGAGGAGGTCGCGACAATGATCCGCGACGCCCAGACCGGCGAGCCCTACGGCATGCGCCTGGGCCTCTTCGACGGTCAGCCGCAGTTCCTCTTCGAGCTGTACGACCCGACGGTCAGCGAACTCGCCGATCCGAGCACCGGGTACGTCCACGCCGACGGCGACATCGGGATGCACCTGCTGGTCGCGCCGACCGACGAGCCGATCGCCGGCTTCACCGCCGAGGTCATGCTCCACATCATTTCGACGGCGTTCTTCGCCGCCGGTGCCCAGCGCGTCGTCGTCGAGCCCGACGTCCGCAACAGCCACGTGCAACGACTCAACGCCGGGGTCGGGTTCACCGTGGCCGGTGACTACCCCGTCGGCAAGAAGACCGCGCGCCTGAGCTACTGCACCCGTGACGACTTCACGAGGCTCACCGACAACGGACGGCGGATCGCGCAGTGAACGAGATGTGGACCGTCTACCGCGGGCGCATGACCGCGAAGATCCTGGCCGAGCTGTGCCACGAGCAGGTCATCACGCCCACCCGCACCGACATCGGATTCGCCGTGCGCTCCGACGACGGTCGCACCGAGTACACCTTCGACGCCCAGGTGCTTGAGCTGGACTCGTGGTGCATCGACGAGGCGAGCATCCGTCGCAGCGTCGAGGGCGGCGGACACGCCCTGGACCCGGTTGCCGTCGTCGTCGACTTCGCCGAGTCGTTGGGGCTGGGGGGCGATGACCTCGTCGCCTACCTGGAGGAACTCGTCAACACGCTGGCACTCGGCGCGGATCGGCCGGCCGACCGTCGGCGCACCTCGCGGGAACTCGTCGCGGCGGGACACCCGGTACCGGTCTTCCAAGCCGTCGAGTCGGCGATGACCGAGGGCCATCCGTGCTTCATCGCCAATGCGGGTCGGATCGGATTCAGCGCCGACGACCTGCGCCGCTACGCACCCGAATTCGGGCCGCGGATGCGGTTGACGTGGCTCGCGGTGTGGGCCGACGACGTGGAGTTCGCCGCGATGTCCGACGTGGACTACGACGCCTTGATCGACGCCGAGTTGGGCGCCGCGCGCCAGGACTTCGACGCCCTGCTCGCCGAACGCGGCCTCGATCCGGCGGACTACCGCTACCTCCCGGCGCATCCGTGGCAGTGGGCCAACCGTGCGGCCCGACTGTTCGCCGGCCAGGTCGCGGCCGGGCGGATCGTCGAACTCGGCCCGTCGCCCGACGAATACCAGCCGCAGCAGTCCATCCGCACGTTGTTCAACGTCAGCGAGCCGTCGCGCAACTACACGAAGGTGTCGCTGTCGATCACCAACATGGGCTTCACGCGCGGGATGTCGGCCGACTACATGGGTACGACGCCGGTCATCAACGACTGGGTGCGCAACCGCATCGGCGACGACGAGTACCTGCGCTCGATCGGCTTCGAGGTGCTCTACGAGGTGGCGGCGATCGGCTACCGCAACCCCGCGGTGAACGCGGTGACGCAACCCGGCTCGGAGTACCGCAAGATGCTCGCCGCCCTGTGGCGACAGTCGCCGGTGCCGCTGCTGCGCGACGGCGAGACGCTGTCGACGATGGCGGCGCTGCTGCACGTCGACCACACCGGTGAACCGTTCGTCGGTGCCCTCGTCGAGCGGTCCGGGCTGCCCGCGCGCGAGTGGCTGCGCTCCTACCTCGACGCGTACCTCCACCCGATCACCTACCTGCTCTACGCGCACGAACTCAAGTTCTCGCCGCACGGGGAGAACCTGATCCTGGTGCTGCGCGACGGGGTGCCGGTCCGCTCGATCCTGAAGGACATCGGCGAGGAGGTCTTCATCCTCGGCGACGCCCCGGATCTGCCGGAGGAGGCGGTGCGCGCGAAGTCGCAGGAGGCCGACGAGACGCGCAACCTGGGCATCCTCTCCGACGTCTTCGACGACTTCTTCCGGCCGTTGGCCGCACTGTTGCACCGGTTCGGAATCGTCGACGACGACGAGTTCTGGCAGGAGGTCGCCGCCAGCATCAACGCATTGCAGGCGCAGCACCCGGAGTTGGCGGAACGCTTCGCGCGGTGGGATGTGTTCGCGCCGAGCTTCGGGGCGATCCACTTGAACCAGCTGCAGTTGCGCAACCGCCAGCGGATGGCCGACCACGAGATCCCCTACTCCGACATGGTCGCCGCCGGGCACGAGCTGGTGAACCCGATCCACTCGCGCGCCACGGCGACACGAGAAGCACTTTCGACGATGGCAGAAGCACGATGAGCATTCGATACGAGCACGAGACCATTCGCGACGAGTGGGGCATCCCGCACATCTGGTCGCCGAACCCGGCCGGCACCATCTACGCGCAGGGACGCGCATGCGCTCAGGACCGGGCGTGGCAGATCGAGTTCCTGCGCCTGCGCGCGGAAGGTCGCACCGCCGAGGCCTTCGGCCCGACCGCCGTCGAATGGGACCGCTTCGCCCGTCGCTCCGGCATGGACCGCTCCGCTCGCGCCGTCTACGAACGGTCGTCGACGCGGACGCGGGAACTTCTCGACGCGTATGCCGCCGGTGTGAACAGCACCCTCGACGACGCGACCGCGCCGGAACTCGAGGAACTCGACCACCGTCCCCGGCCGTGGCAGCCGTGGACCCCGATCGCGGTCTTCCTCATGCACCACATCCTGTTCGGCCGGTTCACCACCAAGCTGTGGCGGGCGCACGCCGCGCGGGCCTTCGGTCGTGACGGGCTCACCATGTTCGACCTCGAGGGTGCCGGGTTGGACGGCGGCGTCGGCTCCGACGACATGCCCGATCTCCCGGACGACGACTTCCTCGCGACCCTCCTCGCCGAGTGGGCCCGCCTCGCTGGTCGAGTGCCGGCGAGGCGCCAGCCGAGACGGCGTATCGAGACCCTGGGCAGTCAAAATGCGCCCAGTGGGCCGTCCGAACACGGCGATGCCCTCTCCGGCAGCAACGCGTGGGGCGTCGCGTCGGCGCGCACGTCGAGCGGCGGTGCGCTCATCGCGGGCGACCCGCACCGATTCCTCGAACTGCCCGGCATCTATCTGCAGTGCCAGTTGGCCTGCCCCGAATTCGACGTCGTCGGCTTCGCCTTCGCGGGCGTCCCGGGTGTCCCGCACTTCGCGCACGCGCAGGACGTCGCCTGGGCGATCACCAACGCGATGGGCGACTACCAGGACGTCTACCGCGAGAAGCTGACGCGCACCGACGCCGGGATCGTCGCGCTGACCCCCGACGGCGAGGCACCCGTCCAGAGCTGGACCGAGACCATCGCGGTGCGCGACGGGGAGGACGTCGACGTCGAGATCGTCGTCACCGAGAACGGCCCAATCGTCCTGCGCGGCGACGGATACGACTGGAGTCTGCGCAGCCCCATGCTCGCCGACTCCGAGGGATTCGGATTCGACGCGGTGGCCGACCTGCTGTTCGCGACGAGCATCGCCGACGTGGAGGAGGCGCTTGAAGGCTGGTCCGAGCCGGTCAACCGGATCGTGATCGCCGACTCCGCCGGGCGCGTCCACCGGCAGGTCGTCGGCGCGATGCCGCGCCGCGCGTCGGAGAACTATTGGCTCCCCGTTCCCGGGTGGGAGGAGCGCTACAAGTGGGCCGGCTACCACTGCGCCTCCATCAACGACGAGACCTTCGACGGCGGGGTGGAGGATTTCGCGGTCATCGCCAACCAGCGGATCGAGAACTGCCCGCCGCTGCAACCGGTCACCACCGAGGCGGTCGGACCGTCCCGCGCCGAGCGGATCACGGCATTACTCGCCGAGCGCACCGAGGTGTCCGCCGACGACTGCACCGAGATCCACCGCGACGTCGACCTCGACGACGCGACACTCCTGCAGCGCCGCATAGAGGCGCTGACCGGGCTGTCCGACGGTGCCGAGCGCATCCGTGCCCGCATCGTCGCCTGGGATCGGTCGATGGCCGCCGACAGTACCGACGCCTACCTGTTCGCCGCGCTGCGGACCCGCCTCGTCGGGTCGCTCGCCGCCACCGCCGAGCTGGCGAGCCTCCTTGTGCCACACGGATTCTCACCGATCTTCGATCCGTGGTTCGTCCCGCACCCGCGCATCGCCGCCGCATTGCCGATCGTTCTCGAACGGGCCGACGGCCTCGGCGTCGAGGTCGCGGCACTGCTCACCGCCGCGCTGGAATCGCTGGCCGTCGCCACCGACGGCGGCGACTCCGCGCCGACGTGGGGCGAGCACCACCGCTTCGCCCCGATCCACGGATTCGACCTGATGGGCGCTTCTCCGGGGCACCCGGAGCTGTCCGCCCGGGTCCGCCCGGACCGCGCGCAGTTGGGCGGCGACGCCGAATGCGTCTTCGCCAACGCAGCCGCCGTCGGGTTCGACGACCAGTGCCGCGTCGGGTCGGCCGCGCGGTACGTCTGGGACCTCGCCGAGCGTGACCGAGGCCGCTGGATCGTCCCGATGGGCGCCGATGGTCGGCCCGGCACCGCCCACTTCCAGGACCAACTCCCGCTGTGGGCGCGCGGGGAGACCGTTCCCGTGGTCAGCGATTGGACCGTGCTGCGCGAGTCGGCGTCCGCGATCGAAACCACCGACCAGACCGCCACCGCCGGAGGACACCGATGACCGACACCCTCGAGGCGCGCCGAGAGCTGCTGCGCCGCCGTCGCGCCCGCCGATTGGGCACCTCCGATACGTCGCAATCGCTCCCGGTGGGCACCCCGGAGGCGTCGAGTGGGCAGTCGCTCGGCGCTGCGGAACGCCGCATGTGGCGGATCCACCAGCTCGACCCGGAATCGGTCTCGCACAACATCACCTTGTTGCTGCGCGGCGACGGCCGGTCGGCACAGCAACTCATCGTCGGCATCGAATCGACGATCGCGGGTGCGGCGGTGCTCTCGTCGACCATCGCCGTCGTCGACGACGAGCCGCGTCGCGAACCGGCGACGACCACCGGCCGCTGGATCGAACCGGGCGGGCTGTGGGCGCTGGGCGGCGGGACCGTCGGCGAGGGGATCGGCGCGCAGGCGACGGCGTCGGCACTGGCCCGCACCCCCTTCGACCTCACCCGCGAGGCACCCGTCCGCGCACGTGTCTTCGGGAGCGACGACGGCCCCGTCGAGGTGGTGCTGAGCTTCCACCACCTCGCCGTCGACGACACCTCGTGGCCGTTGCTGCTCGGTTCGATGCTTCGCGGGGGGCTGGATGCGGATTCTCGGCTTGCGAGGTCTCGATACGTCGACTCGGCTAGCGCCTCGCCGACACTCGACCACCGTCCGACCCGCTCGACCGACGCGGAGCCAGTCGACTACCGTCTGACCCGCTCGACCGACGCCGAGCCAGTCGACCGGCTCCCGCTGGCCGTCGAGCATGCCCGGGAGACGTGGGCGGCACCCGGAATTCGGTTCCCCCTCTCCGACGAGCTCCCGTCGACGACCCCGGAGCAGAGCTGGCTCGTGCCCCTCGACGAGGCCCCCGGCCAGCAGCTCCGTCGCGACCTCGACCCCGGCGACCTCGCCGCGTTCGCCGCCTACGCCCCGACGATCGGCGGCACCGCCAACGCCGCGCTCATCGCGCTGACCGCACTCACGGTCTCCGCGCTCACCGGCGCCTACGACCACGTGCTCCTCGTCCCCGCCGACAACAGGCGGCCCGAGCAGGCCCCGGACCTGGTCGGCTACTGCGGAAACATCATCCCGATCCGATTCACCTTCGACCCGGACGGGACCGTCGACGACGCGATGCGCGCGGGTCTCGCGTCGATCTACGCGGCGATGACCTACGCCGACGTGGACTTCGGCTCGGTGCTGACGGCGTTGCGGCGCAGCGGCGGCCGGTTCCCGGTGGTCGAGATCATGGGGTCGGTCCGTAACGCGCCGATGCGCGGGATCCCGGTTCCCGACGGCGTGACCGTCGACTACCGGTCGGTCTCCTGCGGCATCGCGCCCTACCCGATGACCCTCGCCATCGAGCTTGCCGACGACGGATCAGCCCATCTCGAGGTCGATTGCCAACTGGGTACGGGCGAGGTGATCGCCGAGCGCGCCGTCGCCGCGGTCACCGACCTCCTGCACCAGATTCCCCCCGCAGCGCATGAGCCGTTGGCCGCGCTGCTCGCCAATGCCGGTATCGCCCCGGCATCCCCCCAACAGTGAGGCAGCGTGTGACACACCAATCAGAAGTCCGCACGAGCCGGTTCTCCAAGCCGGGACACGGCTGGTCCGAGGTGGGCCGGCAACTGATCGACGCCGCGACGACGGTTGCCGGGCGAGCGCCGCGCGACCCGCTGCCGGTCGGTGCCCCCGACGAGGTGCTGGCCAGCGTCGCACGCGAGCTCGGCGCCCCCGAGCTACCTGAGGCGGGGATCGGCGAGGAGGCGGCGCTGCGCCGGATGGCCCACATCGTCCACGAGTACGGCCTGAACTTGACGCACGAGCTGTGCGCCGCGCACCTGCAGCCGCCGCCGCTGTCGGTCGCCGTCGCCGCCGATGCGCTGGCGAGCGCCACCAACGCCTCGCTGGACACCTACGACTCGGGCCCGGCGACGCTGGCCATCGAGACCTGGACCGTGCAGACGCTGGCCCGTCTCGCCGGCTTGCCGTCGACGGCGGGCGGCGTCTTCGGGCCGGGCGGCTCGTATTCGAACCTGCTGGCCATGCTCATCGCCCGCGACCGCGCCGGTGCGAGCCGCGGCATCGACATCCGCCAGCACGGCGTGCGAGCGCTGGGCTCACCGGTCGTCCTGTGCAGCAAGGTCGCCCACTTCTCCCTCCAACGTGCTTGTGCCGCTTTGGGTTTGGGGGAGCAGGCGGTCGTCACCGTCGACTGCGACGACGAGCACCGCATGGTCCCGGCGGCGTTGGAGGCGACCCTCGACGCGCTCGTGGCCGACGACCGCACGCCCGTCGCGGTCGTCGCGACCGCCGGCACCACCGACTTCGGGACCGTCGACCCGCTGCCGGAGATCGCCGAGATCGCGCGGCGTCACGGGCTGTGGTTCCACGTCGACGCGGCTTACGGCTTCGGGGCGCTGTTCTCCGACCGCTTCGCCGGACTCCTGCGCGGTATCGGCGATGCCGACTCGATCACCCTCGACCTGCACAAGGTCGGCTGGCAGCCGGCCGCCGCGAGTCTGCTGTTGCTGGCCGACACGAACAGCTTCGCTTCCCTCGACCGCTCGGTCGCCTACCTGAATCCCGAGGATGACCTGGAGGCGGGTTTCGGCGGCCAGCTCGGGCTCACGTTGCAGACGACGCGGCGCCCGGACGTGCTCAAGGTCGCGACCACGCTGCTCGCCTACGGACGCGACGGACTCGGCTCGATGCTCGAGGACTGCCACAACCTCGCCGCGCATGCGCAGCGCCGCGTCGAATCCGAGCCGCAGCTCGCGCTGGTCTCACCGGCGACGCTCACCACCGTCGTCTTCCAATACCTGTGCGACGAGCCCGACATCGACCAGGTCAATGCCGAGCTACGCCGCCGACTGATCAGCTCGGGCACCGCGCTGATCGGCCGCACCCAGGTCCGCGTCGACGCCGCCGACGACCAGTCGCGGACCTGTCTGAAACTCACCCTGCTCAACCCGGAGACCTCGCCGGCCGACATCGAACGGCTCTTCGACGAGATCCTCCGCGTCGCGCTGGAAGTGGAATCCGAAGGACTGGCCCCGGCCGCACTCAACGTAGGAGTTGCTCATGACTGACCCCGACAACCGCGAACAGGAGAACCGCGAGCAGGTCGACGTCCTCGCGGTCGGCTGCGGGCCGTTCAACCTCGGCCTGGCCGCACTGGCCTCGACGGTCGAGGACGCCGACGTGCTCGTCGTCGACTCGTCGGAGCGCTTCGCCTGGCATCCGGGGCTGATGTTCGAGGACGCGAAGCTACAGGTCAGCTTCCTGTCCGACCTCGTGTCCCTCGTCGACCCGACGCATCCGCTCTCCTTCCTCGCCTACCTGGCCGACGTCGACCGCCTCTACCCCTTCCTGGTGCGCGAGGACTTCTTCCCGACGCGGCGCGAGTACGAGGCCTACCTGCTGTGGGTCATCGACCGGCTCGACGGGCTGCGGTTCGGCACCACCGTGACCGAGGTCCGTTGGGATGAGCGAAACGAGCGCTTCGAGGTCGACCTCCTCGGCGCCGACGGCGCCTCGACGGTGCTCGCCCGCCACGTCGTCGTCGGGATCGGCACCGAGCCGTTCATCCCCCGCGCGGTGTCGGCGGACTCCCCGTCGCTCGTCCACAGCGCCGACTACCTGTTCCGCCGCGACGAGATCCGCGATGCCGAGTCGGTCACCGTGATCGGATCGGGGCAGTCCGGCGCGGAGATCGTCGCCGACCTGCTGGAGGCGAATCTCGACGGAGGTCCCGCGGTGCGCTGGTGGACGCGCACGCCGTGGTTCGCGCCGTTGGACTTCACCAAGCTCTCGTTGGAGATGACCACCCCGGCCTACATGGACTACTTCCACTCGCTGCCGGAGGCGACGCGCGACGAGGTGCGTAGGGGGCATTGGCAGTTCCACAAGGGCATCTCCTCGGAGACGCTGGAGCGACTGCACGACCTGCTGTACCGCCGCGAACTGCTGGAGAAGTTGCCGACGGTGCAGCTGCGCAACGGCGTCGCGATCGAAGGCATCGAACCCATCGCCGACGGCGGGCTGCGGGTGCGCGGCCGCCACGTCGACACTGGGAGCCTACTGGCCCATCACGCCGACGTGGTGATCGCGGCGACCGGGTACACCGAGCGCGAACCGGCGTTCCTGGCCCCGATCGACCAGCTCCTACAACGCGACTCACAGGGACGCCTAGTCATCGAGGCGAACCACTCCGTCGCCGCGCCCGGCGCCCTGGCCGACCGGCTCTTCGTCGCGAATGCCGAGCACCACGCCGTCGGCGTCTCCGCGCCCAACCTCGACATCGGTGCGGTGCGCAACGCCAAGATCCTCAACACCGTGCTCGGTCGCGAGGAATACCGACTGCAGCGACAGACCGCCTTCACGAGCTTCGGCGTCGGCGCCGACCTGGTGGCGGAATGACCACCCGACCCATCTCTGCCGAACTGGAAGGACCGAGCACTATGACCGCGATCGCGACACTGGTCCGCGAGCCCGAGATCTGCGCCACCTGGGCGCGCGCCGGACTCGCCGACGACTACCTGGTTTACGAGGGTGTGGACGGCTGGGTCTTCGCCGGCGGCGTCCGCACCGAGATCATCCTGACCGCCCGCGACGTGCGCGTCACCACCCACGACGCGCAGGGCAACGCGCAGGTGCGCACCACCGCGTACAACGCCCGCCCGGCGCAGGCCCTGGAGGAGGCGCTGGCCGGACTCGACCTCGACGAGTGGCGGGCCTACGGCTGGGTCGGCTTCGACTTCTGCGCCCCCTTCCTCGGCGCCGCCGATCATCTCGCCGACGGTGCCGTGCTGGCCCACATCGTGGTGCCCGAGTTCGAGGCCTTCCTCGACGGCGGGGCGGAGGGCGTCGACGGCATCAGGTTCGTCGGAGCCGACGAGCAGCTGCGCGAGCGGATGCGCGAATTGGCGCAGCGACCGATCGTCGTCGACGACGAGGCGCGCATGCCGCTGTCGGTCGACGAGGATCCCACCGACTACCGCGGCCGGGTGGCCACCGCGATCGGGGAGATCCACGCCGGGCGCTACGAGAAGGTCATCATGTCCCGCGAGGTGACGGTGCCCTTCGACGTCGACGTCCCCGCGACCTACCTGACCGGGCGCCAGGCCAACACCCCGGCCCGCTCGTTCCTGTTCCGCCTCGGCGGGCTGGAGGCGGCCGGGTTCTCCCCGGAACTGGTCGGCTCCGTTGCCGCCGACGGACTGATCACCACCGAGCCGCTCGCCGGTACCCGGGCCTTCAGCGTTTCGCCCGACGAGGATATGGCGGCTCGCGCCGACTTGGAGAGCGACGCGAAAGAGATTGTGGAGCACGCGATTTCGGTGCGGACCTCCTACGCGGAGGTGGACAGCGTCGCCGTGGCCGGCACGACGGCGGTCAGCGAATTCATGACGGTCAAGCCGCGCGGCAGTGTGCAGCATTTGGCGTCGACGGTCATCGGCCGGCTGGCCGCTCCCTACTCCGCGTGGGACGCGCTGGAGGTGCTGTTCCCGTCGGTGACGGCGTCGGGCATCCCGAAGGCACCCGCGATCGATGCGATCTACCGCTTGGAGGCGAGCAGGCGGCGCGCCTACTCGGGTGCCGTGGTCACGGTCTCCTCGTCGGGGGATCTGGAGGCGGCCCTGGTGCTGCGCACGGTCTTCCGCGACGGTGAGCGGAGCTGGCTGCGTGCCGGCGCCGGCGTCGTCGGGCAGAGCAACCCGGAGCGGGAGTTCACCGAGACCTGCGAGAAGCTGGGCAGCGTTGCGCCCTATCTCGTCGCCGAGACCTCCGGCGGAGACGGGGACCGACGATGAGCGCCGGATTGGCGCCGACCGCCGCGTTCACCGAGCCGCTGCCACTGGACGAGTACCGCGCCTTGCTCGACGAAGTCTTCGACGACGAGGTCACCGCGATGGTGCACGAGGCCGAGCGCACCGAGCTGTTCCCCCGGGCGCTGCTCGAAAAGCTCGGCGCCGCAGGGGTTTTCCGCGCCAAGTGGGCGGGCCAGACCAAGCCCGACGTCGCGAAGCTCTTCGAACTCGGCTACCGGCTGGGACGCACCGCGTCGACCGGTGTCGGCGTCGGCGTCAGCCTGCACGACTCGGGCATCGCGACGCTGCGCCGCTTCGGCAAGACCGACTACCTCAAGGCGGTCACGGAGCGGGCTCTCGACGGCGCGGAGGTGCTGTGTATCGGGGCGTCGGAGGAGTCCGGCGGGTCCGACCTGCAGATCGTCGGGACCGAAGTCTCGGCTGAAACCAACGGCGGCGCAAAGGGATTCCGGGTTCGCGGACGAAAGAAGTTCTGCTCCCTCTCGCCGATCGCCGGGCACATGATCGCCGTCGCGCGCAACGTCGATGACGGCAGCACGCACGGCAACAACGTCGTCGTCGCCGTCGCGATGGATGATCCGGGCGTCGTCGTCGGTGATCGCTATCGCAAGCTCTCGGCCGGTCCGCTCGACACCGCCCCCGTCGACATCGACACGTGGGTGCCCGAGGAGGCGCTGATCGCGCGGCCCGGCACGGGGCTGGCCGTGATCAGTTGGGGACTCGCACACGAGCGGCTGTCGGTCGCGGCGCAGTGCGCGGCGGCCTGCGACCTCATCCTGGGCATCACGCTGGCCCGGATGATGGACCGCGAGCAGTTCGGCAAGCGGCTCTACGACCACCAGGCGCTGCGGTTGCGCGTCGCCGACCTGCAGGCCCGCGTCGACACCCTGCGCTTCGCCCTCGACGGGATCGCCGCGGCCGGCCCGATGAACCTGCGCACCGCCGCCGCGATCAAGGTGACCGCCGTGCGGCTGGCCGAGGAGGTGGCCGGGGAATGCCTGCACATCTTCGGCGGCTCCGGCTTCCTGACCGACGAGACGCCGCTGGGCCGCTGGTGGCGCGACATCAAGCTCGGCCGGGTGGGTGGCGGCACCGACGAGGTGCTGTGGGAACTCGTGGCCGCGGCGATGAAGCCCAACACCGAGGCCTACGAGAACCTCTCGTCCTTTACGGTGGTCGAGTGAATTCGAGGCGCTAGCCGAGAATTTGTATCGAGACCTCGCAACCAAACGTCGCCTGTTCGGTGGTCGAGTGCCGACGAAGCACGGTGGTCGAGTGCCGACGAGGCGCTAGCCGAGTTGGTGTATCGAGACCCCGAGTTGGTGTATCGAGACCTCGCAACCCGAATTCGTCTACGCGACCAACTCCAGGATCGTCGCGTTGGCCATCCCGCCGGCCTCGCACATGGTTTGCAGGCCGTAGCGGATGTTGTGGTCACGCATGTGGTGGACCAGGCGCGTCATCAGGATGGCGCCGGATCCGCCGAGCGGATGTCCGACGGCGATGGCTCCGCCCAGCGGGTTGAGTACGTCGTCGTCGGCACTCATCTCCGCCTGCCATGCCAGGGGTACGGGAGCGAAGGCCTCGTTGACCTCGAAGGCGCCGATGTCGCTGATCGAGAGGCCGGAGCGGTCGAGCGCCTTCTGCGTCGCGGGGATCGGTCCGGTCAGCATGATGACCGGGTCGTCGGCGGCCAGCACCGCGGTGTGGATGCGCGCCAGCGGTGTCCAGCCCTGCTGTTTGGCGTAGTCGCCGGTGGTGATGAGCAGACCCGCGGCCCCGTCGGAGATCTGCGACGAGTTGCCCGCGGTGATGACGCCGTTCTCGTCGAAGGCGGTCTTCAAGCCGCCGAGTTTCTCCATGGTGGTGCCGCGGCGCAGCCCCTCGTCGACGGTGAGTTCGTCCATCTTGACCAGCTGATCGTCGAAGGCGCCGGCGTCGATGGCGGCGGCGGTGCGCTCGTGCGAGCGCGCCGAGTAGTCGTCGACCTGGGTGCGCGACATCCCCCATTTGCGCGCGACCATCTCCGCGCCGATGCCCTGGTTGAAACCGTCGACGCCGTACCGGTCCAGCACCGACGGCGGATAGGGTTCGCCGCCGGCTCGGGCCGAGCCCATCGGCACGCGCGACATGGATTCGACGCCCCCGGCGATCGCTACGTCGTAGTGGCCGGCGATCACCCCGGCCGCGGCGAAGTGCACAGCCTGCTGCGCGGAACCGCATCGACGGTCGACGACGGTGGCCGGCACCGACTCGGGCCAGCCCGCGGCGAGGACCCCGACGCGACCGATGCTGCCGGCCTGATCACCCACCTGGCTGACGCAACCCCACACCACGTCGTCGACGGTCGCCGGGTCGAATCCGTTTCGCTCCGCCAGGGCGGTGAGCACTTTCGCCGTCAGATCACCGGGATGGATCCCGGCCAATGAACCGTTCCGCTTGCCGATCGGGGTTCGTACTGCGTCGACGATGACCGCATCTCTCATGCGGTCCATTCTGGCCGGGATCAGCCCTGCGGGTCCTTGAAATAGACCAGCTGGGTGGTGGTGGCCAGCAGGGTGTCGCCACCCCAGATCTGGGCGTACTGGTCGAAGTGGCCGTTGCCGAAACGGGCGCCGCGGGCGGTACCGAGGACGTGGTCGGTGCCCTGGGCGGCGAGTTCGTCGGGTGTCGCGTGGAAGTAGGTGGTCAGGGTGATCGTCCCGGCCGGCATGTAGGTGCCGTGGCGCAGGAAGACGCGCGGGAAGAAGGCGTCGGTCATCGAGGTGAGCGCCGGGTAGTCCAACGGGCGCTCGGGGAGATCGCGCAGCCACACCGTCGACGTGGAGTCGTCGGACTTGGCCTCCAGGCTGCCCGCGACGAAGCGCTTGTCGTAGTTGCGGGCCCAGGCGATGAACTCCGGGAAGTCAACGGCGGCAACAGCTTCTGGTGCGGGCACCTGCGGGCGCTGTGCCTCCGTGTCGGCCCAGGTCTCGCGGTGGATCCCGAAGACGGCGCTGCCCGTCGACACCGTCGCGCCCTCCTGCTCGATGGTGAAGGTCCAGTGCTGGTTGGTCCGATTGGTGCGCACGATCGTCGTGTGCAGATCCCAGGTCCCGCTGGCGACCGGCGCCACATAGTTGAGGGTCAGGGAGAGCGGCTGCCCGAGGACGTCGGGGTGGTGTTGCAACGCGTTGACGACAGTGGCCGCGGTGATTCCGCCGAAGGGGCCGACCATGTTGTCGTAGGCCGAGTGGGTGGTGGCGCGGAAGACGCCGTCGGGCAGGGCCGCGACGGTGATCGCCTCGTCGAAGACATGGGTCATCCCTCGACCCTAACCGCGCCTATCCGGTGGTGGCCGCTCGGTCCTCGTCGCCCATCTGATCCTCGAGTTCGGCGGGGGAGTAGTCGAGATCGATCTCGGCGGGCGAGCGTCCCCGCGCCGACTCGATTGCGCCCAGGCGACGCTGCGCGCGGTCGGCGGCATAGGCGACGAACTCGGCGTTGTCGATGCCGAACGGCGGCTCGTCGAACTGCTCGTTGACCCAGGAGATCATGTCGAGCGCCGTCGGCAGCAACTCGCCCATCCGCTCGGTGACGACCTCCCACAGCGAGTCGTCGGCGGCGACGTGGCGTCGGCAGGTGAAGGTGCCCCAGGCCATGTGGCGGCGCTCGTCGTCGGAGATGTGGCCGATGAGGCTCTGCATGCCGTGCAGGATGTTGTTCTCGGCGCAGACCTTGTTCCACGCGAAATAGCCGGTCAGCGCGAGGCTGCCCTCGATGACGTGGTTGTAGGTGACGCTGGCGCGGACCTGGTTGCGCGGCGAGGGGTCGTCGCGCAGGATGCCGAGGGATTGCGGCAGTTCCTCGTAGAACAGCTTGCGGTAGTGCGGGTTCTCGGCGACGAAGGGATGGAGGTCGTCGGTCAGGCCGACCGCGTCCATCCAGAGCCGGAAACCCTGCGCGTGCTTGGCCTCCTCGAGGCAGAACTGGGAGAGGTACATCTCGTCGCCGAAGCGTCCCTCCGCCGACATGGCGCTCATGAACGGCTGGATGTCCTCGGTGACGGCCTCCTCACCCGCGACGAACTGTGCGACTAGGTAGCAGGCGCTGCGACGTTGCTCGTCGTCGAGGCCGTGCCAATCGGCGGCCTCCTTGCCGAAGTCGATGTCGGCCGGGTTCCAGGTCTTGGCGTTGCCCTTGGTGAACAGGCGCAGCGGAAAGGCATCCCAGTGCAGACCGCCGGCGCGCAACGACGCGAAGCCGTCGCGGAGCTCGGGTGATTCGTGAGTCGTGGTCATGTCGCGACCATAACGCCGGGTGCGGGTGGCTCGTGGCGGTTCGGGCAGCGGTCGGTGAGGATCGAGGGGTGTTCGGTGACGTGGCTAGTGCTCCCCGTCGACGTAAAACCAGCGGCCGTCTTCCTTGACGAAGGTGGAGCGCTCGTGGAGGACGCCGAGTTCACCGTCGGCGTCGAGATAGGTGGCGCGGAACTCGACGATTCCGGTCTCGTCGTCGGCTCCGCCGGCCTCGGTGTCGACGATCTGCAATCCTCGCCACCGCGGGTTGTCGGCGAGGTCGAGTGCTTCCGGTCGCGTCGACGGGTGCCAGGTGTCGAGTAGCCACTGCGCATCCCCGTCGCGGAAGGCCGCGAACCGTGAGCGCATCAGTTCCTCGGCTGTCGTGGGCACGTTGTGCAGGTTAGTCCGTGTTCCTCCCGCACAATTCTGTTCCTCCCGCAGAAGCTACGTCGGGACGAACAGAAAGGTGCGGGAGGAAGGTCAGCTATTCGTCCAGGTGATGCCCGGCCGGCCCGGGATCGACGTCGAGTTGTCGATTCCGATCAGTTCGAGCGACGCGATCGTCTCGCCGGGTTCGGTGGTCGCTTCCATGTTGCAGGAGGTGAAGCCGCCCGGCGCGGGAGTCAGCGTCGCCGGGCACGCGGTGAAGGCGCCCAAGACCTGGAAGAGCGGCGTCTCGTTCCCGCTCGAGGTCGTCGCGGAGAACGACGGGGTGATGCCGTACTCCATCGACGCGGTGTTGCGCGAGTCTGCGGGCGTGAGGAATCCTCGGGCGTAGTAGACGTCGGCGACCTTCTGCATCGCGTCGCCGGTGACCTTCGCGAAGTCGGCCCTGTTCGCCTTCTGAATCGAGGTCACCGTGAGCTCGATCCGAAACACCTTGCCGTCACGGTGCACGTCGAGTCCGGCCGGCTGACCGATCTTGAGCACCGTTCCCGGTGCCGTCAGCGGAACGTTCCGGATTGTCGGTGGCGGCGTCGACGACGAACTGACCAGGTGCGACGAGGAGTCGGTACCGCAGGCCGCGGTGGCGGCCACGGCCAGTGTCGTTGCGACGACGGTGAGCCGTCGAATCCTTGCCGTCATCTGATCCCCCGTGGTTCGTGGCAGCGTTCTTCCCGCACAATTCTGTTCCTCCCGCAGAAGCTACGTCGGGATAAGCGGAAAAGTACGGGAGGAAGGGCCCGGACTATTGCAGCAGTCCACCGGCGAAGTACGACACCGCGAGTGTGCCCAGGCCCAAGACCAGAGAGCGGAGCACGGTCGCCCACGGATTGGAATGGCCGCGTCTGGACAAGATGAACGACGTGATCGTCAGGCAGATGGCGGTGCCGGTCGCGAGCCACCCCACTCGCCACTCCCACGGCGTCACGAGGCTGCCCACGAGCGGCAGAACCGCGCCGATGAGGAATGCCGCTCCGGCCTGCAGGGCGTCGCGCCAGGCCTGGTGGACGGTCGTGGTTTCGCGGAGGCCGTACTCGATGACGAGTTGGGCGCCCAGCGCGTCGCCGGCGGCGAGGTCGTCGGCGACCTGGTGTGCGGTCGACGTACCCACTCCACGGGCTTCGAGCCAGTCGACGATCTCGGCCTTCTCCTCGTCGGGAGTCATCCGCAGGCGCGCCTCTTCCTTGGCGACGAGGTCTTGCTCGGCCTCACGGTCGGCGAGGCGTTCGCCGAGCTTGGCGCCGAAGACGGTGAGTGCGCCGACGATGGCGTTGAGGGTGATCACCGCGTAGGCGGTGCGCGGCGCGACCTCGGCTCCGGCCAGGCCGAGCGCCATGCCCGCTACGGCGACGATGCCGTCGTTGACCTCGGTGATCCAGCTTCGGATCTCGCCGGGGTCGGAGTCCCGCCATCTCGGAATCGGCAACCGCATGCGACGAGACTACGGGTCTACGACGTGGGTTTGACCAGCTTGTCGGAGACCTCCATCGCCATGGACATGATGTCGTCGGCCGAGTAGTTGCGGCCGGGGTGCTGCTCGGCGAGGTGGGCTTGGACATCATCGACGAAGCGATCGCTTAGCGACGTGATGTTCTGCCCGCAGGGGCAAATCAGTTGGTAGGCCACGGTGACGCCTCCTTGGTTCCGGGGTCCTTCTGCGACGCTAACGAGAATTCTGGTCACTCGTGGTGCTCTTGCGACGTTCCGCGGAACGCCGGCGTACGTGCCGTAGGCGGTGGCAGTGTTCGGGTTGGAGAACGAGGAGGTGCGACTCATGACTCCAGACCTGACGCCCGACGAATTCAAGCTCTTTGCCGAACTACCCGAATGCGTCGACGACGAATCCGTGGCAGTGGGAAACGTGTCGATGCGGAGGAGGCTCAAGTGGGGTGAAACGCGGTACAACCACGCCCGCCTCGGGCTACTTGGCAAAGGACTGGTAGCTCGAGCGCCTGGACGCGGCGGGGCACTCCGCCGTTTGCCTGGCTGGGAGGTCTCCGGATCTGGACCAGAGAGGGGTCTCTACGGTCCACTGCGAGAGACACTCAGTGGTCGGTGGTCTGCGGAGCGGGACCTCAAGCCGCTTCTGATTGAAGAGACGGCCTATGCCGGAAGGCGGGATACAGGTGGCCGGTGGACCAGGCCAGACCTTGTTGCGATCGGTCTTCGAGGGTTTCCTTACGTGCCGCAGTCTCAGTTCGAAGTCATCACGTTTGAGGTCAAAACCATGGCCAACCTGAATGTCATTGCCGTGTACGAGGCGATGGGTCATCGTCGCGCGTCGACCCATTGCTACGTCCTCCTTGAGCTTCGTGACGTGGTGGCCAAGGCCGAGGAACCGATGGTTCGACGGGTCGCAAACGCGGCGCGCGAGCATGGCGTTGGCGTCATCACGTTTGACGACCCGGGCGATTTCGATACCTGGGATGAGGTCGTACCCGCGCGTCGAACGGAGACCCCACCCGAAGCGTTGAATCGGTTCATTCAGGATCAGGTTTCCGGTGAGGGACGTCTGGAGCTATCAGCTGGTTTAGCCGGGTTGGCCACCGGATAGTCGGTCGGCGGGTGTTGTGTCGCAAGGCCTCCCCCGAGGCGGTGAGATTGCTGAATGCTCATGGTGAGCCTGGCTGGACTTTCAGCTATCGGACCCGGCTGATGTGGCAATGGCAGTTTAGGTAGTGCGGCACCGCGGAGAGTTTGGAAAGGCTGTTGTCGACGCACGGATGAAGTGTCTGGGGTACGTGTGTTTGCCGACATTCGCTCGGTTTCGTCTCCATAGCTGGCATGCTCGGGAGAATGTCTGACGAGGCGGGCCTGTTCGAGTTTGAGTCGGCGACGATTCGATCGACCGGTGTTCGGCCGGACGGAGCGAAGAGAGCGCGAAACGCGTTTCGGCAGTATTCGCCTCCCTCAGATCCGATGTCCACCGTGCGCTGGCGGCCGACACGCCCCAACCCGGTCGTCCCGGGCGATTTGAAGGCTGTTGCCGAGTTCTTCGAGGACGCTCCGCAAGGTCGCGACCGGTTTCGATGGACTCTTCGTGACTCCCTGGACGAGGCGCTCGACGGTCAGCGGACGGGCCGATGGTGCTATCAGCACCTACGGAAGACCGAGAAGACATACCTGGGTACAGCCGTTGAGATCAACTTGACTCGGGAGTTCGACATCGAGGACGGGCGGGATCTCGATTGGCGGATCCGCGAGCTCGAGGTCGACTGCAAGTTCTCGCGCGATGTGGGTGGCTGGGAGATCCCGATGGAGATGTACGTGTGTGCTGATCACGGTGCTCAGTCGGCTAAGCGGGATCAGGCCGCACTGCTGGTCTGGATGAACGATGACACTGGCGAGTGGGCCGCCGGGCTGCTTCGCACGTCCGACAGTCGCTTGCGGTGGCGAGTGAAGAAGGAAACGGGGGAGTTGGTTCGGGCATACAACCGCGACAACAAGCGGCGGTTGGCCGAGTTCGCGATGGACGAGATCTACTGGTTGTGGGGCGGGATTCAACGAGATTTGCCAGAAAACCTCATACTTCGGTTGTCGACCGCCACACGGGAGAAGATTCTGCGTGAGGGGTCGAGCGGTCAGGAACGTGTCAACGATCTGTTTCGCCATGTTCAGAACACGCTGATTGACAGGAACGTGGTTCTGACCGTCGGGCAGCAGGACGATGCGCCAAAACGGGCTCGGGACGCCCGCCACCATCTCAGGGCTGAAGGCGTTGTCATTCTCGGACATGAACGCCCCCATCAGCAGATTGCTGCCAGCCTGGGGTTGGAGCCCCCCCGTAAAGGGTTCTGGACGTCGTCTCGCGTCACCTCGGTACCTGCCGCCTCTGCGCGTCGTCGGTTCTTCCTTGATGGCTCGTGGTGGGCTCCAGCGTCCGGCCGGGATGAGATCGGTTCGGGACCCAGATTCCCTAAAGACTGGTCAGAGCTCGAAGTGATCGGCCCGAAGGACTCCCGGACATCCCGTACCGACTTCGACTGGGCTGGAGACTGAATGCACGTGGGCGATCCAGAATTCGCAAAAGGGTTGTGTGGGTACCGCGAGTCGCATCTCCCGTCCACCTCGGACAAGGCCGACCAGAACTCGATTCGTTGGGGGAAGGCCATGTTTCATGCGCTCGGAGTTCCGCAGGATGCTCGGGAGGTCCCGAGCGTTGGGTCTGCGCTCGAGGAGGCAGTTGTCGCGGAACTCCGCATTGCCCGGCCCGATCTGCTGGTCGATCGGTCGTGTATGGCTACCGACTTCGCGCAGTACGCTCACTTGCGCCAGATGAAGAGTTTCACGTCGAAGTACAACGATGATCTGGAGCGAATCGAACGAGCGATTGCCGCGGCCAACCAGTTGGATCCGTCACGGCCTGTCGCGGCTCTACGTCGGCAGCTCCAGACGATCCAGCGTCACGCAGCCGAGAATCGCAGCCTGCTTCAGTGGCTGAAGGAGAATCTGGCTGAGGAATCGGTGCTGAAGCTGGACGTGGCGGTTTCGACGCCCGACCGTGGTGGTCGGCTCCTACTTGGGCTGAGTTCCAAATGGTCACTGAGAACCGACAGAGCACAGGACTGCGTTTCTCAAGGGGGCAAACTTGTGTCGCTCCGACGTGGTCATATGCCCCATTACGCAGTCGTCACCATGGAACCTCGGCCGACCATGCTCCGTCTCCTGGCGGATGGATCGGGTTCTGTCGACTGCGTCTACCATGTCGCGTTCGACGCGTTGCGCGAGGCGGCTGAACAATTGGGTGCCCAATCGATTCGAGCTATGCCGCAGCAGATTGCCCAACTGGATCGAATGGTTCGTCAAGGGCGCATCAGGCCGTTCTCTGACCTCGTTCGCGAAGTCGAGACGCTCCCACGCCCGCCTGATCCCTTGATCTGAGGTCTCGCCGGCGTGGGTGAAGGGGGTTGTCAGATCTGCCGGCTAGGCTCTGGGGTATGAGTCGAAACGACCCGCCAAAGCTCCCGACCGTCGCGGCACCCATGGTCGTCGATCTGTTCGCGGGCCCCGGTGGCCTCGATGCAGCAGCACACTGGTTGCAGCTTCCATCGATAGGAATCGAATTCGATGAATCTGCGGTCAAGACCAGAGAAGCTGCCGGGCTCAGTTCGATTCTGGCTGACGTCCGCGACTGGGCGGCGACCGATTTCGATGATTCCGTCAATGTCCTGACCGGCGGTCCCCCATGTCAGACCTACACCGTCGCCGGCAAGGGCCACGGTCGTCGAGCGTTGGCGCACGTGATCGAGCTTGTCGAGCGTCTGGGTGCGGGCCATCTGGACGACGTTCTCGGTGAGCTTGCTACGCACAGTGATCCAAGGACAGGCCTCGTACTGCAACCACTGATCTGGGCGCTTTCTGCAATCAATGATGAACGCCCCTACGAAGCGATCATGCTGGAGCAGGTACCGGCAGTCGAGCCCGTCTGGCGCGCTGTCGCAGCGGTGCTGGAGGCGCACGGGTATGGGACGGATGTGGGGGTGCTGCGTACCGAAGAGTACGGGGTACCGCAAACACGGCGTAGGGCGATTCTGACCGCGCGACTGGGCGTCGCCCCGGAGGACGTATGGCTTCCGGCACCGACACATCAGAGGTACACAGGGGCTGCGGAAGCTGCTCAAGATAGCCTCCCCAAGTGGCGTTCGATGGCCGACGCACTCGACACGTCCGCACCTTTCACCGTCGTGTCGAACTACAGTCTCGGTGGCGATGCCACAAAGCGCTGCAAGCGGAGGCATGATCGCCCCGCCTTCACTGTTACCGGTAAGGCGTCCCGGAACCGACTGAAGTTCGACTCCGGTCGGGAAGAACGCCTCTCGATGCAGGACGCGGGCCGGCTACAGACCTTCCCTGAAGACTTCCCTTGGCGAGGACGCGACATCTCACAGCAGATCGGTAACGCAATCCCGCCGCGCCTTGGCGCTCATCTCCTTGCCCATCTGCTTGGACTGGAGATCGGACTGGACGAGGAGTTCTTCGCCAGGAAGGCAGCAGGTTGGTCTCGGCCGACAGATGAGGTCGCGGCGCAAGTCCGCGAAACCATCGTTCGGGACGTCAATGCCCAGTCGTCAACCCTCCTCGTTGGCCCGCCGCTAGGTGCGGTCCGCGAGGACGCACCTATCGCGGTCTGAGTCGCGAGCGTTCTGACGTTCTCCGCGCCCGACAGCGTCCGCTACTGCGGAGGCGACGACGAAGGGATCCTCGTGTTCCCAACAGCGGATGACTGTCCAGCCGGAGTCGGTCAGGCTTCGATCCATGTCCATATCTCGTGCTTGGTTGGTCGCGATCTTGTCTGACCAGAACTGGGCGTTGGTCTTCGGTACCTGGCGGTGCTCCGGACACCCATGCCAGAAGCATCCATCGATGAAGACGGCCACCTTCGCGCGGGTGAACACCAAGTCGGCCTTGCGTCTGGGCATTTCCGGTAGCGGCGCGTAGTCGACGCGGTAACGGAGACCAGCGGCGTGAACTAGGCGCCGAACGGCCATTTCGGGAGCGGTGTCTCGTCGCCGGTTCCCCTGCATCGACTTACGGACGGCAGCCGAGGACGCCCAGCTGACTTCGCTGCGAGGTTGGGCCACATGGTCATTGTCCACCCGAACGCGACCTGGTGGTACTTGTCGCGAGTAGCGTCGCGGCAGACATAGGAGGGATCATGCTTCGTAGTTCGATGTCGCGCCGGCGTGTGGGGATGACGGCGATCGCCGTCGCCCTGTTGACCGCACTAGCACCGATCGCGGCAGCGTCGGCCGACGACCGCACCGACGTGCCGCCACCCGGCGCCAACAACTGGGCCTGTCGGAGTGCGGCGCATCCGGTTCCAGTGGTCCTGGTCCACGGGACGACCGCCAACCAGAACCAGAACTGGCATACGCTCTCGCCGGCTCTCACCCGCGCCGGCTACTGCGTCTACACCGTGACGGTGGGGGTGCTGCCGGGACTCCCCGGCTACGGCGGTCTCGACCGACTCGGCACCTCGACGAGACAGCTGGCCGCCTTCGTCGCCGTCGTCATGAAACGGACCGGGGCAAAGCAGCTCGACTTCGTCGGCCACTCCCAGGGCGCGACACTGCAGCTGTCCTACCTGCGGTATTACGGGGGAGCACGGCATGCTCGCCGCATCGTCAACCTGGCCGGTGCGGTCTCCGCCTCGCCGGACGCCGCCGGGATCAGTGCCCTCCTCAAGAGAGTGCCGAAGGAGCGGCGGTCGTTGTGCCCGCTCTGCGACAGCCTGGCCGATCGCTCGGTCTACGACTTCAAGAACTACCCGAACATCGAGTACGCGAACATCGCCAGCAGCACTGACGAGGTCGTCAACCCGCCGTCGGTATCCTTCATGAAGGCGGCCCCCAACGTGCGCAACGTGCTGGTCCAGTCGTACTGCCCGCACATGCGGGTCGGGCACGACGCGATGTCGAAGAGCCCGACTGTCCGGCGAATGATTATGAACGCGCTCGATCCGGCTACTCGGCAACCGGTCCATTGCGGTCCCGACATGCCCACGTAGTTAGTCGAACATTCGAAAACTGAAAGCCTGCTGCGAGGTTCGTTCGGGGGTGCTTGAGCGTATTTCCCCCGGTCGACTTCGGTGTCAACCTTGAGGTCCCCCGTCGACCCGAGGAGGCCGCAATGACGATCCGTCACATGGGCCACGGCTCCGCGATCCCGCTCGCCCACCACGGCCTCCGACGACCGCTCACGATGATGATCGGAGCGATCGTCGGCAGCTCGTCGATGATCGGCGCCATCGTCGCCAACCAGGTCCACTTCAACGAGACCGGCTCCGCACTCATCCCCTTCATCGCGACCGTGGCGCGCTGACCGGTCGCGTTGCGAGGTTGTCTTGCGAGGTCTCGATACGCCAACTCGGGGTCTCGATACACCGCTTGGGGTCTCGATACACCGACTCGGCTAGCGCCTCGTCGGCACTCGACCACCGTGCTTCGTCGATACGCGACCACCGTGCTTCGTCGATACGCGACCACCGTGCTTCGTCGGCACTCGACCACCGTGCTTCGTCGATACGCAACCACCGCGGGTCGTTTGAGCACTTGGTCGAATGACCCGAACCTGGGAACTAGCTGCTAGATCGGTCGGAGGGTGCTTAGGCGCGTTCCTTTACGATCTCAAACCTGCGATCCTTGATGGACAGGCACACCAGGGAGGTAGCCATGACCATCCGACACACCGGCAAGCACAGCATCGTCACCCCGCCGGCCCAGCGCGCCCATCGTCGCGTCACGGTGATCCTGTCGGCGATCGTGGTCAGTCTGTTCCTGATCGTCACGGCGTTCGCGAACATGCTGTACGTCGACGCGACCGGCGCCAGCCTGATCCCCGGCTTGGGTCACTAGGTTCGACGCCCCGGGGGCCTCGTCTTTCGGCTTGCGTGGTCTCGATACGGTTCCTCGCCCAGGGGCTCGGATCCACTCGACCACCATCGTGAGGCTTGACCGCCATCAGAACTGCTCGACCACCGTCGGATCGTCGACCACCGTCAGAACTACTCGACCACCGCCGAAAGCGTCACGGAAGCAGCGTCTTGTCGCTGACCATCGACGAACTGCCCATGTTCGCGAACATCAGGTCTATCGAATCGGTCCCGGGGTTGGGCTGAGCAACGGTGAGGACGCGGCTCTTCTGCAGCACCGTGACGTTGGTGCCGAACTTCTTGCACAGGATCTGCGTGAGGTGATTACCTGCGGAAACGCCGGATTTCACCAATGACCGCGTGCTGTGCGGCCCGACGGACAACGGTGAGGAGAACGGCGTATAGCCGCCGATCTGCAGCTTGCAGGACATCTGCGTCGTGGTCGCCGAATTGTCGACGACGACCTTGATCCTTCCGCGGCCGCCGATGAGTTCCCCGGCCGGTCCGGCGGCCGAAGCCGAGCCGACGCCCAGGCCGACGAGGGTGCTGGCGGCCGAGGCCGCGACGAGGGCGGCGGCCAGTGATCGCGTTCGAGTGTTCATGTTGTTCTCCTGTCCGAGTAACGATTGACAGGGAGAACGCTAGGAGGACGCCGACCGTGGGAAACGAGTAGCCGACTACCCGATTCCGCGTCGGCGCCCGGCGACGGCGAGCATTTCGCCCAACTCGGTGAACTTCACCCGCGGCCGTCCTTCACGGGCGCCGGCGGCGCGTTCGGCCTGGTCGATCCGGCGCATTCCGCGATACCCGACCACCTTTCGACGACGAGACCGCAACAACTCGTCGAAGGTCCCGGCGTCTCGACCTCCCGGCGTCACCGCCCCGTCGGCCACATCCCCGACGAACCGTTCGACCACCCCGAGCGCATCGAGTTTGTTCGCGCCGATCCCGCCGCTGGCCCCGCGCCCGGCCCAACCGATCACGTACGCACCGGGGACGACCTCGCCGTCGTCGCCGACGAGCCGCCCGTCGACGTTGGGAAATCGGCCGGACTCCTCGTCGAAGGGCAATCCGGTGATCGGCGTCCCGCGGTATCCGATCGAGCGGACCACCAAGTCGGCGGCGATCCGGTGCTCGCGTCCGCCGGTCGCCACGGTCACGGACTCGACGCGCTCGTCACCGTCGATGCCGACCGGCGAGGTGTGGAACAGGAAGACGATGCGGCGGCGACCGAGAGCCACCGGCCCGGACAGGTCCGGCAGCGGTCCGTCGGCCTCGGCGCACACGACAACCTCGACATCGGGCACGGCGGCCAACGCCCGGTACTCGGCGTCGGTGTAAGCCGCGGAATCCTGCCCGCGACGCCCGAGCACGACGACCTCCCCGACGTTCTGCTCCCGCAGCAACCGCAGCGCACGGTCGGCAATGTCGGTGCGCGCCAATGCTTCTGGCGGTGAGACCAGCATCCGTGCGATGTCCAGCGCGACGTTCCCGGTCCCGACGACGACGGCCCGCCCGGAACCCAGTCGACCGGACAGGGCGGGTATCGGCGGACCGACCGCGTCCGGCACCGCGTTGTACCAGGCGACGAGGTCGCTCGCGGCGATCGACCCGTCGAGGTCCTCACCCGGAATGTCCAGGCGCCGCGACTGTGACGCACCCACCGCGTAGAACACCGCGTCGAAATGTTCCGCCAACTCGGCCGGCGTGATCTGGCCGGCGGCCGCGTCGGGGCCGACCTCGACGTTGGTCGCCATCGTGACCCGCGGGTCGCGATAGCAGAGGTCGAAGGTGCGCATCACGTCCTTGGTGGAGGGGTGATCCGGTGCGACACCGGCGCGTACCAGCCCGCCCGGCGTCGGGAGTTTGTCGAGGACGGTCATCCGCGCCTGCGTGCGGTGCAGCAGCGTCCGCAGCGCGTACCCGCCCGACGGGCCGGTGCCGACGATCGCCACGCGCAACCCGTCGGGCAGCCGGGGAATCGTCGGATAGGTGACGTCGCCCCATCCCGTCGACACGTCGGGGTTGTTCTTGTAGAACTCGGCGTTGATGTCGACGAAGACGCGGTCGCGCGGGGCGAGGCGGTCGGCCGGGAAGATCGCGTTCACCGGACACGCGTCGGCGCAAGCACCGCAGTCGATGCAGGTGTCGGGATCGATGTGCAGGATCTCCGACGTCCCGAATCCGCGTTCCTCTGGCGTCGGGTGGATGCAGTTGACCGGGCAGACCGAGACGCAACCGGCATCGCTGCAACACGACTGCGTGATGACGAAGGCCACGCCGCCTCAGATCATGCGGGCCATGCGGTAGTACCGCATCGCCGGTTTGGTGAGCAGGCCGACCTCGTCGAGGAACTCCATGAGGTGGGTGCATCCGCTGCGGATCATCGACGCGAAGTGGGCGTTGCGGCGGGACTCGTGCCAGGCCCGCTTGGCGTCGAGGCCGGCGTCGGCATAGGCCTGCGGTCGAATCAGGTTGAGCACGATCATCAGCGCGCCCATCGCCACGACGAGGGCGCTGACCTGTCGGCGGAACCACCCGGCGTTGCGCATCGACTCGCGTACCTGCTCGCGCGCGTACTTCATATGCCGCGATTCCTCGAGCACGTGGATCTCGTTGACCGTGCGGATGAACGGCAGCACCCGCTCGTCGCGCATACAGCCGCGTTGGAAGACGTCGAGGACCTCCTCGGCGACGAGGATCCCGGCGTAGGCGACCTCGTTGCGCGCGACCAGCTTGAAGAGCCGCCCGGCCTGGCCGATCCGGCGGTTCGGGCGGTAGGACTTGCCGACCATCTTCTCCGACGCCTTGGCGAACATCATCGAATGCCGGCACTCGTCGGCGATCTCGGTGAGGGCGAACTGGAACTCGGAGCTGTGATAGTCGCCCAGGTACTGGTCGTTCAGCACCAACTCCTGCAGCAGCATCTCGAACCAGATGCCGATGCACATGATCGACGCGAACTCGTGCCGGGTCAGGGAGATGCGCTGTTCCTCGGTCAGTTCATGCCAGTAGTCGGTGTCGTACAGCGAGGACCATTCCGGACTGCATCCGTACTTGTCCGGGTCCATCGGCGCCGACCAGTCGATCTCCGTCATGGCGTTGCGCGAGAGGCGCGCGGCCGAGTCGACGAGGCGCTCCGACACCTCTTCGACGCCCTGGTCGGGCAGGCTGACGGCAATCTCCGCAAGGGGATTCGACGACGGGGAGTTGCTCTTCATCGCTGCGGTCATGGTGGCCTCCATCCGCATTGCGTTGGACGCTGACTATGACAGCGCCAACTGTGCCATTGATTGATGTAACAATAGCAGTCCCGTCGTGCCGGCACTAGAGGTCCGCAGCCGAGTTGCTGCAGGCGGCCGATACGGACGCCACCGAGGACACCCTCACGTGAGCTCGGCCCCGGTGAGCGGCGGAGAGGCGTCGAGGGCGGCGTTCTCGTCGTCGGAGAAGACCCGTGAGCGAGAGAGGAACCGGACACCTTCGGGCGCCTCCAGCGAAAACCCCGCGCCTCGACCGGGTACGACGTCGAGGATCAGTTGTGTGTGCTTCCAGAGCTTGAACTGGTCACCGTTGATCCAGACGCGTACCGCCGGGAGTGGGGCGGGGAGGTCGACCTCGCCGACGAGGACGTCGCGCTGACCGATGCGGTACTCGCCGACCGGGTAGCACATGGGGGCCGAGCCATCGCAGCAGCCGCCGGACTGGTGGATCATGAGCCCGCCGTGGAGCTCCGACAACTTGGTCAGGAGCGCCACGGCGGAGTCGGTGGCAACCACGCGCTCGGGGGTGGTTGAGTGCGGCATCGGTCTAGAAGAATCCCTTGGCGGACTGGGCGTAGCCCACCAGGAGGTTCTTGGTCTGCTGGTAGTGCTCGAGCATCGCCAGGTGGTTCTCGCGCCCGATCCCCGACTGCTTGTAGCCGCCGAAGGCCGCGTGCGCCGGGTAGTCGTGGTAGGTGTTCGTCCACACCCGGCCTGCTTGGATATCGCGGCCGGCGCGGTAGGCGACCGCACCGTTGCGGCTCCACACCCCTGCGCCGAGACCGTAGAGCGTGTCGTTGGCGATCTCGATCGCGTTGTCGTAGTCAGTGAACGACGTCACCGAGAGCACCGGGCCGAAGATCTCCTCCTGGAAGATTCGCATGTCGTTGTTACCGGCGAACACCGTCGGCTTGATGTAGAAGCCCTCGCTCAGGTCGCCGCTGGCCTCGAAAGGCTCACCACCGGTGAGCACCGTGGCTCCCTCTTCTTTGCCGATGGACAGGTACGACTTGATCTTCTCGAACTGATCGCTGGAAGCTTGCGCACCCATCATCGTGTCGGTGTCGAGTGGATTGCCCTGTTTGATCTTCTCGACGCGGGCGACGGCCTTCCCCAGGAAGTCGTCGTAGATTCCGTTCTGCACCAGCGCACGACTCGGGCAGGTGCAGACCTCACCCTGATTGAGGGCAAACATGGTGAAGCCCTCCAGTGCGCGATCGAGGAAGCCGTCGTCAGAGCTCATCACGTCGTCGAAGAAGATGTTGGGACTCTTGCCCCCGAGTTCCAGTGTGACCGGGATCAGGTTCTCCGAGGCGTACTGCATGATGAGACGACCGGTCGTGGTCTCGCCGGTGAACGCGATCTTCTTGATCCGGTTGCTCGACGCCAACGGCTTGCCTGCTTCGACGCCGAAGCCGTTGACGATGTTGAGCACGCCGTCGGGAAGCAGGTCGCCGATCAAGCTGATCAAGTACAGGATCGACGCGGGCGTCTGCTCGGCCGGCTTGAGGACCACACAGTTGCCCGCGGCCAGTGCCGGAGCCAGCTTCCACGTCGCCATGAGAATCGGAAAGTTCCACGGGATGATCTGGCCGACGACACCGAGCGGCTCGTGAAAGTGGTAAGCGACGGTGTCGTTGTCGATCTCGGAGATCCCGCCCTCCTGGGCGCGGATCACGCCGGCGAAGTATCGGAAGTGGTCGACGGCCAGCGGGATGTCGGCAGCGAGGGTTTCGCGTACCGCTTTGCCGTTGTCCCAGGTCTCGGCGACGGCGATTTTCTGCAGATTCGCTTCGATGCGGTCGGCGATCTTGTTGAGGATGACGGCACGCTCGGCCACCGATGTCTTGCCCCAGGCCGGTGCGGCGTCGTGGGCCGCATCGAGGGCGAGGTCGATGTCTTCTGCCGTCGAACGGGCCACCTCGCAGAAGGTCTTGCCGTCGACGGGCGACGGGTTCTCGAAGTACTGGCCTTTGACCGGCGGAACCCACTTGCCGCCGATCCAGTTGTCGTAGCGCGATTCGTAGCTCATCACGGCGCCGTCGGTGCCCGGCTTGGCGAATACGGTCATGGTTCCCGCTCCTTCGTGTCCATCTGGTGAGGTGCATCACACTGTAGGAAGGGAAAGGTTGCAACGACGTTGCAGTGCTCAGCGGCCCAAACGGTGATCCAGCAGGCGTGCGCGGCCGCTCGCCCGAGCCCGACCGGGATGCCCGGGCGGGAGGCTGTGCGCGAGCTGCGACCACGCGGTCAAGTCGTCGCGGCCCAGAGGCGAATCGACCCACGATTCGAGCGCTGCGACATCTCCCGCGACGACCAGGCGTGAGCGCAGGTCGACGAGAAGTTCGTCGAACAGTTCGACGACGCCGGGGGCGTTCGAGTCTGCCAGCAGCCCGCCGCGACCCAGCGTGCGGACTGCGGCGGGCAATTCGCCGGTGGCGACGTGCGCGCGCAGTTGCGCGACGTCTGACTCGGAGTCGACGACCAAGCGGTACGGGCGGGACTCGACGATGTCGCCAAGCGTCCGGCGCAGACGTGAGATCTCTGCGCGAACCGTCACCGAGCCCAGCCCCGCGTCGGTGAGCATCAGTGCGAGCTGGTCGGTAGACAGCCCCTCTGGATGTTCTTGGAGGAGGAGCAAGATTTCTGCGTGCCGGGGCGAGAGCTGCTTGGTGGCACCGCCCGCCAGCCAGGTGGGCGGCCCGTCGTCGAGGATCGTGAGGAATGGTCGCCCGTCGGTTGGGTCGAGATTCGTCGAGGTCGCGCCGAGTTCGCGCTCGACCGCGGCGACGACCGAACGGACCGCGGTGAGGGCGAACGGTGCGGCAGCCGCGTCGCCACCGGTGATGTCCAGTACGCCCAGCACCGCTCCGGTGTGCGGATCGTGGATCGGTGCCGCCGAACAGTTCCAGTTCTGTACCGATCCGAGGAAGTGCTCCGGACCGATGACCTGCACGCTCCGGTCGACGGTCAGCGCGAGGCCGGGGGCGTTGGTGCCCACGGCTTTCTCGCTCCATACAGCTCCTTCGACGAACGAGATTCGGCTGGCTGCCGCGCGTGCCGAACGGCACCCGTCCACCCACAGCAGGCGACCCTGCGCGTCGGTGACCGCTACGACGGCGTCGACGTCGACGAGGTCTTCCACCAGCAGTGACTGGATCAATGGCCGCGACAGCGAAAGTCGGTGGGAATCGCGATAGGCCCGGAATTCGGCGTCGCTGACCGCGCCGGGCTCGGGCTCGGTGGCACCGGGGTCCACGCCTCGTTCACGCGAACGAACCCAGGATTCACGCACCAGCGTGCGAACGGCGCCTTCGGCGGGCAGGACCCCGGAGAGGAACTGTTCGTGCGCGCGCTTGACGCGCACGGTGGGAGAGGCGGCGGTGCCCATGGGTAATCCTCTGCTGCGGGTTACCTGCGATTGTGCATCGCCCGGTGTGACCTGGGCAACAACCTGAAGCAGAGAATCGAGTAGTCCGCTACTCGGGGCCTACGCCCGAAGAGTCCCTAACGTCGCTTCTGCCAACAACGGACCCGACGAGCTGTCGGCCTACAAGGAGTCAGATGATGAGGAAAATTTCGATGGCGCTGGGGATCGCGTCCCTGGCGGTTGCGGCCGCGGCGGCCGCGGCCGGCGGTGCCGAGGCGGCCACCAAGGTGCAGGCGTCAATCGTCGGTTTCGACATGACGGTCTACGGGGGAAGCGGCGGCAAGATCGCCTTCCAGGCGTTCAACCAGCTGGATCGGGATATGACGTGCGGGTGGACCGTCGACGGGCACAATTCCCCGGCCTTCGAGATCGCCAAGGGCAGCAAGGGGAGCGGGTACGTGAACAGCTCCTACGGCGATCACAAGATCGTCATCCTCTGCAAGTCCTATCAGGACGCCTCCTTCGTCCCGCCGAAGTACAAGGCGGGGGCATCCGGGACGGTGACGGTCAAGAAGGATCCCGCGCCGCCGCCGGTGACACCCCCGGCCAAGCAGAAGCTGCCGCAGAAGCCGATCAAGCTGCTGCCGAAGAACGGGCCGGGCGTCCCCAACCCGGCACCGGCCGACCCGATCACCCAGTATTTCCGCGATATGGGGCTGAGCTGATCGGTATCCGCCCGGCTACCGGTGCTTGCGCAGCAGCGGCAGCGCGACGATGAGCGCGAGGGCGGGCAACGCGAACCCGACTCCCAGAGTCGCCGCGTTGCCCGCCAGCGCGCCCAGTGCGACCGCGCCGATGAGGGCACCGCCGTAGTTGAACAGGTTGACCCGGGCGATCACCTCGTCGCCGCGGTCCGGTAGGAGTTCGCCCGCCCAGCTGAACGCGACGGGGACCAGCAGGCCCGCAGCGGTGCCGGCCAGGGCGAATCCGATCACCGCCGGGACGGTCGTGTGCAGCGTCGTGACGACGACACACCCGACGAGGGCGATGGCGACGCCGACGAATCCCGTCGTCGTGCGGCCCCAGCGTCGGACCATCGGGTCGGCGGCTAACCGGCCGAGCAACACGATGCCGAGATAGGCGGCGTAGGCCAGCGGCGCGACGGAGCCCTTCGCGTGCAGGCCGTCCTGCATGTAGACCGTGCTCCACGTCGCGACCGCGGAGTCGACGACGAAGGCGGAGAACACCAGGCCGCCGACCAGCCAGATGCCGCGCCACGGCAGCCGTTCCTCGGAAGCGGGCTTCCCGTCGACGGTCCGCGGTGCGACGTGCCGGTCGCCGTAGCGCAGTACGAGCAGCGCCGCGACCACGGCGAACCCGGCGCCGAGTGCGATGGGAGCGGTCCGGGACCAGTCGGTCGTGTGGACCCCCGCCGTGGCGAGCGCGGCGATGATCGCGGCCATCGTGTACGCGGCGTAGAGCCGCCCGAAGACCGGTCGCGACGACGCTGCCTCGGCCAGCGCGCCGGCCATGTTGGCCGAGGCGTCGACACAGCCCAGGCCGACGCCGAACACGGTGACGGCCGCGGTGAAGACGACCAGCGACGTCGTGTTGATGGCGACGAGCAGGAACGCGGCCTGGATGAGAAATCCGACGGTGAGCGCCCACCGACTGCCCAGGCGGACTGCGATCGCGTCGGCGAGCACCGATCCGCCCGCCGCGGCGATCCCGACGGCCAGCATGATCCCGGAGAGCACGGTCTCCGAGGCGCCGATCCGCTCCTTGAACGTCGGCAGGGCGGAGACGATCGCGGCGTACCCGTAGCCCTGCGCCGCGAAGGCGACGGCCACGGCGAGGAAGGTCGACGTCTGCAGACCGCGGTGGAAACCGCCGTCGGCCACCCGGGTGGTCACCCGCCGTTGAAGGCCGGGCGGTAGGTCCGGCACGGCTGGCCGCGCAGCACCCGGCACTCCGGTGCCGGTCCGCCCGCGCGCTGGCCGGGGACCACCGGCAGCACCAACGTCGAACCGCCCGCACCCAACCCGAGCGTGTCGACGACGCGTCCGCCGGTGTTCGGGGTGGCGAAGCGCCAGGTGGTCTTGTCGCCGCCGGGAGCGGTGATGGTCACGCGGATTCGGGAGCCCTGGCGGAACACATGGCCGAGCGAGGCCAGCTGGATCCGCGCGAGTTGTGTGCCGACGAGCGGGCTCGGGTCCAGCCAGTCGCGCGTCGGGTCGAGCGGGGTGGCCGCCGCGTTGGTCGCGCGCAGCGAGGCCCGCAGGAAACCGGAGGTGACCAGGATTTCCGTGCCGTCCGGTCGGACCTCGGAGATCGTCGCCTGCAGATCGGTGTTCGGGGCCGACGACGACAGTCGGAGGTCGACGCTGCCCGGTCCGACGACGAGCTGGTCGCTCCCTAGCGGGGCGGTCGTGAAGCCGACGCCCGCGCGACCCGGAACCGGGGCCCACTCGTAGGTGGCACCGGCGGCCCACGGCTTGGTCGAGGCGCCGGTCGCGTGCATCGTCCCGGCCGGTCGCGCCGCCGGATCCGGGCGGAAGGAGACCGACGACGACGGTCCGGGCGTGCGCGTCAGCCGGCCGCCCGCGTCGAGCGTCCAGCGCACCCCGTCGCCGACCCCATTGGCCGGCCACGACGTGAAGCCGCGCGACCACGGTGCGGACATGTTGCCCGGGATGGGGGTGCCTGACCCGTTGTCGAAGAAGACCTGCACGCGTGGGTCCCGCTTGAAGAACGCCTTGGCCTGCGCGAGGTTGGTCGCCTCCGGGTGCCGGGCGGTCACGATCGGACGCCCCGGGGCCTCGGTCACCGCGGCGTAGACCACCGGCATCAACGCGCTCAGGGCCGGGTTCGGCTGCGGCACCGTCTGGTCGAGGTAGATCCGCAGGAATTCGTACCAGGGGCCGAGGAACTGTGGGCCGAGTGAATCGAGGTGGGCGCCGTTCATCATGCGCACCCAGACGTTGGGGTTGTTGCGGAAGTGCTTGATGATCTCGGTCCACTGGGGGCCGGTCTGCTCGTCCTGCAGCGCGCCCACCAAGTAGACCGGCACGTTCACCTTCTCGGCCCAGTACGACGGCGAGCGGTGTTCCAGCAGGGACACCGTCCGCGTCGGGTTGGCCTCGATGAGCTGCTTGATCCGCTGGGTCTGCAGGCGCAGCTTCTGGTTGGCCGCGCAGTGCCGATCGCCGCGTCGGACCAGTTCCCGCGCATACGGCTGCCCGCCCTGCGGCGCCGGCTCGGCGTCGTCCTGACGTTCGGTGAGCCACGAGTTGGCGAAGCCGTTGTTGAAGATGCCGCCGGGGAACCCGGTCGAGTAGAGGTCGTCGGTGAGGCTCATCGGTGCGATCGCCGCCAGGCTCGGCGGATGGGTGCCGGCCGTCGCGATCTGGGAGATGCCGGAGAAGGAGATCCCGACGAGGCCGACCTTGTGGCGCTTGACCCAGGACTGTGCGCCGACCGTCTCGACGATGTCGTAACCGTCGTAGATGGTGGGCCAGTCGAACAGGTCGAAGGCGCCGCCGGAGCAGCCCGATCCGCGCATCTGCACGTTCACCGCGGCGAAACCGGCCGTCGGGGCGACCTGGTTGCCGAGGACCGTGCCCGTCGCCGGGGCCATCGGGTCGGGCACTTTGGCGAGCCCCTTGATGGCGCCGACGAGGAAGTTGCCCGGTGCCGCGTGCTGGTAGCCGGAGTATTCGATGACCGTGGGGAAGGGGCCGTCGTTCATCGTCTTGCCGTCGGGAAGCCGGACGGTGACGGCCAACTCGACCCCGTCGCGCATCCGCACGTAGTTCAGTCCCGGGTGCAGGTGCTGCGAACGGTAGAGGCCGCGGTCCGGGGGTGCCTCGCCGCGCACGGCGAAGGAGTTACCCGCGGTGCCGTCGACGACGAACCGGTAGCCGCCGCCGGCGGGGAGGTCGCGCACCAGGAATGAGCCGAGCCGATCGACGGTCCCGCTGCCGACGGTCGCGCCGCCGGAGTTGACCAGCTTCACCTGCGCGCCGGGACGGGAGTCGATCAGATAGGCCTGATAGACGCTGCCGTGGCCGCTGCCGATGGCGCTTGCCGCCGTCGCGGGAGTGGCGAGTCCGATGGACAGGGCGATGGTGGCGAGCGCGGCCATCGCCGCAGTCCAGAACTGGCGCATCTGCGTGGATCTCCCCGGGCTAGAGACGTTGGCCGTCGTGACCGACGTTCGGCGCGATCTGGGCGCCGCCGTTTTCAGACTCTAGGGGTGCGGGTGCGAGTTGCGGTTGGTTAGGCGCGAATTGGGTCTTACTTCTTGGGCTGCTGCGCCTGGTGATGCCCCTCGCACCACTGGTCGGCGGGGACGGATGCGCGGACCTCGTCGACGTGGCTGCCGCATCCGGACCAGGTCGTCTTGCCGCAGATACGGCAACGGACTGCTTGACACATGGGCCTATCCTCTCAGCTCGTCTGCTGGCCCGCAGCCGCGGCGGCACTGAATTCGCGGAACACCTCGTAGGCGCGGGCGCCGTGGATGGTGGCCGGGCCGCCGTGCATGAGGAAGGTGACGCCGATCGCCTCGGCGGCCTCCTGGTCGGTGGCGCCCGCCCGTGCCGCGGCCTGGGCGTGCGAGGCGATGCAGCCGGCGCATCCCTCGACCACGCCGATGGCCAGCGCGATGAGTTCCTTGGTCTTGCGGTCGATGGCGCCGTCGGCGAAAGCGGCGCCGGACAGTGCGGCGAAGCCCTGGTAGACCTCGGGGATGGCCTTGCGCAGCTCCCGGTGCTGCGGGGTCAAAGCGCGCAGGGTCTCCGAGCCGGAGGGGGTGGTGTGTGCGGTGGTCATGATGATTCCTTTCGGGGTTGGTCGAGCGGTGGTCAGAGGTCAGTCGTGCGCGAAAGTGATGTTCGGCAGGAGGCGTCGCAGCCACCTCGGGCTCGCCCAGGCCGCGCGTCCGGTCAGTCGCAGCAGGACCGGCAGCAGGATCAGGCGGACCAGGAAGGCGTCGAGCAGCACGGCGACGCCCAGGATGATGCCCATCTCCTTCGGAGGCAGCGGGCCGGACAGGGCGAAGGTGAAGAACACGGCCACCATCACGCCGCCGGCGGCGAAGATGACGCGACCGGAGTGCGCGACCGCGCCGACCATCGCCGCCTTGGGGGTGCCCTCCTTCTCCCAGTGCTCCTTGGCCGAGGCCAGCAGGAACACCGTGTAGTCCATCGCGATGGCGAAGATCATCGCGAAGAAGAACACCGGGCCCCAGGCGTTGAGGAAGCCCTGGCTCTCGAATCCGAAGAAGGAGGCGCCGATGCCCTCCTGGAAGACCAGCCGGGCCACGCCGAATGCCGCGAGCGTCGAGAGCAGGCTGGCCGCCGTGCCGAGCAACGCGATGAGCGGGGCCTGCAGGGCGAAGAGCAGCAGCAGGAAGCCGAGCACCATGACGGTCGCGATGACGATCGGGGTGGTGCGGTCGATCTCCGACTTCAGGTCGATGTTCTCCACGGCGGCACCGCCGACCATCGCCCCCGTGGGCAGGTGTTCGCGCAGTCGATCCACGGTGGCCGGCAATGCCGGGTCGGACGGGTCGACGCGCGGCACCGCCTGGATCAGCGCCAGACCGGAACCGTCGGTGGACGTCTGCGCCGGCATGGTCGCCGCGATGCCGGGATCGCCGCGCAGCACCGTCGCGGCGGCGTCGGCCTGGGCGGCCGGCGCGATGATCTGCAGCGTGCCGGGAGCCCCGTCGCCGAAGGCCTTCTGGACGGCGTCGTAGCCGATGCGGGCGCTGGCGTCGGCCGGTAGGACCTTGATCGACGGCATCGCGGTGGTCATGCCGAACACCGGGATGGCCAAGGCGATGAGAACCGCCAACGCCCCCAGACCCCAGCGCAACGGCTGGCGCCACAGGCGCTCACCCCAGCGCTCGAAGACGGGGGAGCGGTGCTCGGAGACGTTGACCCACGGCAGGGCGAATTTGTTGACGCGGTGGTCGAGCTTCGCCAACACCACCGGCAGCAGCGTCAGTGTGGCGGCCAGGATGAAGACGACCGAGATCATGATTCCGCCGGCCATCGAGCGGAAGGACGGCGACGGCACGATCATGACCGCCGAGAGTGAGACGAGCACGGTGATGCCGGAGAGCAGCACGGCCTTGCCCGCGGTGTCTAGGGTTTGCGCGATGGCCTGCTTCATCGGCATGTCGTGGCCCATCCGGGCGGCGCGGAACCGCACGACCAGGAACAGGGCGTAGTCGATACCGAGGGCCAGCGCGAACATCATCGCGAAGTTCATCGCCCAAATCGAGACCGGCACGACGGTGTTGACGAGGACCAGGACACCGGCCGAGGCGACCAGCCCGGCGAGGGTCAGCAATAGCGGCAACCCCGCCGCGACGAGCGCGCCGAATGCGACGACCAGGATGAGCAGGGTCACCGGCCAGGAGATCATCTCCGACTTCAGCATCGCGTCGAGATTGGCGTGATTGAAGTCCGACCACAGCACCGAGGAGCCGGTGGGGTCGACCCGGACCGTCCCCGTCGAGAGGTCGTGGAGCTTGGGGGTCAGCGCGGTGGCGGCCTTCACCATGTCGTTGGTGTCGGCACCGGCGCCGGCCAGGATGATGCCGGTCTTGCCGTCGGCGGAGAGTGTCGCGCCGGGGGTCGGCGCGATGATGTCGGCGATCCGGTGGTCGGCCCGCAACAGGGAGGTCGCCTTGGCGAGCACCGCGGGGCCGTCGCCGGTGGTCAGCGGGGCGTCGGCGGAGACGACGACCTGGATGGCCGACGAGGCGTTGCCGCCGAAATGCTGTCGGGCGAGCTCGCGGACCTGCACCGATTGCGAGCCGTCGGCCTGCCAGCCGGCGCCGGAGAGACTCTTCTCGACCGACGGGGCGAAGATCCCCAAGCCGATCACCAGCAGGACCCACACCGCGGTGACGACCTTGCCGTGGGAGACGACCCAGACGCCGAGGCGTCCCAGCGGACCGGCGTGGGTGTAGGCCTCGTCTGCGGCGATTGCCGTGCCGGGCCGCTTCTGGTGGCCCGGGTCCAGCTCGGTGATGGTCATGGCGTCCTCTCGAATTATCCCCCTGGGGGGTTATCGAGAGACGGTACATCCCCCTAGGGGGTTATGCAACCAAGGTGTGGCGACTCTGCCGATTTCTTCAAGAACACCCGCAAAGATCGGGTCAGACTCGACACATGAACGAGAGAAAAGACTCCAACATCTGGCCCGGTCTGAACTACACCGATCCGATTGCCGCCCGCCGCTGGCTCGTCGCGCTGGGCTTCGAGGAGGGGATCCTCGTCGAGGGTGACGGTGATGGCGAGGTGCGGCACTCGGAAATGCTCTGGCCCGACGGCGGGCGCGTCATGATCTCGTCGTCCGGGCACTTCGGGGCGCCGGTGACCGGCGTCGGCAGCGTCTACGTCGTCGTCACCGATCCGGACGCTGTGTACGCGCGCGCCCAGGAGCTCGGCGCGACGCTGGTGCGCGAGATGCGCGAGGAGGACTATGGATCCCGAGGGTTCTCCATCGCCGACGCGGAGGGCAACGTATGGAGCTTCGGGACGTACGCCGGCTGAGCGGCGTCGCGATCCATCCCTATCGGATCGTCGGCGCGGAACCCGGTGAGCACATCGGCCTGCCGTCGTCGACGGTCACGCTCATCGTCGACCTCGACGACGGTCTGCGCCTGAGTGAACCAGGACGCGCCGGCACCCGGGTGTTCCGCACCTGCCTCGGCGGCATGCATGCGGAGCCGGTCACGATCCACCACGAGGGCACGCAGATCGGGGTGGCCGTCAGCCTGGCGCCGTCGGCGGTGCGCACGGTCTTCGGCCTGCCCGCGGCGCAGTTGTGGCGCACCAACATCGACCTCGACGACGTGGCTCCCGGCTTGGCCCGACGGCTGTACGACGAGACCGGAGCCGTGCCGCATGACGAGCGCGCCGGGCTGGCCGCGGGGATCATCGCCGACGCGGTGGGGCCGTCGAACGGCGGTTCCGGCGATCCCGACGCGGAGCGCGCCTGGCGGCTGATCCAGCGGACGCGCGGGCGCATCACGGTCTCACGGTTGGTCGAGTTGTCCGGTTGGTCGGCGCGCTACCTGACCGGGGTGTTCACCAACGAGTACGGCATCGGCCCGAAACAGGCGGCGCGGATCGCGCGCTATGAGCACGCCCGTCAGCAGCTGGAGGCGGGGGCGACCATCGTCGACGCGGCTTTCGCCTGCGGATACTCCGACCAGGCCCATCTCACCCGCGAGTTCGCCGCCATCACCGGGTATCCGCCGAAGCAGTTCCTCGCCGTCCGGGCCGCCGAGTTCAGCGGGGCCCGGTAGCGCGCTTTCCGTACTTGCGGTTGAACTTCTCGACGCGCCCGGCGGTGTCCATCAGACGCTGCTCGCCGGTCCAGAACGGATGCGACGCACTGCTGACCTCGACGACGACCAGCGGGTAGGAGTTTCCGTCGGACCACTCGACGGTCTGCTCCGAGGTGATCGTCGAGCGGGTCAGAAACTGCTCCCCGGTGCTGGCGTCGCGGAACACGACGTGGTGGTAGTCGGGGTGGATTCCGGGCTTCATCGGTTGTCCTCTCGGAAGCTCTGCTCGCCACCGTCCTGGTGTGCGAGGCCGTCGTCGTGGGTCTGCGGCAGGTCGTCGCAGGGGTCGGTGTGCGCCAAGCCGAACGGGTCGTCGAAGTGCATCCAGCTGCGCTGTCCCATAGCCATCTCGGCGTCGGTCAGGCAGGCGTCGTCGAGGGCCCGCCGGATTTCGTCGGGCTGCTCGGGGCGATGGGCCAGGACGGCCAGCGACGTGTGCCGATCGCCGTGCGCCTCGTCCCAGAGAAGGGCCGCGAGGGCGCGGCGTTCCGGGTCGACGGTCGTCAGCTCGGCATCGGTCATCGCGGCCAGCCAGGTGGGTCCCTCGGCCACCCGCAGTCCGCCGCCGGCCGATTCCATCCATAGTGCGCGGTCGGGCTGCGTGGCCAGCCACATCCGCCCGCGGGCGAAGACGACGCCCTCGAGGAGATGGTCGATTGCCTCGTGCAGCCGTGCCGGGTGGAACGGGCGGTCGGCCTCGAAGGTGAACAGTTCCACGCCGCAGTCGGATTCCAGCGGCGGCTCGTAGCGCAACAGTGGGTCGTGCGACTCGTCGATCCGACCCCGGCGGGAACCGGGCGGAACGGCCGCGAGCAGCTGCGCGGCCAGCGTCGGCGTCATCGGCCGCAACGGCGCCTCCCCGCCGTGTGCCCGGTGGGGCAGCTCCATCATCGTCGGCGCCTTGGGGGTGAGGCGTTTGAGCACCGCGCTCAGGCGGGCCGACTGCCATGCGTCGTGCCCGGTCGATTCGCATCCGACGATCACCAAGGCGTCGGCGAAGGCGACCTGCCCGACCGCGACCTGGGCGAGCGTGCGTTCGTCCCCGCCGTCGACGGTGGCGCTCAACCCGAGCTCGGCCATCGTCGCGTCGCCGGTTGCCGAGTCGAGCCAGGTCGTCTCGTCGATGCACGCGATCGTGGCGTCGATCCGGACGTCGACGCCGGCGGGTGCGTCGGTGAAGCCGGGCATGTCCGAGACGACCGCGTTCTGGATCGCGAAAGCGAGTGCCTCGGGTTCGAGCGAGCAATCCAGCTGCAGCACGATCCGGCGCACGGCGGTGCGGCGGTGCAGGTGGCGCAGCAGCGGCAGGAGGTCGTTGCGCAGCGTGCAGGAGACGCAGCCGTGCTCGAGGCAGACGGTGGTCTGGTGGATGCGCTCGTTGCCGTCGGCGTCGACGGTGCGCAGTGTGCGTCGGACCATCCCGGCTTCGAGGGCGGAGAGGTCGTGGTGGACCAGCGTCGTGCCCGAGGTGACGAGGCTGCCGGCGGTGCGCGCGACGGCGTCGGGGTCGAGTCCGGCGACGAGGACGACGGGCGTGCGCTCATCAGCATTGTTGGGAACGATTTCCATTTGCACGGGACCCACGGTAGCGTGGCCCGAGTCTTAATGCGAATCGTTGTCAATAATCATGCGGAGGTACTTATGTCAGCGCGGTGTCAGGTCACCGGGCGCGAGCCGGGATTCGGCAAACAGGTGTCGCACTCGCACAAGCGGACGTCGCGACGGTGGAATCCGAACATCCAGCGTCGGCGGTATTTCCTGCCCAGCGAGGGGCGCTACGTGACGCTGCGGGTTTCGGCCAAGGGGATCAAGACCATCGACCGCCACGGCATCGAAGCCGTCGTCGCACAGATCCGTGCCCGAGGGGAGAAGGTCTGATGGCCAGCCGCACCGACATCCGGCCCGTCGTGAAGCTCAAGTCCACCGCGGGGACCGGGTACACCTACGTCACGCGCAAGAACCGGCGCAACGACCCGGACCGGCTCGTGCTGCGCAAATACGACCCGGTCGCCCGGCGCCACGTCGACTTCAAGGAGGAGCGCTGATGGCCAAGAAGTCCAAGATCATCAAGAACGAGCGTCGCAAAGCGACCGTCGCCAAGTACGCCGAGGTCCGGGCCGGGCTCAAGGCGATCATCGCCGATGCGTCCGCCTCCGACGCCGAGCGCTCGGTGGCGCGCAGCAAGCTGCAGTCGCTGCCGCGCGACGCCAGTCCGACCCGAGTGCGCAACCGCGACGCCATCGACGGGCGTCCGCGCGGCTTCATCGGCAAGGCCGGTGTGTCGCGCGTGCGGTTCCGTGAACTCGCGCATCGGGGCGAACTCCCCGGCATCCACAAATCCAGCTGGTAAGCGAAAGGCGCTATTCCCATGGCTAGGTCCGCACCCCGACGGGAGCCGTCCGTCAAGAAGGTCGTCAACCGCATCGATGTCCTGCGCAGGCAGACCGGTGTCGAGCCGGTGATCGACTACAAGGACACGGCGCTGCTGCGCCAATTCCTCACCGACCGCGGCAAGATCCGCAGTCGCCGCGTCACCGGCTTGACGCCGCAACAGCAGCGGCAGGTCGCCACCGCCATTCGCAACGCGCGCGAGATGGCCTTGCTGCCGTATTCCTCCGGCCGGTAGTCGGTACTCTCGCGCCCATGCGGATAGCGAGAGTGATCGGCCACGTCGGCTGGTGGGTATTCGTCCTCGGTGCGGTATTCACCCGGTTCGTCCAACCGGTCGGCTTCGGCCCGCGGCGCTACGCGGACTATCTGTCGACCGAGGACCACGGCTGGACGGCGTACCTGCCGCTCACGGACGGCGTATTCGACGATCGCTTCACCGAGGCCAACATCCTCGCGACCGTCACGCTGGTGGCCGCCGTCGTCGTTTTGCTCGCGGCGATCGCGGAAGCAGTTCTCGGTCGGCGCCTGGTCACCGGGCTGCTCACCGTCGCGGCGCCGGTCGTCGGCGGCGCGTTGGTCTTCCTCGTCGCCCGGGGCGGTATCGACTCGGCGCAGTTGCGCCCGGTGATCCTGTTCGCGCTGGCCTTGCTCGGCGTCGCGATCCGCGAGGTGTGGAGCCGCGCGCTGGCTCCGACGCGAGAACTCCCACAATCGGCCGAAAATCGGGGGTCCGAGGGCAAATACCCCTCTGACCCCTCCGATTCGGACGATGGTGGGAACTAGCTCCCGAGCGAGGTTGGACTCTCGATCCGGGCGCCGATGCCCTTCATGAGGATCGGCCACGATTTCAGCAGCTCGTCGCGCCAATACTCCCAGCGGTGGGTGCCCGACGCCTGGACCGCACCGGAGAACGGGATCCCCAGCTTGCGCAGCTGGGCGGTCATCCGGCCGGTGCACACGGCGCTGCCGAACTCGAGGAAGGCGCCCTTGGCGGTGGTGTCCAGCGGATCGGCGGCCACCTGGTTGTATCGCCCGGGCATGCCGCTGCCCGCGGACAGGTAGACGGTCTTGCCGGCCAACTTCGCCGCGTTGAGGAAGGGGTCGTGGGCCTGCCACTCCGGGTCGGTGAACTTGCCCCACATGTTCGTCGAGTTCCCGCCGCCGCGGCTGATATCCCACTGCGTCAGGAACTGGTTCTCCGGGCTCGACACGTTGGCGCAGTCGCTGTAGCCGCCGACGGCCCGGTACAGCTGCGGGTTGCGGGTCGCCAGCATCAGCGCGGCGAGCCCGCCCATCGAGGCGCCGGCGACCCCGGCGACGTTGTTGGACCCGAACCGGCGGGAGAGGATCGGCGGCAGTTCGCGGGTCAGAAAGGTCTCCCACATGAACTTCTTGTTCCCCATGCCGGGTTCGCGGTTGCGCCAGTCGGTGTAGTAGCTGTGTGGATCGCCGACGGGGGTCACGACGTTCACGTCGGTCTTCGACGCCAGGTCGGCCAATTGCGTCTCGGTGTACCAGCCGGACTGCTCGTCATGCGCCTCGGCGCCGTCGAGCAGGTAGATCGTCGGGCGCTTGCCCGGGCGCGCTTTGGATCCGGGTCTGTCGCCCGGCTTGGCGGGTCGGACGGGGTCTTGCGGACGCTGCAGGTCGACGACGACCTCGCGTCCCATCGCCGCGGAGAACACTCGCAACCGTTCGCGGCCCTGGAACGGAGTCACCGAGACCACCCTGCTTGCGGGTGGCGGCGGTCCGGCGTTGGGGCCGTGCGGTCGCGGGGGTGGCGGAGCTCCGTCGGCGACGGCGCTACCGAAACTGAGGCCGACGGTCAGCGTCGTCGCCACCGCGACGCTGTACCGCGCAAAGGGGTGAACCAAGAGTTCCGGCCTTCCTTCGACGCGTCGCATCCCCAGCCACACGCGTCACTTCAGTAACACGAGAAGTATGTGGTGCGATGCCGCGAATCTCCTAGACCGGACACCAAACCGAGACGCGGATGTGACGAACGGGCCACGCGCGTCGAGTCGGGTCAGGCCGCCGCCGACCACCACTCGACGATGCGCTCCACGACCGGTCCGGGGGTTCGCGCCCACCGCACGTGGTCGGTTGAGCCCTCCGGCGGGCACTGCGACTTCCGATAGGTCCACCCGGTCAACGATTCCGACGGGAAACAGCGCTCCAAGCGCTCGGCGGCAGCCGGTGTGACCAGGGCATCGCCCTCCAGGCGCACCGCGATAACCGGCCGTGCGCCACCTACTCGGTCCTGCTCGAGACCGCCGGTCACCGGCAGTCCGCCGGTGCGCACCATTCGCGCCCACTGCCGCATCATCGTGCGCGGCGTCGGGCCGCCGAATGCCCCGGCAGGCCAATGTCCCCGCGCCGCGGTGACGACGGGAACACTCGACGCCAGCAGGAGCATCCGGACCCGCTCGCCGGGGTAGTACCGGTACCACGGCACCGATCCGGCGACGGTCGCGTAACCGTCCGGACGGGCATCGCCCGCACCCGGAAGCACATCGAGGAGCGCGCACAGTTGGGCGCCGAGGCTGTGCCCGACGACCAGGACCGGACGGTCGGGATCCTCGCGGCGAAGATCGAGGATGGCGTCGGCGAGGTCGCCGGCCTCGTCGGCGTAGGACCAGTCGTGCGCGCGCGACGGCGCGACGTCGCCCGGCTCGATCCCGCGGCGGGCGACCACCGTCGACGTCCAGCCGTGCTCGCCGAAGGCGGCGACCAACGGGCGGTAGAACTTGGCGGGTACGCCCATCGCGGGGGAGATCAATACGTGGGGGAGCTCTTCGGTCCGCATGGGGTGACCATCCGCCGCGGAGGTATTGAAGTCCACTACCTCGGAGGTCATCGATCCGGTCCGTCGACGGGCCTACGATGGCGCCATGGCTGCCCCCGCCGCGACCTCGTCGTATCCGATCGGGGAGATGCTGCGCGCCTGGCGGGCCCGACGCTCGCTGAGTCAACTCGACCTCGCCTACGACGCGGGGATTTCGCCGCGGCACCTCAGCTTCATCGAGACCGGTAAGTCGCGGCCCAGCCCGCAGGTGATCGAGGCACTAGCGGCCCGGCTCGACGTCCCGCTGCGCGACCGGAACGCGCTGCTCCTCGCGGCCGGGCACGCGCCGCGCTACACCGAAGAACCCCTCCGGACGGAGACGATGGCGCGGGTGCGGGCCGCGGTGCAGCGGGTTCTCGCCGCGCACGAGCCCAACGCGGGTGTCGCGCTGGATCGCACCTGGAACGTCGTGCTGGCCAACGGCACCGCTCGTCTGCTGTTCGGCCTTTTGCCCGCCGACCTGGCCGCCGAACCGGTCAACCTCTTTCGCGCGTCACTGCACCCGGACGGTTTCGCCGGGCTGACCCGCAACTTCGACGTGTGGGGCCGCTACCTGCTCGACCTGCTGCGGCGACTGGTCCGCGTGACCGGGGATCGACGGTTGGCCGAACTCGAGGCGGAGGTGAGTCGATACCCCACCGTCGTAGGCCTCGACCGCCGGACAGGTCCGGGCACCGGCCCGCGCGAGCCGGAGTTGCTCGTGCCGCTGGAGCTTCGCCTCGGCGATCAGGAGTTGTCCTTCTTCACCACGCTGACCACCTTCGGCTCACCTCGCGACATCACGCTCGACGAGATGACGATCGAGCTGTTCTACCCGGCCGACGCCGCGACGGAGGCGTGGGTCGCGTCGATGCGGAGCTGACCCGCACGGGCGCCGACGTCGGGCGGGAGCCGGTGGGTGCCGCGGTCGGGGGCGGCCGACGCTGGCAGGATCGACGCATGGCCGCCCGCGTCCCCGCGCTCACCGGTATCCGCACCTTGGCGGCACTGTCGGTGTGCCTGACGCACGCCGCGTTCTGGACCGGTCACTACGCCGACACCTACGTCGGGCGTCTCAATGCCCGCTTCGAGGTGGGCGTCACCATCTTTTTCGTCCTGTCCGGCTATCTGCTCTATCGCGGCTGGGTGCGGGTGCTGCGCGCCGGGCCCGACACGAGGCCCGTATCGGTGCGCACCTATTTCGCGCATCGCGCCCGCCGGATCCTGCCCGCGTATTGGCTCACCGTCGTCGGCGTCTACCTCCTCTATCTGTTCCGCAAGGACCCGAACGACATCGGCCACGGTTGGGACGGATTCGCGCGGAACATGACCTTCACGCAGCTGTTCGGGATGGGTCATCAGCACACCGGCCTGACCCAGATGTGGAGCATGGTCGCCGAGGTCGCCTTCTACCTCGTGCTTCCGGTCGTCGCGCTCGTCGGCAGCGCGATCAGCCGACGACGGTGGCGCCCCGACCTGCTGTTGTGCCTGTTGGGGGCCGTGGCCTTGGTCTCACCGATCTGGATTTTCGCCGTCGTCGGCGGCGACGTCGACCCGACGATGCGACTGTGGCCGCCGACCTTCCTCTGGTGGTTCGTGGCCGGCATGGTGCTGGCGGTGTGTGAACCGCTGATGACCCGCGTGCGCACCCGGTGGTGGGTGGGTGCCGGGGTCGTCGCCTTCCTCGTCGCGGGCGGATCCGGGGCGGGCGGTGCGACGATGGCGCCGGAGACGGCGGGGCAGACCGTCGTCAAACACGTCCTGTATCTCGTTGTGTCCCTGGGGTTCATCGTCCCGCTGATCGGCGTCGGTGACGACCATGCGGCACCGGACTGGTGGGCACGGCTGTGGTCGGGCCGCGTGGCGGTGTGGTTCGGTGAGATCTCCTACGAGTTCTTCTGCGTCCACGTCGTCGTCCTGGAAATCGTGATGGGCCTGCTGGGCTACCGGGTCTTCACCGGCTCGATGTGGCTCGCGTTCCTGGTGACGACGGTGATAGCGACGCCGCTGGCCTGGCTGCTGCACCGCGTGACCCGGCCGATTTGGCGGCGCAATGCGGCGGCATGAATCGGTAGTATCGAGCAGGTGAACCACGCAGTCCCGCCCGCCGCCTCCGTCGCCGACATCCGTCGGTGGTGCGAGAGCATGCAGGTGCCCGGCCCGCACCGGGAACTCTCGGAGTACGCGGCCAATCTGATCGCCGCCGGATTCCTCGATCAGGCGGCGCGCGACGTGGTGGTCCGCCGCCAGTCGACGGGGCTGCCGTTGGCTGCCCTCCCGTCGCTGCCCGGTGGGTTCGGCGATCTGCGGCGGCTGCAGCGCGGCATCGCACAGATCGAGGCCCAGCTGGCCAACCCCGTGCTGCCGACGATGGTCCAGTCGGCGCTGCGCAACCGCCTCAACGGCTTGCAGCGCCGCCGCGAGGACGCGCGCAAGCAGATCGTGCTCGGCAAGGGCGTGTACCCCGGCGGCACGCGCGCGGTCCGTCGCGAACGTCGCGAGGGCGTGTACCTGGAGATCGAAGCGCGCGAGCGACTTTTCGACGGGCTGCTTCATACGCCGACCCCCGACGTGAACACGGGCGGCTACGTCCGACGGGCGGGCGGCGCCGCGTTCGGCAAGTTGGCCGGTGCCGTCGGCGGGCTGGCGATGCGCGCGATGGGGCCGCAGGTCGAGCAGTGGGCGCGCGACGCCTTCATCGAACGACCGGTGCCCGCACCCACCCCGGTCCCGCAGCACATGTCCTTCATCGACGGCTACGAGACCCTCCTCTACGTCGCAGGCTCGTACTACGACCGCATCCAGCGCAGCCCGGCGTGGGCGTCGGACCACTTCGTGGTGCAGCGCAGCCAGGTCAACCTGCACGCCGAGCTGGCCGAGATCGCCGCTGACGTCATCGCGCTGCGCGCGGTGCGCGTCGACCTCGACCGCGCGTTGCGCAACGGCGGATTCGACCGGGCCTTCGTCGACCACATCAGTGCCAAGGAACAGGAGCTGCGCCCGGTGTGGACGCAGCTCATCGAACGTGTCCAGGCGCTGGCCGGGGTCGCCAACGTCATGGACTCGGCGGGGGTCGAACTCCGCCTGCTCGGCGAGTACAACCGGGCGACGACGATCGATGACCGGATCGTCGACCTGGTGGCGCGGTCGGGCAGTCGCGAGATTTCGGCGGACAATTCCAAGCGTTTGTCCGAGCAGGTGAAGGCCGGCGAGGAGCAGCTGCGGATCTACCGCGACGTGCTCGCCGGGAACATCGCACGGATCTCACCGGGAGTGGTCCCGCCGCAGCAGCTGCCCTCCCGCTACGAGCCGCCTGCGCCCCGCGACCACGACGCGAGGTAGGCCTTCTCCTCGTCGCGCAGGCGGCGCAACCGGTGCGCCTCGATGTCCACGACGGCCATCTGCGTCGTCGCGACGCAGGCGGCCTTGCTTTCGACGGGGGCGCCTGCGCGCCGGATCTCGTAGCCGATGGTGAAGTCGACCGACCGGAACGACTTGATCCACATGCCGATCTGCAGCGGCGAGTCCTCGTGCCGCAGCTGGTCCTGGTAGCGGATGTCGACGTGCACGATCATCGCGCTCTTGATCAGCGGCTGGTATTCGGGGCCGGCCGAGAGGAGCCACGCGACGCGGGCCTCCTCCATCAGCGTCACCATCCGCGCGTGATTGATATGCCCGAAGGCATCCATATCCGACCAGCGGACGGGGATCTGGGCCACAAAGGCGAACTCGTGCTTGCCGAGGCCGGGGGTGTCGTCGCTCACCGGCTCATCGTAGGACCCGGGTGGTCGCGTCGAACGACCATCTCCCACGGGGCCGATCCGCCGTCCTGACAGGTTTCGCGGCCAATCGTGTGAACGGCGACACATCTTAACACAACCGTAGCCAGTCATTTGCTGAGAATTTCCCTTGCGGACTAGGCGCGTCTGGTCGCCGTCCGTAGGGTTGAGCACCTGGGAAGTTTCAGCATTCAACAAAATGGGGAGAACATGCGGTTGCGTCGCGTCGGCATCTCACTAGTGGTCGCGGCCGTGAGCGCGACCCTGTGTATGACGCTGCCCGCGACCGTGACCGCGCTCCGCAGCGCGAAGATCTCCAAGACCGTGAAGCTGAGCGCGTTGCGCACCGACCTCGTCGTCGACTCGCCGGCGATGGGCCATGCGGTCCGCGTGTCGGTCCTGACCCCGGCGAACGCCGGGACCGGGCCGCGCTCCACGGTGTACATGCTCGACGGTGCGGGCGCGACCACGGGTGTCAGCGACTGGATCACCAAGGGCAAGGCCGGCGAGTTCTTCGCCGGCAAGAACGTCAACGTCGTCCTGCCGATGGGTGGAGCGGGGACTTTCTACACGAATTGGACCAAGCGCGACGCCAAGCTGGGCAAGCCCCAGTGGGAGACCTTCCTGACCAGTGAATTGCCTCCGCTGATCGACGAGCGGTTCAACGGCACCGGGCGCAACGCCCTGGTCGGATTGTCGATGGGCGGCCAGGCCGCTTTCACCCTGCTGTTCCGTCACCGGAACCTGTATACGGGCGCCGCGTCGATGTCCGGCTGCCCGCCGGTCTCCGGTCCGCTCAACCAGGGATATGTGCGCACCACCGTCGCCAAGTCGGGCGGCAACGCCGACAACATGTGGGGTCCGCCCGGATCCAAGAAGTGGGTCGCCCACGACCCGGCGATGCATCTCGAGGAACTGCGCGGCAAGCACCTGTACCTGTCGGCCGGCTCCGGGGCCATCGGCCCCCTCGACCTGGCGCCGCGCTCCGACGACGACTTGCCCAAGGAAGCGGTGAACGCCTCCGGTTCGGCACTCGAGCTGGGCGCCTACCGCTGCTCGCTGGAGTTCGCGGTGCAACTGCGCAACGCGGGGATCGCGGCCACGGAGAACTTCCGCCTCATCGGCACCCACAGCTGGCCGTATTGGCGCCGGGATCTCCCGTCGGCGTGGGATGCCATCTCGCGCGGTCTCTGACCCCCGATCCCGCCGAGTGGGCACCCCAACCCCGCCGAGTGGGCACCCCGATCGCGTCGAGTGGGCACCCCAACCCCGCCGAGTGGGCACCCCGAGGGGCCCTACGCCGTCGAGTGGGCCCAGTCGGCCGCGTAGGCGAGGAACACGTCGTCCTCCGCCGGCTCGGTGACCGTCACGCGCACACCGTCGCCGTCGAAGGGGCGGATGATCACCCCGGCGTCGGCGCTGCCCTGGGCAAACCGCAGCGCGTCCGCGCCGAGGTCGAGCCACACGAAGTTGGCTTGGGAGGCGGGCACCCGGAAGCCCAGTGCGCGCAGCGCCTCGGTGACGCGTGCGCGTTCGGCGACGACGGTGTCGGTGCGGGCCAGCAACTCGTCGTCGGCCTTCAGACACGCGACGGCAGCGGCCTGTGCCACCGAATTGATCGAGAACGGCAGATGCGCCTTGCCGAGGGCGGTGATGATCGCCGGGTCGGCGACGGCGTATCCGACGCGCAGCCCTGCGAGTCCATACGCCTTCGAGAACGTCCGCAGGACAACGAGATTGGGGAATTCCTTGCGTAGCTCGAGGGCGTCGTAGTCGTGCTCGGCGTCCAAACGCATGTACTCGAAATATGCCTCGTCGAGGGCGACGACGACATCGGCGGGCACCTCGCGCAGGAAGGCGACCAGCTCCTCTCGTCGGACGACGGTTCCGGTCGGGTTGTTCGGGTTGCACACGAAGACGAGGCGGGTCCGGTCGGTGAGGGCGCGGGCCATCGCCGACAGGTCGTAGGCCAACCCGTCGTCGAGCGGGATCTGCACCGGCGTCGCGCCGACGAGTCTGGTGGCCAGGGGGTAGGTCTCGAAGGAGCGCCAGCCGAACAGCACCTCGTCGCCCGGGCGGCAGGTGATCGTGACGAGGTTCTGGCACAGGGTCACCGAGCCGCAGCCCACCTGGACTTCCTCCGGGCTCACGCCGAGCTTCTTCGCGAGCGCGCCGGTCAGCTCGACCTGGCCGTTGTCCGGGTAGCGGTTGACGGTCGAGGCCGCTTCGGCGATCGCGGCCGCGACACTCGGCAGCGGCCCGAAGGTGACCTCGTTGCTGGCCAGCTTGATCGCACCAGGAAAGGTCTTTCCCGGGACGTAGACGGGCAGGTCATCGAGGTCGGGGCGCAGTCGCACAGTCACGTAGCAAGGGTATCGGGGTGTCGGGCGCCGCGCGGTCGCGCGTTCTCGACCATGTGGTTTGCACCGGGTCGGGCGGGGTGTGTAGCCTACGTATTCGGCAGTTCGAAAGGACTCCGCACCAGGAGGCGTGCCAGAGCGGCCGAATGGGACTCACTGCTAATGAGTTGTCCGGCCAACACCGGACCGGAGGTTCAAATCCTCTCGCCTCCGCCACCCGCACCTCGTGTGCGGTACAACTGAACAAGACTCGCGCCCGTAGCTCAACGGATAGAGCATCTGACTACGGATCAGAAGGTTTGGGGTTCGAATCCCTACGGGCGCACACAGAAACGGCCCCTCACCTGCATAAAGGTGAGGGGCCGTTCTTCTATTTCCATCTGCTATCCGGCTCCACCCACCCGAAACCCACCTGAAACGGATCGGACAGGTGCCAGCGCGTCCAGCGCGCTCGTCACGTCGTTGGCCCACCGGCGGCGATGTAGTGCTTGTACGTTCTCCCGGAAAGTCCGTATGTCTCTAGACAGCGTGCCGGTCGAGGTACTCGACGACGGCCCGACGAATGATCTCAGCAGGCTTCACGTCTTCGGCGTCGGCCCGTGCATTCAGACGATCGCGGATGGGCTGCGGGAAACGCACAGAGGTGGTTGGGGTGCGGCCGCGTGCCGGCCCGCCGCCTGCGGGGCGCCCGGCCGGCAAACGCACCTCGACGTCCCCGACCTCGTCGTGCCGGATCGGGTTGGCCTCGTAGTCTGCGGCCATGTCGGCGTAGTCGTCGTTGGTCATCCTCTTCGTCATGGGTTCTCCTATCAGGTGGTACGGGTCTATCGGCGCTGGCGGCCGGCGATGCGGTTGATGTCGATGTACTGGTCAAGGTTGGCCGCCTGGACTGTAGAGGTGCGCAGGAGTATCGCGTGAAAGACGACGACAACGCCATGATCGGCGTGGTCAGCGATCACTTCGATGTACGGCGCCTTGGCCTCGGCTGCCGGACCGACGTACACGCACAGCTTGGCGCCCGGCCTGCGTGCGGTGATCGAGAACCGCAGCAGGTAGTCCGAGACCACGGCGCGGATCTCGTCGTCGGAGAGTCCGTGCTGTCGGGCACTGGGTTTGATCTCGATCCGCATTGGAACTAATGGTAGCACCATTTCAATAATGGCAACACCATTATGATACGTGTGCCACCCACGTCGTCGAATACTCGATGGCGCTCCGGGCTTGCTCGTCGCTACTGTGCCCACATGCCGCACGCTCAGATTGAAGTCCGTCGCCAGTGGTCCGTCGACGAGGAGATCGCGTTGATCGACGCGGTGCACGGCGCACTGGTCGCCGCGTTCCAGATCCCGCCGAAGGACAAGCACATTCGACTGGTCGTGCACGAACCCCACCGGTTCGCCGCACCGCCGGACCTGGCGCAGCCCGAGTACCTGACGTTGGTCCACATCGACTGCTTCGCCGGACGATCGCTCGACGCGAAGCGAGCGCTCTACCGCGAGATCGTCGACCGCCTCGCCGCGCTCGGCGTGCCGCGTGGCCACGTGTCGATCACCCTGCGCGACATTCCGACCCAGAACTGGGGGATCCGCGGCGGACGGGCCGCGTGCGACGTCGATCTCGGATTCGCCGTCGAGGTGTAGTCCTCGGGTGGATAGGCTTCGACGCATGAAAGCTGTGGTCTGTCACAACGGTGAACTAGCGGTCGAAGAGATCCCGATCCCCGAGCCGGGCAAGGGCAACGTGCTCCTGAAGGTCCGGCGCGCCGGCATCTGCGGCAGCGACCTGCACGCGCGCGTCCACTGCGACGAGACGGCCGCGATCGCCGAGGAAGTCGGCTATTCGCACTTCATGCGGTCGGGCGAATCGGTGGTCCTCGGGCACGAGTTCGTCGGCGAAGTCGTCTCCTACGGACCCGGCTGCCGCAAGCGGTGGAAGCCGGGCACGCGCCTGTGCGCGCTGCCGATCATTCGGCACGACGACGAGGTCGAGATGGTCGGACTGTCCGAAAAATCTCCCGGCGCCTACGCGGAGTTCGTGGAGGTCAGCGAAGTCCTCGCCATACCGGTTCCCGACGGCGTCAGCGACGAGGATGCGGCGATGGTCGAGCCGCTGTCCGTCGCCCATCACGCGGTCCGGCGCAGCGGTGTCGGCAAGCGCGACGTCGCCGTCGTCATCGGGTGCGGACCCATCGGGCTGTCGGTGATCATGCTGCTCAAGGCGGCCGGTGTGAAGACCGTCGTCGCCAGCGACTACTCGGAGGGACGCCGCGAGTTGGCGCGCAGGTGCGGTGCCGACGCGGTGGTCGACCCGGCGGTCGAATCGCCGTACAACGCGGTCAAGGCGCAGCGGAAATACTTCACCCGGGCCGGTGATCTGTTCGACGAGGCCTTCAAGGCGCTGAACCTACTGCAGGTCGTGCCCGGTGTGCCGTGGCGGCACATCGTCCGCTTCGCCGACGACAACGGGCTCACCCCCACCGGCCCGGTCGTGTTCGAGTGCGTCGGCCTTCCCGGGGTCATCGACTCGATCGTCTCCCAGGCGCCGCTCCGGTCTCGCGTCGTGGTCGTGGGCGTCTGCATGGAGCCCGACACCATCCGCCCGGCACTGGCGATCAACAAAGAGGTCGACCTCAAGTTCGTCTTCGGCTACAACCCCGACGAGTTCGCCGAAACCCTGCATTTCATCGACAAGGGCAAGATCGACCCGTCGCTGATGGTCACCGGAACCGTCGGCCTCAGTGGTGCGTCAGCCGCGTTCGAGGTGCTGGGGAAGGCGGAGAAGCACGCGAAGGTGCTGATCGATCCGTCCAGCTTGGTGTCGGCGCTGACCTGATGGGCTCGGCTCGGGTGGTCTCGATACGCCTGGTCTCGATACACCTTCTCGGCTAGCGCGGTCTCGATACACCGACTCGGCTAGCGCCTCGCCGGCACTCGACCACCGTCTACGGCACTCGACCAACGCGTCTAGCGCGGTCTCGATACACCGACTCGGCTAGCGCCTCGCCGGCACTCGACCACCGTCTACGGCACTCGACCAACGCGTCTAGCGCGGTCTCGATACACCGACTCGGCTAGCGCCTCGCCGGCACTCGACCACCGTCTACGGCACTCGACCACCGTCTTGTGGCACTCGACCACCGTCTACGGCACTCGACCACCGTATATGGCACTCGACCACCGTCTACGACACGCGACCACCGTCGCGCGCGGACAGGAGGAACCAGGTGCGCTGGTCGCCCTTGCCCTTGACGGATACGACGCCGCGTTCCTCGAATACGAATCGGTCGGCCAGCCGGTCGCGCACGGAATCGGTCACCTGGATCCGGTCCGCCACACCCGTCGACTCCATGCGGGAGGCCACGTTCACCGCGTCGCCCCAGACGTCGAAGAAGAACTTCGTGGAGCCGACGACCCCGGCCACCACCGGCCCGCACGCCAGGCCGACGCGCAGATGCGCGGGCGCGCCGTCGGGACCGGCTATCCGTCGACACACTTCCTGCATCTCCAGGGCGTAGCGGGCCAGCACCTCGAGGTGGTCCGGGCGGGACACCGGCACCCCGCTGACCACCATGTAAGAGTCGCCGGTGGTCTTGATCTTCTCGAGTCCGTACCGATCGGTCAGGGTGTCGAGCGCCAGGTACAACTCGTTGAGGAAGTGCACGACCGTCGACGGGGAGTGGTGGCTCGACATGGCGGTGAATCCGACGATGTCGGCGAACAGGATGGACGCGTCGTCGTAGGTGTCGGCGATCTCGTCGTGCGCGGGGTCTTTGAGGCGTTCGGAGATGCTGCGCGGAAGGATGTTGTCGAGCAGGGTTTCGGACCGCTGGTACTGATCCTCCAACGCCACCTCGGCCCGTTGGATCTGCTTCATACCCAACGACATGACGTAGACGGCGAGGCCTCCGGCGGCGGCCGCGTTCACGACGAACCCGCCCGACTGCATCCAATCGGGGGCCCGCCCGGTATCGGCCGCGACGGTGAAATGCAGGATGCAGACCGAGGCGACGCAGATCCCGACCATCGCGATCGGCAGCGAGAGCCGCTCGGTCCCGACGATCATCGGCGTCGCGGCCGCCATGACGAAGAAGTAGAACAGCAATCCGCCGGAAGTCCCGACGAGCACCGTCAGGCCGCAGACCACCGCGGTCGCGACGAGAACGAAGCAGATCGCCGAGGCGAGCGGACCGACGCGGCCGAGCAGCGGGACGAGTGTGAAGCAGAGTCCGCCGAGACCGCTCACGATGGTGATCGACAGGGGAACGCCGGTGATCGCGCCGACGATGGAGAATCCGAAACTGACCGCCGCCGCGCCGTAGGATGCGCGGCTGACCAGCCTCTGTCTGCGCACCTCGGTCTGGTTGAACGGGCGCGACGCACGGTGATCGACGAGGCAGCTGATCTCGTCGCGGATCGACACCTGCCCGACGTTACCCGGCCCGCGGTGCGGAAACGGCCGTGTCGGCGGAGGTCGGTTATTGCCCGCGATGCAACTTAGGATTGGCTAATCTCGGCGGTATGAAGCGGACGTGGACGTTCACCCAGACCAGCGAGATCCCGGCACCGATGGCGGCGGTCTGGGATCGGGTCGTCTCCCCGGAGGGGATCAACGACGAACTGCGCCCGTGGATGACGATGTCGGTGCCGCGCGGGGCCGAGGGCATCACGATCGACTCCCTGGAGATCGGTCCTCCCATCGGTCGCGCGTGGCTGCGACTCTTCGGCGTCCTGCCCTACGACTTCGATCGCCTGTCCATCGCCGAGGTCGAGCCGGGGCGCTACTTCCGCGAGGAGTCCACCATGATCAGCATGCGGCGCTGGACCCATCAACGCCGACTCGAACCGATCGACGACGGCCGGACCGGCGTCACCGACACCATCACCTTCAGTCCCCGGCTCGGCATGGTTCTTGCCGGCCCCTTGCTGCACCGCGTCTTACCCGCATTGTTCCGGCACCGGCATCGTCGACTTGCCGCGCATTTCGCGAACGACGGATAGCGACGGGTCGGCCGCCGGCTAGGTGTCGGCCCGGTGCTCACCGATCGGCGCGTTGATAGGCCGTCACCACGACCGCCCCACCCAACCCGATGTTGTGCTGCAACCCGGCGGCCAGTCCGTCGACCTGCCGCTTGTCGGCATCGCCGCGCAACTGCCACGTGATCTCGCTGCACTGCGCGAGTCCCGTCGCCCCCAGCGGGTGCCCTTTGGAGATGAGGCCGCCCGACGGGTTGACGACCCATCGGCCGCCGTAGGTGGTGTCGCCGTTGTCGATGAGCTTGGGCGCCTCGCCGTCGTCGCAGAGTCCCAGCGCCTCGTAGAGCAGTAACTCGTTGGCGGAGAAGCAGTCGTGCAGCTCGATGACCCCGAAATCCTCCGGCCCGAGTCCCGACTGGTCGTAGACCTGCTGCGCCGCCGCGACGTTCATATGGTGGCCGATCAGCGCTTTCGCCGAACCGTCGAAGGTGTTGCCGAAATCGGTGAGCATGGTCTGCCCGACGATTTCGACGGCGCGCCCGGCGAGGTCGTGCTCCTCGACGAACCGTTCCGACGCGAGGATGGCCGCGCCGGAACCGTCCGAGGTGGGCGAGCACTGCAGCTTGGTGAGCGGGTCGGAGATCATCTTCGCGTCGACGATCTCCTCGAGCGTGTACTCGTCCTGGAACTGCGCGTACGGATTGTTCACCGAGTGCTTGTGGTTCTTGTAGCCGATCTTGGCGAAGTGCTCGGGAGTCGATCCGTACTGCTCCATGTGCTCGCGACCGGCGGTGGCGAACATCCACGGCGCGACGGGGAAGGCGAACTCGGCGAGCCCGGCCATCGCCATGACGTGTTTGTCCATCGGCTGCGCGCGATCGTCGTAGCTCGACGCCAGCGAACCCGGCTTCATCTTCTCGAACCCCAGCGCGATGGTGCAGTCGGCCAATCCGCCGCGGATCGCTTGTGCGGCGAGGTACAGGGCGGTCGACCCCGTCGAGCAGTTGTTGTTGACGTTGACGACGGGGATGCCGGTCATCCCGAGTCCGTACACGGCGCGCTGCCCCGACGTCGACTCGCCGTAGACGTATCCGACGTAGGCCTGCTCGACCTGGTCGTAGTCGATCCCGGCGTCGTTCAGGGCGTTGGTGCCCGATTCCAGCGCCATATCCGGGTAGTCCCACGCGCTGCCGTCTGCGTTCTGTCGCCGACCCGGCTTCTCGAACTTCGTCATGCCGACGCCGATCACATAAACCTTGTTCATCGTGAGTGACCTCCCGTTCGTAACCTACCGGTGCCGATGGGCGGTTTGTCGCGAATTCGGGCGCCGAGCCGCCGGGTCCGAGTTACTGTGACGGCGCACACACTCTGATGGTTGCAATCACTCTTCAGGAGAGGACTCCCAGTGTCTGAATCTCTCACTCGCAGAACGCTTGCCGAGCTATTCGGCACGTTCTGGCTCGTGTTCGGCGGATGTGGGGCCGCGATCTTCGCGGCGAAGCAGATCGCCAGCGACACCGACGGCCACGTGACGTTCAACATCGGCATCGGCTACGTCGGCGTCGCACTCGCCTTCGGCCTGACCGTGCTGACCATGGTCTACGCCGTCGGCCACATCTCCGGCGGCCACTTCAACCCGGCCGTGACGATCGGCGCGGTCGCCGCGGGACGCCTCCCGGCTCGCGACCTCATCCCGTACTGGATCGCCCAGGTGGTCGGCGGCCTGATCGCGGGCCTGGCCCTGTGGTTCATCGCGGGCGGCCGCAGCGGTTTCACGGCCACCGGCAACATGGCGGCCAACGGATTCGGTGACCACTCTCCGGGTGGCTACTCGCTGGTCGCGGTTCTCGTCGCGGAGATCATCCTCACCGCGTTCTTCCTGATCGTGATCCTCGGCGCCACCGACAAGCGCGCGCCCGCCGGATTCGCCGGCATCGCGATCGGTTTCACCCTCACGCTGATCCACCTCATCTCGATTCCGATCAGCAACACCTCGGTCAACCCGGCTCGCTCGACCGGTGTGGCCTTCTTCAACGGCAACGGAGCGCCCGGTCAGCTGTGGATGTTCTGGCTCGCACCGCTGGTCGGCGGATTGATCGGCGGCATTCTCTACGTGCTGCTGTTCACCGACGAGAAGCTGAAGGTCGAGTCGTAGGCCGCGTCAGGCAAACCCTGCAGTTTCCGACATTCCCCGCACCGGATTGGTGCGGGGAATGTCCGTATGTGCGGGGTTTGCCGGGCGGGGCCGTTCAGCGCTGCCAGGTGTGACCGAGATGGGCCTGGCGTCGCATCTCGGCGGCCCACCCCTGCTCGCCGGGCTCCACGTCGACGATGGGCGGCGCCGGCGTCGACGCCATGACGTCGTAGGCAAGCCGGGCACGATGACCGTCGTCGACGATGATCTCGACCGAACCGCGATCGCGCAGTTCGTCTCGCGCGACCGTCAACCTGTCGATCGTCTCGCTCAGCGTGTTCAGCAGGGCGATGCGGTTGGCCTCCAGCATGGCGCGCTGCAAGGCCGGTGCCGTGCCCGCGACGCGGGTGCCGTCCCGGAAGCTGCCCGCCGCCAGACGCAGGGCCAACCCGCTCTCCCCGGCGCCGACGGCCGCCGTCGCATCGGCGGTCAGGTGCGGCAGGTGTGAGATGGCGGCGACCGCGCGGTCGTGGGCGTCGTTGGCGGCCGGCACCACTTGGGCGCCGCAGTCACGGGCGAGGGCGGCGACGGTGAGCCAGTCGTCGGGATCGGTGCCGTCTTCGGTGGTGACCATCCACATCGCACCGTCGAAGAGGTCGGGATCGGTTGCGGCCCAGCCCGATTGGCTCGTGCCGGCCATCGGGTGGCCGCCGACGTAGCGAGCGCCGGGGTGCAGACGTGCCACCGCGTCGGCGACGGACTCCTTGACGCTCACCACGTCGGTCAGAACGCATTCGGGTGCCAGCCGGGCCACGACGGGAAGGAGGTCGTCGAGCGTGGTCGCCGGGGTGGCGAGGACGACGAGCGCGTACTCCTCCGCCGCGCGGCGCAACACCGCGTCGAGATCGGTGTCCGCGTCGAACCCGGCCGCGCGCGCCGCTGCGGCCCCCTCGGCGGACCGGTTGTAGCCGAAGCCCGCGCGCCCCGCTCGCGCCGCCGCGCGCAGCAGCGAACCGCCGATGAGGCCGAGGCCCAGAACGCAGATCGGTGGGCGAGAAGGATCGGTCACCGTTCCAGCGTGTCACATTGCGCGGATGACTTGGGGAAGAGAGTCCGGTACGACTACGGTTGACCAGCATGGCAGCGAGTGCGAGTGACTCCGACGGCGATCTCGACGGATTCGCGGTGGCCGTCGTCCGCGAGGAGACCTCGTGGAAGGTGACCGCGCTGGACGCATCGGCGCTGACGGACCTCGCCGATGCCGAGCGCCAACTCCGCGACCTGCGGGCCGCCGGGGCCGTCTTCGGCCTCCTCGACGTCGACGACGAATTCTTCGTCGTACTGCGCCCGGCACCCGGTGGGGCGCGCCTGCTGGTCTCCGACGCGACCGCCGCCATCGACTACGACGTCGCCGCGGACGCCCTTGACGCCTTGGGCGTCGACATCCCCGATTTCGACCCGGACGAACTCGACGACGTCGAGCCGTGGGAGGAGGGCGACCTCGCCGTCCTCGCTGATCTGGGGTTGCCGGATGCGGTGATGAGCATCATCGTCGGAGACACCGACCTCTATGCCGACGAGCAGGTCGGCATGATCGCCGCGCGACTCGGATTCGCCGACGAGTTGGGCAAGGTCCTCGACTCCCTGGGGCACTAGGCCGCCGATGTCGGCGCGCGTCGGGTCGTCGGGTGGGGCGTCGCACGATCGGTTGCACGACGACGAACAGCTCATCCGGCTGGCCATCGCCGCCGCCGCCGAGTCCGGTCCCGACGACGTGCCGATCGGCGCGGTGATCGTCGATCCGGAAGGTTTCGAACTCGCGCGCGCCGGGAATCGTCGCGAGGCCGACGGGGATCCGTGCGCACATGCCGAGGTCATCGCATTGCGCGCGGCGGCGCAGCGGTTCGGCGACGGATGGCGGCTCGGCGGCTGCACGTTGGCGGTCACCGTCGAGCCGTGCACCATGTGCGCCGGCGCGATCGGACTGGCCCGGATCGAGAAGGTCGTGTTCGGCGCCTGGGAGCCGAAAACCGGGGCGGTCGGGTCGTTGTGGGACGTGTTGCGCGACCCGCGACTGACCCATCGACCGCAGGTTCGCGGTGGGGTGTTGGCCGACGAATGTGCGGCCTTGCTGAAGAGCTTTTTCGCAGGCCAGCGGGACCATTTGGCTTGATTCGGGCTAAATGTGGACGTGGCCGGTGCGACGTGGCACATTTAGCGGGTCAGAGATACCCGAGGACTAAGGAGCCGCACATGTCTGATGCAAGCGACAAGGTGAACGAGGCCGTCAACGCTGCCAAGGAGAAGGTGGGCGAGCTGGCCAACAACGAGAAGGTCAGCGAGGTCGTCGACCAGGCCAAGGAGAAGTTCGGCGAGCTGGCCAACAACGACAAGGTGAACGAGGTCGTCGAGGGCGCCAAGGAGAAGTTCGGCGAGCTCAAGGACAAGTTCCTCGGCGGCGACAAGTAGTCCAAGCCCTATGCGGCGACGCGAGGCGTCGCCCCCTGTGCCGCGGGTACCTGCCGATTTAGTGTCGGCGGGGACCTGCGGTACAGTTTTTCGCGGTGGCGTGTCCGAGCGGCCGAAGGTGCAGCACTCGAAATGCTGTGTGCGGTAACCCCGTACCGGGGGTTCAAATCCCCCCGCCACCGCCAGACTCCCCCGCCTGCGATGTAGGCGGGGGAGTTTCCATTTCCCCCGTTACGGGATCAGGAAGGCCTTGATGGCGCGCCGCTCGTCCATCGCCTGGTATCCCTGCGCGACGTCGGCGAGCGCGAGTCGCAGGTCGAAGACCTGGCCGGGGTGGAAGTCGCCCGCGTAGACGCGGCTGATCAGGTCGGGCAGGAAGTCGCGCACCGGAGCGCCGCCGCCCTGGATGCGGACGTGGTTGCGAAACAGCTTGCCCGCCGAGAGCTTCACCCCGTGCGGGACGCCGACGAATCCGACGCCGCCGCCCTGGCGGGCCGAGTCCAGCGCGGTCGTCATCGCCTCGTCGGTGCCGACGCATTCGGCAATGCTGTCCGCGCCGACGCCCCCGGTCAACTCGCGCACGCGCTCGACGGCCTCGGCGCCGCGCTCCTCGACGATGTCGGTGGCGCCGAATGCCCGCGCGACTGCCTGGCGGTCGGGGTGGCGCGAGAGCGCGATGATCCGCTGCGCGCCTTGCTCCTTGGCGGCGAGGACCGCGGAGAGCCCGACGGCACCGTCGCCGACGACCACCGTCGTGTGGCCGGGGGCGACTCCGGCGGCACGCGCCGCGTACCAGCCGGTGCCCATCACGTCGGACAGGGCCAGCAGGTCGGGCAGCATGTCGTCGGAGGGGGTGTCCGGCGTGGCGACCAGCGTCCCGTCGGCCAACGGGATGCGGATGGCCTCGGCCTGACAACCGACGACGGGAGCGAGCTGCTCGCAGCCGGATTGGTAGCCGTTGCGGCAGTGCGGGCAGGTGTTGTCCGACGCGAAGAAGGAGCCGATGACGAATTGGCCGGGCTTGACCGTCGTGACGTCGGAGCCGACCTCCCGCACGACGCCGACGTATTCGTGGCCGATCGCCCACGGCTCGTCGAACTCGTTGATCCCGCGGTACGGCCAGAGGTCCGAGCCGCAGACGCAGGTGGCCGCGGTCTCGATGATCGCGTCGGTGGGCGCGAGGATCTTCGGGTCGGGGAGGGTTTCGGATCGGATGTCACGGGGTGCATGGAGGACGGTTGCGCGCATGTCTTCCACAGTATGCGTGGTTTCGAATATCGCCAGCGAAGTGCCCAGGTCTCGATACAACCGCTCCTTCGTCGCGGTCACTCGACCCGGCGCTCGGCGGGCTTGGGGCGGGGTCAGCGGGTGAAGAACGGGACGGCGGCGTCGGCCAGGTGGAGCAACCACTGCGGGGCGATACCGAAGCCCAGGGTGATGATCGCGCAGACGGCGATCGGGAGCATCGTCGCGATGCTGGGTTGGCGGACCTCGACGGTCCGCGTCGGATCGTCGGAATCGATCGGCTCGGTCCAGAACATGGCGACGACGACGCGCAGATAGAAGTAGGCGGCCACCGCACTGGCCAGGATGCCGACGATCACCAGCGCCCAGCCGCCGGATGCGCCCGCCGCGGCGAAGACCACGAATTTCGCGACGAAGCCCGTCGTCAGGGGGATGCCCGCGAAGGCCAGCAGGAACAGCGCGAACAGGGCGCCGACCAGCGGGCGGCTCCGGCCGATCCCCGCCCACGAGTCGAAATCGGTGGCCTCGCGCCCGGCCCGGTCGCGCACCACCGACAGCAGGGCGAAACCGCCGAACGCGGAGAAGGCGTAGGTGACGAGGTAGAACAGGACGGCAGAGAGGCCGGCGTCACTGAGCGCGATCACACCGAGCAGGATGAAGCCCGCGTGCACCATCGACGAGTAGGCGAACATGCGCTTGATGTCGTCCTGGCTGACCGCCATGATCGTCGCGACCACCATCGTCGCGATGGCCACCACCCACAGCGCCGGCCGCCATTCGTGTGCCAGCGACGGGAACGTCACGTAGAAGACGCGGGTCAGCGCCACGAAGGCGGCGAGTTTCGTCGCCGACGCCATGAACGCCGTCACCGGGGTGGGCGCGCCCTGGTAGACGTCGGGCACCCACGAGCCGAACGGCACCGCGCCGACCTTGAACAGCAGCCCGACCGCCAGCAGGGCCAACCCGATCAGCGCGAGGGTGGAGTCGGCGCCGGCGCTGTGCACACCCGGGCCGCTCGCCACGTTCCCGGCGCCGATGGCCTTCCCGGCCGACGACAGCGACAGCGTGCCCGCCGCGCCGTAGATGAATGCCGCCCCGAAGAGGAAGAAGGCCGACGAGAAGGCGCCGAGTAGGAAGTATTTGAGCGAGGCCTCCTGGGAGAGGAGCCGCCGACGCCGGGCCAATCCGCACAGCACGTACAGCGGCAGGGAGAAGACCTCGAGGGCGATGAACATCGTCAGCAGGTCGCCCGCCGCGCCGAACAGCATCATGCCGCCGGTCGCGAACAGGGTCAGCGCGAAGACTTCGGTGGTCAGCTCCCCGGCCCGCCCGGCGGCCAACTCGCCGTCGGACCCGGGCACCGTCGCGGCGGACGGGGTGAACGGATCGGCGACCAGATCGGCGTCGGAGTGCCCGCCCGCATCGCTCCCGGCCCACACGTTGTCCAGTCGGCGTTCACTGCAGACCAGCACGGTCAGGAGGGCGACGACGATGATCGCGCCCTGGGTGAGCAATGCGGGGCCGTCGACGATGACTGCGCCGCTCATCGTCGACCTCCCGCCGCGCGGGTCGCGGGCGAGTCCGAGCGCGATCACGCAGCCGAGCGCGCCGAGGAGCCCGACGAGGGAGAGGACCAGCTGGGCGCGGGACCGCCAGGCGCGCGGGAAGAACGCCTCGACGACGACGGCGACGACCGCGGCACCGAAGACCACGAGCATCGGCGAGAGCGCTCGGTAGTCGATGCTGGGCGCGACCATCGTCGCGGCATGGGCCAGGTTCACCGGACTCCTCCCTGCGGGACGTTCACGGGATGGGTGTGCGCTACCGACACCGACGCGAGGGTCTGGTTCACCGACGGGGTGATCACGTCGAGCGCGGGCCGCGGCCAGAACCCGAGGATGATCAGGGCGGCGACGAGTGGGAAGAGCACCAGCCGTTCCCGACCGTCGAGGTCGGTGACGTCCTCGACCGCGGCCGGTGCCGGGCCGCCCATCATGCGCTGGTAGGTCCACAGGATGTAGACGGCCGAGCCGACCAGGGCGACGGTGGCGACGACCGCCGCCACCGGGTAGCGAGTGAAGCTCCCGATCATCACGAGGAATTCGGAGACGAACGGGGCCAGACCGGGCAGCGAGAGTGTGGCGAGACCGGAGAGGAGGAACACCCCGGCCAACACCGGCGCGACCTTCTGCACGCCGCCGAAGTCGGCGATGGCGCTGCTGCCGCGTTTGCGGACCAGGAATCCGGCGACAAGGAACAACGCGGCGGTGGAGATGCCGTGGTTGAGCATGTAGAGCGTCGCGCCGGCCTGCGATTGGGGGGAGAGCGCGAAGACGCCGAGCACGATGAACCCGAAGTGGGAGATCGAGGTGTAGGCGATCAGCCGCATGATGTCGGTCTGAGCGATCGCGAGGACGAGGCCGTAGACGATGCTGATCACCGCGAGCAGCGTCATCCACGGGGCGAAGGACTTCGCGGTGTCGCCGAACAACTCGACGACGAAGCGCAGCATCGCGAAGGTGCCGACCTTGTCCATCACCGCCATCATCAGGACACCCGTCGACGGGGTGCCGGCGACCGCGGAGTCGGGCAGCCACGCGTGGACCGGCCACACCGGCGCCTTCACCGCGAAGGCGAACAGGAAGGCACCGCAGATCGCCTTCCCGGCACCGCCCCCGACGTCGAGCCGGCCGTCGGCGATCGCCGTGGTCAATTCGTGCAGCCCGAAGGCGCCGCGACCGTCGTCGCCGAGCTTGGCACGCGACGTGAGGACGAAGAGGCCGATGACCCCGGCGAGCATCACCAGCCCGCCGAACAGGTTGTACAGCAGGAACTTCAGTGCGGCCCGGGCGCGCAGGGACTTCTCGAGCCGACCCCAGCCGCCGATGAGGAAGTACATCGGGATGAGCATGGCCTCGAAGACGAGGTAGAAGAGCAGGATGTCGGTGGCCACGAAGCTGAGCAGGACCATGGCCTGCACCGCCAGCGTCAGCGCGACGTAGATCCGGGGGTCGGCGCCGTGCTCGCCGTCGGGGCCGTCCGGGAGGTCCGCCGCCCGACGCCAGCCCGCGACCATCAGCAGCGGAACGAGGGCGGTGGTGAGCAGCACCAGGACCAATCCGATCCCGTCGAGGCCGAGTTCGTAGCGCGCGCCGATCGCCGGGATCCACCGGTGCGACTCGGTGAGTTCGAATCTCGTGTTGCCCGACGCCTCGTACTCGACGGCGATCGCGATCGACCAGCCCAGCACGATCAGCGCGACGGCCATGCCGATGATCTGGGGGATCCGCGCACCGCGGCCGCCGGGGAGTAGGGCGACGCCGATCGCGCCGAGTGTGGGGATCAGCCACAGCGCGCTCAGCCACGGAACCGCGTTCACAGTGCCACCGCCAGGACGATGCCGATCAGGATGACCGCGCCGGACAGGACGCCCAGCGCGTAGGACCGGACGTAACCGTTCTGCGCCTGCCGCAGCAGCTGCGAACCGCCGTCGACGCCGAGGGCCAACCCGCGTTCGGCCCCGCCGAACCCGCGGTCCTCGACGACCCGCAGCGCCGCGGTCAGCTGCTGACCGGGCACCATCAGCACCTTCTCGTTGAAGCGATCGCCGTACAGGTCGGCGCGGGCCGCCCGGGTCAGCGGCGATCCGGACGGCGCGGTGCGGGGCACCGTGCCCCGGTAGGCGCGCCAGGCGATGGCGATGCCGAGCGCCACGACGGCGAGTACGCCGAGGCTGAGCAGCCATGCAGGTACCGGGAGTTCGTGATGCGCCGAGCCGGTGATGGGGGTCAGCCAGGCGGCGAAATGCCCGCCGAAGACGAGGAGGGCGCCCGAGGCGACCGAGCCGACGGCCAACACGATCATCGGCACGGTCATGGAGAGGGGGGCCTCGTGCGGGTGCGCATCCTTCGACCACCGGGGCTCGCCGAAGAAGGTCAGCAGCATGACGCGGGTCATATAGAAGGCGGTGAGCCCGGCCCCGACCACCGTCGCGATACCGAGCACCGGGCCGCGGATGCCGCCGGCGCCGAACGCCGCCTCGATGATGTGGTCCTTGGTGAAGAAGCCGGCCAGCGGCGGGATACCGATGATCGCCAGGTAGGCGAGGCCGAAGGTGACGAAGGTGATCGGCAGGTGTTTGCGCAGCCCGCCGTAGCGGCGCATGTCGGTCTCGTCGTCCATCGCATGCATCACCGCGCCGGACCCGAGGAACAGTCCGGCCTTGAAGAAGCCGTGCGCCAACAGATGGGCGATGGCGAAGACGTATCCGGCCGGGCCCAACCCGGCGGCGAGGAACATGTACCCGATCTGACTCATCGTCGACGCGGCGAGCGCCTTCTTGATGTCGTCCTTCGCGCAGCCGATGATCGCGCCGAACAGCAGCGTCACCGCCCCGATGATCAGCACCACCGTCTGCGCGGTGTGGGCGTGGTCGAACACCGGGCCCGACCGCACGATGAGGTACACACCGGCCGTCACCATCGTCGCCGCGTGGATGAGCGCCGACACCGGCGTCGGGCCCTCCATCGCGTCGCCGAGCCAGGACTGCAACGGCACCTGTGCCGATTTCGCGCAGGCCGCCAGCAGCAACATCAGCCCGAGCGGCGTCAGCGTCGACTCCGGCGCAGCCGCGGCCTTCGCGACGACGTCGTCGACGCGGAAACCGTGGAACTGGGTGAACATGATCATCAGCGCGACGACGAAGCCCATGTCGCCGACGCGGTTGACGACGAAGGCCTTCTTCGCCGCGGTCGCCGCCGACGGCCGGTCCTGCCAGAAGCCGATCAACAGGTAGGACGCGAGGCCTACGCCCTCCCAACCGGCGTACATCAGGACATAGTTGTCGGCCAGCACCAACAGCAGCATCGCCGCGACGAACAGGTTGAGGTAGCAGAAGAACCGGCGGCGGTCGGGATCGTGGGACATGTATCCGATCGAATACACGTGGATGAGGAACCCGACGCCGGTGATCAGCAGCGCGAAGCAGATCGAGAGTTGGTCGAGTTTCAATGCGATGTCGACCTGCAGCCGGTCGACCGGGATCCAGGAGTACAGGGTCGACGTGATCGGGCGGTCCTCGTCGGCGCGTCGCAGCATCCGCCACCACAGCAGGGCGGTCAGCACGAAGGAGGCGCCGACCGCCGCCGTCGCCAACAGGTGGCCCCACCGGTCGCTGCGTCGCCCGGCCAGCAGGGTGATCGCCGCACCTGCGGCCGGGAGGGCCGGGATGACGCCGATCATCGCGATGGAGGTGTCACTCATGCGATCACCGGCTCAGCAGATTCGCGTCGTCGACCGACGCCGAGCGCCTGGTCCGGTAGATGGTCATGATGATCGCCAACCCGACGACGACCTCGGCGGCCGCGACGACCATGGTGAAGAAGGCGATGACCTGGCCGTCGAGGGTGCCGTGCATCCGGGCGAAGGTCACGAACGCGAGGTTCGCCGCGTTCAGCATCAACTCGACCGACATGAAGACGACGATCGCATTGCGCCGCAGCAGCACGCCCGCGGCGCCGATGGTGAACAGCAGCGCGGCGACGTAGAGATAGTTCGCGGGATTCACCGGTCCTCACTCTCGCTCGTAATGGCCGTGTCCTCGACGATGATGTCCTGCGCCTCCACGGCGCGGCGCCCGCCCAGCGACTTGTTCACCGACAGCTCCGACGGCGAGCCGTCCGGCAGGCGCGCGGGCACGTCGACGGCGTTGTGGCGGGCGAAGACCCCGGATGCGGGCAGCGGCGTCGGCGGCACCGGCGAGTCCGGGCGGAACCGGGCCACGGACAGATCCCGCTGGGTGAGCTTCTTGGTGATCCGGGGGCGGTGGGCCAGCACCATCGCGCCGAGCGTCGCGGTGATCAGCAGGGCCCCGGTCAGCTCGAATGCCCACAGGTACTGGTTGAAGATCAGCTGCGCGAGTTTGACGATGGCCTCGTTGCCGCCGGTCGCGGTGTCGAATCCGACGAAGACGGCGAGCGTCGCGTGGGCGATGCCGGCGATCAACAGCACGCCGAATCCGAGTCCGAGGCCGACCGCGGCATAGCGCTGCCCGCGGATGGCCTCGGTCAGCGAATCGGCCGAGTCGACGCCGATCAGCATCAGCACGAACAGGAACAGCATCATCACCGCGCCGGTATAGACGACGATCTGCACGACGCCGAGGAACAAGGCTCCCTGCGCGATGTAGAAGACGGCGAGGATCAGCATGGTCATCGCCAGGAACAGGGCCGAGTAGACGGCTTTGGGCGAGAACACCACCCCCAGGGCGCCGAGCACCACGACGACCGCCAGCACCCAGAACTGCACGGCTTCGCCGGTGGAGGTGCGGGTCAGTTCTGCGGCGAGGCTCACGCTCGCCGCACCCAAGGCCGCGGTCATCGTTGGGTCTCCGCGGACTCCTCCGCCTGGCTGCCCCCGGTCTGATCTCCGCTGCCGGCCCGCCCGAGGTAGTAGTCGACGGCCCGCGCCGGCTTGCGTTGCGGCGTCGGCTCCGCGCCGGGCGGCGGCGGTGCGAGAAGGCGGTCCTTCTCATAGATCAGGTCGGCGCGGTTGTCGTCGGCGAGCTCGAACTCGTTGGTCATGGTCAGCGCACGGGTCGGGCAGGCCTCGATACACAGTCCGCAGCCGATGCAGCGCAGGTAGTTGATCTGGTAGACCCGGCCGTAGCGCTCGGCCGGCGAATATCGCTCCTCGTCGTTGTTGGGCGCGCCCTCGACGAAGATCGCGTCCGCGGGGCAGGCCCATGCGCAGAGTTCGCAGCCGATGCACTTCTCCAACCCGTCGTCGTAGCGGTTGAGTTGGTGGCGACCGTGATAGCGCGGTGCGACGGGGGCCTTCTCCTCCGGGTATTGCCGGGTGATGGGCTCGCGGAGCATCCCGCCGAGCATGACACCGAAGCCGGCGATCGGTTTGCCGAAGTCAGGCATGGGTGACCTCCTTGGCGGCGGGCAGCGGCGGTGTGGGGAAGGCCGCGGTGAGTGCGGTGGTAGTCGGCGACGGGGGTCCGGCGATCTCGTCGGGGACGCGCATGGCCCGCGCGACGCCGGCGACGAGGGCGACGCCCGCCACCAGGCCCGTCCCGGCGAGGATCCACGCGCGCTGGGCGTCGGAGGAGTTCATCGTCGCCGCCCGGATCAGCGCGACGACCATCACCCAGGTCAGCGAGGCGGGAATCAGCACGCGCCAGCCCAACCCCATGAACTGGTCGTAGCGCAGCCGCGGGAGCACGGTGCGCAGCCAGATGAACACGAATAGGAAGACCCACACCTTGAGGACGAACCACAGCACCGGCAACCAGCCCGAGTTCACGCCGGGGATGAGGCTCAGCGGCCACGGCGCCATCCAGCCGCCGAGGAACAGGGTCGTGGCCAGCGCCGCGACGGTGGTCATGTTCACGTACTCGGCGAGCATGAACATCGCGAACTTCAGCGACGAGTATTCGGTGTGGAATCCGCCGACGAGTTCGCCCTCGGCCTCGGGGAGGTCGAAGGGGGCGCGGTTGGTCTCGCCGACCATCGACACCGCGTAGATGAGGAAGGACGGCAGCAGCAAGAGGATGAACCAGTGGCGGTGCTGGCTTGAGACGATCTCCGACGTCGACATCGTCTTCGACAGCAGGAAGACCGCGGCGAAGCACAGGCCCATCGCGATTTCGTAGGAGATGACCTGCGCGGTGGAGCGCAGCCCGCCGAGCAGCGGATAGGTGCTGCCCGACGACCAGCCGGCCAGCACGATGCCGTAGACGCCGACCGAGGTGATGGCGAGGATGAACAGCACCGCGACCGGCAGGTCGGTGAGCTGCAGCGGCGTGTGGGTGCCGAAGACCGACACCATCGGGCCGAAGGGGATCACGGCGAAGGCGGTGAACGCGGGGATGGTCGCGATGACGGGGGCGAGCAGGTAGATCGGCTTGTCGACCCCAGCCGGGGTCAACCCCTCTTTCAGGGCGAGCTTCACCCCGTCGGCGAGGCTCTGCAGGATGCCGTGCCAGCCGACCCGGTTCGGGCCGAGGCGGCGCTGCATGCGGGCCATGATCTTGCGCTCGGCCAGGATGGCGACCAGCACGGTGAGGACGAGGAACACGAAGATGGCCACCGCCTTGGCGACCACCAGCCACCACGGGTCGTGGCCGAAGGAGTGGAGGTTCGGGAATCCGGTCATGGCCGCGCCTCCTCGCCAGATAGGGCGACGACATCGCCGGGCAGTGTCCCCAACTGCGGGTACACCTGCGAGCCGGGAGAGTTCAGCGGCAGCCACACCGTTCCGTCGGGCATGTCGGTGACGACGAGCGGCAGGGTGATCGACCCGGTCTTGCCGGTGACGACGAGTGGTTGGCCGTCGACGACGCCGACCTGGGTGGCGGTGGCCGCCGAGCAGCGGACCACCGGCGCATGAGCGGTCGCGGCGAGGTTCGGCTCGCCGTCCTGCATGCGCCCGCAATCCAGCAGCAGGCGCCAACTCGCGAGCAGCGCGTGCCCGCTGGTCGGGACGATCGGGGCAGGGCTCGGGGCGGGCGGAAGGTCGGCGCGGTGCCCCGCCCATGCGCCCATGGCCTGCAACTGGGCGTGGATCGCCTCGGCGGTGTCGCAGTCCAGCGCAGTGCCCGCCTCGTCGGCCAATGCGCTGAGCACCCGGTGGTCGGCCATCATTCCGCCGGAGTCGACCGACGGACCGAAGGCGCGGGGCCGCCCCTCCCAGTCGACGAAGGTGCCGGACTTCTCCGCCGCCGTCGCGACGGGGAACACCACGTCGGCGTATTCGGTGACGGCGCTGGCACGTTGCTCCAGGCTGACGACGAAGCGGGCCCCCGACAGCGCCGCGCGGGCGGTCGGCACGTCGGGTAGATCGTCGAGTTCGACGCCGCCGACGACCACCGCGTCGAGGTGGTGGCGGGCCAGCGCGTCGAGGATCGCCGGCGTCGCGCGGCCGGGTTCGGCGGGGATCTCGGCTCCCCACCGGGCCGCGATCTCGTCGCGGGCCTGCGCGTCGGCGACCGGCCGCCCGCCGGGTAGCAGGTTGGGCAGCGCACCGACGTCGGCCGCGCCGCGCTCCCCGGCTCGCCGCGGCACCCAGCCCAACCGGGCGCCGGTGTGCTCGGCGACGGTGGCCGCGACGGTCAGCGCCCCCGGACTCAGGGCCAGTCGTTCGCCGACGAGCAGGACCGCCCCCGGCTCGGAAAGCAGGGCCTGGGTCTGCGGGTCCGCCAGCGCGGCGGCCTCGCCGCCAGGCAGACATTCGATGCGGGTCCCGGCGAGCTTGGTCAGGCCGCGCGAACTCCACGCCGCGATCGAGTGCACCCGCGTCGTTCCGGCCCGCACCGCCTTGCGCAGCCGCAGGAAGATCATCGGCGACTCTTCCTCCGGCTCGAATCCGGCCAGCACGACGACGGGCGCGCTCTCCAAGTCCGCGTACGCCACCGGCATTCCCGCTCCGGCGACTTGATGCGCGAGGAAGGCGGTCTCCTCGTCGCTGCAGGCGCGCGCCCGGAAGTCGATGTCGTTGGTACCCAACACCATTCGCGCGAATCGGCTGTAGGCGAAGGCATCCTCGACGGTGGCCCGTCCACCCACCAGCACGGCGGCGCGGGCGTCGACCAGGCCGGCGGCGGCGACCGCGAGCGCATGCGGCCACGACGCGGGCCTCAGCTCGCCGGAATCGTCGCGTACCAGCGGGGTGGTCAGCCGGTCCGGCTGTGTCGCGTAGGCGAAGGCCCACCGGCCCTTGTCGCAGTTCCACTCCTCGTTGACCGCCGGATCGTCGCCGGCGAGGCGGCGCAGGACCTTGCCGCGCCGCTCGTCGGTGCGCTGGGCACAGCCACCGGCGCAGTGTTCGCAGACGCTCGGCGTCGACGCCAGGTCGAAGGGGCGGGCGCGGAACCGGTAGGTGGTGTTGGTCAGCGCGCCGACCGGGCAGATCTGGACGGTGTTGCCGGAGAAGTAGGAGTCGAAGGGCTCGTCTTCGTAGGCGCTGACCTGCTGTAGCGCGCCGCGGTCGGCGAGGTCGATCAGCGGGTCGCCGGCGATCTCCTCGGAGAACCGGGTGCAGCGGGCGCACAATACGCAGCGCTCGCGGTTCAGCAGCACTTCGGCCGAGAGCGCGACCGGCTTGGTGTAGCGGCGCTTCTCCCCGTCGAACCGCGTGTCCGGGCTGGCGGCGGTCATCGCCTGGTTCTGCAGCGGGCACTCGCCGCCCTTGTCGCAGGTGGGGCAGTCCAGCGGGTGGTTGATGAGCAGCAGTTCCATGACGCCGTGCTGGGCGCGGGCGGCCTGCTCGGAGGTGGCCTGGGTGTGGATCACCATGTCGTCGGCGACGATGGTGGTACACGAGGCCATCGGTTTGCGCTGTCCCTCGATCTCGACGAGGCATTGGCGGCAGGCGCCGACCGGGTCCAGCAGCGGGTGGTCGCAGAACCGGGGGATCTCGATCCCGATCATCTCCGCGGCCCGGATCACCAGCGTGCCCTTGGGCACCGTGACCGACTGGCCGTCGATGGTCACGGTCACGAGGTTCGTCTCGACGGTGGTCATCGCGCACCCCCGTCGGTGGGGTCTCGATACACCGGTCTCGATACACCGGCTCGGCTAGCGCCTCGCCGGCACTCGACCACCGATGGATCGATGGTGGTCGAGTGAATTCGAGGCGCTAGCCGAGAATTTGTATCGAGACCTCGTGACGAGACTGGCCAGGTGGTCATCGCGTGCCTCCCGACCACCGAGTGGCCTTCGCCGGGTCGAACGGGCAGTGCCCGAGACGGGCGTGCTCGAGGTACTCGTCGCGGAACAGCTTCAGCGACGACGTGATGGGTGCGCCGGCGGCGTCACCGAGGGCGCAGAACGCCTTCCCGACGATGCTGTCGGTGACGTCGAGCAGCTTTTCGATGTCGCCGGGGCGGCCCTGCCCGGCTTCGAGGCGTGCCATCAGCTCCACCAGCCAGTAGGTGCCCTCGCGGCACGGGGTGCATTTGCCGCAGGACTCGTGTTTGTAGAACTCGCTCCACCGGAGCACCGCGCGCACGACGCACGTCGTCTCGTCGAAGAGTTGCAGCGCCTTGGTGCCGAGCATCGACCCGGCCTCGGCGACTCCCTCGTAATCCAGCGGGACGTCGAGGTGGTCGGCGGTGAAGATCGGCGTCGACGACCCGCCCGGTGTCCAGAACTTCAGCTCGTGGCCCTCGCGCATGCCGCCGGCCAGCTCGAGGAGTTCGCGCAGGGTGATGCCCAGCGGCGCCTCGTATTGGCCGGGGTTCGCGACGTGGCCGGAGAGCGAGTACAGCGTGAAACCGGGTGACTTCTCGGTGCCGAACAGGCGGAACCAGTCGGCGCTGTTGCGCAGGATCGCCGGGACGCTGGCGATGGATTCGACGTTGTTGACCACAGTCGGGCTCGCGTACAACCCGGCGACCGCGGGGAAGGGCGGGCGCAGGCGCGGCTGGCCGCGGCGGCCTTCGAGGGAGTCGAGCAGCGCCGTCTCCTCGCCGCAGATGTAGGCACCGGCACCGGCGTGGACGACGATGTCGAGGTCGTACCCGGAGCCGAGGATGTCGCGCCCCAGCAGCCCGGCGTCGTAGGCCTCCGCGACCGCGTCGCGCAGTCGCGCGATGACCGACGCGACCTCGCCGCGCACGTAGATGAAGGCGTGGCTGGCGCGGATCGCGTAGCTCGCGATGATCATGCCCTCGACCAACGTGTGCGGGGAGGCGAGCAGCAGCGGCATGTCCTTGCAGGTGCCCGGCTCGGATTCGTCGGCGTTGACGACGAGGTAGTGCGGCTTGCCGTAGCCGGGTTCGCCGGGTGCGGGCTGCGGGATAAACGACCACTTCGTGCCGACGGGGAACCCGGCCCCGCCACGGCCGCGCAACCCCGACGACTTGACGATCTCGATGACCTCGTCGGGTGTCAGGCTCAGCGCCTCTCGTAGTCCGTGGTAGCCGTTGGCGGCGCGGTAGGACTCCAGCAACCATGATCTCGGATGGTCCCAATACCGGCTCAGCACAGGGGTTTTCGCGGCTTCGGCGGTGCGCTCGCCGAGCTGCAGGGGGGTGACGTCGTCGGGATCGGGGGCGGTCGGGGTATCGGCGCCGGCCAGTAGCCGGGAGACCTTGCGGAAGGAGCACAGGGTGGGCGCGCCGCGGCTGGGGGCGACTTCGACGCCGGCACGCAGGTCGTCGACGAGTTCGACGCTGCTGCGCGGCGACTGGTCGTCGAAGAACTCCCAGTTGACCATGACGACGGGTGCGAAATCGCAGGCCGCGTTGCACTCGACGTGTTCCAGCGTGATGCGCCCGTCGGCTGTCGTCTCGCCCGGCTCGATGCCGAGGTGTTCCGACAGCGTTGCGAGGATCTCGTCGCCGCCCATCACCGCGCACGTGGTGTTGGTACACACGCCGACGAGGTAGTCGCCGGTCGGCGAGAGGCGGTACATCGAGTAGAAGGTGGCGACGGCGGCCACCTGCGCGCGGGTCATGCCCAGCTGGTCGGCGCAGAATCCGATCCCCGCCTTGGTGAGATAGCCGTCGTGGGACTGCACCAGGTGCAACAGCGGGAGCAGGGCCGAGCGGGACTGCGGATAGCGCGCGATGATCGGTGCCGCGTCCGCGGCCAGTGCTTCGGTGACGTGCCCGGGATAGTCGGCGGGGCCGTCGAAAGTGATGCGCGGGTGCGGTGTCCCGTCGTGCCCCGGCATGCCGAGTTCGATCGGGACCGGCATCGCGGCCACGGTCGTCGGGTCGAGTTCGGTGGTCATCGGTCCACCCCTCCCATCACCGGGTCGATGCTGGCGACGGCGGTGATGACGTCGGCGACCATGCCGCCCTCGCACATCGCCGCGACCGCCTGCAGATTGGTGAACGACGGGTCGCGGAAGTGGACCCGGTACGGACGCGTGCCGCCGTCGGACACGATGTGGACACCCAGCTCGCCGCGCGGCGATTCGATCGCCGTGTAGCACTGGCCGGGTGGGACGCGGAAACCCTCGGTGACCAGCTTGAAGTGGTGGATCAACGACTCCATCGACTGGCCCATGATGTGTGCGATGTGCTCCGGGGAGTTGCCCAATCCGTCTGGGCCCAGCTGCAGGTCGGCGGGCCAGCCCAGCTTGCCGTCGTCCACCATGACCGGGCCCGGCTGCGCCAGCCGCTGCACGCACTGCCGCGCGATCTTCAGGGACTCGTGCATCTCGGCGATCCGGACCAGGTAGCGGCCGTAGGAGTCGCAGGTGTCGACCACCGGCACGTCGAACTCGTAGTCCTCGTAGCCGCAGTAGGGTGCCGACCGGCGCAGGTCGTGCGGGAGCCCGGTCGAGCGCAGGCAGGGGCCGGTGATGCCGAGGGCCATGCAGCCGGTCAGGTCGAGGAATCCGACGCCCTGGGTGCGTGCCTTCCAGATGTAGTTGTCGGTGAGCAGCGCCTCGACCTCGCCGATTTGGCCGGGTAGCGCGTCGAGGGCGGCGTTGACCGCGTCGAGCGCGCCGTCGGGCAGATCCTGCGCGACCCCGCCGGGGCGGATATAGGCGTGGTTCATGCGCAGCCCGGTGATCGCCTCGAAGACGTCGAGGATGGTTTCGCGGGCGGCGAAGCCGAGGAACATCGGCGACATCGCGCCGAGTTCGAGTCCGCCGGTGGCCAATGCGACCAGGTGGCTGCTGATGCGGTTGAGTTCCATCAGCAGGACGCGGATCACGGTGGCGCGCTCGGGGATCTCGTCGGTGATGCCGAGCAGGCGCTCCACGCCCAGGCAGTAGGCGGTCTCGTTGTGGAAGGGGGCGAGGTAGTCCATCCGGGTCACGAAGGTGACGCCTTGGGTCCAGGTGCGGTATTCGAGGTTCTTCTCGATGCCGGTGTGCAGGTAGCCGATACCACAGCGGGCCTCGGTGACGGTCTCGCCGTCGATCTCGAGGATCAGGCGCAGGACGCCGTGCGTCGACGGGTGCTGCGGACCCATGTTGACGACGATCCGCTCCTCGCCCGGTTCGGCAGCGGCGCGCTCGCGGACCGCCGCGACGACCTCGTCCCAGTCGCGGCCGGTCACTCCGACGGTGTGGGTCATTGGTAGGACCTCCGGCGGTCGGGCGGCTGCACCGTCGTCCCCTTGTATTCGACGGGGACGCCGCCGAGCGGGTAGTCCTTGCGCTGCGGGTGGCCCTCCCAGTCGTCCGGCATCTCGATGCGGGTCAGCGCGTGATGGCCGTCGAAGACGATGCCGAAGAAGTCGTAGGTCTCGCGCTCGTGCCAGTCGTTGGTGGGGTAGACGCGGCAGAGGCTGGGGATGTGCGGATCGGCGTCGGGGGCACACACCTCGAGGCGGACGACGCGGTTGTGGGTGATCGACTGCAGCGGGTACACGGCGTGTAGCTCGCGCCCGGCGTCGTCGGGGTAGTGCACGCCGGAGACGCCGCGGCACAGCTCGAAGCGCAGCGCCGGCTCGTCGCGCAGCACTCCGGCCACGATGGGCAAGTAGTCGCGCGCCACGAAGATCGTGAGTTCGCCGACGTGGACGTGGACCTTCTCGATGGCCGCATCCGGGTTGACGTCGTGGGCGGCCAACGCGGTGCGCAGCGTGTCCAGCAGCTCGTCGAAGTAGCCGCCGAACGGCCCGACGGTGGTGCCGCCCAGCTCGACCGCCCGCGTCAGGCGCCCGTAGCCGGAGGTGTCGCCGCTGCCCTGTGCGCCGAAGAGTCCGGCGCGGGTGCCGATCTGCTCGGGGTTCTCCGACTGGCCGCGCTGCACGCTGCTGTTCCCGCTCATCGGAGCAGCCCCTTGAGTTCGATCGTCGGGCGCGACGCCAAGGCGGCCTGCTCGGCCGCGGCGATGGCCTCGGCCCGGTTGACGCCCAGCGGCGTCTCCTGGATCTTCTCGTGCAGTTTGAGGATCGCGTTGAGCAGCATTTCCGGGCGTGGCGGGCAGCCGGGGAGGTAGATGTCGACGGGGACGATGTGGTCGACGCCCTGCACGATCGCGTAGTTGTTGAACATGCCGCCCGACGAAGCGCAGACCCCCATCGCGAGGACCCATTTGGGCTCGGCCATCTGGTCGTAGATCTGGCGCAGGACCGGTGCCATCTTCTGGCTGACGCGGCCCGCGACGATCATCAGGTCGGCTTGGCGCGGCGAGGCACGGAACGCCTCCATGCCGAAGCGGGCGAGGTCGTAACGGCCGGAGGTCGTCGCCATCATCTCGATCGCGCAGCACGCCAGACCGAACGTCGCGGGCCACAGCGATCCCTTGCGGAAGTACCCGGCGAGCCCCTCGACGGTGCTCAGTAGAAAGCCGCTCGGTACCTGTTCCTCGATGCCCAATTCGATCAGTCCCAACTCAGTCCGCCGCGACGCCATTCGTAGGCGTAGGCGACCGACACGTTGACGACGAACAGGGCCATCGCGATGAGCCCGAACCAGCCGAGCGAGTCGAACGCGACCGCCCACGGGTAGAGGAACACGATCTCGATGTCGAAGATGATGAACAGCATCGCGGTGAGGTAGTACTTCACCGGAATCCGTTGCACCGCACGGTCTTGCGGCAGGGCTTCGATGCCGCACTCGTAGGCGTCGAGCTTGCTCCGGTTGGCCCGGCGGGGCCCGACGAAGGACGCGATTCCAACCGAGACGACGGCGAATGCGGCCGCGATGGCGCCGAGTACCAGGATCGGTAGGTAGGCGTTCATTGACTATCACCTCCGCTAGGGGAGAGGCTGTGTGATCTGTCTCTCACCCTACTCACGGGGTCGGACAGCGCGCGTGGCTTTTCACGCCCGACGGGACGCTTGTTCCGTTTTCCCGACGTCGGCCGCGCCGTTTTGCCCGCTTCCCCGTCGTGTGGGCACCTCAACCCCGTCGACTGGGCACCTCAACCCCGCCGAGTGGGCACCCGAACCCCGCCGAGTGGGCAGTCAGGCGTTGGCGCGGATGAGCGTCGACATCACCGAGCCGAGTTCGACCGGGTCCACCGGGAGGCTGGCGGTGGCGTCGGCGCGCGACCAGTCGGCCAGCCAGCGATCGGCCGTGCGGGCGATGAGGACGAGCAGCGGCGGGCACGGGTCGTACTCGTCGCGGATCTGCTTGGCCAATCCCATTCCGCCGACGGGGGTGGCCTCTCCGTCGAGAATCAGCAAGTCGATCTGCTTCTCGTCGAGCTTGGACAGCACGGCGGGGGCGGTGGCGAGTTCGGTGAACGCGAGTTCGGGGAGGTCGGGGTGCAGCGTCGTGCCGATCGCTGTCACGACCTGGGCCCGGGTCCGCGCGTTGGGTGAATAGACGCCGACGCGAAGCGCGATCCGGGGGGTTTGCTCTGCGGCACTCACGAGGCCGATGCTAGCGCCGAGCGTCGCGGGGTGATGACACAATCGGAGCAATGTCCGGTTCCTCGCGCCCGCGTGCGGCCGTCATCGGCGGCGGAATCGGGGGTCTGACGACGGCGATCGCGCTGCGACGACGGGGCTGGGAGGTCGTCGTCTTCGAGGAGACGGAAAACGTCGCCGTCGGTGCCGGGATCACCCTGTGGGCCAACGGGTTGGCGGCCCTCGACGCGGTGGGCGTGGGGGATGCCGTCCGTTCCGCGAGCCGCGATCTGACCAGCGTGCGCATCCTGGAGAGCACCGGCCGCCAGCTCATGCGACAGACCAGCGCACCCGGCGAGATCGTCGCGCTCCACCGTCGCGACCTCAACGCGGCGCTATTGGCCGCGCTGCCGGCGGATGTCGTGCGCACCTCGACGTCGGCCACAGTGCTCGACGCGGGGAGCGGAATCGTCGACGCCGACGGGACCGAATGCCACTACGACCTGGTCGTCGCGGCCGACGGGGTGCACAGCGCGACGCGCCTGCGTTGGTGGCCGGACGCCGGAGGCGAGCGCGATTGCGGGATCCGGACGTGGCGCACGGTCATCGCCGGGACGCATGAAGCGCTCACCGTGTGGGGACCGGCCGGTGAATGCGGCATCCTCCCGCTGCCCGATGACACGACCTACGTGTTCGCCGCATCGCGGGGGAGGGCGCGCGACGAGGGGCTGGCCTATTTCGACGATTGGGCGGCGCCGGTGCCCGCGTCGTTGGCAAAGGCGGAGGTGATGATCACCCACGACCTCACCGACCTCGACCCGGTGCGCAATCCGGTCATGGGGCGCACGGTGTTGATCGGCGACGCGGCGCATGCGATGCGCCCCCACCTCGGGCAGGGCGCCGGCCTCGCCGTGGAGGACGCCGTCGTGTTGGCCGCGCACTGCTCGTCGTCGGGTGGATTCGACGGTGCCGGTTTCGCGGCGGCCCGTCGGCGACGATGGGCGACGGTGGGCTGGCTGGCACGGCGCGCCACGACGGTGATGATGCCGACCAATCGGTTCGTCGGATTGGCGCACCGAGTCATGCCGCTGCTGCCGGACCGACTCCTCGCCAACGAGGCCGGTCGCGTCGCCAACTGGCGGCCGTGAATGGATCGAGTGCCCACTCGACGCTGTTGGGGTGCCCACTCGGCGGGGTTGGGGTGCCCACTCGGCGGGGTCGGGGTGCCCAGGTCTCGACCCGACGTTCGGCGTAGGGGGCCGGGCTAGCGCACCGTCGAGAAACCCGAGCGTCGGGTGTGGACCTCCAGAGCGAGGTCGACAAGGCGGTCGATGAGGGCGGAGTAGGAGAGCCCGGTGGCCTCCCACATCTTCGGGTACATCGACGCCGGGGTGAAGCCGGGAATGGTGTTGATCTCGTTGAGCAGCCAGCCGCGCCCGGGTCCGTCGCGGTAGGTCTCCTCGTAGAAGAAGTCGACGCGGGCCAGGCCCTGGCACCGCAGCGCGCGGTAACAGCGCACCGCGAGTTCGCGGACCTCGTCGACGACACTCGGCGGCAGCTCCGCCGGGATCTGCAGCTTCGCGGCGCCGGTGACGTATTTGTCTTCGTAGTCGTAGAACTCCGAGCCGGGCAGCACCTCGCCGGGCAGCGATGCCTCCGGCGACGAATTGCCCAGCACCGCGACCTCGATCTCACGGGCGGTGACGCCCTCCTCGATGACCAGCACGTCGTCGTAGGCGAGGGCGGTCTTCAGCGCGACGGCGAGTTCGGCCTCGTCGTGGGCCTTGGTGATCCCGACCGACGACCCCATGTTCGCGGGTTTCACGAAGACCGGCAGGCCGAGCTTCTCGACGGCGTCGGCGATGGTCTGCTGCTCGTCGTCGACCCCGTCGCGGTGCTCGATCCAGTGGCACTGCGGGATGTCGCGGTAGGCGGCGACATCCTTGGCCATCGCCTTGTCCATACACACCGCCGAGCCGAGCACCCCGGACCCGACATAGGGCATGCCGAACAGTTCGAGCATCCCCTGGATGGTCCCGTCCTCCCCGTGCGGCCCGTGCAGCAGCGGCAGGACGACCGTGGTGGCGTGCCCGTCGCCGCGCAGTTCGGCCAACGGTTCGACCGTCGGCCCGTCGGGAGCGAGCGCGTTGCCCAGCGGTTCGCCGACGGCCAACGCGGCGACGGCGGCGGTCGGCCGCACCCACGTCCCGTTGCGCGTGATGCCGATGGGGACCAGTTCGTAGCGCGAGAGGTCGGCGGCGGTCAGGACGTGGGCGGCGGTGATGCAGGAGATGTCGTGCTCGGCGGAGGCTCCGCCGAAGAGGACGACGAGGCGCAGCTTCGCAGGGGCGGCGTCGGGCATGGGTGTAACCATACGGGGGCCCATCGTCGACGGCGACGGGGAATCCGCACGGCCGCCCGCTGTACCGTTGACGCGTGCAATTCACCACCGCAGAAATCGCCTCGGCCACCGGCGGGACGCCGATCGGCGCCGACGTCGTCATCGACGGCGCGAGCATCGACTCGCGTACTTTGGCCGCGGGCGAACTGTTCGTACCGATCGTCGCCGAGCGCGACGGCCACGACTTCCTCCCACAAGCGCTGGCCGCCGGCGCCCCGGCGTATCTGACCAGTCGCGACGACACCGCGCCGCCCGCGGGAGTCGCCGCCATCCGCGTCGACGACACCGCGCTCGCCCTGCGCGCCCTCGGCCGGGCAGCGCGCGGACGAATCGGCTCGAAGGTGATCGGCGTGACCGGCTCGGTCGGCAAGACGTCGACGAAAGACCTACTCGCCGGCGTCCTGGCGACGACCTACCGCACGGTCGCGAGCGCGAAGTCGTTCAACAACGAGCTGGGGCTGCCGTTGACGCTGCTCGGTGCCGAAGACGGCACGCAGGCCGCGGTGCTGGAGATGGGCGCGCGCGGCATCGGCCACATCGCGACGCTGTGCGAGATCGCCTCCCCGACGGTCGGCGTCCTGACCCGCGTCGAGGGGGTACACCTGGAGAACTTCGGGTCGATCGAGGCGATCGCGCAGACGAAGGGCGAGTTGGTCGAATCCCTGCCGGCCGACGGGATCGCCGTGCTCAACGCCGACGACCCGAATGTCGCCGCGATGGCCTCGCGCACATCGGCCCGCGTGCTGACCTACAGCGCCGCCCGGGCGCCGGCCGATCTGACCGCCACCGACGTCACCCTCGACGAGGAGCTGCGCGCCTCCTTCACCCTGCATTCGCCGTGGGGTAGCGCCGCGGTCCGACTGGGCGCGCGCGGCGAGCACCAGGTCGGCAACGCGCTCGCCGCCGCGGCGGCGGGCGGCGGCGTTGGCGTTGGACTCGACGGGATCGTCGCGGGCCTCCTGGACGCCGAGCTGTCCGGCCTGCGCATGGAACTCGCCCACACCGCGTCGGGAATCACCATCATCAACGACGCCTACAACGCCAACCCGACGTCGATGGCCGCCGCGCTGCGGGCGCTCGCCCGGCTCGACGCACAGCGGCGCGTCGCCGTGCTGGGAACGATGGCCGAACTCGGCGACGACGCCGAGGCCGCCCACCGGGGGGTCGCCGAGCTGGCGGCGTCGCTGGGCATCGCCGTCGTCGCGGTCGACGAGCCCCGTTACGGGCCGGGGGTCGAGCACGTGGCCGATGCGCCCGCCGCCGCCGAGCACGTCACCGCCCTGGGTGCCCCCGTGGCCGTGTTGGTCAAGGGCAGTCGTGTCGCGGCCCTCGAGCGCGTGGCCGAACTGTTGGCGTAGGTGGGATTCGGGTAGTCGACTACTCGGGTCGGGTGCGGTAGCGAGCGGGAATTCTGGGTGTGTGCCGAGGACGGCACCACTAACAGAAGGAGCTCGATCATGGTGAACAAAGGTCTACGAGCGTTGGCGGCAGCCGTGGGTTCGGCCGCCGCAGCTGCCATCCCTCTCGGTGCCGTCACCGCCCATGCGGCCAGTCCGCAGTTGACGGTGACCGGCGGGACGACATCGTTCACCGGGGTGTTCCCCAACCCGATGGGCGGTAAGTGCCAACTCATCTATCGGAACAAGAACACCAAACCCGGAACGGCCGTGTTCGGTCCCCTGGCGTCGCCCGGCGTGGGCGGAGAGACGAAGTTCATCGTTGCGGTCGCCGAAGGCCGCTGGCAGGTGTCGGGCTGGTGCGAAAAGGCCAACACCCAGTCCGCCTATCAGACCGTGTTCGTCGGCCCGCAGTATCAGCTTTACACCATGCTCAACAATGCCGGCAGCTCCTCCCTAACCCCGCAATGAGGGCGGGCGCGCTACGCGTCCGTCGACAACCGGGGGAGCAGACGTAGCGTCTTCTGCTCGGTCCAGCCCTCCGGTTTGAGGATCTTCGCCCACGCGAACGGGATGGCACGCAGGTAGTGGTGGCCGTGCCCGTCGGGGACGTTGACCGCGACGGCCATATCGGCCGAGACCTGCAGGAACGTGACGATGGGGATCCAGTGCATCACCGGCAGCACGTCGCGCCCGCGGGGTTCCTTGAGCCATTCCGGCTCACGGAACAGCAGGGTGGGGTTCCACCAGGTGATCGGATCCGACGGGTGCTGGATGTAGGCGACGCGGTGGTTCTCCTCCCACGGCGCGTCGGGTCGGTTGAGATCGTTCTCGTCGGCGATGAACCGGACCAGTGAGCCGTCCTCGAAGATCGGCAGCACCTGGGGGCTGCCCTCGTCGCGGTTGCGGGTCGTGTCGGCCCAGAGCTGGTTGTTGAAGGTCGGGCCGGTGAACAGCGCACCGTCGGTCCGTGCGGAGATCGTCGGGATCGACCCGAACGGCGCCTCGCCGGCGAAGCTGCCCAGGGATTCGCCGAAGACGACCAGCTTGGGGCGCTGCGCCTCGGGGATCGCGCGTACCTTGGCGCTGACCTTCTCGAACAACTGGATCCCGGCCTGGCGGGCGCGCTCCTTGTCGACGAGGAAGGAGATCCAGCTGGGCAGGTAGCTGTACTGCATCGAGACCAGTGCGGTGTCGCCGTTGTACATGTATTCCAGCGAGTCGATGTAGCTCTTGTTGAGCCAGCCGCTGCCCGTCGTCGCGCCGACCGCCACGATCTTGCGCTGCAGTCCTCCGGTGCGCTCCAGTTCGCGCACCGCGTTGTCGGCGATCGCGTCGATGGTCGGCGCGGAATCCAGCCCGGCGTACACGCGGATCGGCTGCATCGCGGGCGCCCCGTTGAACTCGGTGAGCTGCGCGACGGTCGGTCCGAGCGCGACGTTGGCGCGACCCTCACGGCCCAGGGAATCCCAGGAGACGGTCGACTGCGGCCCACCCGAGCGCAGCGGCGAGGTCGGCGGAACCGTATCCGCCTTGGTCTCGTTGTTGGCCGCGGCGAACGTGTTGTTGAGGGCTCGCATGATGCCGTCGACGAGGACGCCGTTGACCAGCAGCACCGTCAGGGCGAGGGCGAGGGCACCGCCGGCGACGGTGGCCATGCGCGCCGGGATGAAGCTGCGCAGCAGACGGATCAACCAGACGACCCCGCGACCCCAAAGCTTGCCGATGACCAGCAGGACGAGGAAGACGAGCACGATGACGGCGAGCACGATCGGGACCGTCCGCCAGTGGGTGTCGAGATGCTTGATCCCCATGAGATCGCGGATCTCGTTCTGCCACTTCATGTACCAGTGGATCATCAGCGCGGAGTCCCACAGGGCGACGAACGCCAGGGCCCACCACCAGAACTTCTGCGGCCGGGGCCAGGGCTGCTCGCGCGACACCATGAAACGGGCCAGCCAGGTGAGGAAGGTGCCGACCCCGTAGCCGATGGCCGCCGCCCCGCCGGCCACCAGGCACTGGAAGTACCAGTCGCGGGGGAGCAGCGACGGCGTGGCCGAGGCGATCAGCATGATCGTCGCACCGACCATGCCGCCGTAGGAGAGGTGGGTCATGTGGTCACGAAAGCGACGAAGCGGCTTCCGGGCAGTCGTCGTGGTCGGCATCGCGGTCCTTCGATCGGCACCCGCCGGACGGCGGACAAAAACGGCAGGGCCCCCGACGCCGGGGACCCTGCCAAACTATCAAGTGAATCGGTCAGTCGACGTGGTTGGCGGCGTTCGCGACGATGATGTCGTGGACCCACTGGGCCAACCCCGGGGCGTACCCGTCGTAGTTCTCGGTGAACCGCTCGTCTGCGACGTACATCTGCGCCAGGCAGGTGTGCATCTCGTAGCCGCAGTCGTAGAACTTCTCGATACTCGCGCGGTGCCGTTCGGCCAGGGCGTTCGCCTCGTCGGTACCGGGTTCGACGCCGGCCGCCTTCGCCGACGCCAAGGCTTGCATCAAGGCATCCTGTTCCGTCTTGACGGCCACCCAATCGGCCTTCGACATCGCCGCCGTGCGTTCCTTGCTCTGGCGCCACTGTTCGGTGTCGCCCCAGCGCTGCTCGGCCTCGGTCGCGTAATCGTCGCGCACCGATAGCCAGTCGTCGCCGAACAGCTCCACCTGCTCGTCGGCGGTCAAGGCGATGCCGTCCTGCTTTCTGGTCATGAGTTCCTCCAACGCGGCGACCATCCGGTGCAAGCGGTCGATCCGCTCGGACAGCAGCTTGCGCTGGTCCTCGAGCTGGGACAGCTCGTCGCCGTCCGGATCGTCGAGCAGGGTCGCTATCTGCTCAAGGGGGAACCCGACCTCGCGGTAGACCAAGACGCGGTGCAGGCGCTCCACGTCGGCATCGGTGTAGAGCCGATAATCCGACAGGCTGCGCTCGCTGGGCGCCAGCAGGCCGATGTGGTCGTAGTGGTGCAGCGTGCGGACGCTCAGCCCGGTCATCCGGGCGACCTCGCCGACCGTGTGCAGGTCGTGTTCCTCGCTCACACCGACCACCTTCTGCCCTGACGCCGCGTCAGGGTCAAGCGTCAGTTGGGGAGCTGGAAGACGAAGGCGTCGTCGCCCTTGGCGCAGGCGGCCAGGATGTTCTCCGCGTCCGACGGACCGCAGGTCCAGCCCTTCACGTCCTGCTTCTGGCCGGTGGCGATCAGCGGGCCGTACTCCTTGGCGACGCCCTTGGCGGTGTCGCAGCTGACGTTGCCCTTGAGGATGACGAGTTCCAGCGCACCGTCGGGTCCCTGGGCCGGGCCGCACTTGGTGCCGGGAACGTCGGGGACGACGCGCTCGGCCGGGATCGACGTCGGGCCGCTGTTGTTCGGGTTCGGGCCGGGGACGACGGCGATGCCGTTGTCGGTGGAGGCCGACGGGGAGGCGTCCGACGAGGAGGCGGTGGCGCCGGCACTCGACGCCGCGCTGTTCGTCGCGTCGTTCCCGTCGGTGGCACAGGCGAGGACCGTCAGGCCCGTCGCACCGATGACGGCAGCGGTGCCGACCAGGCGCGTGATCAGGGTCTTGGTGGTATCCAACATGGCCTCCAGGGTAGCGAAGCGGTCCTTAACTTTTGATGAATCCGTTCACTGCCTGCGACAATGCCGAGCGTGACTTCTGCAGCGACCCGCTTTGCCGTTGGAACCCCGATGACGTCGGGTCTGGGGCGCACCGGGGTGATCTCGACGCCGCACGGCGACATCGCGACGCCCGCCTTCATCCCCGTCGGCACCAAGGCGACGGTGAAGACCGTGGTCCCCGAGGCCGTCGCCGAACTGGGTGCGCAGGCGGTACTGGCGAACGCCTACCACCTCTATCTGCAGCCGGGGCCCGGCATCATCGACGCGGCCGGCGGGCTCGGTGCGTTCATGAACTGGCCCGGGCCGACCTACACCGACAGCGGCGGCTTCCAGGTGATGTCGCTGGGCGTCGGTTTCAAGAAGGTGATCGAGATGTCGGCCGGGCACGCCCCCGACGACGGCAAGATCGCCGACGGCAAGGAGCGCCTGGCGAATGTCGACGACGACGGGGTGACGTTCAAGTCGCATCTCGACGGGTCGGCGCACCGATTCACGCCGGAACTGTCGATGCAGATCCAGCACCAGCTGGGTGCCGACATCATCTTCGCGTTCGACGAGCTCACGACGTTGATGAACACCCGTGACTACCAGGAGAACTCGTTGGAGCGCACCCGGCTGTGGGCGATCCGCTGCCTGGCCGAGCACAACCGGCTCTCGGTCGAGCGCAGTCATCGACCGCAGCAGTCTCTATGGGGAGTGATCCAAGGCGCGCAGTACGAGGATTTGCGACGCAAAGCCGCACGCGACCTCGCCGCTCTCGGTGCTCGCGACGAGGCCGAGGGCGGCAAGGGATTCGGCGGCTTCGGGATCGGCGGCGCGTTGGAGAAGGAGAACCTCGGGACCATCGTCGGGTGGGTGAATTCGGAACTGCCCCAGGACAAACCGAAGCACCTGCTGGGGATCAGCGAACCCGACGACGTGTTCGTCGCCATCGAGAACGGAGTGGACACCTTCGACTGCGTCTCGCCGACCCGGGTTGCGCGCAACGGTGCCATCTACACGCGCGACGGCCGCATCAACATCACCAACGCCCGCTTCCGCGATGACTTCGCCCCGCTCGATGCCGAGCTGACCAACTACACCTCGCAGTATTCGCGGGCCTACCTGCACCACTTGTTCCGAGCGAAGGAGGGGCTCGGGCCCACGCTCGCGACGCTGCACAACCTCTCGTTCACCATCGAGATGGTCGACGGCGCCCGTCGAGCGATCGAGGAGGGGCGATACGAGGACTATCGCGACGACTTCCTGGGTCGGTACTACGCCAAGCGATGACTGATCTCCCATAATCGTCCGAATATCGGGGGTCGGACGGCGATGTCCCCTCCGACCCCCGATATTCGGACGTTTCTGTCAGGTAGACCAGACCCACGCACCCCGAGGGAGCGCGGCGGGATCGAAGCGCCCCAGTAGTTGCCCAGCTGTCACCGATTCGTCGGGGCCGGCCATATTCAGTGACCGGGCGATGAGGTCTAGTACGTCCTGCGCGGAAACCCCTTGGGCGGCAAGGTCTTCCAGCGTCACGGCGCCGTCGCGCTTGGACAACCGCATGCCGTTGGCGTTGATCACGAGGGGGGCGTGCGCGTAAGTCGGTGGCTCGTATCCGAGCAGGGTGGCCAGGTACGCCTGTCGGGGAGCCGACGCCAAGAGGTCGTCGCCGCGGACCACCTGGTCGACCTCGGTCTCGGCGTCGTCCACCACGACGGCCAGGTTGTAGGCGGGTGTGCCGTCGCCACGGCGCAGCACGAAGTCGTCGACCAGGCCGGTGTAGGCGCCGCGCAGGAGGTCGTCGACGGTGAACTCGGTGGTGTCGCAGCGCAGCCGGATGGCGGGTGGTCGCCCGGATTCCCGACGTTCCCGCAGCTCCGTGTCCGACAAGTGCAGACACGTCCCTGGATAGGCGCCCTCGGGGGCGTGCGGCGCGCGCGGGGCGTCCAGGATCTCCCGCCGCGTGCAGAAACACTCGAAGGTGCGGCCCGCATCGGTGAGCGAGTCGATCACTTCGGCGTATCGGGCCCGACGCGAGGACTGGTAGAGGACGGGTGGGTCCCAGTCGACGCCGATGGCGGCGAGCTCGGCGAGTTGGCGCTCGTCGGCGCCGTCGACGCTGCGCTCGTCGAGGTCCTCCATCCGCATCAGGAAGCCGTGTCCGGTGCTGCGTGCGAACAGCCACGCCAGGAGTGCGGTGCGCAGGTTCCCAACATGCAGATCCCCCGACGGGGAGGGGGCGTAGCGACCGTTTCCTGTCACGGGACGTGGGCGACTAGCCGGTGAAGCCGACCAGCAGCGCCTTCAGCGGCTCGGCGTCCGGGTTGGCGACGACACCGCCTCGTCGCACGGTGACCATGAAGGGACAGGTGTCGGCAGAGCCGCTCACTTCACCGAGGTCGCGCACCTTGCGACCGCTCTTCGCCTCGTGCAGCGTGACCCGATACCTCGTCGAGTAGTAGTCCGCCCGGGAGTTCTGGAAGGAACAGGTCTGCTTCTTGCTGCGCTCCTGCTTGATCTCGGTGAGACATGCGACCGCGTTGACCTTGCCCGGGTCGGACTCGGAGGTCTGTTCACCGTGGCCGCTTGGGCCGGCCTCGTAGACTCCGCCGGCGTTCAGGCCGTCCCACGAGGTGCTGCTGAAGACGAAGCCTTCCTGCCCGATGTCGTCGCCGTGCTTGACGAAAGCCGCGATTCGGTAGGGCGCGGTGAATGCACCGGCGTTCGTGATCGAACCACCCTTGCAGACGGCATCGAAATCGCTGACGGTGGCGGCCGTCGTCGGCTGAGTCTCTGCCGTACGGCCGATCAGGTAGAGCGCCGACAGACCGGCGACACCGAGAAGAAGCACGCCCGCGATGGCGAGGACGATCAGACCGGTCCGCGACTTCTTGGGTGGATGTGGCATGCCCGGGTACCCCGGCATCGGATACGCCGGTCCCGGTGGGGCGCCGTAGGGCATACCCGGCGGAGGTCCACCTGGCGTCCCCGGTTGCGGCCATCCGGGGTGCGGTTGACCAGCTGCCTGCTGGCCGGGCGGCACCGAGCCGGGCTGTTCGGGGTGGGTATCGGACATGCGCGAAAGGCTACCTCGGAACGACGCGATCGTCGGATGTAAGAGGGACGATGCACCGCCCATAGCAACAAGGATTCAGGCCACCGGCTGTGCGGCTCTCGCTGACATCCCGGGCACACAGTGGAACGATGAACGGCGTGGACCTTCCGGTGAACCCGCCCGTCGCCCCGATGTTGGCCAAGGCCGTGACTGCGGTCCCGCCGCAGCCCGACGACGGCCCGAAGTGGCTCTACGAGCCCAAGTGGGACGGCTTCCGGGTGCTGATCTTCCGCGACGGCGACGAGGTGGAGATGGTTTCGCGCGGGGGCAAGGACCTGGCGCGCTACTTCCCCGAGGTGGTGTCGGCGGCCAAGGCCGAACTGCCGGAGAAGATCGTGCTCGACGGCGAGATCGGCGTCCCGCGCAGCTTCGACGGGGTACACCGCCTGGACTGGGACGCCCTGAGCCAGCGCATCCACCCGGCCAAGTCCCGCATCGACATGCTGGCCGAGCAGACCCCGGCGATCGTCATCGGATTCGATGCACTCGCCCTGGGCGCCGAGAACCTGATGGACCAGGCCTTCGCGTCCCGACGAGAAGCCCTCCTGAAATCGGTCCCGGGCACCGGAACCATTCGGGCCAGTCGCGTCACCGACGACACCGGGGTCGCCCAGCGTTGGTTCTCCGCCTTCGAGGGGGCCGGCCTCGACGGCATCGTCGCGAAGGATCGGGCCGGCGGCTACGTGCCGGGCAAGCGCGAAATGCTCAAGGTCAAGCACAAGCGCACCGCCGACTGCGTCGTCATCGGCTACCGGGTACACAAGAGCGGGACCGGCGTCGGCTCGCTGCTCCTCGGTCTGAATTCCGACGACGGGGAGATCCGCATGGTCGGGGGATCCAGTGCGTTCAGCGACGCCATGCGCGTCGAACTCCAGGAGATGCTCGAGCCGATGCGACTTGACCCCGACAAGCCGTATCCGGGCGAACTCACCAGGTGGCGCCAGGCCGGCACGGGTGATTTCTATCCGGTGCGCCAGGAACTGGTGGGCGAATTCGCCTATGACCAGATGGAGAACGGCCGCTTCCGGCATACCGTGAAGTTCCTGCGTTGGCGCCCCGACCGCGAACCTTCCAGCTGCCGCTACGACCAGTTGGAAGTGCCGCTCGACTACGACCTCTATTCGGTTCTGGAAGGCGGCGCGTAGCGATGGCCAGTCCAGCGGTCGAAGTCGACGTCGACGGGGTGAGTGTTCGACTCTCCAGCCCCGACAAGCCGTTCTTCCCGGAACTGGGCGAGAACGGTAGCAAGAGGCACCTCTTCGATTACGTCGTCGCCATGTCCGGGACGGCCGACGACCCGGGGCCGCTGCTGCGCGCGCTGCATCGCCGGCCGACGTTCCTGCAACGGTTCCCCGACGGAATCACCGGCGACGAGGTGTACCAGAAGCACCTGCCCCGCAAGCACCCCGACTATTTGCACGCCACCCTCATCGAGTTCCCGTCCAAACGCACCGGCCACGCCCTGTGCCCGACGATCCCCGCCGACCTCGCGTGGGCGAGCCAAATGGGTACCGTCACCTTCCACTCCTGGCCCACCGTCGACATCGGCGACGAGGAGAAACCCAACAACCACCCGGATCAGCTGCGCATCGATCTCGATCCGCCGGACGGGAGTGATTTCGACGAGGTGCGCGGCGTCGCACTCGACGTCGTGAAACCGGTCCTCGACGATCTGAAGCTGCCCGGCTTCGTGAAGACCTCGGGCAGCCGCGGCATCCACGTCTTCATCCCGGTGAACCCGCAGTGGGATTTCATCGCGACCCGACGTGCCGTCATCGCGCTGGGCCGCGAGATGGAGCGCCGCGCGCCGCAACGGATCACGACGTCGTGGTGGAAGGAGGAACGCGGCGGCCGCGTGTTCATCGACTACAACCAGAACGCGCGCGACCGCAGCATGGCCAGCGCCTACTCGGTCCGCCGCAGCGCGACGGCCAAGGTCTCGACGCCGGTCACGTGGACCGAACTCGTCGACGTCGATCCCGCCGAGTTGACGATTACCACCGTCGCCGACCTGGTGGCCAAACGCGGCGACCCGTGGGCCGAGATGACGTCGGCCGCCGTGGGGATCGAGTCGCTGTTGGAGATGGTCGCGCGTGACGACGCCGAAGGTCTCGGCGACCTGCCCTATCCGCCCAGCTTCCCCAAGATGCCGGGTGAGCCGCCCCGCGTGCAGCCGAGTCGCAAGGTGCCCGAGCACTGGGACCAATGGGGCAATCGTCGTCCCCTGGCCTAGGAAGCCACGACTTGGCGAGTTAGGGTTGCCTACATGAGGCGTCTTCTCGGAATCCTTGCTGCCGCAACGGCGATGACCGCTGCCTTCGCCCCCGCCACGGCCCCGACGGCCGTCGCAGCTCCGGGCGGACCCGCGGTCAACGTGTACCTCGCCGACGGCCGGACTCCGGTCGGGGCCACGGTTACGCATCCCGGCGACAAGCTCGTGGTCAAGGGCCGCGGATTCGACCCGAACGCGAACACGTCGGGCTTCCCCGTTCCGGTGCCGCCGGGCGTCCCGCACGGCACCTTCATCGCCTTCGGCGCATTCGCACCGCATTGGCGGCCGTCGGCCGGAGCACCGGAATCGGCGCGCGCGACCGCCCGCAGTGGCGTCCAGTGGGCGATGGCCCCGCAGGCGCTCAACCGCGTGCCCACGGCCCCCTTCGACTTCCGCCGCACCATCCGCCAGCAGTGGGTGCCGCTACATGCCGACGGCACCTTCACCGCGACGTTGACGCTCGCGACGCCGAAGTCGATCCCGGCGGGTGCCCGCTGGGGCGTCTACACCTACGGGGCGGCCGGCTCGGACAACGCCGCCCAGGAACTGGCCGTCCCGGTCAGCTACAGCACCGCCCCGGGGCCCAACACCCCGCGCACGCCGGCGAAGAACCTGGTCTGGGGCTACTCCCCGTCGTTCTACCGAACCTTCGCGAAGACCACGCAGGGCAGCGTGACCGGCAGCGACGGCGCGACCGTCGACAAGGTCGGCCGCATGTCCTTCGAGCAGCGCAGCGGCACCCTGCGCGACGGAAACGGCATCCTGCGGTTCCGTGGCACCATCGTCGCGTCGACGCGGTTCCACCTCTACGAGGTCGCCCTCGTCGACCCGGTGCTGAGCGTCCGCAACGGGCACGGCGTCCTGAGCATGAGAACGTCGACGACCAATATGAACGGCACCGATGCGACGCGGCGTATCGACATCGCCGACGTCGACCTGCGCGGTGTGACTGCCGACGGGAAGCGGAGCGCCCGCGTCACCTTCCGCCCGGGTATCTCCCCGCAGGTTCTCGCGCTGCTCTCGACCGGCCCCGCCGCACCGATGGACCTGGTGCTCACCGCACGCTGATCGATGCGGACGACGGGGTGATCGCCGCGGTGAACGGCGGTACCGTCGGGTATGGCCGTGTTGACCGAGGAACAAGTGGACGCCGCGTTGGCGGAACTCGACGGATGGGTGCGCGCCGACGGGGCGCTGCGCCGTTCGGTGGAGTTCCCGACGTTTCTGACCGGCATCGACGCCGTGCGCCGCGTGGCCGAACGGGCCGAGGCGATGGACCACCATCCCGACATCGACATCCGCTGGCGAACCGTCCGCTTCGTGCTCGTGACCCACTCCGCCGGCGGGATCACCGAGAAGGATGTGGCGATGGCCCGCGACATCGACGCGATCATCGGCGGCGGGACGCGCTGAGAATCGAGTAGTCGACTACTCGCGACCACGGGTCGAGCCGTTCCTACCGTGCTGGGTGACCGAAGAAAGTCCCCGACAGGGAGGACCCTGCCATGTTCACCACCAAGCTCGTCGCATCCGTCGCCGGCGCCGCGGCCCTCGCCGCCGTCTCACTGGTCGGCTCACCCGCGAACGCCGCCTCCGCGACCTTCACCACCAACCAGGGGCGAATCATCGCCAAGGTGACCGGCCTGCCGCTCGTCCCGAAGACCTGCAGCCTCTACCGGCAGACGAAGGTCGGGATCGACGGCTGGTTGAGCACCTACTCCGCGGACACCAACAAGATGAAGGCCGCCGAGGCCAAGGTGAACGGCTCGAGCGTCACACTCACGAGCCCGAAGCTGCCGCACGACTGGTACGACGTGGTCGTCTACTGCTCGGCCTCCAAGGACAACATGATGCTGTTCACCCGCGACGGGCGGGTGCGCACCTAGTCGCGCGCGATCACCGTCGGCGCCGATCTTCACAGGTCGACACGGCGATTCGGGGTGTTCCCCGACGCGATTCGAGGCGTACATTGGCGCGGGTGTCGATGCCCTCGTCTACAACACATCCGGTGCGCGCAGCCCTGATCGTCGGTGCCCTCGGCGTCGTTTTCGGCGACCTCGGCACAAGCCCTATCTACACCGTGCAGACGGTGTTCGATCCCCATGATCCGCACCCGATCAGCCCGACGCGGGAGAACGTCTTCGGCGTCGTATCGCTGATCTTCTGGTCGATCATGGTGATCGTCACGGTGACCTACGTCCTGCTGGCGATGCGTGCCGACAACGACGGGGAGGGCGGCATCCTGGCGCTGATGACCCTGCTCAAACGCTGGATCGACGAGATTCCGCGCAGGATGTTCGCCGTGTTGGCCGCGCTCGGCGTGCTTGGGGCGGCATTGTTCCTCGGCGACAGCATCATCACGCCGGCCATCTCGGTGCTGTCGGCGGTCGAGGGTGTGAAAGTCGTCGACCCGGACCTGCGCGAATGGGTCGTGCCGCTGACCGCGGTGATCGTCTTCGTGCTCTTCCTGGCGCAACGGTTCGGCAGCGGCGCGGTGGGCCGCTTCTTCGGGCCGATCATGGTCGTGTGGTTCACGGTGATCGCGGCCATGGGCATCGGCGGGATCGCCGTCGACCCGGAGATCCTGCACGCACTCTCGCCGACCTACGCCCTGGGCTTCATGGTCCATCACTTCCACATCGCCTTCTTCGCCTTGGCCGCCGTCGTCCTGGCGGTCACCGGCGCCGAGGCGCTCTATGCCGACATGGGCCACTTCGGCCGACGCCCGATCTCGGTGGCGTGGATCGCGATCGTCGCCCCCGCCCTGGTCCTCTGCTACCTCGGACAGGGCGCGCTGGTGCTTTCCGACGAGAAGAACGTGCGCGCCCCGTTCTTCCTCCTCGCGCCCGGATGGGCGCAGATACCGCTGATCGTGCTGACCACGGCCGCGACGGTCATCGCGGCCCAGGCGGTGATCTCCGGGGCCTTCTCGGTGGCGGCGCAGGCGGCGCAACTCGGCTACATGCCGCGGCTGCGGGTCGTGCACACATCGGACCGGGCGTACGGGCAGATCTACGTCCCGTGGCTCAACTGGCTGCTGATGTCGTCGGTCATCACCCTGGTCTTCGCGTTCCGCACGTCGTCGGCGCTGGCATACGCCTACGGCATGGCCGTCACCGGGACCATCACCATCACGACGATCCTCTTCTTCGTCGTGGCGCGACATCGGTGGAAGCTCTCGTACTGGGTGCTGGCACCGTTGGCGATCGCGCTCCTGGTGGTGGACGCGCTGTTCGTCGCAGCCAATGCGACGAAGGTCCTGCACGGCGCGTGGCTGCCGATGGTGCTCGCCATCGCGGCGTTCACCGTGATGGTCACGTGGCGTCGGGGGCGGGAACTCGTCGCCGGTCGTCGCGCTGCCCTGGAGGGCCCATTGCACGATTTCCTCGTCGAACTCGAGGACGACCCGGTCGACGTGGTGGAGGGTACGGCGATCTTCCTCAACCGCGACCCGGACAGCGCGCCGCTGGCGTTTCGGGCCAACGTCGAGCACAACCACGTGCGGCACGCGCACGTGTTGATCGCGACCGTGATTGTGGCGACCGTGCCGCGCGTCGACCCCGCAACGCGGGTGGAACTGCGCAAGCTGGACACCACCGCGCCCGGAATGGCCGGTGCGACAATCACATTCGGCTACGCCGAGGTCCCGGACGTGCCGGCGGCACTCGTCGGATTGGGCGACCAGCTGCCCGGATACGACCTGGCCGGTGCGACCTATTTCCTGTCCACCGTCGAACTACGGGTGAGCGACGAACCGGGGATGGCCGCGTGGCGCAAACGGGTCTTCCTGGCCAGCAGCCACGTCGCCGCCGACGCCAGCGATCACTTCCGACTCCCGCGCGAGCGCGTCGTCGTCCTGGGCTCGCGGATTCCGGTCTGACCACAGTCGGTCTGACCGTCGCCGGTACGGCGAACGGTCGGTCCGGGCTTAGCGTGCGGTGTTCGGGATGCGCACCACGCCGTGGCGGTAGAGCAACGTCTGGGTCTGCATGCGGCACCGGATCCGCACCGGGTAGACGCCGGGCGGTTTCGGGGTGGAGCGGATCTTGAACCCGTGCATCAGTTCGTACTTCTGATACAGCGGATTCCACACGTTGACGCCGAGGGAGCCGAAATACGGATCGCCGTAGTAGCCCTCGAACAGACAGAACTTCTCACCGCGGGGCAGGCCGGTCACCGTCGCCACCAGACGGGACTGCTCGGTGGAGAAGACGGCCGTCGGACGGGTCGGCGGGATGGGGAAGGCGGGCGGCGGAATGGGGGCCGGCGCCGCGGTGGCGGGTGCGACCGTGATCGCGCCAACCATCGTCGACGCGAATGCGGCGATGGCCAGGGCCAGGGCGGTTGGTGACTTCACGGGGTTCGCTCAGTGGCCTCGGGGGCCGTTGTTCACCGGTCCGGGAGGCATGGTTCCCGGCCGCGGAGCGGTCGGCCCGACCTGCGGACGGACGGTGACGCGGACCCAGCCGTCGCGGTCGGCGACGATCCGCGAGCCGGCCGTGCAGATGAAGGAGACGTGGTAGTTGCCCGCGGGCAGCGGACGTGACTTGACCTGCACGCTGCGCTGCGAAGTCGTCCGCTCGCCGGCGGGAAGGTTGCCTCCGCCGAGGGAGCCGGTGCTCGGGCCGCGGTTGCGCACGCCGCGGTACAGGTCGCAGGTCTTGAGTCCGCCGGGAAGGTTCGTCGCGGTGGCCACGAGACTGTGCCCGTCGACCCCGAAGGAGACGCGGCCCTGCGGATCTCCAGGTGCGGCAGATGCGGGCGCGGCCGCCAACGCGACGCTGGTGGCCGCCGCGGCGGCAAGGGTCAATACGGATGCGGCCTTGTTCATGGTGCTTCTTTCCCTCGGGAATCGGCTTACGACGGTTGAAGTTACCGCATCTGAACCGATTGGGTGCCCGGCTGGGAAAAGCCCGGAGGGATCGTCACCCGGCCGGGGTGACGGGGTAGTCGGACGAGGTCAGTGAGACCGGCCGGTCACCGAAATCCACTGCTCGTTGGTCGCGACGATCGTGTACATGCCGGACTTGCGGTTCTTGATGAAGCAGGACAGCCGCAGCAGGTAGCGCCCGCGCGGAACCGGGCGGGTCTTGAACGTGACGTGGTCCTTCGACGTCAAGCGCGATCCGACGGGCACCATGTCGTTGCCGAAGGATCCGATGATCGGTCCGGGGTCGGGTGCGCTGCGCTCGAAGTCGCAGGACTTGCGCCCCTCGGGGAGATAGGTGGCCGAGCCGACGATGCGGTAGCCGCTGACGCTGAAGGTCACCGTCGGCGGCGGTGGGGTGTCCGCGGTCGCCGGCGCGGTCGCAAGTGCGATACCGGTCGCCGCCGCGGCAGCGGCCACACCGGCCGAGATAGCTTTGCGCAACATGTGTTCTGCCCTCCCTGGCACGTTTGCAACGGTTCGAAGCTACCGCAGTCCCGATACGCAAAACCCCGCGACCGGCGTCGTGGCTGGTCGCGGGGTGTGCGTTACTGCGGAGGATAGGGGATTCGAACCCCTGAGGGCTGTTAACCCAACCCGCGTTCCAGGCGAGCGCCATAGGCCACTAGGCGAATCCTCCAGGGCCTGGAGATGTCTCCAGTGCTCAGCAGATGATAGCGGTGCGCCGCACCGAAACCCAAAATCACCTCCCGGAAAAGCCTCAGGTCGAAGGTCGCGCGGGCACCGTCTACACTTGACGACGGATCCCGCGCGGCGTGCATCCTGTGAACTCCCCCAGGGCCGGAAGGCAGCAAGGGTCAACGGGCTCTCTCGGGTGCGCGGGGTCCTCTACTTTTGCCCGACGCCACGCGAGAGGCCGCGGCCGTGAACTACCACTCGAAGAGTCCTGCCGAACTCCGCGACATCCGCGACGACCTCCTCGTCCGCTACGACGAGCTGAAGGCCGCCGGACTCCACCTCGACATCACCCGCGGCAAGCCGTCGCCCGAACAGCTGGATCTCTCCAACGGACTCCTGCACCTGCCCGGTGACACCTATCGCGCACCGGACGGAACTGACTGCCGCAACTACGGCGGACTCGACGGGCTCGCCGCCCTGCGCGAGGTCTTCGCGCCGCTGTTCGGGATCGCGCCGCAGAACATGATCGCCGCGGGCAATTCCAGCCTGGACATCATGAACGACCTCACCGTCTTCGGTCTGCTGCACGGCGCGGCCGGCGCGCAGCGGCCCTGGTCGGCCGGGCCGGTCAAATTCCTCTGCCCGGTCCCCGGATACGACCGGCACTTCGGGATCACCGAGAGCTACGGCATCGAGATGATCCCGGTGCCGATGCGCCCCGACGGCCCCGACCTCGACGTCTGCGCCGAACTCGTCGCCCGCGACGACGCGATCAAGGGCATGTGGCTGGTGCCGACCTACTCCAACCCGACCGGTGCGACGGTCAGCGAAGAGGTGGCGCGCGGGCTGATGGCGATGAAGGCCGCCGACGACTTCCGCGTCTACTGGGACAACGCGTACGCGGTCCACACCCTCGTCGAGGAGCCGCCGACGCCGCTGCCGATCGTGGAGATCGCCGAACAGGAGGGGCACCCGGATCGGGTGTACGCGCTCGGCTCCACGTCGAAGATCACCTTCGCCGGTGCCGGCGTCTCCTTCTTCGGCGCGTCGAAGGCCAACCTCGACTGGTTCCGCAAGCACCTCTCGGTGAAGACCATCGGTCCCGACAAGGTCAACCAGCTGCGGCATCTGCAGTTCTTCCCCGACGCGGCGGCGGTGCGCGCCCACATGGCGGCCCACCGCGCGATCCTGGAACCGAAGTTCCGGCTGGTCCTCGACATCCTCGACGAACGGCTCTCCTCGTCGAAGATCGCTTCCTGGACCCGGCCCGAGGGCGGCTACTTCATCAGCGTCGACGTCCACGACGGCACCGCGAGCCGCACGGTCGAACTGGCGAAGGACGCCGGTATCGCGCTCACCGCGGCCGGCGCGACCTTCCCGTACCGCCGCGACCCCGCCGACTCCAACATCCGACTGGCCCCGAGCTTCCCCGGTCTCGACGAATTGCGCACCGCGATGGACGGTTTCGCGACCTGCGCACTGCTCGCCGCGACCGAGGAAATGCTGCGGACCGATTCCTGACGACGACGCCACCGTGGCCAACCCGACGAGCACGCCCGCCGATTCCGGTGCCGCCCGCAGGCGACGCCTGGGCGATCGCCGGGCATGGGCGACGGTGGCCATGCTCGTGGTGGGCATCGGCGCGCTCTGGCTGCAGAACGCCGTCGTCCCGTTCGAGAAGCCGTTCTGGGGGTTGTTCGACAACCAGCTCGACCTCGGCGTCTACCGGGCCGGCGCGCAAACCGTCCTCGACGGGCACAAGCTCTACGACGCGAAGCTGCTCGGGCAGATGGACTACACCTACACGCCGTTCTCGATCATCTGGTTCGTGCCCTTCGCGCTGATGTCGGAGCTGGTGGCGCGGTTCGTGTGGATCGCCGGGATCCTCGCCGCCCTCTACGCCACCGTCATGGTCAGCCTCCGCAGCCTCGGGCGCACCCCGACGCTGGGTCTGCGGTTCGCCGCCGCGATGCTCGTCGCAGTGCTCATGCTGTTCGAGCCGGTGCGCACCACGATCTGGTACGGCCAGATCAACGTCTTCCTGATGGCCGTGGTCCTCGCCGACCTCCTGCGACGCGACGATTCGCGCCTGCGCGGCGTCGCCACCGGGTTCACCGCCGGGATCAAGCTGACCCCCATGCTGTTCGCCGTGTACCTGCTGGCCATCCGCAAGACGCGGGCCGCGCTCGGCGTCGTCGTCGGCTTCGTGGTCTCGGTGCTGATCGGGTTCGCCATCCTGCCGTCGACCTCGTGGGAGTACTGGACCTCGAAGCTGCGCGACTCCAACCGGGTCGGCACCCCGCAGACGCCGGGCAACCAGTCGATCCGCGGGATGCTGGCCAACCTCGGCGAGACCAACGAACCCAATGGGCTGCTGTGGCTGGCTCTGGCGCTGCTCGGGCTCGCGTTGGGGTTGGCGGCGGCGGTCGTCGCGCACCGGGCCGGGCAGGAGCTGTTGGCGCTGTCCATCGTGGGCATGACGTCGTGCGCGATCTCGCCGATGTCCTGGGGCCACCACTGGGTGTGGTTCGTCCCGCTGCTCGTCTTCGCGCTGAACTGGATATTCGACGCGGGGCGCGGCATCGCGTCGCGGCTGGTGGTCGGGGTGCTCGCCGTCGGCGGCTTCCTTGCCGCGTTCTCGTGGCGCACCTACCTCGGGTATCCGACGTGGCAGTTCAACCAGACCCGCGACGACGCCTACCTCATCGGGTTGTTCTTCAAGCACGGCGCGGTGAGATGGCTCGACTGGTTCGTCTACGAGCCCTACGTCTGGATCTTCGTTGTCACGTGCGTGGCGGTCCTGATCGGACGTCGGGCGTTGGCCGAACCGGCTTCGGGAGGCGTCGCCGCTCACTAGGGTTGGCCGCAGAACGCCAGCGTCGCCACCCGGAGGTCTCCGATGCCCCACTCGCCCGCACCCACGCATCCCGTCGGCATGGATCTGGGGTCCTGGATCTCCCGTCGCACGGCCATCAACCCGGATCGCCCGGCCATCACCTTCGGCGACACGACGTGGACCTACGGTCAGCTCGACGACCGCATCAACCGGCTGGCCTCGGTGCTCGCCGCCGGCGGGGTACGGGCGGGCGACCGGGTGGGCTACGCCGGCATGAACCACCCGTCGTTCCTCGAAGCGCTGTTCGCCGCGGCCCGACTCGGCGCGATCTTCGTCCCGCTCAACTTCCGGCTCACCGGTGCCGAATTGGCCTACATCCTCGGCGACGCCGGGATCGGCACCCTGATCGCCGACGAGGCGATGGCCGGGGTCATCGATTCCGCCGACGTACACCTCACCCGGCGCATCGGCGTGACGCCAATCGAAGGATGGGAGCCGATCGAGGAGTTGATCGCCGCCGCGGAGCCGCTGTCCGAACCGGCCGTCCCGGAGCCCTCCGACGTCGCGCTCATCATGTACACCTCGGGGACCACCGGCCGGCCGAAGGGGGCGATGCTCACCCACGGCAACATGTTCTGGAACAACGTCAACGCGCTGCTGAGCCTGGACACCTCGGAATCGGACACCAGCCTGGTGTGCGCCCCGCTGTTCCACATCGGCGGGCTCAACGTCACCACCCTCATCACGCTGCAGAAGGGCGGTCACATCGTCTTGATGCCGGCATTCGACCCGACCGCCGCCTGCGCGCTGATCGAAAAGCACCGGATCACCACCATGTTCGGCGTCCCGGCGATGTTCCTGTTCATGAGCCAGGTCCCGCAGTTCACCACCGCCGACCTCTCCAGCATCCGCTTCCTGGTGTGCGGCGGGGCACCCGTGCCCGAACCGCTGATGAAGACCTACGCGGCCCGCGGCCTCCCGTTCGCCCAGGGCTACGGCCTGACCGAGACCGCGCCGCTCGCGCTGGTCATCGGGATCGAGGAGTCAGCGGCCAAGATCGGCTCCGCCGGTTCCAAAGTGCTGCCGTTGTCGGAGGTGCGGCTGGTCGACGCGGCCAACAACGAGGTCGCCGTCGGCGAATCCGGGGAGGTGTGCGTCCGCGGCCCGCAGGTCATGGCCGGGTATTGGCACAACCCGGAGGCGACCGCGGCGGTCATCGACGACGAGGGGTGGTTCCACACCGGCGACGTCGGGCGGGAGGACGCCGACGGCTATGTCTACATCGTCGACCGCGTCAAGGACATGGTGATCAGCGGCGGCGAGAACGTCTACCCGGCCGAGGTGGAGAGCGTGCTCTACAGCCATCCGGCGATCGCCGAGGTCGCTATCCTCGGGCTTCCCGACGAGAAGTGGGGTGAAGCCGTGACGGCCGTCGTCGCGCTCGCCGACGGGCAGTCGGTGACGCTGGAGGAGCTCCGCGACTACGCCAAGGACAAGCTCGCCGGGTACAAGCTGCCGCTGCGGCTGGAGTTCGTCGACGCCCTGCCGCGCAACCCCGCCGGCAAGGTGCTCAAGTTCAAGTTGCGCGACGACCTCGGCTGACTCGGTAGTCGGGATGGACCGGTAGGCTCGTCGCGTGGCTCTGTATCGCACTTATCGCCCGGCATCCTTCGCCGAAGTCGTCGGTCAGGACCATGTCACCGAACCGCTTGGGCGGGCACTGGACACCGGGCGGATCAATCACGCCTACCTGTTCTCCGGTCCACGCGGCTGCGGCAAGACCTCGTCGGCGCGAATCCTGGCGCGCTCGCTGAACTGCGAGCAGGGCCCGACGTCGACGCCGTGCGGCGTCTGCGACTCCTGTGTCGCCCTCGCTCCGGGCGGGCCGGGGAACCTCGACGTGATCGAGCTCGACGCGGCCAGCCACGGCGGCGTCGACGACACCCGTGAGCTGCGCGACCGGGCATTCTTCGCCCCGGCCCAGTCGCGCTATCGCGTCTTCATCGTCGACGAGGCGCACATGGTGACCAACGCGGGCTTCAACGCCCTGCTGAAGATCGTCGAGGAGCCGCCGGAGCACCTAATCTTCGTGTTCGCCACCACGGAGCCGGAGAAGGTGCTGCCGACGATCCGGTCGCGCACCCACCACTACCCCTTCCGATTGCTGGCGCCGCCGGTGATGCGCGGCCTGCTGGAGCGGATCTGTGAGCGGGAGGGCGTCACCGTCGCCCCCGAGGTTTACCCGCTGGTCATCCGGGCCGGCGGAGGCTCACCGCGCGACTCGCTGTCCATCCTCGACCAGCTGCTCGCCGGGGCCGGTGACGACGGGGTGACCTACGAGCGCGCCCTCTCGTTGCTCGGCGTCACCGACGTGGCGCTCATCGACGACGCGGTGGATGCCCTCGCCGCGGGTGACGGCGCGACGCTGTTCGGCACCGTGGAGGCCGTGGTCGACGCGGGGCATGATCCGCGGCGGTTCGCCGTCGACCTGCTAGAGCGGCTGCGCGACCTGATCCTGCTGCAGGCCGTTCCCGAGGCGGTGGAGCGCGGCCTCGTCGAGGCGCCCGGCGATCAGCTGGAGCGGATGCGCGCGCAGATCGAGGGCCTCGGTCCGGCGATGCTGACCCGCGCCGCGGAGACCGTCCACGCGGCACTCGGCGAGATGCGGGGCACCACGTCGCCGCGCCTGTTGCTCGAGGTGATGTGCGCGCGCCTGCTGCTCCCGCAGACCTCTGCCGACGACGCCGCCCTGCTAACCCGTATTGAACGGTTGGAGGCGGGTATCCCCGCCGGTGCCGCGTCTGCCGCCGCCGGGACTCCGACGGAGAGCGCCTCGCCGTCGCGCGGTGCGGCCGCGACCGCCGCCACTGTCCCGGCACCGGCGCCCCCGCCCGACGACACCCCGTTGAAGTTCACCCGCCCGTCGCAGCGCAAAGAAGACCCGGCGCCGTCGACCGAGCCGGAATCCGCGCCGCGGCGGTCGAGTACCGGCGAGGCGCAAGCCGAGTCGGTGTATCGAGACCCCGAGCCCGAGACCGTGGTGACTGAGCCGGAAGCGGTGGTGGCTGAGCCCGAGTCCCAATCCGGCGAGTCGGCTGGCGCTGGTCTCGATACGGTTCCTCGCCCAGGGGCTCGGATCCACTCGACCACCGAGCCGGAATCCGGCGACTCGGCTGGCGCTGGTCTCGATACGGTTCCTCGCCCAGGGGCTCGGATCCACTCGACCACCGGGTCGGCAGTCGACGACGTGCCTTCCGAACCGGGGTCCGAGTCGGCAGTCGACGACGCGCCTGCCGCGCCGGAGTCCGAGTCGGCAGTTGACGACTTGCCTACCGAGCCCGAGTCCGAGTCGGCAGTTGACGACTTGCCTCCCGAAGCAGAGCCCGAGGCGGCAGTTGACGACTTGCCTACCGAGCCCGAGTCCGAGGCGGCACTTGACGACCTGCCTTCCGAGCCCGAGCCCGAGCCGGAGTCCGAGCCTGCTGCTGCGTCGGGTCTATCCCTCGACGACGTGCAGCGCCGGTTCGGCGAGGTTCGCGCCGCGGTGCGCGCGCATTCGACGGTATTCGAGTCGATGCTCTCGTCGGCATTCGTCCACGACGTCAGTCAGGGCTTGGTGACCTTGGGCCACCCGTACGAGGGAGTGGTCGGCCGACTCTCCGAGGAGCGCGCGGCCAGCGTGTTCCGCGCCGCCTTGGCGACGGTCTTCGGCCAGCAACTCGACGTGCGAACCATCCACGTCGCGCCGTCGGCTCCCACCGCGGGAGCACAGACGAATCAGGCGGCCGCGCGTCGCACCACCCCGGCGTATCAGCGGCCGAGTCGTGGAGGCCCGTCGGCGCCACCCTCCGACGACGACCTGCCGCCCGAACCCGAGGAGCCTTCTCCGCCGCCCCCTAGGGCCGACGAGGAGATCCCCGACGACGAGCGCGACGAGATGGTCGCGCAGGCGCACGACCAGTCGGACACGTCGTCGACGGAGATTCGCGATCCCCACGACGTCGCTCTCGAGGTCCTGCAGGAGAAGCTCGGCATCCAGATCGTCGAGGAGTAGGGCCTGGGACCACCTGTGGTGGCGACCTAGGGCTGCCACCAGGGGCGCAGCGGGAGGTTGGACCGGCCGTCGGCCCCGAGTTTCGTCGCCAGGACGTGATGCAGCTGGATGACGTCGCGGTCGAAACCGATCCGACAACCCGCCATGTACAGCCCCCACAGGCGCGCGGTGCCCTCGCCGACCTCGGCGACGGCCTCGTCCCAGTGCTCGACCAGGTTGGCATTCCAATCGCGCAGCGTCATCGCGTAGTGCTCGCGGAAGTTCTCCTCGTGGAGTACTTCGAGGCCCCCGACGTCCTGCATCTTGGAGATGATGGTGCCGGAGCCGGTCAGCTCCCCGTCGGGGAAGACGTAGCGGTCGATGAAGGCGCCGGCCTTGTTCGGACCGATGTTGCCCGGTCGGGTGATGCAGTGGTTGAGCAGCAGCCCGCCGTCGCGCAGCTTGTCCCGCATGAAACCGAAGTAGGCGGGGTAGTTGTGGACGCCGATGTGCTCGGTCAGGCCGATCGACGAGACGGCGTCGAATCCCGATTCCGCGACGTCGCGGTAGTCGCTGTGTCGGACCTCGGCGAGGTCGCCGAGCCCCTCGTCGGCGATGGCCTTCTGGGCCCACTGCGCCTGCTCGGCGGAGAGCGTCGCACCGATGGCCTTCACGCCGTGGCGGGCGGCGTAGCGGACCATGCCGCCCCAGCCGCAGCCGATGTCGAGCAACCGGTCGCCCGGCTTGAGCCGCAACTTCTCGAAGACCAGTCGGTACTTGTTCTCCTGTGCCGTCTCCAGCGACGCCTCGGCGTCGGGGAACACCGCGCAGGTGTAGGTCATCGACGGCCCGAGCACCCACTCGTAGAAGGTGTTCGACACGTCGTAGTGATGGTGGATCGCCTCGGCGTCGCGAGTCTTGCTGTGGCGCAATCCTTCTGCGAAGCGGCGCCAGCGGGGCAGGGCCTCCTGCGGCGGCGGGGCGATCGGCTTGAAATGCTCCAGGCCGATGCCGCGGGCGATCTGCGCCATCTCCAGCGGGGAGGGTTTGGCGAAGGACAGGTCGTCGGAGAGCGCCTTGAGTGCGTCGTAGGGATCGCCGGGGTGGACTCCGACGAGGTCGAGGTCGCCGGCGATGTAGGCGCGTGCCAAGCCGAGGTCTCCCGGCGCGGTCACCAGGTAGGTGGTGCCGCGCGGAGACTTCAGGTCGACGCCGAAGGGCGCATCATCGGGACCGGCCGTACTGCCGTCGTACGCCGTGAGCCGCACGGTCGGTTTGCCGCCCAGGAACGTCGCGAACACATTGGCGAGGGGCAGGTGATCGGCGGGGGCTAGCGCCTCCTTGATCGATGTCATTGACTCTTCACCGCCTTGGAATAGAGGTCGAGCAATCGGGATTTGGGATCGTATGTGGATTTCAACTTGCGGTACTGCTCATCGCCGTACAGGGCGGCGAACTCTTCCGGCGAGTAGAACGACTCGCTGTAGAGCGACTTGTGGCCGTCGAGGGCGGCGACTTGCTTCTCGATCAATCGGTTGGTGTAGCCGGGCTCGCCGGGGGTGACCGGGACCGCGGACCAGAACCCGACGTTGACGTAGGTCCGGTGCGGTTCGAGGGGGTACAGCGGCCAGGGCCGCGCCGCGTCGGCCGGAGTGCCGGGGGCCGGGTCGCGCAGGCGCAGCGGGCAGAGCCACAGCGGTTCGATCGGCACGTTGGCCAGGAACCACTCGACGAAGTCGACGGTCTTCTCGATCGGCACCTCGATGTCTTGCACCACGCGCTCGCTGGGCGGCAGCCCCTTGCGCGCGTTCAGCCGGTCGCCGATGTTGTAGCGGTGGTCGAGCGCGATGAGCTTCCAGTAGAAGCTGCTGCGCAGCCACCGTCGGGGCCAGAACCGTCGGACCGTGGGGTTCTGCGTCCCGAAGGCCCGCGAGCACCAGAACCAGTCGGTGTCCCAGCGCCACAGGTAGTCGTGGATCGTGAGCCGGTCGGTCTTCGGCGTCGACGACGGTGCGTGCTGGATGGAGCGGTAGTAGATGTGCTTCCCGGTGTAGTCCGAGAGCGGGACGGTCTCGTCGTCGGTCTGCCTGCCGAGCACCAGATAGGACTCGTCGGCGGTGAACACGACGCCGTCGAGGTAGTCGACCGGCACCCCGTCGTAGGTCTTCTCGTCGACGATCCGCGTCATCGTCGACATCAGCGTGCGCAGGTCGGTGAACCGCACGTGGCGCAGCTCGACGAAGGGTTTGACCGGTTCCAGCTCGATCCACAGCCGGACCGAATATCCGAGCGTCCCGTAGGAGTTGGGGAAGCCGTAGAACAGGTCGGCGTACTCGTTGGTCGGCGTCGCGGTGATGATCTCACCCGACCCGGTCAGGATGTCGATCTCGAGTACCGATTCATGCGGCAGCCCGTTGCGGAACGACGTCGACTCGATGCCGAGCCCCGTGACCGCGCCGCCCAGCGTGATCGTCTTCAGCTGTGGCACCACCAGCGGGGCCAACCCGTGCGGCAGTGTCGCGTCGACGAGGTCTTCGTAGGTACACATCCCGGCGACGTCCGCGGTGCGGGCCACCGGGTCGACCGAGATCACGCCGGACAGCCCGGAGGTGTCCAAGCCCGGATACGGATTGCGCTCCCGCCGTCGGAAGAGATTCGACGTCTTCTTGGCCAGCCGCACCGTTCCCTCTGGAGGGATCGCGCGGTAGCTCTCCAGCAGTCTCGCCACACCCTGGTCGTGTGCGGTGGGCCCCGTCCCCGTTTGCGCTGTCATCACTGACTAGCCTAGGTACGAAAGGCGGCATCTGCGAACGATCGCCGCATGAATCGATGCGAGGAGTACCAATGGCGCAGGTAACCGCCACCCAGACCGTTCAGATCAATGCGACACCCGACGCGGTGCTGGCAGCGTTGTCGGACTACACGACGACCCGCCCGGCGATTCTCCCGGCGAACTACCGCGACTACTCGGTGCTCTCCGGCGGCGAGGGCAACGGCACGCAGGTGCACTGGATCCTGCAGGCCACCGAGAAGCGTCAGCGCGACGTGAAGGCGACCGTCGCCGTCGCGGATTCGACGATCACCGAGACCGACGCCAACTCCTCGATGGTGACCACCTACACCGTCGCGCCCAGCGGCAGCGGGTCGACAGTCACCACCACGACGACCTGGCAGGGTGCCGGCGGCATCGGCGGCTTCTTCGAGAAGACCTTCGCACCGAAGGGGCTCGGTCGCATCCAGGCCGAGCTGCTGGGCAACCTCAAGACGCGGCTGGAGAGCTGAGCCGCCGGCGCCGCCGCAGTCCGCTCCCGCCGCGCGCGGGGGTGGACGCGACGCGGGTGGTGCTGCGCGCCGACGGTGATCTGACCGTGGGCGAGGCGTTGCTCGCGTCACCGGTCGGCGCCGAGGTTGGGGCGCCGGGACTCGCGTCGCGCGCCGACGCGGGCGAGATCGTCGACCTCGACGGCCTGCCGGTCCGACTCGACGCACCGTCGCGGCGCAACGCTGCGGTGTTCTTCTACCGCGACCTGCCGCGCGAGGTACCCATCCCGTTCGACCTGGAGATCCTTCACGTCGACGACGACCTCGTCGTCGTCGACAAGCCGCATTTCCTCGCGACGATGCCGCGCGGACGCCACGTCGTGGAAACAGCTCTGGTCCGGCTGCGCAGGCAGTTCGACGACGACGAGATCGCCCCCGCGCACCGGCTGGACCGGCTGACCGCCGGCGTCGTCATGTTCACCAGGCGCCCGCAGGTCCGCGCCGCCTATCAGGAGATGTTCGCCAGTCGCAGTGTGACGAAGACCTACTGGGCGGCGAGTGCCGCGGAGACAACGTTGCCCGCGGCCGGGGTCCGGGTGGCCAACCGCATCGAGAAGCGGGCCGGCGATCTGCGCGCTGCCGTCGTGCCCGGCCCGGTCAACGCGATCAGCACCATCACCCCCGTCGACGACGGATTCACGCTTATGCCGCACACCGGGCGAACCCATCAGCTGCGGGTCCACATGGCCGGACTGGGTGTGCCGATCGAGCATGACCCGCTCTACCCCGACGTCCGGCCCGACCTGGCGGAACTTCCCGATCTCGGCGACTTCTCCCGACCGCTGCAGCTCGTCGCGACCAGCCTCGAATTCGTCGACCCGATCACCGGGGAGCGCCGCCGCTTCGTCTCGCACCGGCGTCGCTGAGAAAACCGAACCGCGTGCGCCGCGGACGGGGCGGGGTGAGGACTTCACGGAACCGGTCGGCAAAGGCCGCGATGGCGCGTTGTTCGTCGTCGAGGTTTCGGTTTCCACTGCTCACCTCCACCGAGATCGGTGTCCCCGGTGCGACGCGCAGGTCGCGCCAACAGACGGGGAGGTTGTGGGCGAGCAGGCGTCGCTCACCGACGGTCAGGTAGATGCGGGAAGCGTGCTGTGCCGTCACCCAGGACAGGGCATCGGCTCCGTCGGCGTCGAGATACCCGTCTGCGACGAACTGCTCAAGGTACATGCTCCGCAAACTACTCCGCTTGACTCGGGGACAAACGTCTCTTCGTCCGACCGCAGATCCGCCCGGTAGGCTCGGCGGGGTGAGTGAGCAGGAGATCGAGACCGCGGAGCCGACGGTCGAGCCGGGCGCGATCGGCGTCTACTACCGCGAACGCTGGAATCGCATCACCGCCTGGGTGCTGGTGATCGGCGGCGTGATCGGCTTCGGCGCGGCGTTCATCATCACCCTGGACAAGTTGAAGATCCTGGCCGATCCGAACTACGTCCCCTCCTGCACGATCGGTCAGGTGCTGAATTGCGGCACGGTGATGACCTCGTGGCAGGCCGGACTCTTCGGCTTCCCGAACCCGTTGATCGGCCTGGCCGCCTTCGCGATGGTGGTCACCGCGGGCGTCGGCATCTTCGCCGGCGCGCGCTACGCCAACTGGTACTGGGCGATCCTGCAGCTGGGGGTCACCCTCGCCCTGGCCTTCGTGTTCTGGCTGATCTATTCCAGCGTCTACGACATCCGCAAGCTCTGCCTGTACTGCATGATCGTGTGGGCCGTGACCATCGCCATGTTCGTCGTCGTCACCGTGCGGAACATCATCGCGAGCCGGGCCGAGCCCTCCCCGCGCCTGCGCGCCGTCGCGGGATTCGTCCCGCTGATCGTGATCGTTGCCTACATGATCGTCGCGGGCATCATCCTCGACCAGTTCTGGACCCTGTTCTTCTAAACTGGCGCGGGTGAGCATCCACGCGTCCTACGAGCGTCACCCGGACCTGGGCTGCGAGGCGATCGTGTTCCTCGACGACGAGAGCGACGCCTGTTTCCAGATCCAGCGCGACCTCGTCGGCGGGCCGCGGGCCGACGAGTATTGCCTGACCACCGGCGCCAGCGCGCCCGTGTACGGCGCGGTGAAGCAGTGGCGTCGGGTCGACGACCGGTTCGAGTTCGAGGTGGTGCCCCGCGCCGCGCGCCTGTTCGGCGACGACGTGCTGTCCTTCGAGGTCGTGCCGACGGAGATGACCGTCGATGAACTCGCCGCCCACCTGGACCGGCTCCTGCGCTGAGATCGGGCACCCGACGACTACGCTGGACGCCGTGACGCAAACACCAGACTTGGGCGGCCTCTTCGGCGGTGGCGACGAGAACGCGCTGTCCGGTCTGCTCGCCCAGGCGCAGCAGATGCAGGAACAGCTGATGAGCGCCCAGCAGGAGATCGCACAGACCAGCCTGACCGGATCGGCGGGCAACGGCCTGGTCACCGTCACCGGCACGGGGGCCGGTGGGATCACCGGCATCACCATCGATCCGAAGGTCGTCGACCCCGCCGACGTCGAAACCCTGCAGGACCTGATCATCGGGGCGTTGGCCGACCTGGATTCCCGGCGCGACGCGCTGTCGGCCGAGAAGATGGGCCCGCTCGCGGGCGGTCTGGGCGGTTCGCTGCCCGGCCTGCACTGATCCGTCATGTACGAGGGACCGATCCAGGATCTGATCGACGAGCTGGCCAAGCAGCCGGGGCTCGGTCCGAAGGGTGCCCAGCGCATCGCGTTCAGCCTCCTCGCCGGTGAGCGCGGCGACATCGACCGGCTCATCGGGGCGCTCGGCCGGGTCCGCGACGACGTGACCTTCTGCTCCGAATGCGGCAACGTCTCGGCGAACACCAAGTGCCGGATCTGCTCCGACGCACGGCGCGATGCGACGAAGATCTGCGTCGTCGAGGAACCCAAGGACGTCAACGCGATCGAGCGGACCAAGGAGTTCTCCGGTCGCTATCACGTGCTCGGCGGGGCGCTCGACCCGTTGTCGGGAATCGGCCCGGATCAGCTGCGGATCCGTGAGCTGCTGCGACGCCTGGGCAACCAGGAAGACGGTATCGATGTGACCGAGGTGATCGTCGCGACCGATCCGAACACCGAGGGCGAGGCCACCGCCACCTACCTGCTGCGGATGCTCCGCGACTTCCCCGGACTCGAGGTCACCCGGCTGGCTTCCGGTCTGCCGATGGGCGGCGACCTCGAATTCGCCGACGAACTGACCCTGGGCCGTGCGCTATCGGGGCGGCGTGCGCTGGCCTGAGTCTGACGCGGCTCGACATGCGCTCGTCGCCGACCTGGTCGCGACCGTCGAGTCGGGCATCATCGCCGTCGACGGACCGTCGGGATCGGGAAAGTCCACTTTCGCCGCGAGTCTGATGGCCGCCTTCGCCGACGCGGGTCGTGGTGCGGTGCTGGTCAGCACCGACGAGTTCGCGACGTGGGATGACCCGGTGGCCTGGTGGCCGGAGATGGTCGACGGGGTGCTCCGGCCGTTCCTCGCGGGGGAGCCGCTGCGCTACCGACCGCGAGTCTGGACCGGGGACCGTGCCGTGCCGGGAGCCGAGATTTTGCGCGCTTGGCAGCCGGTGCTGGTCCTTGAGGGCGTGTCGTCGGCGCGGCGCTCGATCGCGCCGATCCTGACCCGCGCGCTATGGCTGGACGGTGGGACGCCTGAGCAGCGGTTGGAGGCCGCCGTCGCGCGCGAGGGCGAGCATGCGCGAGGGCATCTCGTCGCGTGGCAGCGGTTCGAGGAAGGTTGGTTCGCGGTGGACCAGACCCGCGAGCGCTGTGAATCCGGCTAGCTGGGACGGGAGTCAGCGCGCGGCGGCCAACCGTTCCTTGCGGAGCTGGTCGACCTCGGGCAGGTTCAGCGGGGCCAATTCTTCGACGCCGAGCGCCCGTTTCAGTAGGTGGTCGGCCAACTCCGGATTGCGGGCCAGCAGCGGGCCGTGCATATAGGTGCCGATCACGCTGCCCTGGACGATGCCCTCCACCTTTTCCGGCGTTCCGTTCCCCACCCCGTGGCGCACCTTGGCGAGGGGTTGCGCATCCGAGCCGAGCACGGTGATCCCGCGATGGTTCTCGAAGCCGGACAGTGGCTGCGACAGGCCGGCCACCAGCGGATCGGTGACGAGTTCGCCGATGGCGCGCGCCGGACCGGGGGAGGTGGTCAGGTCGAACATGCCGATGCCGTCGACCTTCTCCCCGGCCGCGGTCTCATACCAGTGGCCGAGCACCTGGATGGCCGCGCAGATCGCCAGGACCGGGCGGCCCGCCTGAGCGGCGCGCTGCATCCCCGGGTGCTCGGTCAGGTGCCGGGTGGCCAGGCGCTGGGCGAAGTCCTCGGCGCCGCCGAGGGTGTAGACGTCCAGCGAGTCGGGCACGTCGTCGTCGAGGGTGATCTCGACGATCTCCGCCTCGATCCCGCACATCCGGGCGCGCTGGCGCAGGATCAGCGCGTTGCCGCCGTCGCCGTAGGTCCCCATCACGTCGGGGAGCACCAGGCCGATACGCAATACCGATTCACTCATTTCGCCTCCGCTCCAATGCCGTCCCGAGGTCGCGGAAGGCGGTGTAGTTCGCCAGCACCTCGACCCGCCCAGGCGGGCAGGCGGCGATAGCGGCCATCGGATCGGGGATCGTCGTGTGCTTCACGCCGGCGTACAGCAGCCGCACCCCGAGGTCGGCGCTGCGCTCACCGGACGCGATGACCTGCATCGATTCGAAGGCCTCGAAGCGCACATCCCACAGCCAGGAGAGGTCCTCGCCGTCGGGGACCTGTCCGTTGACCGCGATGACCAGGCCGGGGGCGTCCTGGTCGATCATCGACAGCGCCTCCTGCCAGCCGGCCGGGTTCTTCGCCAGCAGCGTCCGCACCGCGTGCTCGCCGACGGTGGTCACGCCGTAACGCCCGGCGATCTCGCCGACCGTCCCGACGGCGTTGGCGGCCTTCGCCGGGTCGGCGCCCATCGCCACCGCCGCGGCGATCGCCTGGGTCGCGTTGCCGCGGTTCGCCCGCCCGGGGACCGCGGGGGCCAGGGGAGCGCTGAACCCGTCCGGGCCGTAGACGTTCTCCTCGTCGAACCACCAGTCCGGCGTCGGCCGGGCGAACCTCTCGTCGCCGGTGGAGCGCCACTGTCCGTCGGCGGATCGGATGATCGGCTCACCGGTGCGCGGACAGCTCACCGAGTCGCCGACCCAGCTGGCCCCCGCGGCGACCCACACGACGTTGGGCGCGTCGAAGGCGGCCGAGGTGACCAGCACGTCGTCGCAGTTGGCGATGACCGTCATCTCTGGGTGCCGCGCGATGCCCTCGCGCAGTCGCCGCTCGATGATGTTGATCTCGCCGACGCGGTCGAGTTGGTCGCGCGAGAGGTTCAGCAGGATGAGCGCTTGGGGGTTCAGCGCGTCGGACACGTGCGGGACGTGCAGCTCGTCGACCTCGAGTGCGGCGAGCGGCTTGCCCCGGGTCAGCGACAGGGTCGCGATGATCCCGGCGTCCATGTTCGCGCCGTCGGCCTGCGTGGCGACGGGCGCCACGTCGGCCAGCGCCGCGGCCAGCATGCGCGTCGTCGTCGACTTCCCGTTGGTGCCGGTGACCAGCGCGGTGCGCCGACCGACGCCGAGCCGCGACATGATCGACGGGTCGACCTTGGCGGCGACCAACCCGCCGATCATCGAACCCTTGCCGCGCCCGGCCGCGCGCGACGCCCAGCGGGCCGACGCGGCGGCGGCGAGCGCCAAGCGGGTGCGGGCGGGCAATCGGCCCTGCTCGTGCGACATGCGATCGAGTTTCCCATATCGGCGCGCAGCGGAACCCGTGTGCTCCTGGGTAGGGTCATGCAACTGTGAGCCAATCCACGAATCCGCCGTTGCCCCTCGCCGTCCGCGCACAGCGCGCACTGTTGCGCGGAGTCGGGAAGATCCCGGCACCGGTCACCGCCCCGCTGCGCCGGATCGGGACCAAGAACTCCGCCGGGGACCGCATCGATCCGCTGGTGGCCGTGGTCGGGTTGGCCGCCGCCACCGTTCCGGCGCTGGACATGTACGACGAGGATCCGGCCGTGGCCCGGCGCAAGCTCGACATGGCGACGGCGATGACCGCGCCGGCCTTCCCGCCGTTCGAGGTCGACGAGGATCTGGTCATCGACGGTCCGGGCGGGCAGATCCCGGCGACGCGGTACCGGGCCACCCGGGAGTCGCGCGGTCTCGTCGTGCTCTTCCACGGCGGCGGGTGGACGATCGGCAGCCGGGCCAGCCACGACTCGATGGCGCGTAACCTCGCCGTCGACGCCGGTGTCGACGTGCTCAGCGTCGAATACCGGTTGGCGCCGGAGAACCCCTTCCCCGCGGCCGTCGACGACGCGCTGGCCGCCTGGCACTACGCCGTCGACCACGCGGCGCAGTGGGGGCTGGACGTGCACAAGATCGCAGTCGCCGGCGACAGTGCGGGTGGCAACCTGGCCGCCGTCGTCGCCCAGCAGACGCGTACCGGCGAGCGAGGCGAATCACCGGTCGTGCCGGCCTATCAGCTGCTGATCTATCCGGCGGTCGACCTCGCCGGGCACACCCCGTCGTATGACGAGTTCGCGACCGGTCGCTTCCTGACCCGCAGGCACATGGACTGGTTCGTCGACAGCTATGTGCCCGACGAGGCACAGCGGAAAGACCCGTTGGCCTCGCCGTTGCGGGCGCCGGATCTGTCCGGGTTGCCGCCGGCGCATATCGTCGTCGCCGGGTTCGACCCGCTGCGCGACGAGGGGTTGGCCTATGCCGACGCCCTCCGGGCCTCCGGGGTGCCGGTCACGGTCGACCGGGTCGGCCCGATGATCCACGGATTCTTCGGGCTGACCGCGTTGTCGCCGGTGGCGCGCGAGTCGGCACGCCGTGCTGCCGCGGCGGTCGCGCAGGCATTGGCCTGATCGGTCATTTCGTACCGCGGGTTCTCGTCGTCGTCTTAGGGTTGGCTACCGGCGACGGCCGCGACGGCTGATCGAGCGCGCGAGAGGGCACAGCGATGAGCGAGGGTGGACCGGCTCTGAATGCGGAGTCGATTTTCGACGAGGACGACGAGGGCGGGTCGACGAGCGGTGTGATCCGCATAGCGTCAGTCGCGGCGCTGGGCGGCCTGCTGTTCGGTTACGACAGCGCGGTCATCAACGGGGCGGTCGATGCGGTCCAAGTCCGCTTCGGCATCGCCGCGGGCACCCTGGGTTTCGCGGTCGCCTCGGCGCTCCTCGGCGCGGCGGCCGGTGCGATGACCGCGGGACGGCTCGCCGACCGTTGGGGGCGCATCCGCGTCATGCAGGTGGCCGCGGTGCTGTTCCTGATCAGCGCCCTGGGCACGGGCTTCTCGCCCGACGTCTGGGTGCTGGTGCTCTTCCGCATCGTCGGCGGCGTGGCCATCGGCGTCGCGTCGGTGATCGCCCCGGCCTACATCGCCGAGACGTCGCCGGCGCGGATTCGCGGCCGACTCGGATCGTTGCAGCAGTTGGCGATCGTGCTCGGCATCTTCCTCTCGCTGCTGGTCGACTACCTGTTCGTGGCCCTGGTGCCGCAGCGGACCATCGACGCGTCGGAGGCCGGCACCGATGCCGACAACCTCGCGGCGGCGACCCGGCTCGCCACCGAGAAGGGGATACCGGGACCGGGTCTCGGCGCGACGGCCGAGCACGTCCGCACCTTCCTCGCCGAGCACGGCGGCAAGGCCGCCGCATACCAACCGCACGCGGTGCTGCAACTGGGCCCGCTCGAGGCCTGGCAGTGGATGTTCCTGGCGATGGCGGTGCCGGCGCTGGTGTACGGGCTGCTGACGTTCACCATCCCGGAGTCGCCGCGCTTCCTCATCTCCCAGCACCGCATCCCGGAGGCGCGCAAGGTCCTCGAGAAGTTACTCGGCGAGAAGAACCTCGAGGTCACTATCGACCGGATCCGGCACTCGCTGAAATCGGAGACCAAGCCCAAGTGGAGCGACCTGCGGCGTCCGGGTAAGGGTGGCGTGTACCCGGTGGTCTGGATCGGGTTGGCGCTGTCGGTCTTCCAGCAGGCCGTCGGCATCAACGTGATCTTCTACTACTCCAACATCCTGTGGCAGGCCGTCGGTTTCAAGGAGAGCCAGTCGTTCCAGATCAGCGTCTTCACCTCGATCGTCAACGTGCTCGTCACCATCGTCGCCATCTCGCTGGTGGACCGCATCGGCCGTAGGCCGCTGCTGCTCATCGGCTCGAGCGGGATGTTCGTCAGCCTGGGCACGATGGCCGTCTGCTTCGCCCTGGCGAAGGTCGTCGACGACAAGCCGGTATTGGAGGGAGCGACCGGTCCGATCGCGCTGGTGGCCGCGAACCTGTTCGTCATCTTCTTCGGCGTCAGCTGGGGCCCGGTGGTCTGGGTGCTGCTCGGCGAGATGTTCCCCAACCGGTTCCGGGCGGCGGCGCTCTCGGTGGCCGCGGCCGGCCAGTGGGCGGCGAACTGGGCCATCACGGTCTCCTTCCCGCCGCTGAAGGACATCTCCCTGGGCCTGGCATACGGGATCTACACGGCCTTCGCGTTCGCGTCGTTCTGGTTTGTCTACAAGTTCGTCTACGAGACGAAGGGGAAGACGTTGGAGGAGATGGACGAACTCGCCGGGCTGGCCCCGGTCGACGAGTAGCCGCCTTCGATCGCGACTACGGGGCCCAGGTCCGCTCGGCCTGCTCGCCGTCCTGGGCGACCGGGGCGCGATGGGCGCGGTTCACCGCGGAGACCACGGCGCGCAGGCTGGCGGTCGTGATCGAGGGGGCGATGCCGACGCCCCACACGGTCTCACCGTCGATCTCGCACTCCACGTAGGAGACCGCGTTCGAGTCGTCGCCCGCGGTCAGCGCATGCTCCGAATAGTCGAGGACCCGCACGTCGAATCCGACGGTCGACAGTGCGTCGACGAAAGCGGCCAGCGGGCCGTTGCCGCGACCCTCGATCTCCTTCTCGACGCCGTCGACCTTCACCACCGCGCTGATCGCGTCCTCGCCGCCGTCGACCTCCGAGGCGTCCACGCGCTGGCGCATCCGCTCGAGGGGGCGGACCGGGTTCAGGTACTCCTGCGCGAAGACGTCCCACATCTCCTTGGGCGAGACTTCGCCGCCCTCCCCGTCGGTCAGCTTCTGGATCTCGCGGCTGAACTCGATCTGCAGGCGGCGCGGCAGGTTCATGCCGTGGTCGGCCTTCATGATGTAGGTGACGCCGCCCTTGCCGGATTGGCTGTTGACGCGGATGACCGCCTCGTAGGTGCGACCCACGTCCTTGGGATCGATCGGCAGGTAAGGCACCTGCCAGAGGATGTCGTCGACGTCGGAGTCGGCCTCGTCGGCGTCGATCTTCATCTGGTCCAGGCCCTTGTTGATCGCGTCCTGGTGGCTGCCGGAGAAGGCGGTGTAGACCAGGTCGCCGCCGTAGGGGTGCCGCTCGGGCACGTTGAGCTGGTTGCAGTATTCGACGGTGCGCCGGATCTCGTCGATGTCGGAGAAGGAGATCTGCGGGTCGATACCGCGGGAGAACAGATTCATGCCCAGGGTGACCAGGCAGACGTTGCCGGTGCGCTCGCCGTTGCCGAACAGGCAGCCCTCGATGCGGTCGGCGCCGGCCAGGTAGCCCAGTTCGGCTGCCGCCACGGCCTCGCCGCGGTCGTTGTGCGGGTGCAGGCTCAGGATGATCGAGTCGCGACGCGTCAGGTTGCGGCTCATCCACTCGATGGAGTCGGCGTACACGTTGGGCGTGGCCATCTCGACGGTGGCGGGCAGGTTGATGATCATCGGGTTGTCCGGGGTGGGCGCGATGATCTCGGTGACGGCGTCGCACACGTGCTTGGCGTAGGTGAGTTCGGTGCCCGTGTAGGACTCCGGCGAATACTCGTAGCGCCACTGCGTGTCCGGGTACTTGGCCTGCTCTTCCAGGCACTTGTGCGCGGCATGGGTGGCGATCGCGGTGATCTCGTCCTTGTCGGCGCGGAACACGACGCGGCGCTGCAGCACCGACGTGGAGTTGTAGAAGTGCACGATCACGCGGGGCGCACCGGCGCAGGCCTCGAAGGTGCGCTCGATCAGCTCGTCGCGACACTGCGTCAGGACCTGGATGGTCACGTCGTCGGGGATGACGTCGTCCTCGATGATCTCGCGGACGAAGTCGAAGTCGGTCTGGCTCGCCGACGGGAAGCCGACCTCGATCTCCTTGTAGCCCATGCGGACCAGCAGGTCGAACATGCGGCGCTTGCGCGCCGGGCTCATCGGGTCGATGAGGGCCTGGTTGCCGTCGCGCAGGTCGACCGCGCACCACAGGGGTGCCCGCGTGGCCACGTTGTCGGGCCAGGTGCGGTCGGGCAGATCGACCTTCTCCACCTCGTCGGCGAAGGATCGGTAGCGGTGCGCGGGCATCGCGGAGCCGCGCTGCGGATTCCACGCGGGTTGCCCGGTGGAGCGGGGGCCCGAGGGCTCGACGATGCGGGTGCCCTGACGGGCGGTGAAAGCGTCAGAAGAAGTCATGGTTGGTCAATCTCCGTGAGGTGGTGTGGAAGATGACCGGCGCGTCGAAAGGCCCGCGACGGAGGGCCGGTCGATCAGACCCCGCCGCGGCAACCGAGGAGGAGTGCGCGCTGCATGATTCCAAAGGTACCTGCAGGGCCGTTCAAAAGACAATGCCGTATCCCGCGGATTCCGACGACGAGGGGCGCCGCCCGTCGCCGGGCGGCGCCCCTAACCGGTGGTGCGGCCTAGGTGGTGCGGGGCATGGCCCGTGCGATGACGATGCCCACGGCGAGCAGGCCGACCATGATCGCCAGTGCGGCACCGTAGCCGGCGTGCAGTCCGCTGCTCGCCCCGAGCGTGCTGTAGACGGTGCCGATGATCCCGGCGCCCACCGCGATCGACGTCGCCTGCACGGTGTTGAACACCCCGGAGGCCGCGCCGGCGAGTTGGACCGGGACGTCATTGAGGACGAGCAGTCCCGCGGATCCGACGATCGCGCCGAAGCCGAGTCCGGCGACGATCAGCGCCACCGTTAGCCAGACGGCGGGATGGGCCGACGATACGGCAGTCCACATCAGGACGATCCCGGCGATGAGTACGGTCGCGCCGATCTGCAGGACCCGTCGGCCCAAGCGGGGGGCGAGAACCGCGGCGGCCAATCCGGCGCTGACCGGGACGGCCAGCGAGAACGGGATCCACATCAGCCCGGTGTGCAGGACCGACCATCCCAGTGCCAGTTGGACGTGCAACGACTGGACCAAGAAGAAGCCGCCGGTCGGGATGCTCAGCGCGGCGAATGTGGCGACGCCGGTGGTGAAGGAGCGGGTCGAGAAGAGGGCTGGCGGCACCATCGGTTCGATTCCGGAGCGCGCCGCAGCGACCTGCTGGCGGGCGAAGGCGACGAGTCCCACGAGGCCGAGCGTGATCAGCAGGAACCCCCACGTCGGCCACCCGTTCTCCGGGCCCAGGGTGATCGGCAGCATGATCGAGCCCAACGATCCGCCGAGCAACGTCGCCGAGCCGAGCGAGATGGGCGCGGGGTTTTCACTGCGGCTCTCCGGGATGAACAGCAGGGCGCAGATGACCGCGATTGCCGCGAGTGGAACGTTGATCAGGAACACCGGGCGCCAGGACAGTCCGAACCAGTCGCCGCTGGTGATGACCGCGCCGAGGACGGGGCCGGTGACGGCGGCGAGGCCGATGACGGAGGTGAACATCCCCATCGCCCGGCCGCGCTCGGCGGGGGCGTAGAGCACCTGGATGCTGGTCAGCACCTGCGGGACCATCAAGGCGGCGGCTGCGCCCTGGATCAGTCGGAATGCGACGAGTTCACCCGGGCCGCCGGCCAGCCCGCAGGCCAGCGACGCCGTGCCGAAGGCGATCAGACCGAGGACGAACAGACGGCGGCGGCCGAACCGGTCGCCCAGCCGCGCGCCGAGGATCAGGCCGGCGGCGTACGCCAGCGGGTACCCGGCGACGACCCACTGCAGCGAGGCGGCGCTCATTCCCAAGTCGCGGCGCATGGTTTCCAACGCGACGTTGACCACGGTCCCGTCCATGAGCTCCATGAAGGAGGCGGCGAGCAGGCACAGGAGAGCGATGGACCGTGCGCGGCCCGCGCCGCGCGGCGGCGCGTCGTTGGTTGAGGTGGTTGTCAGGGTCATGGGAGGGCTCCTCTCAAGGTGGGTAGCCCTGACGCTAGAAGCGCTTCCGGACGGATTTTGTCCGCAATGAAAATGGTATATGCGGACAGTATTTGTCCTCTATATGAGTCACCATAGATCCATGGCAGATCCGACCACCCGAACCCTCAAACTGCTGGCGCTGCTGCAGGCACACCGGCTCTGGGGTGCGGCCGAACTGGCCGACCGCCTGTCGACCACCGAGCGCACAGTGCGTCGTGACGTCGATCGGCTCCGTGAACTCGGCTACCCGGTGCAGGCGATTCGGGGCAACGGAGGCGGCTACCAACTGGCCGCCGGCGCTTCGATGCCACCCCTGGTCGTCGACGAGGAGGAGGCGGTGGCGATTGTCGCGGCCTTGCGGGGCGCGGCCTCGGGGTCGGCGGCGGGCCTGGCCGAGGCGTCGGTGCGCGCGCTGGCGAAGGTCACCCAGGTGCTTCCGCCGAAACTGCGACGTCGGGCTGATGCGCTAGCCGCGATGAGCGTTGCCGAAAGCGGGTATGCGGCACCCCAGTTGGAAGCGGAGTGGTTGACGACGGTGGCGCTGGCCTGTCGCGACACCGTCGAGTTGACGTTCGACTATGAGCCGCGCGCCGGTCGGGCGGCGGGTGGCCGGCGGGTCGAGCCGCTCCGGCTGGTGCCCGTGGCGCGGCGGTGGTACCTGCTGGCCTACGACCTCGATCGCGGCGACTGGCGCACCTTCCGCGTGGACCGGTTGAGCAATCCGAAACCTGGCAGGCGGGTGTTCCGGCCCCGAGCGGTGCCCGGCGGCGACCCGGCCGCGTACGTCCGCGAGAGCCTGCGGGCCGCACACGAGTCCCACGAGGTGCGTGTCCTGGTCCACGCCCCGCCGGAACGGGTGCGGGAATCTATCGGCCGGTGGGCGCAGGTCGAGCCGACCCCGGACGGCGCACTGGTTACGATGCGCGTGGAAGACGTCCGGTGGGTCGCGCTGGCCGTCGGCGGGCTCGATGCCGACTACGAGTTCGTCGCGATCCCGCCCGATCTGCTGCGTTCCATCCGGGGCCGCAACGCGCGCGAGGCCCGAGCGCTCTACCTCGCCGAGTAGTCGCGGTTCGGTGTGCAGCGCAGGACCAGGGCGTCGTTGCGCGCGGTCACCCCGTCGGGTCCGATCTGTTCGATCAGCGCGGCCCGCAGCGTTGCCGCTTCGTCGGGCGGGAGGATGATCAGCCGCGAATAGGTGAACAGTTGGCCCACGTATTCGTCGGTGGTGTACTCGACCGTCTCGGGGAACTCGTGTCGTCAGATCGCGAAACCCGCGTCGACGATCTGGTCCCGGATGCGCTCGGCCCCGGCGACCATGTCGGTGCGGTTGCCCGGGAAGACGGTCGAGTTGATCGCGGTGAGTGCCTCGGTGGTCGGTCGGATGGGCTTCACCCGGTTCCAAGTGAGGATGAGCGCACCGCCCGGAGCGAGGATGGTGCGCACCTTGGGTAGTGCCCGCTGCGGATCGACCCAGTGGAAGGACTGGCCGAAGGTCACCAGATCGAACCGTCGTCCCGCGTCCTCCCACTCCTCGAATGTCGATTCCTCGACGGTGATGCCGTGGTCGCGCGCGACTCGGGCCATCCGCGGATCGGGTTCGACGGCGAGCACGTCGGCACCGGCCTCGGCGAGTTGCCGCGCCAGGATGCCGGTCCCGGAGCCGACGTCGAGCACCCGGATTCCGGGTGCGGCGGCGAGATAGCCGACCAGTTCCGACGGGTAGCGCGGCCGCAGCGCGTCGTAGGCGAGAGCGCGGGAGCCGAAGGAGTCGGCGCGTTGACGATCGAGGTGGCTGGGGAGTTCTGCGGTCATGATTCGAGCATGCTGTCGTCGGCGCGGGCTGTCGACACGATTTGGCGGCCGGGGCCCCGGCGAACCGGGACGAGTCGGGCATCCGACGTGTGAGATTGCCCTTCTCAGTCTGGTCTGCGGCTGCTCTCAGTGAACTATGAGAATTCCGGACGACTGTGACGGCGCAGGCATGTTGACCGGTTTGACACGCCTCGACGCCCTACCGTCGAAAGGACAATCAATGAAGAACTCGTTCGGACGCATTCTCGCCACCACCGCCGCCGGTGTCGGCGCCGCGTCGATCCTCGCCGCCGGCGTGGCCAACGCGGCCCCGATCCCCGCCCACGGTCCCGCCGCCAAGCCGGTCCCGAAGTCGACGATGGTCCCCGAGACCAGCTGCACCCTGGGTCAGGTCGAGAAGGCGCTGGCCAAGGAGGACCCGGCCACCTGGAGCAAGATCAACAAGACCCCCGAGCGCCGCGCCCACTTCGAGTCGATGGTCGTGCTCACCAAGGAGCAGCGCAAGGCCAAGATGAAGGAATGGAAGCGCGCGCACCCGACCGAGACCGCGGTGATCACCTTCCTGAAGGACAACAACATCTCCTTCCACTCCCCGCAGGAGCGGGCGCAGATGAAGGCCAAGCGCAAGGCCACCGTGGAGCGCGTCAAGGCCACCTGCGGCAAGTTCTGATCAGTATCTGATCCAGCCCGTTCGACGATGCCGTCCCGGTTTCCGGGGCGGCATCGTCTGTTTGACTCCCGCTCCTCGGTGACGGCTGCCTTGCCCGCTCTATCTGCGGACATGCATAATTGCATGCTAACATGCGAGTATGCCTAAGACAGTGCAGATTCGCGATATCGACGACGAGGTGTATGCCGCGCTGGCGCGCCGGGCGTCCGGCGACGGACTTTCGGTACCGGAACTGCTGCGCCGGGAGGCGACGCGTCTTGCGTCTCGCCCGACCGTTGGGGAATGGCTACGGGCGACGGCTCGCCGTCCGTCGCAGATCGCGTCCGACGACGTGCTGGCAGACCTCGACGAGTGGCGTGGCGAGTGGCCAAGTGCTCGTCGTTGACGCGTCGTGCCTTTTCGAGGTCGTTGCGGATACACCGCGTAGCGGCGTCATCGCGCAGCGGCTCCTAGCGGACACCGACCAGGTCGCGCCGGAGGTGATCGACGTCGAGGTTCTGGGCGTGATTCGGAGCCAGCACCTGAAGGGGCATCTCGACGGTACTGCTGCCGATCAGGCGGTTGAAGATCTGCGGCGTTGGCCCGGGGAGCGCTACGCGCATCGTTGGATGCTTGAACGAGTCTGGGAGTTGCGCGATTCCGTGCGCGGCTGGGACGCGTTCTACGTCACCTTGGCGGAGGCGATGGAAGCCACGCTCATCACGCTCGACACCAGACTCGCCCGGGCGCATGGGCCGCGCTGCCGGATCGAAGTCATCGAGGGCTGACATCTCGGGGGGTAACAATCAGTATGGATCACAATGAGATGATGGCTAGAGACCTCCATGCGGTCGGTATCCCGGAAGACCGACTGTGGGAACTCGTCAACGCGCCGCATGGGTACCGGGAGCAGGTGCCCGTAATGGTGGATTGGCTTCAGCATCTTGACGAGCGAGTCCCTGAAGGTCCCGCGCGCGAAGCGGTTCGCGAGGGTTGTCTGCGCGTTCTGTCGACGAGTTTGTCGAAGGGTAACCGGGAGGCCTTCGAGATCGTCGCGCATCAATTCGCGATTGAACCTCGCCTGGCCAGAAAGGTGTTGTTCCCTGCGGGGATCGCTCTGGTCTGCATTGCCGAGCGAAAGGACTTTCCGAGGATCGTCGAGATCCTGGATGCGAGTCCGGACGGTGTTGGTTGTAGTGAGTTGGTGCGGTTCCTGGGTCGCTACAAGACGGCAGAGGGGCGAGAAGCGGCGATTGCCCAGTTGGCAAAGCCGGAGGTTCGGATGGATGCGATCCGGGCTTTGCGACAGCAGCGCGCGCCGGGGGTGCGTGATTTGGTCGCGCAGTACCTCGACGACCCGAACCTGACGACGCGGCAACAGGCCGCGCGGGCACTCGAAGTGTTGCCGGAGTAGCGATCGGCCAGGCGTCAGTCGGTAGTCGGGCGAGCAACCGATGTCCAGACCCGTGTCTCACCGGAACTGGCTGTTGGGCGACCCACTTCCAGCGTCTCTTGAGTGAGTACGTAGGGAAAGGTCACAGACAGGGCCGTGCCATCTTCGTGTTCCAAGGCGATGTCGATGCCGTCGCTGTCGAGCGTGGGCAGCCGAACGTTGACTGCCTCGCCGTAGGCGCGGACGGAGTCTCTGATGCTGCGGATGCCGTCAAGGTTCGCTTGGGAGACGCTGGAAGGCGTGTTCGGTGCGTCGCTCAAGATATTGGGTGCGATCACCTCGATGTCTCCGGCTTTGCTTACCGCCATTGCGACGGGAAGGAACTCGTGGCTTTCGGCGAGAAGAGAAGTTGCCAGATCGACCAGTCGCCCGGCCAGGGCATCGAGGTCGTCCTGCGTCAACTGGGACGTGTGGTCTCGCCATCGCGTCATTCGCCCGCTGACCTTTCGTTGCGTGAACCGAACCGTCCAATCTACGCTACACCGATAGACTACTCGACGAAAGGCGTCCGAATGGCTGACGAACAAGTGCGGGTTGCACCGGCGGAACTTGTCAGGGCTGCTGCCACAGCTTCGGATTCCTATGAATCCTTGAGTAAGAGGCTGCAAATGTTGCAGTCAAAACTTGAGGAACTCAAGAATTCGTGGACTGGAGTGGCCGCCAGTTCGTTTCTAGATGTGTGGGCTGAGATCGAGAGCGATAGCAGAGATATGCTGCGAGATGTCAAGCATATCGCGAACAGTCTCGATGCCACCGCTGATACTTACGTCAGCCAGGAAGAAGTTACGGCCAAGAATATTCAAACATCGTCGCTCAACCTTAGAGACTAAGAATCGTGCGCCGAACGGTAGACGAGGCCTTTCTTCTCGAGTGTGCCCATGAGATTCAGGCATACAACAATCAAGTATCCGCCGAGCTTGAAAAAGTGCACCATGAGCTGGCTGCTCTACACGATCGGTGGGAGGGTGCCGCGGTCGACGCATTTCTTCAATGTGTTTCCGAATGGAAGAAATGGTCAGAGGAAATGTCTGTAGATATATCAATAGTGGCGCACAATGCACAGACCACCTACGGCAACTATATCGATAACGCACGTGTGAATACAGAGATGTGGGGTGGATAGGCATGACGGATGTCGATCCGGACCTATTTTATGATGTGGCCCGTGTCTATCGCGAGAATTCCGAAGAGATGGCATCGGCGATCTGGTCGGCCTCTATCGGACGGTCCAAAGATGGCTCGGGCGATGACCGAATCGGGTCGGATTGGGGAAAGGAATTTGACTCCGGCGCGGATGAGCTCGGTCAGATTGCCTTTCGGACCTCGAATGTGATCATGAATCTTGGCGGCCTGCTTCGTCAAAATGGTATCAACCATGACACGACGGAGAGCGCTTCGGACCTTAACCAGCGTGACAGTCATGGGGCGCCAGTGGTTCCGCCGGGAGAGGCATCCGGGACATTCATGAATTCGGGAATCCAGTTCGGAAGCGTTTCGGGAGGGTCCAAGCCGATTCCGGAATATTGGACGATGGTCAGCTTCCGGTTTGATGGTGATTGGCCCAACGGCAACGGCGATACGCTGACCGAAGTGGCAGATCGGCTGAAGGCGCTCGGAAACAAGGTTGTCGAACTCAACGATCAGCCGAGTGGCGAGGAATTCAACCTGCTGGATGGTATCGAAGCGGCAGAACTTGAAACGGTTACGGCGAGACTGGGTGAGGCGAGAAACTGCAGTACAAGCGTTGCGGCGGTGTGTGGAGATCTGGGTCGAGCAGCGTCTGACCACGGGACATACCTGAAACAAACTCAAACAACGATCACCGCGATCCTCGACCATCTCGGGCCGATCGTGCTCATAAACATGTCGTTGCCCGAGCCGGCCACAGAAAGTGGGATGGCTGTCGCCGAGGCGTTTATGGAGGAGGCAGGGAGGGAGATTGATCAGCTTCTAAAGAATCTGAAGACGTCCGCGGATGAGACGAAGGCGTATATCGACGCCGCGAAGGCAGAGGCGAACGAAGCTCTTGTGGCCGTCAAGAAACTACTGGATCTTGTCCCGAGAAACGTAGCACCGACGGCAGCTTCTCGAGTCAACGACAACCGGCGGAAGGGAAGTCGAGCAGAGCGAATCGCGGGTATTGATCAGACCAAGAAGACTAATATTAAAGTTTCGTACGAAGATGGCGAAGATAAGCTGGGAGCGCGGACGGTTGTACGTATTCCGGATGAACTCGACGAAGGTCCCAGGAAGCAGCTTCGTGAAGTAAAGAATGTAAAGGTTCTGCACGCAACCCAGCAGCTTCGGGACATGCTCAAGTACGCAAAGGAGCGCGGCCTAACAATGGTCATTGTTGTCGATAGGGGGAGAACCAAGGTTGGTGGCGAGATGCAGAAATTGATTGATCAAAATGAAGGAACCCTATCCATCGATGATACGATGAACTTATCATAAGTGGGATTGTTATGAATCACTATGAAATGATGGCTAGAGACCTTCATGCGGTCGGTATTCCAGAGAGCGACGTGTGGGAGCTCGTCAACGCGCCGCATGGGTACAGGGAGCAGGTGCCTGTGATGGTGGATTGGCTTGAACATCTAGACGAACGCGTACCGGCCGGTGATGAGCGGGAGAGTATGCGACAGGGGTGCTTACGTGTTCTGTCGACGAGTTTGTCGAAGGGTAACCGGGAGGCCTTCGAGATCGTCGCGCACCAGTTCGAGATCGAACCGCGCTTGTCGGAATATGTATTGTTCCCTGCGGGGATCGCTCTGGTCTGCATTGCCGAGCGAAAGGACTTTCCGAGGATCGTCGAGATCCTGGATGCGAGTCCGGACGGTGTTGGTTGTAGTGAGTTGGTGCGGTTCCTGGGCCGATACAAGACGGCAGAGGGGCGAGAAGCGGCGATTGCCCAGTTGGCGAAACCCGAGGTTCGGATGGATGCGATCCGGGCTTTGCGACAGCAGCGCGCGCCGGGGGTGCGTGATTTGGTCGCGCAGTACCTCGACGACCCGAACCTGACGACGCGGCAACAGGCCGCGCGGGCACTCGAAGTATTGCCGGAGTAGCGGTCGGCGAACTCAGGCCTCGCTTGCCGAGTTCTGTTCGCGCGGAAGCACGACGACCGTGACGACGGCCATGACCAGCAGGATCACCGCGGCCGTTCCGAGCGCCACGTGCATGCCGGTGACGTATGCGGACTTCGCGGCCTCGAGGAATCCGGTGTCGGCGCCGGCGGTGGCGACCGCATCGGTGAGCGTTCCGCGGAACGCGTGGCCGTTGTCGCGCAGCGTCCGCTCGAAGACGACGGCGGCCAGCGAGCCGAGCAGCGCCAGGCCGAGCGCCTGGCTCAGTTCGAAGCTGGTCTCCGAGATGCCCGTCGCCTCGCCGGCGCGTTCGGGCGGAACGGAACCGACGGCGACGTCGGAGACGAGGCTGAAGGCCGTGCCGTAGCCGATACCCGCGATCGCGGTGCCGATCAGGAAGGCCCACAGGCCGTGATGCACGCCGGTCCACTGCAGCAGGATCATCCCGGCCGCGCAGACGAGCAGCGCTCCGGTGAACGCCCGGCGGATCCCGACGCGCGCGACGATGCGCGCGGAGCCGAGCGAGAACGCACACACCGTGGCGGCCATCGGGATGCCCAGGAGTGCCGCACCCAGCGGGTCCCGGCCGGTGACCGATTGCAGATACTCGTTGACCAGGTAGGTCGTCGCGGCGAGTGACATCATCGCGGCCAACGTCGTGCAGATGGCGACCGCGAATCGGGGATTGCGCAGCAGACCGAGGTCGACGAGGGGATGCTCGGCGCGTCGGCAGTGTGCCACGAAGCCGACGAGGAGTGCGACGCCGAGGATGCCGACGCCGATCGTCGTCGAGTCGACGCCACCCAGCGCCAGGTGTTTGATCGCGTAGACCGCGACGAAGATCCCGCCCACCGACAGCGCGACGCCGAGGAAATCGAAGGGTGCGGAATCCGTCGCGGGCGAACGGGAGTCGGCCGGCAGCAGCCAGTACGTGAACCACAGGATCGCGACGACCGGCACGTTGATGAGGAAGACCGAGCCCCACCAGAAGTGGTGCAGGAGGAGTCCGCCGACGATCGGGCCGATCGCGGCGCCCCCGGCGAAGGCCGACGTCCAGATGCCGATGGCGCGCGACCGCTCGTTCTCGTCGGGAAACATCGTGGAGATGATGGCCAGGCTCGACGGGAGCAGCGTCGCCCCACCGACACCCATCAGGGCGCGCGCTCCGATGAGCATCGCCGGAGCTGCGGCGAAGGCGGCCAGGGCCGAGCCGATGCCGAAGACAGTCGCGCCGGTGAGCAGGAGCCGACGTCGGCCGATCCGGTCGCCGAGGCTGCCCATCGTGATAAGGATTCCGGCGATGACGAAGCTGTAGGAGTCGAGGATCCACAGGGCCGCCGTCGGCGACGGGTCGAGGTCCTTGGCCAACTGCGGCATCGCCAGGAAGAGCACCGAGACATCCATCGACACCAGCAACACGGGCAGTAGGAGGACGCCGAGGCCCCACCATCGTCGATTGGTGCTCACATAGCGTGAGGGTAGACCGTCAGCATGTGCGCGCCGAACCAGGAGCTCAGGGCTATCGCACACGTGAGTGCGGTGACTCGGACCGCGGTGGTCTGCCTGGCCAACAGATTGGCGACCGGGATCAGGAGGACGAAGGCGGGCAGCAGCAGGCGGGCACGGCTCATCATCAGCCCGCTCGAGGCCACGATAGACACGGTGACCAGGGTGCCGTAGAGCAGCAGGGGCCACGGGGTGCGGGCGGCTACGTTGACACCGATCAGTATCACCGTCGCGAGGATGACCAGCGCGGTCGCGACCGGGGCGACCTCGCCGGAGTTGACCAGGGTGTAGTTGACGAATTTTGCGGTGGCGCGCCCCCAGTCGAATTCGGTGCCCCAGCCCGCGGTCTGGATATCGAACCAGCCGCTCGGCGTCCCGGTGTGATGCCACACGACGCCCAGATAGCCCAGGTAGCCGAGCGGGGCGAGCACGATGGCGACCCACGCCCGCCAGCCGCCGCGGGGGATGCCGTCGTCGCCGGTCTTGCCCCTGGGGTAGCCCAGGGCGGCCAGCAAAGCGGTGAGCATGACCACGCCGATGATGACGATCCCGGTCGGCCGGATGGTCCCGGCCAGCATCGCGGTGATCCCGGCCAGCAGCCAGCGCCGTTCCAGCACGCCGACCAGCGCCCACGCGACCAGCGCGCAGAACAACGCCTCGGTGTAGGCCATCGACAGCACGATGCCCATCGGGGCCGCCGCGAACAGGATCATCAGGGTCAACCCGGTGGTACGGGCCTGCTCGTCGTCGGCCTGCCACATGCGCGCCGCGCACCAGCGCCCGAGTCGGGCGACGGCGACGGCGGCGAATCCCCCGGCAACCGCCGAGACGATGATCGCCGCCGCGTAGGTGTTGACCCCGGGCAGCTTCGCGACCGCGCCGACCAGGTACGGGTAGCCGGGGAAGAACGCGAAGGCCGTGTCCGGGGTGTGGATCCCGTTGGCATCGGTCTGGGTGACCGGGACGTCGTGGTAGCCGTACCGCGCGATCGCGAGCATCCACTTGCCGTCCCACGCCTGCAGCGCCGAGGTCAGCGAGGTGCCGCGCAGGTCGGCGAACCGGGCGAGAACGGCGACTCCGGCGAGTCGTACCGCGAAGTAGCCCAGGATCGGGATCACCCAGTCGTCGACCATGTCGCGACGCTGGACCGCCCGGGACCCGGGCGTCGCGCGATCAGGCGCGTCGTCGACTGTCGGCGATGAGGTCACGACGAGGATCGTAGTGGCGACGATGCGCATGCGGAGGCCCAACGTCTACCCCGGTAGACTTGGACGCTGGCAAGGACCGGCGAACACGCTGGTGAAGACCCAGTGAAGAGAGGCGAACCCCGGTGGCGCTCGTAGTGCAGAAGTATGGCGGTTCCTCGGTCGCGTCGGCCGAGCGGATTCGCCGTGTCGCCGAGCGCATCGTGGACACCCGTCGACGGGGCGACGACGTGGTCGTCGTGGTGTCGGCGATGGGGGACACCACCGACGAGCTGCTTGATCTGGCCGAACAGGTCAACCCGGCTCCGCCGCCGCGCGAGATGGACATGTTGCTCACCTCCGGTGAGCGGATCTCCAACGCGCTGGTGGCGATGGCCATCGCCTCGCTCGGCGCCGAGGCGCAGTCGTTCACCGGCTCGCAGGCCGGCGTCATCACGACCAGCAGCCACGGCAAGGCGAAGATCATCGACGTCACGCCCGGCCGCGTCCGCGACGCCCTCGACGACGGCAAGGTCGTCCTCGTCGCCGGTTTCCAGGGCGTCGCCCAGGACACCAAGGACGTGACCACGCTGGGCCGCGGCGGATCGGATACGACGGCCGTGGCGCTCGCCGCCGCGCTGAACGCCGACGTCTGCGAGATCTACACCGACGTCGACGGCATCTACACCGCCGACCCGCGCATCGTCCCCAACGCCCGTCACCTGGACACCGTCTCTTTCGAGGAGATGCTGGAGATGGCCGCCGCCGGTGCCAAAGTTCTGATGCTGCGCTGCGTGGAATACGCGCGGCGCTACAACGTTCCCGTTCATGTGCGCTCGTCGTACTCGAACAAGCCCGGCACGATCGTCGCCGGATCGATGGAGGACATCCCCGTGGAAGAAGCGATTCTCACCGGCGTCGCGCATGACCGCAGCGAGGCCAAGGTCACCGTCGTCGGACTCGACGACACCCCCGGCTCGGCGGCCAAGGTCTTCCGGGCCGTCGCCGACGCCGAGATCGACATCGACATGGTGTTGCAGAACATCTCGAAGGTGGAGACCGGCAAGACCGACATCACTTTCACGCTGTCGCGCGAACTCGGCCCGATCGCGGTGGAGAAGCTGAACGCGCTGCGCGAGGAGATCGGGTTCACCGACGTCCTCTACGACGACCACATCGGCAAGGTGTCGCTCGTCGGCGCGGGTATGCGCTCGCACCCCGGCGTCACCGCCACGTTCTGCGAGGCGCTGGCGAAGGCCGACATCAACATCGAGCTGATCTCCACGTCGGAGATCCGCATCTCGGTGCTGTGCCGCGACACCGACCTCGACGAGGCGGTCCGCGTCCTGCACGAGGCGTTCGACCTCGGCAGCGACGAAGAGGCCGTGGTCTACGCCGGGACGGGGCGGTAGCCGTGGGCGCCCGGATCGGCGTCGTCGGCGCCACCGGTCAGGTCGGCGGCGTGATGCGCGCGCTGCTGGCGCAGCGGAATTTCCCGGCTGAGCAGGTGCGGTTCTTCGCCTCGTCGCGCTCGGCGGGCAAGAAGCTGCCGTGGGGCGACGGCGAGATCGTCGTCGAGGACGCGGCCACCGCGGACCCGAACGGCCTGGACATCGCGCTGTTCTCGGCCGGTGCGACGATGTCGCGCGAGCAGGCCCCGCGCTTCGCCGCGGCCGGCGTCACGGTCATCGACAACTCGTCGGCGTGGCGCAAGGATCCCGACGTGCCGCTCGTCGTCTCCGAGGTCAACGGCGAGTTGGCGAAGAACCCGCCCAAGGGGATCATCGCCAACCCCAACTGCACGACGATGGCCGCGATGCCGGTGCTCAAGCCGCTGCACGACGCGGCCGGGCTGCGCCGCCTCATCATCTCCTCGTACCAGGCCGTCTCCGGCAGCGGGTTGGCCGGCGTCGAAGAATTGGCGACGCAGGTCCGCGCTACCGCGGGCGACGCCGAGAAGCTCGTCTACGACGGTTCCTCGGTCGAGTTCCCCGAGCCGGTCAAGTACGTCGCGCCGATCGCGTTCAACGTCGTCCCTCTGGCCGGGTCGATCGTCGACGACGGCTCGGAGGAGACCGACGAGGATCAGAAGCTGCGCAACGAGTCGCGCAAGATCCTCGGCCTGCCCGAGCTACTGGTCAGCGGCACCTGTGTGCGCGTGCCGGTGTTCACCGGCCACTCGCTCTCGATCAACGCCGAGTTCGACGAGTCACTGAGCCCGGACCAGGCGCGCAAGATCCTTGCCGACGCGGCGGGCGTGCAGCTGGCCGAGGTGCCGACGCCGCTGGACGCCGCCGGTAAGGACGTGTCGCTCGTCGGCCGCATCCGGGTCGATCCGGGCGTGCCCGACGGCCGGGGGCTGGCCCTGTTCGTCGCGGGGGACAACCTGCGCAAGGGTGCCGCGCTCAACACGATCCAGATCGCCGAGCTGCTGGTCTAGAACCTGGGGCTATGCGGTGAGCCGTTGGTAGCTCGCCATGATCTTCTCGTCGAGAAGTTCGTTGTTCACGTGATCGATGGCCTCGAGTAGGAGCGGCGCGGGTTCGTCGGAACCCAGCACGACCACCTCGATGGCCTGGAACTTCCGGATCCCGGCCTGGCGCAGGTCGCGGGCGATGTAACCGGACCGGATATGGGTGACGAAGGACTGCATCCGGCGGTGGAAGAGGTCGACGATCGCGGTCTCGTCCGACCCCGGTGGCACCAGACCGTCGTTGCGCATCTCCAGTCGCAGCCATTTCGTCTGACGATCGAGCACGGCGCCGTCGGGCAGTGCCAGATTCCGCGGCGGGGCCGACGGCACCGGTTGCGGCACGGTTGGCGGCATCGCCGCCGGATACGCGGACGCGGCGGGATACCCGGACGCGGCGGGATACCCGGGCGGCGAGGGATAAGCGGGCGCGGAGGGATAAGCGGGCGCCGCGGCAGCGCCGACCGTCGAGAGGTCGACGACCGTCAGCGGTGCCGTGACGAGGGTGCGGAAGTCGAAGCCGAGTAGGTCGGAGAAGACGGCCAGATAGGCGTCCTCGTCGGAATCGCCATCCGCCAGCCGGGCCTCGGCGGGCAACGGCTTGCCCTGCTCGTCGACGATCTCGCCGTTCTGCTCGAGACGGAGTCGGCTGACCGGACCAGCCGCCTCGACGAGATACGTCGACGTGGCCGCGGAGATGGCGACGACGAAGGTCTGCCGACCCAGGCGGGCGCCGAGTTCCTTGATGACCGCACTCCCGGTTGCGGCGGTCACGACCACCAGGTGCGGGCCCACCTGCACGATCCCCGTCTGTCCGGGCCCGATGAGATCGAATGACGTGAGCGGCCCGGAGAGGCCGAGTTCGGCCGGGGTGGTGTGGGTGATGATCCCGAGAGCGGTGTTCCACGACATGGTCGTCAAGCCTAGTGGCGGTCGCGGCACCCCCGCTGGGTACGGGGACCGGGCTAGAGCGCGCGCAGGATCTCGTTGAGCTTCTTGTCCGACGCGGAGACGGCGATGCCCACCGCGGGCTCGACGAGTTTCGCGATGGCGCGTCCGGCCAGGCCGCCGGGGAACTTGTAGTCGATCTCGACGTTGATCTTCGTCGTAGTCGGATCGACCTCGCTGAGCCGCCACCGCGTCTGGTTGTCGAAACCCGACACCGACGAGGTGTCGATCTCGCTGCCCTCGACCCAGCGGGTGATCTCGATGACCGAGTCGACGCGCGCACCGACCTTCATGCGCGACTGGAAACGGGCACCCTCGCCGCGGGTCTGCTCACCCGTCGGAGTGATCTCGGACATGCCGAACATCCACTTAGGCAGGTTCTGCACCGTCGACATGTACTCCCAGACCTTGGCGATCGGGACATCGACGGTGTTTGCGTGGTTGACGTGGCCCATTGCTCTCCCCTTGATCGATCTTTCGTGGCAGCCTAGCCGGTCAGACGCACGGGCGGCCGAACGGGGGATTAGGCTTCCCGACATGAGCGACGAGCAGTGGTACTACGAGATCTCGACGGGAACGGTCACGCAGGGCAAGCACGGCAGCGTCTTCGATCGGATGGGCCCCTACCCCGACGAGGAGACCGCGCGTCGCGCACTGGAGATCGCGAAGGAGCGCAACGCCGCCGCCGACGAGGATGACGCCGACAACTGATCCGCGGACTCGGTAACGTCTCGACCATCACCGCGTATCGATCCGAAAACGCCGGGTTGCGATAGCAAAACGATCCGTTCGGTGTTGTCCCGGCGGCGCTAGCGTGCCGGTATGTCCAGTGTTTCGGCCCGCTCCCGCCGCGCCGCTCTCCGTCGGAGTTCGGTGGTTGCCGTCGGCGCGGCGGCAGCAGTCCTCGGTGGCGTCTGTCCGCCGCCGTCGGCGCAGGCCGCCGACTTCTACACGCCGCCGGCCCAGGTGTCACCGGCCGCGTCGCAACCCGGGACGCTGGTCCGCAGCCAACCCGTCCCGCTGATGCCGCCGCTGCCCGGCACGGCCACGCGGATCATGTACATGACCAGCTACCAGGACAAGACGCCGGTGGCCGCGACGGGCACGGTCGTCGAACCGTTCGCCGGGTGGCGCGGCCCCGGTCCCCGTCCGACGGTGGTCGTCGGGCCGGGTACCGCCGGACAGGGCGACCAGTGTGCCCCGTCCAAGCTGACCGGCACTCCGATCGCGGTGGACCCGGGCAAATCGAGTCTGGCACTGAACTTCGTCCTCCCGGAGATGCTGATCCTGCTCAACAACGGCATCCGCGTCGCCATCCCCGACTACGTCGGCATGGGCACTCCCGGCGTCGCGACCTATCTGAACCGTGCCGAAGGCGCCTACGCGATGATCGACGCCGCCCGTGCGGCACTGTCATTGAAGAACGCTCCGGGTAACTCGCCGATCGCCTTCTCCGGGTACGGCGAGGGTGGTTCGGCCGCGGCTGCGGCCGCCGAAGCCGTCGGCGACTACGCACCGGACCTCGACGTGCGTGCGGCTCACGCGGGTGCGCCGATGATGGACGTGACCAGCACCGTCAACAAGGTGGAGGGCACCCACGACGCCGGCACCATCGGGTACGTGCTGAACGGTCTGGCAGTGCGCTATCCGGCGGTGCGGCCCATCCTCGACCGGGAATTGAATCCGGCGGGCAAGGCCATGCTGGCGGCGGTCGCCGGGCAGTGCGTCGCCGACACCGGCCTCGCCTACGGTGGTCAGCGCTCCACCGCGTGGACCCGTACCGGTGAGTCGATCGGGCAGCTCGTCGCCCGCACCCCCGCCTTGCAGAAGGCCCTCGGCGACCAGCAGATCGGACGCGGGAAGCCGAAGGTGCCCGTGCTGTTGGAGGCCGCTCCGGCCGACGACCTGGTGCCCTTCGCCGACGTCCGGCGCGTCTACGACGCGTGGCGCGGCAAAGGGGTGGCCGTCACGCTCACCACCGAGGGCGTGCCGCCGCTGCTGTCCGGGACGGGTTTGACGCACGCCGCGGCAAAGGTGCCCAGCCTGTTCCCGGCGGCGAGCTACCTGATGTCTGCGTTCGACGGCTGATCGCCGGGTCGCCGTGTGCGACGATGTCGACTATGAAATCTGGTGCGAGAGTGCTGATGATCCTCGGTGCGGTCGTCGCCGTCCTGAGCATCGTCGTCGGCGTGGTCCTGGCCGTGGTCGGGCTGCGTCCGGCCACCCGGATCGAAGCGAAGTCGATACCGGTCGCCGGACCGGGTAACAGCGTCGAGCATCACTTCGACGCCGACGAGAAGATCGTCCTCTACACACCGGGGACCAATGGTCCGTACCAGGAGAGCCCGCCGCGCTGCAGCATCACCGGCGGGTCGGTCAGCCAGACTGCCACCCCCAACAGCTCGGTCACGTTGAGCGGCGTGAACCAGGTGTCCTTCGCCGCCTACACGATCGCGACGGCCGGAACCTATCGGATCACCTGCGACCGAAGCGGCGTGACCATCGCGCCGCCCCTGTCGGTCGGCGGGATACTCGGCGGGGTCGGCGGCATTCTGCTCGCCGTCTTCGGCGGACTCGTGGGCTTGGTGATGTTCGTGGTCGGTCTGGTGGTGACACTGGCCCGGCGCCGAACGCCCCGGGCTCCCGGGCCGCAGGGATTCGCCAGCGGCCCGGTGCCGCCGAACCGGGCGGGTTAGCGCGATGCGCGGCGCTCTCGGCGCGACCGTGGCTGTGCTCGCAACCGTGGCCGTCGTGGCCGTCGTGGCCGTCGTGGCCGTCGCGGCACCGGCTCGGGCGATACCCGTCGATACCGGGCGGGTCGACGTCGGACCGGCCGGGACCTCGCTGATGCACGGCGACCTGGCATCGACCGACTCCACCCCGAACGTCGGCCCCGGTCGGCGCGCGCGCGTGGCCGCGTCGACGGTCCCCGGTGGCGCCTGCGCGGCCACCTTCATCGGCAGCGACGGAATCCCGGTCTCGCTGTGCACCCAGTTCCTCGGGCCAGGGGGAGTGGCGGTGCCGACGGTCACGCTGTTCCACCCGCGCACCGCCTCCGTCCTCGCCCGCCTTCCGCTGACCAAGGGAGGATTGCTCGGCGGGGTCTACGGCTACCTCGACGCGCGCGACCGGGTCGTCGTCGCCGATGGGTCCGGCGCCATCGTGCGGGTCGCCCACCGCGGCGGCCTGGTGTCGCCGCGCCTCGTCGTCGAGGAGCGGGCCTCGCTCGCCGGGCATCTGCCGCGTGGCGACGCGGTGACCGGCCTGAGCCCCGACTATGCCGGACGCGTGTGGTTCGCCAGCACCAACGGGGTCATCGGCACCGTCACCCGCGTCGCGGGTAGGTCGCGGGTCGCCTCGATGCATCTGCCGCGCGGCGAGCAGCTGGGCAACGGCCTCTCGGTGCGCCCGGCCGGGGTCTCGGTGCTGACGACACACGCGCTCTACGAGATGACCGCCGGTGCCGACGGCATCCCGCGGGTCCGGTGGCGCCGCGGCTACGACCGCGGGGCGGCGCGCAAACCCGGCCAGCTCACCTGGGGATCGGGCACCACGCCGACCTACTTCGGACCGCGCGGCGACGATTGGGTGGCCATCGTCGACAGCGCCGACAGGGCACCCAACCTGCTCGTCTACCGCAGCGACGACGGTGGACTCGTCTGCCGGATGCGGGCCTTCGGGCGCAGCGGCCAGGGCACCGAGAACTCGGTGATCGCCCGCGGCCCGACGTCGCTCGTCATCCCCAGCACCTACGGCTATCAGTACCCGCCGATGGCGGAGAGCGGGCCCGCGCGACCGTCGTCGGCACCGTTCGTCGGCGGCTCCACGCGCGTCGACGTGGCGCCCGGCCGCTGTCACCGGGTGTGGGAGAACGGCGACCGCATCGCGTCGTTGCCGAGGCTCTCCCGGGCCGACGGGCTGGTCTACGCACTCGGCTACGGCCCGTACCGGCCGGGGCCGCAGCAGCTCGGCCCGGTCTACCTGATCGGCTCCGACAGTGCCACGGGACGTCGCGTCGTCACCATCCCGGTCGGCACCGGACCCGTCGACGAGCCGCTGGAACTGACCGGCACGATCGCGCGCGACGGCACGCTGTGGCAGGCCACCGTCGGGCGGATGTTGCGGATCGCGCGGGGGTAGACGGGCAGTCCGAGAGCGGTCGGGGGCCCGACCCCGACACACGGCGCGGCGGCAGTGGCAGTATCGAGGGCATGACCGTCCCCGACGATGATCCCGACAAGATCCCCACGCAGGCGGAACTCGACGCGATGGATCTGGCGGAGTTGGCCAGCACCTCGGCCGAATCGAATGTCGCCTATCCGCCCCGCGACGAAGTGCCCGGCCCGCCGCCGAGCGCGCTCAGCCGTGATGCCTGGGTCCTGTGGTGGATCGCCGCCGCCGCGGGTATCGCGTCGGCGGTGTACCTCCTGGCGAACATGGGGGGAGTGATCGACGGATTGAAGCAGCGGTTCCACGGCGAACTCGAGCAGGCCATCGCCGACACCGTGGCCAAGGGGAAGAAGCCGATCAACTCCTCGCCCGACGAGCTCAGCGGACTCGCGCATTTCCTCCCGCCGCTGATGCTGGTGGTGATCGTGCTGTTGCTGGTCGTCGAGTTCGCGCTGCTGCGCGGGATCGCGAACCACCACAGCCGCAACGCCCGCAACCTGTTCCTGGCCGCCGTGCTGATCAACCTGGTTTGCATCCCGACCGGGATGGACCTGCTGCGCTACGACCAGACGGCGCCGACGATGGCGATCATCGGGTGGGTGCAGTTCGCGGCGTTGATCGGCGCGGGTGCGTGCGTGCTGCGGCCCGTGGTGGGCCGCTGGCTGCCGCCGTCGACCGGACTCACCCCGGCCAAGCTGCTGCGCCCGGGAAAGACCTGGCAGCAATGACCCCGCACCGAGGACTGGACCAACCAATAGATGAAGGAGAAGAAGAATGAGTGTTGAGGTTGTGTACCGAGTGACGTCGACCAGTACCGGCGGAGGCCGCGACGGCCACGTGAAGTCCGAGTCCGGACGCATCGATCTCGACCTGCAGCCGCCGGTGGAGATGGGCGGCGGCGGCAAGGGCTCCAACCCCGAGGAGTTGTTCTCCGCCGGATACGCGGCCTGCTTCATGGGGGCGCTGCGCCTCGTCGCGAAGAACGCCGGGGTCACCGTCCCCGACAATGCGAGCGTCACCGTGACCGTCGGCATCGGGAAGGACACCGCCGACGGCGGGTTCGGCCTCACCGCCGACATCAAGGTCGGCCTGCCCGGTCTCGCCCAGGCGCAGGCCGACGAACTGGCCCAGTCCGCGCACGGCGTCTGCCCGTATTCGAAGGCGACGAAGGGCAACATCGCCCATAACGTCACCGCCACGGTCTGAGTTGCGGCCGTGACCGCGATCGGCGGTGGGCGGCAATCACGCCTGGGGTAGCGTGATCAGCGTGAAAGATGCGAATGTGCTCTCCACCGGACTCCCCCTGCTGCTGATCGCGGTCACCCTCGCCGTCGTCGCCTTCGTCGTGTACCGCCGTCGCGAGTCCGCGGCGCTGACGCGCGACGCCGAACTCGCCCGCACCCTGCGCGACGTCGCCGACGGCGATCCCGTCCGGTTGGCGGCCATCGAGGAATTCGAGACCACGGTGTACGAGCGCCTGTTCTACGCGGGCGTCGTCGGACCGAAGCTGCGCAGCGCGGCGTTCTCGCTGCTCGGGCTCGCCCTGTCCTTGGGGCTCGCGGTGAGCCTCGCGCCGCTCGACGGGTTCACCGCGTCGACGGCCAAGATCGTCGCCGCCGTGCTGGCCGTCGTCTTCGGCATCGCGACGCTCGTCTTCGCCGCGTGGGCGGTCTACCACCTGGTGAGCACCCCGCGCGTATCCTTCGTCGAGTCGTACGACGACGAAGACGAACAGTAGTTCCCCGGTCCGCCCCGTGTGGTCGAAACTGTCCCGTCGCCATCACCTCCTGCTCGCAGGCGGGGTGCTCGCGTTGGTCCTCGTGCTGGTCGCCGCGTGGTCGCTGATCGGTGATACGGCCACCGCCCGGTCGACGCAGGTCGAGCCGGTCTCGGTGGCCTACGCGGCGCCGAACGAGCCGCAATCGGTGACGGTGAGTCGGGCGCTGTTCGCCTCGTCGCCGTCGGCCGTGCTCGTGCGCGACGATGCCGCTCCCGACGTGGTGACCCGCGGTATCGAGGCCGCCGGCACGCACCACGTACCCCTGCTCACCGTCGGGCCCTCCTCGGTGGAACCGGTCCGGCGCGAATTGGAGCGACTGGGCGCGCGGACGGTGGCGGCGGTCGAACCGTCGTCGATCCCCGACGTCGGGGTCACCGTCGGCGACCTGCAGACCGTCGCCGATCAGCCCGCGCCCGTCGTCGACCCGACGCTGGTCCTGGTCGCCGAGCGCACCGATCCGGACGAGGTCCCCACGCCAGCGGTCGAGGCCGCCGCCCGAGTTGCGGCGCAGGAAGCGGCGGGCACCGCGACCGCGGCCGGAGCCACCGGCATCGTCGTGAGTCGACCCGATCCCCGCGCCAGCGGGCAGGCGATCGACTTCATCAAGCGCCATCCCAGCGCTCGCGTCGTCGGGATCGGCGGCGAGTTCGGCACCACGGCGCTCCTGGCCGCGAATCTGGACGCGGCCCGACAGGCCCCCGAGCTGCCCGGCGGCGGCTACACGCTGTTCCCGGGACGGCGGATGGTCGCCCTCTACGGATCGCCGGGAGCACCGTCGCTGGGTCCGCTGGGACGGCAAAGCCTGCCGGCGACGGTTGCCCGTGCCCAACGGCTGGCGGCCAGCTATCAGCCGTTCAGCAAGGAGAAGGTGATCCCGGCCTTCGAGATCATCGTCACCGTCGCGTCGGCGTCGCCCGGTCCGGGGAACAGCTACACCAATGTCATCGACCCCAAGGAGATCCTCCCCTGGGTGATCGAGGCCGGGAAGTCGGGGATCTACGTCACGCTGGACCTGCAACCGGGGCGGGTGGACTTCCTCACGCAGGCCAAGTTGTTCACCGCCCTGCTGAAGTACCCGCACGTCGGCCTTGCGCTCGACCCGGAGTGGCGGCTGAAGCCCAACCAGGTCCATCTGACCCAGATCGGCTCGGTGGCCGCGGCCGAGGTCAACCGGGTATCGGACTGGCTGGCCGCACTCGTCCGCGACAACCACCTGCCGCAGAAACTGTTCGTGCTGCACCAGTTCGATTCGGACATGCTGGCCAACCGCGACCGGATCAGCACCGCCCATCCGGAGCTGCAATTCATGGTGCACGCCGACGGCCACGGGACCCCGCCGGTGAAGATGTCGACGTGGAATCGCCTGATCACCGGCCTCTCGCCGGACTATGCGATGGGGTGGAAGAACTTCTACACCGAGGACCACCCGCCGTTCTCGCCGCAGCAGACGATGGCCGTCAAGCCGACCCCGTGGTTCGTCTCCTACCAGTGATCCGTCAGTGATCCGGCGAGCCCCAACCCGATTTCATCCCGGCGATCCGACGCGGTAAGCTGATCCAGGTTTCAATACGGGGTATGGCGCAGCTTGGTAGCGCGCTTCGTTCGGGACGAAGAGGTCGTGGGTTCGAATCCCGCTACCCCGACGCAAGGTTGAGATTGCAGAAGAGGCCCGGCCGGCATTAGCTGGCCGGGCCTCCTCGTTTCCGCGTCGGCCCGCAAACCCAGCACTTCCGGACAAACCCAGCACCCGATTCGGGTCGGGTCTGTCTCAAACTGCGGGGTTTGCCGTCAGATCGGCGATCTCCGCCTCGGTGTCGTCACCGCCGGGGGCGACCGGGGTGAGGGTCAGCAGCGACGCCTCGGGGCGGCAGAAGAAGCGCGCGGGCGCGTACGGCGACGTACCCAGTCCGGCGCTGACGTGCAGACGCATGTGGTTGCCCCACTGCGACGGTCCCTTCACCCGCGAACGGTCGATCTCGCAGTTGGTGACCAGCGCGCCGTAGCCGGGCAGGCAGAGCTGGCCGCCGTGCGTGTGCCCGGCCATCACCAAGTCGTAGCCGTCGTCGGCGAAACGGTCGAGCACCCGCGGCTCGGGGGAGTGGGTCAGGCCGAGGCGGAGCTGTGCGAGCGGGTTGGGACGCCCGGCGATCGTCTCGTACCGATCCCGGTCCAGGTGCGGATCGTCGACGCCGGCCGCGGCGATGCGGATGCCGCCGACCTCGATCTCCTGGGTGCGATGAGTGGCGTCGAGCCAGCCGCGCTCGACGAAGGCCGCCCGTAGATCGCGCCACGGCAGTGGCTCGCCGTGGCGGCGCTCGTGCTCGGTGTCGAAATACTTCAGCGGGTTCTTCGGCGTCGGGCCGAAGTAGTCGTTGGAGCCGAAGACGAACAGACCCGGACGGGCCAGCAGGCCGTCGAGGGCCTGGATCACGGCCGGTACGGCGTTCGGGTGGGCCAGGTTGTCACCGGTGTTGACCACCAGATCCGGTTCCAGGGTGGCGAGCTCGGCGACCCAAGCCTGCTTCAAGTATTGGTTGGGCATCATGTGCAGGTCGCTGATGTGCAGGACGCGCAGCGGCGTCGACCCCGGCTCCAGAACCGGCAGCGTGGCGTGGCGCAGCGCGAAGGCGTTGCGCTCGATCACCGTCGCGTAGAACAGTCCGGCCACCCCTGCACCCACCGTCGCCGCGGCGGCCCGACCCACGGGCGTGGAGACGATAGAACTCAGCAGGCGGGGCAACGAGCGATCTGACATGGATTCCAGGATACGCCGGGGCCTCGACACGCACTGTCGCCCAGCGGCTCAGATGCGCCCGCTCGCCCCTGGATCACCGATCAGCCGGGGATCTGGATGACCACCGGTCCGACGCCGGGAACCTCGACGGTGGTCTCGGTCGGGCCGGAACTGCCCGACCGCTTCCCGTCGCTCACGTAGATGGTGATCGTGCTGCCCGGCATCGCCGAATCCGACGGTGCGGTGAACACCACCGAACCCTTCGGTCGCGAGCTCGACGCCTCCAGCTGTGTCACCTGGAAACCGGCCCGCTGCAGGCGCGCCGTGGCCTCGCTCGCGGGCAGCCCGGTCACGTTGGGGACCCGGCCGCGCGGACTGCCCATCATGTACTCGGGCGGGTTGGGCGGCAGGAAGGTCGGGCCGAACTTCGAGGCGACCGGCCCCATCGCGGCGAACCACGTGCGGGCCGGCTCGCTGCCGCCGTAGAGGTTGCCGTAGCCACATTGGCGCAGCGGGCCGGAGCACAGTTCGGCGGGCGTCGGGCCGTCGTTGTAGGCGTAGACGGCGGCCGCCAGGTTGTTGGTGAAGCCGAGGAAGGCCGACGAGCGGTGCGCCTCGGTGGTACCCGTCTTGCTCGACAGCGGCAGCCCCCAACCGGAGCCGCGCGCGGCCGCGGCAGCGGTGCCGCCGCCCTGGTCGTCCTTGCTCAGCAGATTGGCCATCGCGTGGGCGAGGTTCTTGTCGACCACCTGCTCACACTTCGGCGGGGCGAAGGGCACGGTCGCGACGGCCGGCTTCCCGTCGGGCCCGATGATCAGGTTGCCGTATCGGTCGCGCTTGACCTTGCTGATCCCGGCGATCGGGTTCGGCGGGCACCAGGTGCCGCCGGAGGCGAGGGTGGCCGCCACGTTGGACAGCTCGAGGGCGTTCACCGCGAACGGGCCGAGGGTGAAGGAGCCGAGGTTGCCCTGTTTGACGTAGGTCGCGATCGACTTGTCGCCGAAGCCCGACGAACCGGGCACCGTGTAGCTGCGCAGGCCGAGGCGGACCGCCATGTCGACCGTCGGGGAGACCCCGACGCGCTGCAGCAGCTTCACGAAAGCCGTGTTGGGCGACTGCGCGAGCGCGTTCTGCAGGGTCATCGACGCCGGGTACTTGCCGTCGTTCTTGACGCAGTAGTAGCTCTCCGGGCAGCCGTTGGTGCCGCCGCTGTTACCCATCCCGGTGACGGCGAGGGTCGCGGGGACGGGGATCACCGAGGTCGACGGGATGCCCTTCTCCAGCGCGGTCGCGACGGTGAAGACCTTGAACACCGAGCCGGCGCCGTCGCCCACCAGGGAGAACGGCTGCGGCTGAACGGTCTCACCCTGCTTGAGGCGCAGACCGTAGTTGCGCGAGGACCCCATCGCCACCAGGTCATGCGACTTGGAGCCGGGCCGGATCACGCTGGAGACCTGGGCCACGCCCTCGGCGTTCGGGCTGGAGTAGGACTGCAGGGCCGCGACCGTCGAGCGCTGCACGGCCGGGTCGAGAGTGGTGCGGATCGTGTACCCGCCGCGCAGGACCGTGTTGCGCGACATCCCGTTCTCGGCGAGGAACTTCAACGCGTAGTCGCAGAGGAAGCCGCTGTTGCCCGCGGAGATGCATCCCTGCGGGACCGTCTTCGGCTGCGGGAGGGTGCCGAGCGGCAGCTTCTTCGCGTTCTCCAACTCCTCGCGGCGGTTGGGGAAGTTGTTGATCATCTGGTCGAGCACCAGGTTGCGGCGCTCCGTCGCCCCCTGGGGGTTCGTGTACGGGTTGAGCGCCGTACTCGACTGCACCATGCCGGCGAGCAGCGCCGCCTGCTCAACGCGCAGATCCTTGGCCGGGATGCCGAAGTATGTCTGCGCCGCCGCTTCGATGCCGAAGGCGTTGTTGCCGAAGGGGACCGTGTTCAGGTAGCGGGTGACGATCTGCTTCTTCGCCTCCTGCTTCGCCTCGGTCGGGCCGAGACCGCGCTCGCGGCGTGCCTGGGCCTCCATCGACTGTTCCATGGTGAGCGCCATCCGCACCTCGCGCAGCTTGCGCGCGGGGGTGGTGGCCGTGGCGGCCTGCTTCTCCGCCTCGGTCTTGGCGAGGACGAACAGCTGGTAGTTCTTGATGTACTGCTGGTCCAGGGTCGACGCACCCTGCTGCACCTCGCCGCTCGACGAGTTGCGCAGCGCCGCGCGGATGGTGCCCTTCCAATCGACGCCGTCGTGGTCGAAGAACCGTCGGTCCTCGATGGAGACGATGGCGCGGATCATATCCGGCGCGATGTCGTTGAACCCGACCTGGAATCGGTACTGGTCGTAGAGGAAGGCGATGGGCCGACCGGTCACATCGGTCATCGTGGTCACTTCCGGCACGTTGCCGTTCAGCAGCTCCGACGAGACGTTCTCCATCGCGGCGGCCGCCCGGTTCGACGCGACGCCGAGCCCGCCGGCGATCGGGAAGAGCAAACCGGCGACGAGGACACCCGAGACGAGCATCGCCAGGGCGAGGCGTCCCAGCCTGGTCTTGGTCTCGTGCGACATGCGGGCAACTGTGGTGGGCGACACGCCCATCAGGATACGGGGGATTCCCGAGAAGCCGGTAAGCGCACGCCGTGACCGTCTTGTGATCATCGGCCTGCGCCTAGGGAATCCCTGTGAACAGGGGCGTTTGCTGCGGGTTAGCACGAATGTCCCAGTTTTCCCATCCGGGTCTTGCATTCTTGGCGGCGTGCTACATAGATTTGACCTCGGGTGTGACCTACACAACAGATCGGATCGAGTATGACTCCGGTTATGTGTGCGGGAAATTTGGTAACGAGGCAGACAGGGACTGGTAATGACGCCAACGACACTGACCACCGGGGAATCTGAAGCGCGACAGGCATGGGTCTCGCAAGCGAAGTGTCGCGGTGAGGACCCCGATCAGCTGTTCGTACGCGGTGCCGCCCAGCGCAAGGCCGCGACGATCTGCCGCCACTGCCCGGTCCAGCTCGAATGCGGCGCCGATGCGCTCGACAACCGCGTGGAATTCGGCGTCTGGGGCGGTATGACCGAGCGTCAGCGTCGCGCACTCCTGCGCCAGCATCCCGACGTCACCTCGTGGGCCTCCTTCTTCGAGGCCCAGCGCCGCCGCCATCGCGCCGACGTCGGCTAGCGCGGTCTCGATACGCCTTGGTCTCGATACACCTTCTCGGCTAGCGCCTCGAAGGCACTCGACCAGCGCGACTAGCGCGGTCTCGATACACCGACTCGGCTAGCGCCTCGTCGGCACTCGACCACCGTCTATGGCGCTCGACCAGCGTCTATGGCGCTCGACCAGCGTCTATGGCGCTCGACCAGCGTCTATGGCGCTCGACCAGCGTCTATGGCGCTCGACCACCGTCTATGGCACTCGACCACCGTCTATGGCACTCGACCACCGACTACGGCACTCGACCACCGTCGCCGCGAGCCGATTGGTCAGCCGCGGGCGGTGATCTGCTCGGCTACGGCACGCAGGGCCTTGGAGTCGGCGACCTCGAACGGCAGGGCGGGAACGCCGACTATCGGCACCGCGGGGTGGACCGTGGTGAACCGGCCCAGTAGATCCAGCTCTCGACGACCCGTCGCAGCGCGCAACGCGTGAACCTCCAGCACGCCGCGGGTCAGATCGTCCTTCATCTTCTCCGCGGCCGCGTTCGCGGCGGCCTCCGAGATCGTCGTCAGGTTCGGATGGGTCCGGTTGACGATCAGACCCGCCAGCGGCATCTTCTCCGTCGACAGCCGGTCGACGAAGAAGGCCGCCTCGCGCAGGGCGTCGGGTTCGGGCGCGGCGACGACGGCGAATTGCGTTCCCGGCTGGTTGAGCAGGTCATAGGTCCGCGCCGAGCGCTCCTGGAATCCGCCGAACATCGAGTCAAGCGACTGCACGAAGGTCGCGACGTCGCGCAGCGTCTCGCCGCCGATGATCGTCGAGACGCCCTTCATCGCGATGCCGACGGCGCCGGTGACGACCCGCCCCACACCGCGACCGCCGCCGATCAGCACTTTGCTCAGCCGGCCGGAGAGGAAGGAGCCGAGCCGCTGGGGGGCGTCGAGGAAGTCCAGCGCATTCCGTGACGGAGGAGTATCGACGACGATCAGATCCCAGCGGTTCTCCTCCAGGAGCTTGCCGAGCTTCTCCATCGCCATGTACTCCTGCGTGCCGGAGAAGGAGGAGGCGACGGTTTGGTAGAAGGAGTTCGCCATGATCGCCTCGGCGCGCTCGGGCGTCGAGTGCTCGTAGACCATGTCGTCGAAGGTCCGGCGCATGTCGAGCATCATCGCGTCGAGGCTGCCGGTGCCCTTGATCGGTTTGCCGCCGTCGTCGGTCAGCGGGACCGGTTGGGGTTCGTTGGTCAGTGAGTCCACGCCCAGCGACTGGGCCAGCCGCTTGGCCGGGTCGATGGTCAGCACCGCGACCTTGCGACCGTTCTCGGCGGCGTAGAGCGCCATCGCCGCGGCCGTCGTCGTCTTGCCGACGCCGCCCGCACCGCAGCAGATCACGACCTTGGTATCGGGGGAACGGAGGACCGCCCCCATCTTCAGCACCTCGGTCATCAGACTCCCGCCTCCCGCAGCACCTGCGCCAAGTCGTAAACGGTGGACACGTCGTGGCTGTTGAGGTTCGGCAGCTCGACGGTGGCGATCGGGGAACCCGGCGAGTGCTCGACGGTGTCGAGCTGACCGGAGGCGACCTGCTGCGCCTGGTAGCGGATCGCGTGCTCGATCGACTCGGTCAACAGGCCGGCCAGCCCGTCCTGGTCGAGGTCGATCCCGGCCTTGTCCAGCTGGGCCTTGATCCGCTTGGCGTCGATCTGCCCCTCGGCGATGTCGTCGACGTCGGAGTCGGGCAGGAGTTCGGGGACCACGCGGTTGACGAAGATCGCGCCGACGCGCAGGTCTTTGCCGCGCAGCTCGTCGACGGCCTCGATGGTCTCCTGGACCGGCATCGCCTCCAGCAGCGTGACCAGGTGGACCGCGGTGTCGGGGGAGTGCAGCAGCTTGGTCACGCCGTCGCTCTGCTTGCGGATCGGACCGGTCTTGGTGAGGTCGGCCATCGCCTGCGTGACGTCGAGGAAGTTGCCGATGCGGCCGGTGGGCGGGGAATCGACGACGACGGCGTCGTAGATCCGCTCACCCTTCTTGTCGGTCGCGATGATCCGCTCTTTGATCTTGCCGGTGAGGATCACGTCGCGCAGTCCCGGCGCGACCGTCGTGACGAAGTCGATGGCGCCGATGCGCTTCATCGCCCGACCGGCGAATCCGAGGTTGTAGAACATGTCGAGGTATTCCAGCAGCGCGTATTCGATGTCGATGGCCAGCCCGTAGATCTCGCCGCCCTCGACGGTGGCGACCAGCGAATCGGTCGGCGGCAACGGCGGCCGGTCGAAGAGCTGCGCAATGCCTTGGCGCTCTTCGCATTCCACCAGCAGCACCTTCTTGCCCTCTTGGGCCAGGGCCAAGGCGAGGGCGCCGGCGACGGTCGTCTTGCCGGTGCCGCCCTTCCCGGAGATGAAATGGAGGCGGGCCCGTTTGGCGATCGGGGGCCAGGTACCGGCGGAGAAGCGAGCGGTCGAGTCCGCCTTCGGCGCCCCGGCGCGCGCTGTCGAGTCGTTACCGTCGTTGGTGACCACGAGGTAAAGCCTAGCGGCGACGGTTCCGACGGATACCCTGGACTCTATGAGTGAGTCATCTTCTGTTTCCCGCCCGGCGTGGGAGTACGCGACCGTTCCGCTACTGACCCATGCGACCAAGCAGATCCTGGACCAATGGGGTGCCGACGGATGGGAACTCGTCAGCGTGCTGCCGGGCCCGACCGGCGAGCAGCATGTCGCGTACCTCAAGCGGGTGGCGGGGTAGCGGCATGGGGACGTGGACGTCGCGACTTTCCGAACTGGGGCTGACCCTGCCGCCGGTGGTCCCGCCGCTCGCGGCATACCAACCGGCGGTCCGGACCGGCAATCTCGTCTACACGGCGGGGCAGCTGCCGATGGTCGACGGTGAGCTGATGACCCGCGGCAAGGTCGCCGAGGGGGCCGAGGGAATCGTGTCGCCGCAGGAGGCGCAGGCCGCGGCCAAGCAGGCCGCGCTCAACGCCCTCGCGGCCATCGACGCCCTGGTGGGCCTCGACTCGATCGTGCGGGTGGTCAAGGTGGTCGGCTTCGTCGCCTCGGCCGACGGGTTCTCCGGTCAGCCGGGCGTCGTCAACGGGGCGTCGGAGGTGCTCGGCGAGATCTTCGGCGAGGCGGGCCGACATGCCCGGTCGGCGGTCGGGGTCAACCAACTTCCCCTCGGCGCACCGGTGGAAGTCGAGCTGATCGTGGAAGTGGCACCGTGAGTGCGGCGGCCCGGGAGGGCACTGCGCCGGACGCGGACCCGACCGGGCCGCCGACCCACCCGGCCTACGGCACACTGCGCGAGGTCACCCCGTTCGCGTCGGTCATCCTCTGCGACAACCCGGGAATGATGGAGCTGGACGGGACCAACACCTGGATCCTGCGCGCCCCGGGCCACCCGGACTGCGTCGTCGTCGATCCCGGGCCCCGCAAACACAAGAAGCACGTCAAAGCCGTCGCCGCGACCGGCAATGTGGTCCTGACGCTGATCACCCACCGCCACCACGATCACATCGGCGCGATCGGCGCGCTGTACAAGCGGACCGGCGCCCCCGTGCGGGCCAAGCGCCCCAGCCTCTGCCGCGACGCCAAGCCCCTCGTCGACCGCGAGGTCATCAAGGCCGCCGGGCTGCGCATCACCGTGCTCTCGACCCCGGGTCACACCGGTGATTCGATGAGCTTCCTCGTTGAATACGACGGTCAGCGGGCCATGCTCACCGGCGACACCATCCTCGGTTCGGGCACCACCGTCCTCGACCCGCGCGACGGCGGCCTGCGCGACTATCTCAACTCGGTCAACCGGCTGATCGTCGAGGGCAGCGGACCGATGGAATCGGCCACCGCACTGCTACCCGGGCACGGCCCCGATCATCCCGACCTCGTCCCGGTCGCCCGGTACTACAAACAGCACCGGGAGGAGCGCATCGACCAGATCCGTGCCGCGCTCGACGCGATGGGGGTCAACGCGCGCGACGCCAAGCCGATGAAGGTGGTGCGCCGCGTCTACTCCGACGTCGACAAGAAGCTGTGGCCGGCCGCGCGGATGTCGGTCAAGGCGCAGCTGGAGTATCTCCGCGAGGAGTGAGCGCTATCGCGCGCGGTCAGGCATTCGCGCTATCGCGCGCGACGGGCCAGGCGCTCGGAGTCGGCGATGAGGACGCTCTTGCCCTCGAGGCGCAGCCAGCCGCGCTGGGCGAAATCGGCCAGCGCCTTGTTGACCGTCTCGCGCGAGGCACCGACGAGCTGGGCGATCTCTTCCTGGGTCAGGTCGTGCGTCACGCGCAGCGAACCGTTCTCCTGGGTGCCGAACCGCTGGGCGAGCTGCAGCAGCTGCTTGGCGACGCGACCGGGGACGTCGGTGAAGATCAGGTCGGCCAGGTTGTTGTTGGTGCGGCGCAGACGGCGGGCCAACACGCGCAGCAGCTGCTCGGCGATCTCCGGGCGGTCCTTGATCCAGGCCTTCAGCGCGTCGCGGTCCATCGAGACCGCCTTCACCTCGGTCACGGTCGTCGCCGACGACGTGCGCGGGCCCGGGTCGAAGATGGACAGCTCGCCGAACATGTCCGACGGTCCCATGATCGTCAGCAGATTCTCGCGCCCGTCGGGGGAGCGGCGCCCGAGCTTCACCTTGCCGCTCTGGATGATGAAGAGGCGGTCGCCGGGCTCGCCCTCGTGGAAGATCACATGTCCGCGGGGGAATTCGACCGGTTGGAGCTGCTGGGACAGCGCTGCGACCGCGCTGGGCTCGACACCCTGGAAAATGCCAGCCCTGGCCAGTACGTCGTCCACAGTTAACCTCTCTGTTGCCTCACACAAATACGGGGGCACCGTGCCCACCGAACCTCAAAACCACAGGCTACTGGAAACTCGGGCCGAAATGTTGGATGGGTCACGTTTGACCACGGGAAAGTCTCAGCTGGCGCGCCGGGCGCTGGCGGCGGACTCGCCCGTCGTCGGCAGGACCGCGACACTCGCCACGTCGTCGCGACGGGTGTCCCGTGCGCGCGGATCGGTGAGCAGGCTGTCGACCTGGTCCGGGCTGACGGCGCCGGATCCCCTCGTCACCCGGTTCTCGAGCCGCTCCATGCCGAGGGCGAAGAGCATGAGAACCAATGGGTAGAGGAGGGTCGCCAGTCCTTGCATGGGAAACAGTAAACCCGAGGCGAGCTACCCGGACCAGCGAATCGGACAGTCGTCACAGCATCGTTATGCGCGGCCCCGTGCGGCCTCCACTGGTGGTCGTCCCCACCGGCCCATCGCCTAACCTGGATTGGTGAGCACGAGCAAGGCGGACACGCATCTGGCGCTGGTGCGCCGGGCGCGGCGCATCAATCGAAAGCTTGCCGTCGCCTTCCCGCATGTCTACTGCGAACTCGATTTCACCAATCCGCTCGAACTCTCGGTGGCGACGATCCTCTCCGCCCAATGCACCGATGTGCGCGTCAACCAGACGACGCCGGCGCTGTTCGCCCAATACCGCACCGCGGCCGACTACGCGGGTGCGAATCGCGTCGAACTCGAGGAGTTGATCCGGCCGACCGGCTTCTACCGCAACAAGGCGAACTCGATCATCGGCCTGGGCCAGGCCCTCGTCGAACGCTTCGACGGCGAGGTGCCCGGCAAGCTGGAAGAGCTGGTGACCCTCCCGGGCTTCGGCCGCAAGACGGCAAACGTGGTGTTGGGCAACGCCTTCGGGGTGCCCGGGCTCACCGTCGACACGCATTTCGGCCGCCTCGTGCGCCGGTGGGGGCTGACCGAGGAGACCGATCCGGTCAAGGTCGAGCGGGTCATCGGCGAGATGATCCCCCGACGGGAGTGGACCGACTACTCGCATCGCGTGATCTTCCACGGCCGGCGTGTCTGCCACGCCCGCAAGCCGGCCTGCGGCGTCTGCGTCCTCGCGCGCGACTGCCCCTCCTACGGCGAGGGGCCGGTGGACAAGATGGCCGCCGCCAAGCTGGTGAAGGGACCGGAGACCGACCACCTCCTGGCTCTGGCCGGGATCGAGACGACGTGAGCGGTGCGGCGAAAGACACCCGGGTCCGGGAGGCGCGGCGCCAGGCGTTGACCTCGCCGGTCTTCCGGTGGACCGTCGTCTTCGGCGTACTGGTCGTAGCCTTCGCGGTCGCCGTCTGGCCGCGCGGAACCGACGCCCCCGATTCCCGACCGCAGGCCGGGCAGACGCCGACCGGCGCGACGCTGCCGTCGGCGACCTACCGCCCCGACGAACTCGCCGCGGCCCGCACCCGGGCGGCGCTGGCGCCGTGCCCGACGTCGGCGGCCCCGGCCGGACCGCAGTCGGTGCTGGGCGGCGTCACCGTCACCTGCCTGGCCGACGGCGCATCGGTGGACATCGGCGCGGCCACCGCGGGCCGTCCCATGATCGTGAACTTCTGGGCCCGGTGGTGCGGCCCGTGCCGGACCGAGCTGCCCGTGTTCGGTGCGTTCGCCGCCCGCGCCGGAGACCGTCTGACCGTGCTGGCCGCCCATGACAAGCAGGGTGCCGATCCATTCCTGGCCCTCGCGTTGCTGACCGAGATCAACGTCCACGTGCCGACCGTCCTGGACACCTCCGGGGCGATGACCAAGGCGCTCGGCGCCGGCCGCTTCTTCCCGGCAACCGTTTTCGTCCGTGCCGACGGCACGGTCGCCGCCGCACCGGTGCGCCTGTACGGGAGTCCCGACGAGTTGGCCGCCGATGCGCGCAAATACCTGGGGGTGACGGTGTGAGCCGTGGTGAACTTCCGACCGGGCATCCGATCGGTCCGCTGGTCGAACCGTCGCAGATCCCGCCGTGGCTGCACCGGCTGACCGGTGATGTCGACGCGCTGACCACCATCGTGAACAACCGCGGCGGCGACCGGGCACGCCTGGCCCGGATGGTGAAGGCGGCGCGCAACCGCCGCGCGGCCGCCGTCCTGGTGCTGTTCGGCGGTGGATTCGACGCCGATCCGGCCGCCGCCGGGGGCCTGCCCGACGATGCCGAGGTCCTGCTGCTGGAGCGGGCCACGACGCTGCGCCAACACAGCGGGCAGGTCGCCTTCCCCGGCGGCGCACACGACGAGGGCGAGCCGTACCCGGTCTACACCGCGCTGCGCGAGGCGCAGGAGGAGACCGGCCTGAACCCCGACGGGGTGCGGGTGCTGGCCAACCTCCCGTCGTTCTCCACCCTGCCGAGCCCCTTCGAAGTCGTTCCGGTCCTCGGCTACTGGGAGAACCCGTCCCCGGTGCGCGCCGTCGATCCGGGGGAGACCGCGCGCGTCGCGCGGATCCGGATGCGCGACCTGCTCGACCCGGCCAACCGCTTCCAGGTGCGGCGCGATTTCCTCGGCGGCCGCGTCTACCAGGGGCCGGCGTTCTCAGTCGACGGCCTGCTCGTCTGGGGGTTCACCGGCGGGCTGTTGGCGGCGATCAGTGCCGCCAGCGGGTGGGACGTGCCGTGGGATACGCACGACGTGCGCCCCCTCGACGACGCGATCGCAGAGGCGAAATCCGACCAGTCGCACGGATTGCCGCTGGATCTGCCGTTCCCGCCCGATGACGACGACTACCCCGACGACCAGGACGACCTCGGCTCCGGCGACACCGCGGGCAGCGGGTAGGCGATGGGAACCGTCATCGACGCGGTGCTGGTCGTCGCCGTCGCGCTCGCCGCGTACTCCGGCTATCGCCAGGGCGCGCTGGTCTCGGCCTCGTCGCTGGTCGGCTTGGCGTTGGGCGCCGTCGCCGGCATCCTCATCGCGCCGCGGGCGATCAGCGCTATCGACGACGCCCGGATGCGGGTGATCGTCGGCATCGCGATCCTGGTGGTCCTGGTCGTCGTCGGCGAGGTCGCCGGCATGGTGCTGGGACGATCGCTGCGCGGCTGGCTGCACAACTCACCCGCCCGCTTCCTCGACAGTCTCGTCGGGATGGTGCTGCAGGCGCTGGCCGTCCTCGTCGGGGCCTGGCTGCTCGCCACCCCGCTGCGCGACGCCTCGCTGACCGGGGCGGCCACCGCCGACGCGGTCGGCCAATCCCGGGTACTCACCAAGGTCGGCGAGGTCGCGCCCCCCTGGTTGGCCGCGGTGCCCGACCGGTTCCGCACGCTGCTCAACGAATCCGGGCTCCCCGACGCCATCGGCCCCTACGGGCGCACCACCATCAACCCGGTCGACCCGCCGGACCCGGCGTTGGTGCGAGCGCCCGGGGTGGCGCAGGTCCGCGACGCGGTGGTGAAGGTCCGCGGCGAGGCGCCCGCCTGTCAGCGCGCGTTGGAGGGCAGCGGTTTCGTCTTCGCGCCCGATCGTGTGATGACCAACGCCCACGTCGTCGCGGGCACGTCGAGCCTCACGGTCCGCGTCGGGTCGCGCGTCCTACCCGCCACCGTTGTCCTCTTCGATCCCGATGTCGACGTCGCCGTGCTCGAGGTACCCGGGCTCGGCGTCGCGCCGCTGCGGTTCGTCGATTCCGCGCTGCGCACCGGTGACGACGCGATCGCCCTCGGCTATCCGCAGGACGGTCCGTTCCGAGCGTCCCCGATGCGGGTCCGCGGAAAGGTCAATCTCTCCTCGCCCGACATCTACGGTCAGACCCAGACCCGGCGCGAGGCCTACACGCTGCGCGGCCGGATCGAGCAGGGCAACTCCGGCGGCCCGCTGATCACTCCCGGCGGCCAGGTCGCCGGCATGGTGTTCGGTGCCGGGGAGAGTGCGAAGGACGAGACCGGCTTCGCGATCACCGCCGCGCAACTGGGCGACGCGGTGGCCAAAGGACGGGGCAGCGACTCGCCGGTCAGCACCGAGGGCTGTGTCCTGGGCTAGCGCCCAGCCCGGTCAAGCGGCCAGCCCAAGTCGAGCGCTCAGCCTAGCCAGTCGAGCAGGAGGCGGTTGGTCCGCTCCGGCTGCTCCTCGTGGACGAAGTGGCCGGAACCGGGGACGTGCCAATAGTCGAACTCCGGTGCCCAGCGGTCGCTCGCCGTCAGCGTCGCCTCGGTGATGTAGGTGTCGTCGCGGCCCCGCACGGCGAGCACCGGCACCCCCACCGAGGTGGCCATCAGTTCCATGAAATGTGCGCCGTCGGGCCGGAACTGCGAGCGGTAGGCCCAGCGCTGGTACTCCAGCGAGCAGTGCGCGGCGCCCGGGATCTGCACGGCGCGACGGTTGAGGGTCAACGCCTCGTCGAAGTCGGCCGACTCCCGCCAGCGCGCGCCGGCGCGATCTCCGAAATAATCGACGAGGTAGGCGCCGTCGTTACGGGTCAGCTGGCGCTCGCCGAATCTGGGCAGCTGCTTGTAGAGGAACCCGCCGAGGAAGGCCTCGCGTTGCGTCTTGTCGCGCAGCACGGCGCGGCGCAGGGCGCGCGGATGGGGCGAGGCGAGAACGGCGATGCGCGACACGACGCGGGGGTGCAGCGTGGCGGTGCCCCAACAGACGAGTCCGCCGTCGGCGTGCCCGACGAGCGTCGCCTCGGTGTGCCCGAGGGAACGGATCAGGCCGTGGGTATCGCCGGCGAGAGTCCACCCGTCATAGCCGCGCGGCGGCTTGTCGGAGTCGCCGTAGCCGCGCAGGTCCACCGCGACGGCCCGATAGCCGGCCTCGGTCAGCTCGCGCAGCTGGTGGCGCCACGACCACCAGAACTCGCCGAATCCGTGCAGCATCAGCACCAGCGGGCTGTCGGCGGCGGCGCGCTCGACGTACTCGACGGCGTGGAAGCGCAGCCCGTTGGCGCGGACGTCGAAGTGGTGCCAGGGTCCGGGAAGCCGGACGTCGGACGGATCGGGAACGGCCACGGGTGCGGTGGGTTCGGCCGCTAGCGGGCGGGCGGCAGCTGCGGATGCGCGGGCGGGCCGTCGAGCTGCTGGTTGCCCGGCAGGACTTCCTTCAGGGCGGAGACCGATTCGATGGTCTTCGACGGTGCGCGCATGCGCCGGAAAATCCGGTAGCCGACGAAGGCGGCGACGATGGTGACGAGCAGCAGCAGCAGGAACACGATGCCGAAGGCGGCCCACGCGGGCAGCCAGATCATCAGCAGCGCGCCGAGGAAGATGAAGAAGAACAGGCTGGTGTACAGCAGCATCACACCGGCGCCGACGAGCAGGCCGCTGCCCGCACCGGCCTTCTTGGCCTCGGTCTTCAGTTCGGCCTTGGCCAGCGCGATCTCGCCGCGCACCAAGGTGGACGCCTGTGCGGTGACGTCCTTGACCAGGTTGCCGATCGTCGGCTGGCCGTCGCGCCCGTTGTTGGCGTCGGACAGCGGAATCGCCGGCACTGGCCCGGTGGGGCCGGAGACCGAGGTCCGCGGGCCCTGCTTTCTTCCGATCACATCTCCTCCGATGATGGTTGCCCCGCTATGTTGCCATGCCGGGGCGCCCGCCGGGTCGACAGCCGTCGTGGACTACTGGTTGCGGCTGCGAATGTTCTCGAAGACCGACGGATCCACCAGCGTCGACGTGTCACCGAGTTCACGACCTTCGGCGACGTCTTTGAGCAGGCGGCGCATGATCTTGCCGGAGCGGGTCTTGGGCAGCTCCGGCACGACGTTGACCTCGCGTGGCTTGGCGATCGGGGAGATCTCCACCGCGACGTGGTTGCGCAGGTCGGTCTCGAAGGTGTCCGACACCGAGGTGATCTCCTCGCGCAGGATCACGAACGCCACGATGCCCTGGCCGGTCGTGGCGTCGGAGGCGCCGATGACCGCGGCCTCGGCGACGTCGGGATGGCTGACGAGCGCGGATTCGACCTCCGACGTGGAGATGCGGTGCCCGGAAACATTCATCACGTCGTCGACGCGGCCGAGCACCCACAGGGCGCCGTCCTCGTCGTAGCGGGCGCCGTCGCCGGCGAAGTACCAGCCCTGCTCGGCGAACCGCGACCAGTAGGTCTCCCGGTACCGGTCGTCGTCGCCCCAGATGCCCAGCAGCATGGACGGCCACGGCTGGTCGAGGACGAGGTAGCCCTGTTCGCCGCGCGGCGTGTCCTTGCCCTCCTCGTCGACGATGCGCGCACTGATCCCCGGCATCGGCCTCATCGCGGCCCCCGGCTTGGTGGCGGTCACGCCGGGCAGCGGCGAGATCATGCACGAGCCGGTCTCGGTCTGCCACCAGGTGTCGACGATCGGGCAGCGGTTGCCGCCGATGACGTCGCGGTACCAGCGCCATGCCTCCGGGTTGATCGGCTCGCCGACGCTGCCCAGCAGGCGCAGCGACGAGAGGTCGTGCGCGTCGGGGATCTGGCGGCCCCACTTCATGAAGGTGCGGATCAGCGTGGGCGCCATGTAGTAGATCGTCACGCCGTACTTCTCGATCACCTGGAAGTGGCGGTGCTCGTCCGGTGTGTTCGGGGTGCCCTCGTAGAGGATCTCGGTCGCGCCGTTGGAAAGCGGCCCGTAGACGATGTAGGTGTGGCCGGTGACCCAGCCGATGTCGGCACCGCACCAGAAGATGTCGCGGCCCTCTTTGTGGTCGAAGACGTTGTGGAAGGTCGAGCTGGTCTGGGTGAGGTATCCGCCGGAGCCGTGGACGATGCCCTTCGGCTTGCCGGTGGTGCCGGAGGTGTAGAGCAGGAACAGCGGGTGGTTGGAGTCGAAGGCCTCCGGCTCGTGTTCCGGCGACGCCTCGTCGACGGTGTCCTCCCACCAGACGTCGCGGCCCTCCACCCAGTTCAGGTTCGGGTCGTGGTTGGTGCGCCGGACCACCACGACGTGGCGGACCGACTTCGCCGCATCCTCGCCGGAGCCCAGCGCCTCGTCGACCGCGGTCTTGAGCGGGGCGGGCTCGCCGCGGCGGTATTGGCCGTCGGTGGTGACGACGAGTTTCGCCTCGGCATCGTCGACGCGGGACCGCAGCGCGGCCGACGAGAAGCCGGCGAAGACGACGGAGTGGGTGGCGCCCAGGCGAGCGCAGGCCAGCATGGTGATGATCGCCTCGGGGACCATCGGCATGTAGATGGCGACGCGGTCGCCGGCGCGGATGCCCAGGTTGGTGAAGGCGTTGGCGGCCTTGCAGACCTCATCCTTGAGTTGGGCGTAGGTGATGTCGCGCGAATCCCCCGGCTCGCCGACCCAGTGCAGCGCCACGCGGTCGCCCTTGCCGGCGGCGACGTGGCGGTCCACGCAGTTGACCGACACGTTGAGCTTGCCGCCGGGGAACCACTTCGCAAACGGCGCGTTCGACCAGTCCAGCACCTCGGTGAACGGCATCTCCCAGTCGAGGCGACGGGCCTGTTCCGCCCACCATTCGAGGCGGTCGGCGTCGGCGCGCGCATAGATCTCGGGGGTGGCATTCGCCTGCGCGGCGAACTCGGGGGAAGGCGGGTAGACGGCGGTTTCAGACATGGTTGTGAGCCTAGTCACCGGGGCCGGTCGAGCGCACGGGATCGGTTCGCCGATTCATCCGTTGGCCTACTCGGCGAAGTGTGCGAGGGAGATCGACGGGCGCAGATTCTTCAGGACCGGCGCGTCGGCGAAGGACATCAGGAGCGCGTTGCCCCACGGCCCGCGGCCCCGCGGCATCGGCACGTCGTCGACGCGGGTGATCGCCGGGATGCGCTTCGGGATGGCGGCGGCACCGACGATGTTCAGTGAGAAGGGCATGGGTGGCGTGCGGTAGCGATCGGTGAGGTGCAGGCCGTTCGGGGAGACGGTCTTCTTCGAGAACCAGGAGGGGATGGAGTCGAAGAAGAGGCTGCCGCCGGGAAACCGTGCGGCGAGGTCGGTGAGCAGCGCCCACACCTCGTCGGGCTCGAAGTACATGAACAATCCCTCGGCGATGATCAGGACGGGCTGGTCGTCGGGAACCTCGTCGAACCACGCGCGGTCGAGCGCGGAGGTCGGGCATTCGACGATTTGCTCCTCGCGCGGCAGGAGTTCCCGGCGGACCTCCATGACCGGGGCGAGGTCGACGCTGATCCAGGCGACCTTCGGGTCGGCGACCCGCCAGAAGCTGGTCTGCAATCCTTCGCCGAGGTTGACCACGGAAGCCCCCGGATGCCGGGCGAGATGGTCGCGGGCGGCCGCGTCGGCGGCCAGGGCGCGCAGGGCGTGCGACTGGCTCGGCTTGCCAAATTTCTCGTAGTCGTAGTCGATCGTCTCGTAGAGCTCGACGGCCAGCGGGTCGTCGATGATCGGAGCGGGCCGCTTGGCCTCTTCGGCGCGGTTGCGCAGTGTCCACAGCGTCGTCGCGGAGACTCCCCGCAGTGAGTTTCCGTCGATCGTTCGGGTCATCGCCTCGCCTCTCCGCCGCGGATCACTTAGGTCAGCCTAACTTGATGGTCCGGGTTTGGGTAGGCCGTAATCTGGTGGCCATGCCCGCCCACCCGCTCGCCCCCCTCGTCGAGCTGCCCGGCGTCGCCGAAGCGGCCGAGAAAGCGCGCGACGCGCTCGCCGCGGTGCACCGCCATCCGGCCAACCTGCGGGGCTGGCCGTCGACGGCGTTGGAGGCCTCCTGGCGGGGCGGACGGTCGTCGGCGGCGATCGACGGAGGCAGCGTGGAACTGCGCCGCGACGGCGACTACGACGATCCGCTGCTGGCCGGGTCGATGCGCGTGGCCCAGGCCCTCGACGGCGACTCGCTGGAGCAGTTGGTCGGGGTGTACCGCCGCGCGCCGGCGCAGGCCCTCGCGCGACTTCACGTGCTCGCCGCGGCCGACATCGTCGCCGACGCCGACGCGTTGGGACGCCCGCGATCCGACGCGGCGGTAGGGGCACGCCTCGACCTTCTCGGCCAGGTGGTCACGGCACCCTCCGCCGGTGTTCCCGGTCCGATCGTCGCGGCCGTCGTCCACGGCGAACTGCTCGCATTGGCCCCGTTCGCCGCCGCCAACGGGATAGTCGCCCGCGGCGCATCCCGGTTGTCTTGCGTCGCAACGGGTTTGGATCCGCACAATCTCGGGGTGCCCGAGGTCGCGTGGCTCAAACGACCCGCCGAATACCACCGGGCCGCGGCCCGGTTCGGGGAGGGGACGCCCGAGGGGGTGGCCGAGTGGATCCTGCTGTGTTGTGCGGCCTTCGAGGCGGGGGCAGCAGAGGCGGCGTCGATCGCGGAGGCGGCGCGGCCGCGCGCGAAATAGGAAGCTGATTTCGTCGGGCGCACAACGCGCTGCGGGCGGCGACCGTCGGTCACCGCCCGCATAGCACGGACCCAAGTTACCAAGCGTGCTTGGTGGGTTGTGTGGACCACCTCGGCGACGGGTTACCGGTCTCGGGTGAAACCCTCGGCCGACGTCGCAGGTGCACAACACTTCTGCCTCTGTGCGGCGCGCTCCGCGTGGGTGCTTGCCGTCCGTGCTGGGAATTCCGGTCGGGGATTCGATCCTTCTCTTCCGGGTCGGATCTGGCCTTCCGGTCTTCCGTGACTCATTTGTACATCGTGATCTGCATCACATCAAGGGTTTGCGGCCTACAGAATTGCGCGGCGAAATGTGTGTCCGGTTTCAATGGCCCACGACCGGTCCGTGGCCTACGCTCGAATCTTTGGGGTGGTCGCGGTTACCGGCCGCTCGGGCGGGCTCAGGCGGGTTCTGGCGCGACCTCAGGCATGCAGTCGCCGGCGCAGCCAGCCGTAGTAGAAGGCCGCGCCGATCGCCGCGACTCCGGCCCCGGTGGCCGCCGACACGGCCAGGGTGCGCGGCGACGGGGTCAGTCGGTCGGAGAGCCCGACCGGTCGATCGAAGGCGAGGATCGGCCACCCGTTGGCCGTGGCCTCCTTGCGCAACGCCCGGTCGGGATTGACGGCGGTGGGGTGGCCGACGGCGGCGAGCATGGGCAGGTCGGTGATCGAGTCGGAGTAGGCGTAACACTCCGCGAGGTCGTATCCGAGCTGCTCGGCGAGCTCGCGCATGGCGTCGGCCTTGGCGGTGCCGTAGCAGTAGAACTCGAGTTCGCCGGAATAGCGGCCGTCGGTGACCGCCATGCGACTCGCGCGCACCGCGTCGACGCCGAGCATCTCGCCAATGGGCTCGACCATCTCGCGGCCCGACGCGGAGATGAGGACGACGGCGTGACCGCGCGCCTGGTGGTTGGCGATGAGTTCGGTCGCCTCGGCGAAGACCAGGGGCTCGACGATGTCGTGCAGCGTCTCCTGCACGATCGAGTTGATCTGGTCCACCGGCCACCCGCGGCACATGTCGGTGACGTGCGCGCGCAGTTTCTCGACCTGATCCTCGTCGGCGCCGGTCAGGGTGAACAGGAGTTGGGCGTAGGCCGACTTGATCACTGAGCGCCGGTTGATGAGCCCGCCCGAATAGAACGGCTTGGTGAAGGCGAGTGCGCTCGACCGCGCGATCACCGTCTTGTCCAAGTCGAAGAAGGCCGCGACGCCCGGGCGGGCGTTGGCGGACCGGCCTGTTGAGGTCACTGTTCGAGCGTACGACCGCGAGTGGTCTGGGTCACCCCGGAACCGGTAGAAATAGCTGGTCAAGTGACCAACTACTTGCTATTGCAATCGCTGCGAACGCGCGCGTATAGTGGCGCTTGCCCGGTGAATAACCGGGAGTTTTCAGCCCGACCCCCCGGGGCTGAAACGTGATGACCCCGGCCTTCTCCCCCCATTGGCCGGGGTCGTCCTCTGTCTAGGGCCGGCTATCGGACTTCAGTCCGCTTCAACCTCGTCGTATGGCTCCTCCCGACTCTCCCCAGTCGGTGACGCGCGAGCCGCCCGTCGAGGCTTCTTGCCCCACACAATTACTTAGACGCACGCGGCCGCCGATCGGTTCCATCGAGTTTCGCGGCGGTGGCCGACGCCCCCGAGATTCTGAAATCGGGCGTTGTCGGAAAGCGCCTCCCCGTCATCGATCAGCCGTTAGATTGACCAGAGATTCCGATGGGGGTGCGCATGCTGATGTCCGGAAAGACGCTGGGATGGGGCCGGGGACGGCCCGCGACTAAACGCGCGCTGGCCGCCGTGGCGGCCGTGCTCTGCGCCGGAGCGGCCGCGGTGACCGTCGCCCCCACCGCGAGCGCGACACCGCACTACCCGGAGAACTACAACTTCTTCGGCGGCATCCCCAACGAACTCGTCAATCATGGTGGCTCCCTTCCCGGGACGAACCTGGCCCGGTGCACGCCGTCGCCGCAGCACCCGCGCCCGGTGGTGCTGGTCCACGGCACCGGCGGCGGGCAGCAGACCAACTGGGGTGCGTATGCGTCGATGCTCGCCAACCGCGGCTACTGCGTCTACGCGCTGACCTACGGCACGTTGCCGCTGCCGTGGCCGTTCACCGCCGTCGGCGGGATGGGGCCGATCGAGCAATCCGCGCGCCAGCTGCGCGTCTTCGTCGACGACGTGCTCAAGCGGACCGGGGCGAGCACCGTCGACCTGGTCGGTCATTCCCAGGGAACCTTCATGCCGACGTACTACCTGAAGTTCCTCGGCGGGGCGCCCAAGGTCACCAACTACGTCTCCTTGGCGCCGCTGTGGCAGGGGACCAGCGGGTCGTTGATGGTTCCGGTCTCGCGGTTCCTCGGCGGACTGGGCGCGGGCGACCGATGGCTCCCGATCTGCCAGGCCTGCAGCCAGATGCTGCCGGGTTCGGCGATGGTCGACAAGGTCTGGCGCGGTGGATCCCCCTACGTGCGCGGGATCCACTACACCAACATCTCCACGCGTTACGACGAGCTCGTGCTGCCCTACACCAGCGGTCAGGTCCCGGCCCGTCGCCCCGGGGAGAGCGTGCGCAACATCGTCGTCCAAGACACCTGTGCGCAGGACTTCAGCGACCACATGGCGATCGCCGGATCGCGGCGCGCGGCCTACATGGTGCTCAACGCGTTGGATCCGCAGCACCCGGTGAAGGTGCCGTGCATGACCGTCCCGCCCTTCACCGGGTGAGGCTGCCAGCGGAGTGAGCGCTCAGGACACGCTGTCGTGTCTCTCGTCGATGAGCGCGGCTAACTCGCTTCGATTGGAACAGTCCGTCTTGGTCATCGCGCGGTAGATATGACCCTCGACGGTTCGCGACGACAATCCCAGGCGATCGGCGATCTCCCGGTTGGAGAGCCCCTGTGCGACCTGCGCGACGATCTCGGCTTCCCGCCGCGTCAGCTCTGCCGGTGCGGTCATGGCCCGCAGAGCGGGGGTGCTGAAGCCGCGGTCGGCGGCCGTCCGAGCGGCGGCGTCTCCGGCCAGCTGGGCTTGTCCTCGACGATCGGCCGCGCGGAACAGCACCGCGGCCTGCGCGGCGGCGTCGACGGCGGCCACACTGTCACCCATGGCGGTCCAATCGTGGGAACACTCCCAGAGGCCGTCGGCGTCGCGATCGGCCAGTGCCCGTGCATGGCGGGCGGCGAGAGGCGGTCGGGGGCCGTCGGTGAGGTGGGCGAGTTCGGCCAGGCGTACGGCTGTCGACGCATCGCCCCATTGGGTGGCGTGCTGCAATGCGAGGACCTCGTTGCCCGACTCCCCGCGGTCCCGGGCGAGTTCGGCTGCAGCGCCCGCACAGGCGATCGCTTGGGACACTTGTCCGGCGGCTGCGGCGGCCCAGCCTCGGGAGACGAGCAGCTCGGTGTCGACATAGGCGATGGCCGGGTGCGGGTGATCGGCGATCCACGCGTGGTGCTCGGCGGCGCGCTCGGTGTTGCCGGCCATCGCGTACAGCGCGGCAAGGCGGTTGCGGCACGCGTATTCCCAGCCGGGTGTTGCGCGCGGGTCGTCGGCGAGCCGCGCGACCACGCCGCGGATACAGTCCGTCGCCTCGGTGACTTCGCCCCGGAAGTAGGCGGCGTAGCCGCGCATGTAGGTGGTGAGCGTGCGAGCGAAGCCGGGTAGATCGTCGGCCTCGGTGCTGTAGGTGTCGGCTATCTCCGTGGCAGTCGTGAGATCGCCGGCGATCGCGTGGGCTTGCAGTTCGAGCGTCATCAGGGTGTAGCGGATCGAGCCGGGCACGCTGATCGCGGCATCCTCGTGGGCTCGGCGGCGGAACTCGTCGAGGCGCGTGTAGTGACCCATGGCGCCCAGGCTGATCGTGCGGCCCATTGCGCAGAAGATGTGGGGCATCCCGATGAGCGAGGGGTCCTCGAGTGCCTCGGCGGTCAGTCGGAGCGCGTCGTCGTGGTGGCCGAGGTAGGAGGCGAAGGCGCCGCGCAACGAGATCAGCGTGGACAGGTTGGTGTCGGGTTCTGCCGCCGCTATCGCATCGGCGAGGATGCGTTCCGCCTCGTCGGGGCGTTGCATGACCCAGAAACGGTTTCCCGCGTACATGTAGGCCAGGAGCATCGTCTGATCGGGGGAGAGATCGGGCCGCGCGAGCAGGGCCGCCAATGCCCGGTCCGCCTCGGCGCCCTGGTTGGCGGTCGTGAGGTGGTAGGCGAGCATCATTTCGGCGGGGAAGCCACCACCCGCGTCGATGGCCGCTCGCGCCAGGGTCAATGTCAGATCGAGATCGCACCACGCGGACGCCGCGGCGGCCCCGGCGAGATAGAGACCGGGGTCGTGGGCCGCACCGGACTCCATCGCGGCAACCGCCCGCAGCATCGCGTCGCGCGGGTTGCCGCTGGGATGGGCGCCGAGCGCGTCGGCGACCGCACTCTGCAGCCGGGATCGCCGCAATCGACCCATCCGCTGCAGCCGCACCTCGGCGTAGAGCGGATGCACCAGGCGAGCGGTGCCGGTTTCCGCGTCGACGACGACGAGGTGATCGGCAACCGCGCGTTCGACGTCGGCGGTGGACAGCCCGTGCACGCTTCCGAGCGCGTCGACGCCCAACGTGCCGGCGATGGCGAGCACGTCGACGAGTTCGGTGGTCGTCTCGTCGAGACGGCCCAGTTGCGCGCCGATCAATTCGGTGAGCGAGTCGGCCACCGACGGTCCGCCGTCCCACACCCATTCGCCGCCGGCATCGCGGGCGAGCTTGCCCGACGCGACGTCGGCCGTGGTGATCTCGCGAACGTAGAGCAGGTTGCCGGAAGTGAGTTTCCACAGTTCCTGGGCCGTCTGGCGGTGCAGCCGACCCCCGAGTACCCCCGCCAGCAGGTCTTCGGTTTCGGTAACGCTCAACGACGCCAACGGCAGGTGGTCGACGTTCGGGTCGCGGTGCATCGCGACGATCGGGTCGGGAGCGTCGGACAGGGTCCGCAGGGCGACGACGACCGATGCGAGTCGACGGCTGGCGAGACGGTTGACGACGGTCGCGGATACGTCGTCGAGCCACTGCGCGTCGTCGACGAGGACCAGTGGTGGAGCCGTGCCGGGAGTACGGTCGCCCGCGATCGTCGCCAGTACGGACTCGATGAGGAGGGCGGGGTCGGGCGGGGCCGTGCCGAGCCAGGACGATGTCGCGCCGAACGGGATATCCCTGGTGGCGGCGAATCCGGTGATCCGAATGACGCGCCGTTTGGCTTGCGCGGCAAGCTCTTCCAACAGTCGTGACTTGCCGACGCCGGCGTCCCCGGTCACGATGACGCTGCGCGCGCCGGACTTCAACGCCTCGAGCAGCGCATCCAGTTCGTTTTCCCGCCCCGTCAGCGGCCAGTGATCGACCACCCACGTACTTTATCGCCGTTTTCACGGCGCTACCGCGTGTCGCCTGCTTCCCACCCGCCGCGGCCGCCGACTTGCGCACAGTTCGCCGCCATCCACAGGGCAGTGCTGTTGGTGGCCTTCTGCGGGCGTCGGAGTCGCGACGTCGGACCACACTCCGGGGTATGAGCGAATTGCTGGTGATGGTCGAACCGGAGATGGTCGACGACGTCGGTCGGTGCGCGGCCGCGGCGGGCTACGCGATTGTGCCCGGCGATCCCGCCGACTGCGCGGCCGAGTGGCTGCGCGCCGACGCGGTGGTCGTCGACGATGTCGCGGTCGCGGTCCTCGGTGGGGCGATGCTCCCGCGCCGGTCCGGTGTGTTCCTGGTGTGCCCGCCGCAGACTCCGCCCAGCGTGTGGCGGGCGGCTATGGCGGTCGGAGTCGGCGAGGGATTCGAGCTGCCGGCGCACGAGGAGGGATTGGTCTGCGCGCTGAGCGAGTCGCGGTTTCCCGCTCGCGGCGACGGCAAGGTGCTGGCGGTCCTCGGCGGGCACGGCGGGGCCGGTGCGACGACGCTCGCCGCGGTGGCGGGGATGGCAGCGGCACGCGGCAATGTCGAACGGGCGACGTTGCTGATCAGCCCCGACGAGATCGGGTCGGGGGCAGACCTGCTGCTCGGGATCGAGAACGCAGACGGCGTGCGGGCGCGCGATCTGAACGCGGTCGGCGGAAGGTTGAGTCACTCGGCGCTGCACGAGGCGCTTCCCCGCGCGCAAACGCTACGGGTACTCGCGGCCGGGCGCGGCGCCGATCGCCCGGTGCGGGCCGAGTCGGTGGTTGCCGCGGTCGACGCCGGTCGCATGGGCGGCGACATCGTCGTCGTCGACGTTCCGCGGACCCGCGCCGAGATGCGCGACGAACTGCTGCGCCGGGCCGATCTGGTCATCCTGTTGTGTCAGGCCAACCTGCCCGCGATCGCCGCCGCCCGGGCCACCGGCGAGAGCCTGCCCGGCCCGCCTTGCCCGGTCGAGCTGGTGCTGCGCGGACCGGCACCCGGCGGGCTGCGCGCCGAGGAGATGGCGCGGGCGGTGCGCGCCCCACTATTGGGTAGCTATCGATCCGACCCGTCACTGCCCAAGCAGTTGGAGAGTCGCCCGCTGCGGCTGCGGGAGCGCAGCCCGCTCGGTGTGATCGGCCGTCGCCTGTGCGCGCGCCTCGACGAGGTGACCGCGTGAGCGCGCCGGTGGTCGCCTCGTCACTCGTCGACCGGGTCCGGGAGCGTCTGGCGCAGACGGCCGGGGTATCGGGACCGCCGTCGGTCGAGTCGATCGCCGCGGCCATCCGGGCCGAATCCGGCGGGGTCCTCGGCGATACCGATCTACTCGCGACGCTGCGTCATCTGCAGACCGAGTTCGTCGGAGCCGGGCCGCTGGAGGCACTGCTCGCCGACGCCGCCACCACCGACATCCTGGTGGTCGGGCCGGATGCGGTGTGGGTGGACGCCGGTGCGGGTCTGGTGCGCGAGCCGTCGGTCGGGTTCGACGACGAGGCGGCGGTCCGTCGACTGGCGGCCCGGTTGGCGCTCGGTGCCGGCCGTCGCCTCGACGATGCGCAGCCGTGGGTCGACGGACAGTTGCGCGACATCGGTCGCCACGGCGTGACGGTGCGACTGCATGCCGTGATCCCGCCGATCGCGGCGGACGGAACGTGTCTGTCCTTGCGGGTGCTGCGGCCCGCGCAGCAGGATTTCGCCTCACTGGTGGCGGGTGGTGCGGTGCCGACGGAGGTGCGCGACCTGATCGTCGACGTGGTCCGGATGCGGCTGGCCTTCCTCGTCGCCGGCGGCACGGGTGCAGGCAAGACCACGCTGCTCAACAGTTTGCTCGGCCTCGTCGGGACATCCGAGCGGATCGTGTGCGTCGAAGATGCGCCGGAGTTGCGCCCGCAGCATCCGCATGTCGTGCGACTGGTCGCCCGCGCAGCCAACGCGGAGGGCGCTGGCGAGGTCCCGCTGCGCACGCTGGTCCGGCAGGCGTTGCGGATGCGCCCGGACCGCATCGTCGTCGGTGAGGTGCGCGGCGCGGAGGTCGTCGACTTGTTGGCCGCCCTCAACACCGGGCATGACGGCGGCGCGGGGACCGTGCATGCCAACTCCGCCGCAGAGGTGCCTGCTCGATTGGAGGCGCTCGCCGCACTCGGCGGACTGGAGCGATTCGCCCTGCACAGCCAGCTGGCCGCGGCGGTCCAGGTCGTGTTCGTCGTCGGGCGGGACGGCGGCGGCGTGCGGGCGTTGACTCAGATCGGGTTGGTGCGGCGCGGTCGTGACGGTCTAGTGGAGATCGCACCGGTGTGGCTGCGCGACAAGGGGTTTCAGCCTTCGCATGGAGAGCTGTGCCGGTTGCTGGCGGAGCGGTCATGAGCGGTGTCGGGTGGATATGTCTCGCGGTGGCCGCGCTGGTCGGTCCGCGACCGCGCGGGCATTTCCGGTTCTGGGGTATTGCCGGAGCCGGCACTCCTGTACCCCCGGCACGAGATGGGCGGTGCGCCGTCCTTCCCGTCGCGGTGGCCTGTGTAGCCGTCGCGGCGCTCGTCGGGTCACCGGCGGTTCTGGTCGCGGTGGGTATCGCGGGTGCCGCGGTGGTGTGGATGGCGCGCCGCGCGGCCCGGGAGCGCGAGGCGGCTGCGCGCGAGGCCGCGGTTCTGCAGGCGACCGCCGCCGTGATCGCCGAACTCTCGGTCGGCTCGACACCCTCGGCTGCCTGCGCGACGGCCGCGGCGGAGATCCGGATCGACGATCCCACGTCGGCTGTTGGTGCCGATCTCGCCGCGTTGGCGGCCCGGGTACAACTCGGTGGCGATGTCGCTGCGACGTCGGCCGGCGCGGCGGCGGTGATCGCCCAGTCGTGGGCGGTGGCGGCCCGGTTCGGGCTGCCGCTGGCGGAACTCCTAGTGAGCCGTCGTGCCGATCTCGTCGAGCGGCAGCGGTTCGCGGCTCGGACCAAAGCGGGGTTGGCGGGTCCGCGGGCGACGGCTCGGGTGCTCGCGGTCCTTCCGGTATTCGGGATCGTCATGGGGCAGGCAATCGGCGCGGATCCGATCGGGGTACTCCTGGCGCCGGGTGTCGGCGGAATCCTGCTGGTGGCGGGCACGGCACTCGCGGCAGTCGGCGTGGCGTGGTCCGAGCGGATCATCGAGCGGGCGATCCGATGAGTGTGGCGGCGGTGTTGCTCGCCGCGGCATTGCTCGCGATGCCGCCGGTGACTGCGCCGCTGCGACGGCTCGACCGATCGGTCCCGACGCACACGGAGTCGGCGCCGATGACAGGTGGACCCTTCGACGAGGCGGCAGCCTGCGAATTGCTCGCGGTATGCCTGCGCAGCGGGCTGTCGACGGCACGAGCCGTTGCGGCCGTTGCGGCGTCGACCTCCGGCGATCTGGCCGCGGCATTGGGGCGAGTCGCCGAGCTGCTGGCCCTCGGCACGGATGCACCCTACGCCTGGACGCTCGGTGCGGGCGGGTCGAGTCTTGCCGACGTGTCGGCGCTGGTGCGGCGGACATCCTCGTCGGGTGCCGCGTTCGCTGCCGGGCTCGACGAGCTGGCACGGCGACGTCGGGAGGATGCGCAGGACGCGGCGCTCGCCGAGGCCGAACGGGCCGGTGTGCGGATCAGTGCGCCGCTGGGCTTGTGTTTCCTGCCGGCCTTCGTGGTGGTGGGTATCGCGCCGGTGGTCGTCGGGCTCGCCTCGACGGTGCTCGCGGGGGTGTGAGGCGGGTTCGGAACGGACTTGGCGGACCGACGGTCGGGCCGCAGGAGGGGGAATGAGATGGCACCGCAGATGATCCGGTTTGTCCGGGAGATGTGGCGCGACGACTCCGGCATGAGCACGGTCGAGTACGCGATCGGGACGATCGCTGCCGCCGGTTTCGGGGCGTTGCTCTACACGGTGGTCACCGGCGACAACATCGTGGGGGCGTTGACGAACATCATCGCCAAGGCGCTTTCGACGACGGTCGGGTGAGATCACGGCGGGTATCGCGGCGTGGGCGTCTGCGGCGGTTGTGGCGCGACGACTCCGGCATGGCAACCGTCGAGGCGGCGTATGCGATCGCGGCCATCGCGGTGGTGCTGCTCGTGTGCGTCGGGGCCTTGGCGGCGATGACGTCGGCCGTTCGGTGCACCGATGCGGCGCGGGAGGTCGCGCGGCTGACCGCGGCCGGGGATTCGAGGGCGCACACTGTCGGCGCCGCGGTCGCACCGAAAGACGCGCGTATCTCGGTCACGGTCAGCGGCGGGCGGGTCGTCGTCGTGGTCGAGGCCGATGCGGCCCTGCTGCCGATGCTGACGGTGAGCGGGCGTGCGGTGGCGGCGATGGAACCCGACGGGGAGGGAGACGATGCGCCCGCGGGCGTGGGTGCGCCGACTGATCGCTGACGACGAGGGCGCGGCCACCATCGTCGGCGTGGCGGTGGTCGCGTGTCTGGTCGCGCTCACCGCGATGCTCATGTACCTGGGGTCGGCGGTGGTGGCGCGGCATCGAGTGGCGTCGGCCGCCGACCTCGCGGCGCTGGCAGCGGCCTCGGCGTTGATGACCGCCGACGGTGAGCCGTGCGTCGTCGCGGAGCACGTGGTGCGGGCCCAGGGCGACGTGGCGATGCGGGTGGAACTGTGCCGGATCGACGGGGAATTCGTCGACCTGACGGTCGCCGCGAAGGTCGGGTTGGGGCCGTTCGGTCTTCAGACCGCGCGGGCAAGCGCTCGGGCCGGTCCGGAGCGCGGCGGCGTCTGATCGCTTAGCGCAACGGATCGGTGTTCGTCTGTGGTCCAGATCGGTTGCGCTGACCAGCACCGCTGATGTCGACGGCCGTCAGGCCCCGCATATCCCGGCGCGTCCCGCGGTGTCGTCGCAGTACGTCACCCCGGCGAGAGTCACGACCTGCCCACCGTCCTGCGAGGAGAGTGCGCCGGTGAGGACCTGCCCGGGATAGTAGAGGGGTGCCCCGTCGCCGACGACCTTCGTCTTTCGCACCAGGGTGACGGCGATGCCAGACCCGGAACCCGTCCAGGTGACGTCCCACACCGTTCCGTTCATGGCGCCACTGAACACACTGAGCGAACCCGTTCCGTCGCTGTTCAGATTGAGTTGACGGGTGTGTCCCGGCCACTTGCCGACGTACTGAGACGGCAGCGTCGCAACGGGTGGCGGTTGCGTCGCCGTCGTGGTGGGCGCAGCACTCGTGGGAGCCGGCGCCGTGGCGGTCACCGTCTTGGTCACCACCGTTGTGGTGGCGCTCGAATCGGCATGGTCTTTCGTGCCGCAGGCGGCCGCGAGCAGCAGGACCGGAACCGCGCAGGCCGTGATGACTTTCCGCATGGCTAACACATTTCCCCTCCGCTGGCCGTCGGTCAACGCGTGATGTCCGCCGGGCGCATCCCGTGGTCGCGTGAGCTCACGGATTCCACGCCTCGAGGAAGGCGCGGTAGCTGCCGACCGGAAGCGAGGCGTCGTAGACCAGGCGCCCGGCACCGTCGAACTCGGAGATCCGCGGGGCGATGCCCCACCCGACGAACTGATGGCCGTCGGGCAGCGTCTGCACGTTGCCCATCGCGAACGCCGTCACCCCGGCCGGGTGGTGGCGGTCGTGCACCAGGCTGGCCCGACCGTGCACCGCGTCGATGTCGATCGTCATCGCACTCGACGTCCCGCGCGTATCCGTACCGCTCGAGTTGTTGTTGAACAGGGTGATCGTGTGCGGGCCGACGAACTCCGCGTCGTGCTGGAAGGCGAATTCGACGCCGGGGGCGCGCAAGGTCGGTCGCTTGCCGCCCAGGCGCCAGACGATCGCCCCGGTGCGGGGGTTCACCTCGTACACGGTGGCCGTGTTGCGCATCGAGATGATCAGGTTTCCGGAGGGCGCCAACGCGATCGAGTTCATGTGGAACGGGTCGAACGGTGCGCCCGGCCCGACGCCACGCGGCGACTCGCTGTCGGTCAGCGGCACGTGTTGCGACGCCCGCCATCGGGCCAGCACCCGGCCGCTGTTCACGTCGACCACCGAGGCGATGCAATCGAGCATCGTGCCCCGCGCCGGGCCGCCGATCGAGCGCAGGTCCGCGGTCATCGGTTGGTAGGAGGTGATCAGCGCCCGACCGTCAGCCGTGAGCCGGAACTCGTGGACATCCGAACTCAGACCACCACCGGGACCGAGGCGCTTGATGATCCGCACCGGCCCGGGCTTGGCTTCGGCGATGACGTCGTGCCCGGTGCCGTGGCCGCCGTTCGACGAGCCCTGCCACCAGGTGAGCACCTTTCGCCCGTTGAGGGTCTGCATCCGGAAGTTGGCCACGCCCTGACCGCGCGGCGCGGTGTATTGCCAGACGACGCGCCCCGACTTCGTCGCGATCACATTCGACGCCGGGTTGGCCATGCCGGGCACCGCGGGGATGACGGCTGCTGCGCTCATCCCCGTCGAATAGAAGACGTAGCCCGGTGCCCCGCCGCGGTCCACGTGCACGGTGTACGCCGGCGGGCCGATCGGCAGCGACGGCAGCGGTGCCGCGCTCGCCGGAGCCGCGACCGCCACCGCGGACAGCAGTGCGACGGCGGGGAGCAACCAGGCCGACCGGCGGATTCGCGTGGGTTTCATTCCGCAGACGGTAGGCGCATTCGACCGCGCAGGCCAGAGCCGATGGCCGATATGACCGCGATGGCGGAAAACCTCCTCTGCGCAGCGGATTTGGGTAGGCCGTGGGTCTCGCCCGATCAAGCTTTCCCACCGACGCCCCCACCGACCGGATCGAGAAAACTAGACTCGGGGACTGGAGAGGGAGGTCGGGTATGAGCAACCTCGACGGTCGGCCCACGGAGACGACCCTGCGTCCGGGAGAACCGTGTACCGACGTGGAGATCCTCGAGCCGCGCTCCGTCCCACTGGGCGGACCCCGGGCGATGACCGTCTACCGCACCCTGCCCCAGCTGCGCCGATCACTCATCGGCGCGTGGTGCTTCCTCGACCACTACGGCCCGGACGACGTCGGGGTCAGCGGTGGGATGGAAGTACCGCGCCACCCACACACCGGCCTCGCGACGGTGTCGTGGCTGTTCGACGGCGAGATCGATCACCTTGATTCGGGCGGGAACGCAGCGGCCGTGGTTCCCGGCGAGCTGAACCTGATGATCGCCGGCCGGGGAATCACCCACCAGGAGATCAGCACCCCCGAGACCCACACCCTGCACGGGGTGCAGCTGTGGTTCGCGCTGCCAGACGAGACGCGGTTCACCGCCAACCACTTCGAGCACTACGCACCGCAACCGGTACGCCTGCCCGGATTGACCGCACTGGTCTTCCTCGGCGAACTGCTCGGTTCCACCTCGCCGGTCCGCACCCGTACGCCGGAACTGCTCGGCGCCGAGCTGACCCTCGCGCCGGATACCGCGGTCACCCTCGACGTGCGCGCCGACTTCGAACACGGGGTCCTGGCGGAGACCGGTGAGGCCGAGGTCAACGGGCGCGTCGTCGCCCATCGCGAACTCGCCTACGTGCCACCCGGTTCGGACACCTTGCGACTACATGCCGGCCCCGCGGGCGCCCGTCTGATCCTGTTGGGCGGCATCCCGTTCGACGAGGAGATCGTCATGTGGTGGAACTTCATCGGGCGCGGCCACGACGAGATCGACGAGTTCCGCCGCCGCTACCAGGCCGAACTCGGTTTCGACTCCGCGGACCCGCGCGACGCCGGGAAACCGGCGCTGTTCGGCCCGTACCCGTCGGGCCAGCTGCCGCCGCTACCCGCTCCGCCACTACCGACCACCCGGTTGAAGCCCCGCAAACGGCACTAGCCGAGTGATCGGCTGATCAGATCGAGCACCGCGATGGCGCCGGCCTTGTCCAGCGGCTCGTTGCCGTTGCCGCACTTGGGCGACTGCACGCAGGACGGGCAGCCCTTCTCGCAGCCGCATGAGGAGACCGCCTCGTGGGTTGCGCTCACCCACTGTCCGAACGCCTCGTATCCACGATCGGCGAAGCCCGCGCCGCCGGGATACCCGTCGTAGACGTAGACAGTCGGCAGCCCGGTGTCGGCGTGGATGTTCGTGGAGAGACCGCCGATATCCCACCGGTCGCAGGTGGCCACCAGCGGCAGCATGCCGATCATCGCGTGCTCGGCCGCGTGCAGCGCACCGGGCAGGTTCGCGTCGGTGACGCCGACGGCGGCCAGGGCCTCGGGTGTCAGCGTGTACTGCACGGCACGGGTCGGCAGGGTCTGCGGCGGCAGATCGAGTTCCACCGAGTCGAGGATCTCGCCCGTGTGCAGCTTGCGGAGATAGCCGACGACCTGCGACGTCACGTTCACCGTCACCAACGCCACGTGTAGCGCACCGCGGTCGATCTCGCGCTCGGTGTCGAGGACCTCCACCTCGGTCGTCTCACGCGGGGAGGTCGTCCAATCCGGCTCCTCCGGGTGCACCAGCGCCAGCCCGTCGTCGAGGTCCAGCTCGTCGACGACGTAGGACCTGCCCTGGTGGATGTGGACCGCCCCCTGATGGACGGTGGAGAGCGCCCGCGTGGTGTCGACGGTGCCGAGCAGCTGCGACGACGAGGTGTCGACGATGAGGATCTGCCCGCCGATGCCACCGCGGATGTCGATGTCCGCGTGGGGTTCGACCCCGGCGGCGATGTACCAACCGGCCTTACGCCGGCGCAGTAGTCCCTGCGCGGTCAGCTCGTCGACGGCCTCGCCCACACCGAGGTGCTCGACCTCCGCGGGTTTCAACGGCAGCTCGGCCGCGGCGCACAGCAGATGCGGCTTGAGGACATACGGGTTCGTCGGGTCGAAGACGGTGGCCTCGACCGGCTTGTGCAGCAGGGCCTCGGGGTGGTGCACGAGGTAGGTGTCCAGCGGATCGTCACGCGCGACGAGGACCACCGCCGACGCGGCGCCGCGCCGGCCCGCGCGCCCGGCCTGCTGCCAGAACGATGCGACGGTGCCCGGGTACCCGGCGATGACGACGGCGTCGAGGCCGCTGATGTCCACCCCGAGTTCGAGCGCGTTCGTCGTCGCCACGCCGAGCAGTTCGCCGTCGGCGATGGCCCGTTCCAATCGTCGACGGTCGTCGGCGAGATAGCCCGCGCGATAGGCGCCGACCCGCCCGACCAGGTCGGGGGCCGAGTTCGCGAGGAGACCCGCTGCCGTGCGCGCGGTGATCTCCGCACCACGACGGCTGCGCACGAAACACAACGTGCGCGCCCCCTCGATCACGAAGTCGGCGAGGATGCGCCCGGCCTCGGCGCCGGCCGAGCGTCGTACCGGCGCCCCGTTCTCGCCGGTGGCCTCCGGCACGAAGCCCGGCTCCCAGAGTGCGACGGTTCTCTCTCCGGTGGGTGATGCGTCGTCGGTCACTGCGACGGCGGGTTCGCCGATCAGCCGGGTCAGCGTCTGCGCGGGCTCGGCGGTGGTGGCACTGGCCGCGATGACCACCGGCTCGGCGCCGGCCGCGCGGGCGACGCGCAACAGCCGTCGGAGCACCAGCGCCGTGTTGGCCCCGAAGACCCCGCGGTAGTGATGGCATTCGTCGACGACGATGTAGCGCAGCTGCCGCAGGAACTGCTGCCAGCGGTGGTGGCCCGCGAGGATCCCGATGTGGGCCATATCCGGGTTGGTGAACAGCACGCGCGAGTTGGCTCGCGCCCACTGCCGCATCTGGGCGTCGGTGTCACCGTCGTAGGTACACGGCGCGAGTCGGGAGAACTCCGGGTTGGTCGCGAGAATCGTTGTGAGGGAACGCAACTGGTCTACGCCCAGTGCCTTCGTCGGCGAGAGGTAGAGGGCGGTGGAGGAGTGTTCGGTCAGCAGGGTCTGAAGCATCGGGAGTTGGTAGGCCAGCGACTTCCCCGACGCGGTGCCCGTCGCGATCACCACGTGCCGGCCGGCGTGGGCGTGTTCGGCGGCCTCGATCTGGTGTCGCCAAGGACGGCGCAGCCCCAGTTCGGCATAGGCCGCGACGATCGCCGGGTCGGCCCACCGCGGCCAATCCGCGTGTCGCGCCGTGGCCGCCGGGATGACCTCGGCGTGGGTGATCGGCGAATCGTCGGGATCGGTCCCGGCCAGCGTGGCGCGGAGCAACTCCTCGCCGTATGAACCGGTCATCGCACCTTTACCCGCCTGTCGCCGCAGCCACCAATTTAGCGAGTAGCAACCCGCTTGGGCCGAATCGGGTCGCTCGACTATCAATGAGCGGGCGAACGTGATTGACTGAACCTGGTCGCACGATTTGACCGTGTCCCGGGGGATCTCCCGCTCCGGTCAGAATCTCGTTGCGAGCGTTGTACTTGGGTTCGGTTCGCGGGTTCTCCGCAGCTCTCACAGGAATGGCGGTCGGAACCGACCACGACGAGAGACATCCTCTCGTCGCAATCAGTGATAGTGAAGGAATGCAGGAATGGCACAGGGAACTGTGAAGTGGTTCAACGCGGAAAAAGGCTTCGGCTTCATCGCGCCCGACGAGGGAAACGGTGACGTGTTTGTTCACTACTCGGAGATCCAGGGATCTGGTTTCCGCACCCTGGAAGAGAACCAGCGCGTCGAGTTCGAGGTCGGTCAGGGCACCAAGGGTCCCCAGGCCACTGGCGTTCGCGCCGTCTAAGACCTGAAGGATCCTCGCCTGAGTCAAGGCGGGGAGCAAGACCCCGTCGTCGGAATTTTTTCCGGCGGCGGGGTCTTGCCGTTTCTCGGCCGTCTCCCCGGTGTGGGCCTCGGTTCCACACGACCCGCCGAGGTTTACTGTCACGGTTGACGGGAATTGTGTCCTGTGCCACTCTTTCGGGACCAGGTGACGTCGACGGTGGAGGTGGCAGGTGCGGGTATTGGCGCTCGGTGGTGCCGGCGAGATGGGGATCGAGGCGGTTCGCGTCCTCGCCCACTCGGAGAAGGTCGAGCAGGTGGTGATCGCCGACCGCGACGGGGTTGCCGGGCAGCGGGCCGCGAAACAGATCGGCGGCGCGGTGCGGGCCGTCCAGCTCGACATCTGCGAGGAAGTCGAACTGGCCGCCGCGTTGGCGGGGGTGGACCTGGTGGTCAACACCGTCGGTCCCTTCGACCGCTTCGGCCCCCGCGTACTCGCCGCCGCCATCGAAGCGCAGGTGGACTACATCGACATCTGTGACGATCCCCAGCCGACCGTGGACATGCTCGAGTTCGACGAGCGGGCGCGGGCCGCCGGGGTCTGCGCCGTCATCGGGGTCGGTGCGAGCCCGGGGATCTCGAACATGCTCGCCATGGCGGCCGTCGGGTTCCTCGACACCGCCGACGAGGTGCTCACCGGCTGGAATATCGCCGCCGCGCAGCCCGGCCCGGGGCGAGCGGGCGTCAGTGCCGCGGTGCTGCACGGAATGGCGCAGATCGCCGGGAAGATCCCCGTCGTGCGCGACGGTGAGGTCGTCGCCGAGGATCCCCTCCGCGTGGTGGAGATCGACTATCCCGGCGTGGGGCGGGCAACCGCGCGCACCTTCGGCCACCCGGAGCCGATCACCCTGCACCGGGCGTTGTCGGGGCTGACGCGCTCGAGCAATGTCGTCGTCGCCGACGCGGTGACCATGACGGCGCTGCGCGGGTTGCGCGGGCTGGTCGACCACACGCCACTGGGTATCGAGCGGACCGCGTGGATCGCGCAGCGGCTGGAGCGGCTCAAGCCGTCGAATCCGGCCGACCTCGCCGGATCGTTGCCGCCGCTGTTCGCGCTCGCCAGCGGGTCGGTGAACGGTGAGGCCGGTTCCGTCGCGGTCGCGCTGGCCCAGGTTCCGGGGTTCACGATGGCGGAGAACACCGGGATCCCGCTGGCCGTCGGCGCCCTTCTCGTCGGTGCCGGTCGAGCACCCGGGGTCTACACGCCGGAGACGGCATTCGCGCCCGACGAATTCTTCGAGCATCTGGCTCCACACTGTATCGGCTGGTCAGCGGGGGCGCCGATGAGCGTCGTCACCCGGTCGTGGGCCAGTGCCGAGGAGAATCGGCATGCGCTGCGGAGTTCGCTGCTGACCGCTCTCAGTGAGGTCTGACACAGTCCGACTCGTCGGCTTGCCGCTGGGGTGAGTCCTGCCTACTGTACTTTTCTGTCAGGGGTGACAGTAAACGACTGTTCACTCACTTGCGCCGCCACTGGCGGTACTCGGCAGAAGGGGAGTCCGGTGGGCGAACAAGTGGAATCGACGGGTCGGGGAAGGCATTCGCGTCCGTTGGGCGCGGGGGTGCTCGCGGTCCGCGGCGCCGTCGAAGCGGTTCGACTGCTGTGGTGGTCGCTCGTCTTCGGATGCCGCGCCGCCATCACCGTCGTCGGAAAGACCGGCGACGAGCGCAACCGCGCCTACTCCCGGGTGCTGCGCTCCTTCCTGTTGCGCATGGGGCCGATGTACATCAAGGCCGGCCAGGTGCTGGGCACCCAGACCGGTTTGCTGACGACCGCCGGTGCCGACGAGTTCCGCGAGTTCTTCTCCGGCGTGCCGCCGATGTCGCAGCGCCGGCTCGGGCGGGTGTTGCGCGCGGAGTTCCCGGACGGGCTCGAGCGCGTCTTCGCCGACTTCGACCGCCACGCGATCGCCGCCGGTTCGGTGGCCGAGGTGCACCGTGCCACCCTTCTCGACGGGACCCCGGTCGCGGTGAAGATCGTCAAGCGCGGGGTGCGCGAGCAGCTGCAGACCAGTACGTGGACGATCGACAAGATGCTGCGCGTGCTCACCGCGCTGATCCCGCCGCTGCGTGCCTTCGACGCCGTCGACCACTTCAACGAATTGCGCCCGCTGCTGATCGACCAGTGCGACATGCTGAGCGAGGCGAATAAGCAGCAGACGATGCGCGACAACTTCACCGGTCACCCCTATGCCACGGTGCCGCATGTCCACCACGAGGTGTGCTCGGAGAACTTCCTGGTCATGGAATACATCGACCAGACGCTGGGCGAGGACTTCGACCGTCTCGACTATCCGGGCTCGACGCTGGCGCGCCGACTGCAGGACACCTTCTACACAATGGCGTTCTTCCACGGCAACTTCCACGTCGACCCGCATCCGGGCAACATGATGTTCGATGACGACGGCATGATCTACATGCTGGACTTCGGCCTCGTCGGCAAGCTCGACGAGGACAGCAAATGGGCCCTCGCGTCCTTCTACTACGCCGCCATCCGCGGCGAATGGGATCTCGCCGTCGCCCGCTTCACCGGGGCGTTCGTCCCCAAGGGTGAGGCGCTGCTGGAGGACCCGACCTACACCGAAGCGCTCGAGGCGGTGCTGCGCAAGCACTTCTCCGAGATCTCCGACCACTGGTCGACGATGGCGTTCTTCGACGACGCGACCCGGGTGCTGCGCGGGTACGGTGCCCGGGTGACCACTGCCTTCTCGCTGCTCGGGCTGGCCTTCCTCACCGGTGAGGGAGTGGTCTCGGTTATCGACCCGGAGATCGACATCTGGGACAACGCGCGACGGTTCACCGACATGTTCTCCCCCTTCATGTCCGACGACCTCAAGGCGAAGTTCGACGACGCGATCGAATCGCAGATCCCGCTCTCGATGGGCCACAAGAACGACCCCGAGCGCAAGGTCGTCGCGCCCACCCATTTCGACCGGTACGCGCTACCGAGCGCCTACCCGCTGATCGTCGACACCGCCAGCGGATGCCGGGTGACCGACATCGACGGCAACACCTACATCGACCTGGCGAGCGGATACGGCCCCCACATCCTCGGCTACGCCCCGCAGGTGGCGATCGAGGCGACGAGCGCGGCGCTGGCCAAGGGTGCGGTCAACGCGCTGGGCAACACCGCCGAGATCGAATTGGCGGAGATCATCGCCGACGCCTTCGGCGACGACACCCGGGTGGTCTTCTCCAACTCCGGCACCGAGTCCGCGATCATGGCGCTGCGGATCGCGCGCGCCCACACCGGTAAGCAGCGGATCGCGAAGTTCGAGGGGCACTACCACGGGTTCTCCGACCAGGGGATGGTCTCCTCCTGGTTCCGCTACAGCGGTCCGGCGCACGAGCCGCGGCCGGTCAGCAACTCGGCGGGAGCGCAGCAATGCCTCGTCGACGAGACGATGATCCTCCAGTACGGCAGCGAGATCAGCCTGCAGCGGATCACCGCGGCGGCCGACGAATTGGCCGCGGTCATCCTCGAGCCGATGCCGGCCTCCCAGGCCGGGTACGACGCCGAATTCCTCGCCGCGCTCGTCGCGACCTGCCGACAGGCCGGCGTACTGGTCATCTTCGACGAGGTCGTCACCGGATTCCGCGTCGCCTACGGCGGTGCGCAGACGCTCGCGGGCGTGACGCCGGATATGACCTGCCTGGGCAAGATCATCGGCGGCGGCCTGCCGGGCGGGGCCGTGGTCGGACGCAGCGAGGTCATCGCGACCGCCCGCACCTCCGACGACCCCTTCGTCGATCTGGAGCGCAAAGCCTTCGTCGGCGGCACCATGAGCGGCAACTCGATCACCGCCGCCGCCGGTGCCGCGGTCCTGGGGCACCTGCGCGACAACCCGCAGATCTACGTCGACCTGGACAACAAGACCGAGTACCTGAAGAGCGCGTTGGAGGAGGCGTCGCGCAGCGCCGGAGTCGCCTGCCGGATCAAGGGTGCCCGGTCGATCTTCTCGACGAGCTTCGACTACGCCAAGCCCAAGCTGGTCCGCGACCAGATGGCCGGGGCGAATATCAAGGCGACGCTGGCGCTCTCGTACTACATGCGCAAGCACGGCGTCTACCTCCCCGAACTGCACACCATGCTGCTCAACGACGCCCACCAGATCGCCGACCTGGACCAGGTCGCCGATGCATTCCGGGAAAGCCTCATCGAGATGGACAAGGAAGGTTTCTTCGTCCATTGATGCCCGACGACGCGCCGCCGCCCACCGAGCCCCTGTTGGCCCGGTGGGCGCGGTTCGTGATTGCCCGGCGCGCCCTGGTGATCGCCGTGTGGGTGCTCATCCTGGCCTTAGGGGCGGTGACCTTCTCCGTCGTGGAGAAGGGTCTCGGGATGCCCGACTACCTGGTCTACGGGTCTGACTCGGCGCGCACCGAAACGGTCCTGCACGAGAAGTTCCCCAACCTGGGTGCCGAACAGGATGCCGTCGTGGTCCTGGCCCCGGCCGGCGATGCGGCACGTGACAAGGCGCTGGAGGAGCGGATCACCCGGATCGAGGCCGACGTCGCACGCGACTACGCCGTCGCCGGTGTCCTCGGGCCGTATACGCCGTTGACCGGTGCGCAGTTCAGCGCCGACGGCTCGGCCGCCCTGATCCTGGTGGCGCTTCGGCACGGCCCAGCGCAACGGTCCCACGCGGCGCAGCGCATCCAGGAGATCGCCGACACCCATTTGCACGGCACCTCCTATCGGGCCTACGTCACCGGGCAGGCACCGTTGAACAACGCGCTGACCGAGGTGGAGACCGCCGACCAGCAGCTCGCGGAATTCATCGGCCTGCCGATCGCCTTCCTCGTCCTGATGCTGGTCCTGCGGTCGTTCGTCGCCGCGTTGATCCCGCTGCTGACCGCGGTGAGCGGTGTGCTGCTCTCGAGCATCGGCATCCTCGCGCTCGCCGGGCCGATGCGGTTCGACACCTTCGCCGTCGTGGTCGCCACCGTCTTGGGATTGGGCGTCGGGATCGACTACGCGTTGTTCGTCGTCGGCCGGATGCAGGAGGAGTTGGCGCGGGACGGCCCGGTCGAGGAGGCCATCGTCACCGCGATGCGCACCAGCGGCCACACCGTGTTGTCGGCCGGGTTCATCGTCGTGATCGCCCTGGGGTCGTTGGTGCTTATCCGCGGCCACCTCTTCATCGAACTGCCCGTCGTCTCGGCGCTGGTGATCCTCGCGTCGATGGCGTCGGCGATGACCCTGCTGCCGGCGGTCCTGGCCGTGCTCGGACGGCGGGTGACCGCCCTGCCGCCGCGTCTGCCCGCCTGGGCCGCCAGGCGAGTCCCGCGGCGATCGACCGCTGACGAAGCCCCGACGGCGGGCGAAGCGTCGACGGCCGGCGAAGCGTGGACGGCCGACGAATCGCTGATCGCCCGGTGGACCCGGGTCGTGATGCGGCGCCCGCTCGCCACCGGGCTGCCCGCGCTGGCCGCCCTGATCCTCCTGGCCCTGCCGCTCGGCTCGATCAACCTGGGTCTCGATCTGGGGATGGCCTCGTTGGGGCACACCGACGCCGGGCGGGGGGTGGCCCTCGTCTCGGACAAGTACGGCGCCGGGGCGGTCTCCCCGATCCAGGTCGTGGCCTGCGCGCCGACGCCGCTGGACACCGACGGCGAGGTCGGTCGGTTGGGTGCGCTCGTGGACCGGATCGACGCCGATCCGCGCGTCGAGTCGACCACGTCGATCGCCGCCGTCCTCGACGGCAGCGGGGGAGGCCGCACGCGGGCGAACCTGGACTCACTGCTCTCGGTCGACGGCCTGCGGTCGGCGACGACGTTGCTGGTCGACGAGCAGCGCCGGTGCGCCTACATCGCCGTGCAGGCGCGCGATCCGGTGGACAGCACCGCCACGCTGGCCCTGATCGACGACCTGCGCGCGATGGACCCGGGGCCCGGTACCGACCTGACCATCGGCGGGATGACCGCGCAGTACCGCGACCTGGCCGGGGAGACGGCGCGGAAGCTGCCGTGGGTGGTGTTGGTCGTCGTCGGCCTGTCGTTCGTGTACCTGGTCGTCGTCTTCGGCAGCGTGGTGCTGCCGATCAAGTCGACCATCCTCAACGTGCTGGCCACCGCGGCGTCGATCGGCGCGACCGTCGCGGTCTTCCAATTCGGTTGGGGCGAGCGGATTTTCGACTTCACCAGTCCCGGTACCGTGCAGGCATTCCTGCCCGTGGCGCTGTTCGCGATTCTCTTCGGCCTGTCCATGGACTACGAGGTGCTGATCGTCGGGCGGATCGCCGAGGAGTACGCCGCGACGGGCGATCTCGACTCGGCGGTGCCCCGCGCGATGGCGCGCAGCGGCAGGCAGGTCAGCGCCGCGGCCGCGATCATGGCGGCCGTCTTCGGCAGCCTGGTGCTGGGCGACGTGCTGGAGCTCAAACAACTCGGGTTCGGCCTGGCCTTCGCGGTGATCCTCGATGCCACCGTCGTCCGCATGGTGCTCGTTCCCGCCGCGATGGTGCTGATGGGGGACAACAACTGGTGGATGCCCCGGTGGCTGGGCCGACTCATCCCCGCGAAGGGGGTGCACGGGTGAGCCATTCGACACCGCCCGGCGGCACGTCGTGGCGCACCCTCGCCGGTCCGGGCGCGGTGTTCCTGGGAGCCGCGGTGCTGACCGCGTCGGTCGCCGTCGCCGGTGCCGGCGCGGCCGGACCGGGGCCGCGGATCCCGGTGGCCGCCGACGCGACCACCACCGCGATCGCCCGAGGGGCGCGTCTTCTCGATCCGTGCTCGGTCACCGCCGATCGCGGGCGCGTTGTCGATGCGACACTGGTCGAGCGCACTCGGGTCCGCGTCGTCGACCCGGTCGGCGCCGGACGGGTCACCTGGCAGGCGGGGCGGGTGCTCGCTGTCGCGACCGTGCCGGGGCAGTGTCCCGAATCCATCGTCGACGCCGACATCGATCAGATCACCGTCGACCGGCTCACCGGCGCACCGGTGCCGGACGGATCGGCCGAACTCGAACAGTTGCCGGCCGGCTCGGCGGGACCGCCCGAGCGGGCGCGGGTGGACCGCCGCGGGTTGCAATACCGATTCGGGCCGGGGGTCGACCCGACGCGCGACTACCACTACTTCGACACGGCCACCCGGGCGGATTACCCCGCGAGATTCGCCGGTGCGACGCAGATCGGCGGAGTGCCGGTGTTCCGCTACGTCGTCGACCTGCCCGAACGTCGTGTGATCCGACCCGCGGCGGGTTTCGACCGGCCGGCCGAGGGGCGCCTGGTGCGCCCGGCCGCCTGGTTCCCCGGCTATCGTGGCGACGACCCGACCGCGCCGGTGACCGCGCAGCTTTACCAATCCGGGCACCGCACCCTGTTCGTCGAACCGCGGAGCGGGATCGTGGTGAAGACCGACTTCCGGCGGGACCAATATCTGCGCGCGGGACAGTATCGGCTCGACTACGCCTCGGGTCGGTTCGTGTCCGACGACCACAGCGTCGCGGCCCAACTGGCCGCCGCCCGCGCGATCAACGACGCGCACCGGTTGCGAGTACGGGTGGTGCCGGCGATCACCGGGGTGACGGGTGTCATCGTCTTGGCGTCAGGCGGGTGGCTGATCGCCCGTCGGCGCCGGTTCAGGCCGAGGCCGGCAGGCTCGGCGGACCCAACTGGGCCAGCAGCTGGTGGCAGCCGTTCATGATCTGCGCTCGATGCGTGGACGTGTCGCCGGTCAGCTGCGCGCGCAGCGCCCAGTAGGCCTCGACCAGCGCGGTGGTGCAGAAGGCGACCTCGCGGACCTTGTCGATGTGGGCGGAGGGGTACTCCGCCGCGATCCGGCGCTCGATGCTCGGCAGCCAGCGCTTCTGCCATAGCGTGTTCAGTTGCTTGCGGATCTCCACGTCGCGCGACGACGTCGCGACCAGCTCCAGCCACACCGTCACGTACTTCTCGTCGCCGTAGGCGTCATCGTCGAGCATCCGCACGACCGCCTCGTTGACCGACCGCTCCGAAGCGAAGGCGATCATCGCGCGACCGAACTCGTCGACGGCGAGGCTCACGTATTCCGAGATCAGGTTGTCGCGGGTGGAGAAGTAGTGGCCGACGAGAGTCCGGGTGAGGCCGGCGGCGGCCGCGACGTTGCTGACGGTGACCGACGCCAGACCGTCTTTCGCGACGATCTCGGTGACCGCCGCGAAGCATTGCGCCTTGCGCTCCGCCGTTTTCGGCGGCCGGCCGATCGGTCGGCGGGAGGCGGGAGAATCCATCTGGGTTACCGCGATGCGCCACCGCGCCGCGGCGCGCACAGGTTCCAGAACATGCTGTTCATCATACGTAATTTTGCTCGGCCCCGGCGGAGAGTCGGCGGCGGCGAACATAGACTTGGAGCATGTCCCAGCTCGCGTTCTTCTCCGCCGACACCGACGATCCGTCGATCGCCGATGTCGCCGGTCTGCTGGCGGGTACGGGGCAGGCGGTGCCGATGTCCGGGGGCACGCGGGTATCGGTGGTCGTCGACGCGGATTGGCGGGCCCGCGCGCTGGCCGACGAGTTGGAGGCGATCGGCCTTGCCGTGGAGATCACCCATTCCGAGGAGGGGTCCCCGGTGGCGCGCACCGCGCCCACCCCGCTGCTCGACGGTCTGCGCGCGCAGTGGTCCTCGGGAGCGGTCAAAGCCGTCCCGCCCGGGTGGACGCCGACCGCCCGCGCGTTGCGGCAGTGGGCCATCGCCTCGGGTCGGCGCGACGGCGACAAGTACCTGCTCGGCCTGGACCCGCACGCGGCCGACACCCATCCGGCGCTCGCGACGGCGTTGATGCGCGTAGGTGTGGCGCCGATCCTGACCGGCGCGCGCGGCGGCGCCCCCGAGCTGCGGATCGCCGGGAAGCGGCGGGTCGCGCGATTCGTGGAGATGGTCGGCGCCACGCCGGACCGGCCCGGCGCCGCGGAATTCTGGCCGTCGGCCCAGTGACCCGCAAATGCGGCGCGACCTGCGGAAACACGAATATGAGTGCGATAGTCCACTCGCCGGATGTGCAGCGGCATGTGCAGTGGCCCCCGTATATAAGGTAGAAAACTCACCAGCGGGGTACATCGGGTACTCCGAGGTGAACTGAGGGACGCCCGTGGCAAAGACCGACACCGCATCGCCCGGAACGGGGCGGACGCGACGGCTCGTGATCGTCGAGTCGCCCACCAAGGCGCGCAAGATCGCGGGCTACCTCGGGGCCGACTACGTCGTGGAATCCTCGCGCGGCCATATCCGCGACCTGCCGCGCGGCGCCGCCGACGTCCCGGCCAAGTACAAGGGCCAGCCGTGGGCGCGGCTCGGCGTCAACGTCGAAGAGAACTTCGAACCCCTCTACGTCGTCTCGCCGGACAAGAAGTCCACCGTCACCGAACTCAAGTCGCTCCTCAAGGACGTCGACGAGCTGTACCTCGCGACGGACGGTGACCGGGAGGGTGAGGCCATCGCCTGGCACCTCCTGGAGATCCTGAAGCCGAAGGTTCCGGTCAAGCGAATGGTGTTCCACGAGATCACCGAATCGGCCATCCAGGCCGCCGCGGCGACTCCCCGGGAACTCGACATCGACCTCGTCGACGCACAGGAGACTCGGCGCATCCTCGACCGCCTCTACGGCTACGAGGTCAGCCCGGTGCTGTGGAAGAAGGTCATGCCGCGGCTCTCGGCGGGCCGCGTGCAGTCGGTGGCGACGCGGATCATCGTCGACCGGGAGCGCGAGCGGATGGCCTTCGTCTCCGCCGACTACTGGGACATCGCCGCCACCCTCGACGCCGGTGCCGACGCCTCGCCGCGCACCTTCTCGTCGCGATTGGTCGGCGTCGACGGGAAGCGCGTGGCCGCGGGCCGCGACTTCGGACCCGACGGCGGACTGCGCAAGGCCGACGGGGTCGTCGTCCTCGACGAGGCGCGGGCGCGCGGGATCGCCGCCGGTCTCGACAGTGCGACGCTCACCGTCTCGTCGGTGGAGGAGAAGCCCTACACCCGTCGTCCGTATGCGCCGTTCATGACCTCGACGCTGCAGCAGGAGGCCGGCCGCAAGCTGCGCTTCACCTCCGACCGCACGATGCGGATCGCGCAGCGGCTGTACGAGAACGGCTACATCACCTACATGCGTACCGACTCGACGACGCTGAGCGAGTCGGCGATCAACGCCTCCCGCGCCCAGGCGCGCGAGCTGTACGGCGACAACTACGTGCACCCCACCCCGCGGCAGTACACCCGCAAGGTGAAGAACGCCCAGGAGGCGCACGAGGCGATCCGCCCGGCCGGCGACAGTTTCCGCACCCCCGGCCAGGTCGCGTCGGCGCTGAACTCCGACGAGTTCAAGCTGTACGAGTTGATCTGGCAGCGGACGGTCGCCTCGCAGATGGCCGACGCCAAGGGCACGACGATGAGCGTGCGCATCAGTGGCACGGCCTCGACCGGCGAACAGGTCGAATTCGCCTCGTCGGGCCGGACCATCACCTTCCCCGGCTTCCTCTCCGCCTACGTCGAGACCGTCGACGAGCAGGCCGGCGGCCAGGCCGACGACGAGGAGCGGCGCCTGCCGCACCTGAGCGAGGGGCAGCGGGTCACCGCGGCGGAACTCTCGGCCGACGGCCACTCCACCAATCCGCCCGCGCGTTTCACCGAGGCCTCCCTGGTGAAGGTGCTCGAGGATCTGGGCATCGGACGCCCGTCGACCTACGCGTCGATCATCGGCACCATCCAGGACCGCGGCTACGTCGTCAAGAAGGGCAGCGCCCTCGTCCCGTCGTGGGTGGCCTTCGCCGTCGTCGGGCTGCTCGAGGGGTACTTCGAGAGCCTCGTCGACTACGACTTCACCGCCTCCCTGGAGGACGACCTGGACCAGATCGCCGCTGGTGAGGCCAACCGCACCCAGTGGCTGAGCGACTTCTACTTCGGCGACGAGAGCGGTGGCGGCTCGGTGGCCTCCAGCGCCAAGCGCGACGTCGCGCACGCGGGCGGCCTCAAGAAGCTGGTCGGTGTGAACCTGGAGGAGATCGACGCGCGGTCGATCAACTCGATCCACCTCTTCGACGACTCGCAGGGTCGGCCGGTCTACGTCCGCGTCGGACGGTTCGGCCCCTACCTGGAGCGCACGGTCTCGCCGGAGGGCGCGGCCGAGCCGGAGCTGCAGCGCGCCAACCTGCCCGCCGACATGACCCCCGACGAGCTGACGCTGGAGGTCGCGGAAAAGCTGTTCGCGACTCCGCAGGAGGGACGGGTCCTGGGCGTCGACCCGGCGTCGGGCAACGAGATCGTCGTGAAGGAGGGCCGCTTCGGTCCCTATGTCACCGAGATCCTGCCGCCGGAGGATGAGGACGGCGAGGACGACGGCGCGCCGCTGACGGTGCCCGCCGGGCCCACCCCGCGCGACGGCGGCGAGACGCCTCTGCCCGTCGACGGCGACGAGGCGCCGATCTCGTTGGACGAGACCGGTACCGGTGCGACGAAGACCGTCGCCAAGAAGGCGGCCAAGAAGACCGCGAAGAAGGCCGCCAAGAAGGCCGGGCCGAAGCCGCGCACCGGATCGTTGTTCAAGACGATGGATGTCGCGACGGTGACCCTCGACGAGGCGCTGCGGCTGCTGTCGCTGCCGCGCGTCGTGGGCGTCGACCCGGCGTCGAACGAAGAGATCACCGCGCAGAACGGTCGCTACGGCCCGTACCTGAAGAAGGGTGCCGACTCGCGGTCGTTGGCCAACGAGGAGCAGCTCTTCGACATCACGCTCGACGAGGCGCTGCGCATCTACGCCGAGCCCAAGCGGCGCGGACGTGCGGCCGCGGCACCTCCGCTGCGGGAACTCGGGCCGGATTCGGTCAGCGAGAAGCCGATGGTCATCAAGGACGGCCGTTTCGGCCCCTATGTGACCGACGGGGAGACCAACGCCAGCCTGCGCAAGGGTGACGACGTCGCCACCATCACCGCGGAGCGGGCGATGGAGTTGCTGGCCGACCGTCGGGCCCGCGGTCCGGCGAAGAAGACCGCCAAGAAGACGGCGAAGAAGGCCGCTGCCAAGAAGTCGACTGCCAAGAAGGCGCCGGCGAAGAAGGCCGCTAAGAAGGCAGCGCCGAAGAAGAGTTCCTAGACCCGTCGCCGATGGGGCCGATCGGTCCGATCTTCGGGCGGGAGAGCAGCGTCTCGATACCGCGGCCGCGTAGTTCGACGCCCTCGCCGATCTCCCAGTGGGAGGCCTCGTCCTCGTCGGCGAGGAAGACCGCGCGCGCCGAGCCGAGCACCCGCGTCGGTTCATCCTTCGCGAGTTCGGTGAGGCGGGCGGCCTCGTTGACCGGGTCGCCGATGACGGTGTATTCCAACCGCTGCTCGGAGCCGATGTGCCCGGCGACGGCCCGGCCGGCGGATACGCCGATGCCGAAGTCGGTGTCGCCCAGGGCGTTCTCGAGTTCGATGCGGAGTTCACGTGCGGCGGCGAGGGCACATCCGGCGAAGTTGTCGAGTTCCAGCGGGGCGCCGAAGATCGCGAGCGCGGCGTCGCCCTGGAACTTGTTGACGAAGCCGCCGTGGCGTCCGACCACGTCGACGACGACGCGGAAGAACTCGTTGAGCTGTTCCACCACCTCGCGGGGGGCGGTCTGCACCGCGAGGCGGGTCGAGCCGACGATGTCGACGAAGAGCACGCCGACGTACCGGTCCTCGCCGCCCAGCTCGGTGCCGGTCTCGATGGCGCGGCGGGCCACGTCCTCGCCGACGTAGCGGCCGAACAGGTTGCGCAACCGGTTTCGCTCGCGCAGGTCGGAGACCATCTCGTTGAAGCCGGCCTGCAGCAGGCCCAGGTCGCTGCCGTCGTAGATCCGCACCGACGCGTTCAGGTTGCCGTTGCGGACCTGGCTGAGCGCGTTGCGCAGCTGCTTGATCGGATCGTTGATCGAACTCACCAGCCGGTAGACGGCCAGGGCGCCGAAGGCGAGGGCGGCGCCGGCCATCCAGAGGATGGGGCGCAGGACCGTCTGCGGGCTGGCGATGCCCAGCGGCACGAACAGCACCAACCCGATGATGACGATCTGCGGGACCGCCACCGCGATGACCCAGAACGTCGTGATGCGGGTCGACACGCTGGGTGCCTGCGCATCGTCGGGATTGTTGGCCATCGCGGCGACGGTGATGGGCCGCAGCACCTTCTCGGTCTGCAGGAAGCTCAGGGCACCGGTGACCAGCGCGCCGATGAGGCTGCCGATCGCCACCAGGATCGCGGTCCGGCCGGAATGGAATCCGGACAGGATGGCGAGCAGGGTGCCGCCGACGAGCCAGAGGACCCCGTTGGCGACGGTGAGCATCCACGGCAGCGCCAGGGCGCGGCGGCGGGCGAACTCGTCGTCGGGCCGGGTGCGGCGGCGATGCCAGATGAGGACCGGGAGGGAGAGCTTGATACTGAGCAGTCCGCCGACGATCATCGCGATGAACAGATAGATGACGAAGGCCACCTGGTTGCTGACCGAGGCGTCGGTCAACGTCAGGGAGTAATCGCTGGCCATGCCGAAGCGCAGGAAGGCGAAGGTGAAGATCGCGCCGATCATGTTGGCGCGCAACAGGTCGAGTGCGAGGATCGGCCACGGGGTACGCGCCAGCCACCGTGCGGTGTGCACGGCCTGATCCCATCGCGATCGGCTGTCGGCCATGCCAACAAGATTAGCCAAGTGCTTGCAATTGTTAAACGCCAGCGGATGGCAATTGATTGTCGGGGGCGGCACTAGGCTGGGGGCGTGGCAACGGTGTTCAGTCGGCTGGTGGGCCAGCACGGGGTGGTCGATGAGTTGCGGGCCGCCGCGCGCGGTGCGGTCGCGGCGTCGCGGCGACTGGACGAGCATTCGGCGGGCGCCATCTCGATATTCGACGATGATGCAGGTCAGGGCGATGAAACCGGAGCCGTCGCACGGGCGTCGATGACCCATTCGTGGCTGTTCACCGGTCCGCCCGGTTCGGGTAGATCGGTTGCGGCGGTCTGTTTCGCAGCGGCGCTGCAATGCCACGACGAGGCGGATCCGGGATGTGGTGAATGTCGCGCCTGCGTGACTGTGATGAATCGCACTCACGCCGACGTCCGCCACGTGGTGCCCCAAGGGCTGAGTCTGTCGGTCGCCGAGATCCGCGACGTGGTGCAGGCCGCCGCGCGTCGGCCGGCCACCGGGCGTTGGCAGATCGTTGTCGTCGAGGACGCCGACCGGCTGACCGAGGCGGCCGCGAATGCTCTGTTGAAGGTCGTCGAGGAGCCGCCGCCGCGCACCGTTTTCCTGCTGTGCGCGCCGTCGGTCGATCCCGAGGACATCTCGGTGACGCTGAAGTCGCGCTGTCGGCATGTGCCGCTGGCGATCGCGCCGGCCGCCGACATCGAGCGCGTGCTCGTCGAGCGTGACGGCATCGACCGTGCCAATGCGGCCTGGGCGGCCTCGGTCTGCGGTGGGCATATCGGCCGCGCCAAGCGGTTGGCGACCGATCAGGGGGCGCGCGACCAGCGGTTGGCCGCGCTCGGATTGGCGCGAGCGGCCACCGTTCCCGCGCGGGCTTATGCTGCCGCAGAGGAGTTGGTGAAATCCGCCGAGGCGGCCGCGAAGGCGATCAGTGACGAGCGCGACGAGGCGGAGGTCGAGGAGCTGATGACGGCGTTCGGCGCCGGTGGTACCGGGAAGGGCACCGCCCGCGCGACGCGGGGGAGCGCCGGAGCGGTCAAGGATCTGGAGAGGCGGCAGAAGTCGCGGGCCACCCGCACGGCGCGCGACGTCTTGGACCTCGCCCTGATGGACCTGGCCGGACTGTTCCGCGATGCACTCGTCGTCTCGTCGGGGGCCCGGGTGACCGCGATGCACCCGGACCAGGCCGACCTCGTCGAGAAGATGGCCGACTACGCGTCGAGCGGACAGCTGCTGCGCTGCGTCGACGCCGTGCTGCACTGTCGCGAGGTGCTGGACTACAACGTCAAGCCGAAATTCGCGGTGGACGCGATGGTCGCCACCATCGGGCAGGCTCTCGCGCGGGATTGAGGTCGTCGAGTGGCGGCTGACGGGGCGACGTCAGCCTTGGTCCTCGTCGGGCGCCGCATCGCGTCGGCCCTCCCGGAGTTCGGCGATCTCCGCGCGCAGCGCGCGCACCTCCTCGGTCAGGGTGAGTACCGCCTCGTGGGTCTGCTCCTCGGCCTCCTCGGTTTCTTCGAGTGCCTGCACCAGCCACGACGCCACGAATGCCGTCGCGACACCGAGCAGGGCGATCCCGGAGAACATGAGCACGACGGCGATGAGATGTCCCGTCGTCGTCTGCGGGATGCGGTCCCCATACCCGACCGTCGTCATCGTCTCGACCGCCCACCACAGGCCGTCGCCCACCCCGTTGATGGTGGAGCCCGGACGTCCCCGCTCGGCGTCGGTGATCGCCAGCGAGGCGACGATCAGCAGCAGGAGTGCGCCGCCGCAGGCGTAGACCGCGACCCGACCGCGCAGCGACCGGGTGCCGGCGCGGTTGAGGACGGAGAGCAGCGTGATCAGGCGCAGCATCCGGAACGGCCGCGCGATCGGAACGATCAGGATGACCAGGTCGAACAGGTTGTGGGTGAAGAAGTATCGCCGGTCCTTCGCGCGCAGCAGTCGGATCAGGTACTCGGCGATGAAGATGACCCACACCACCGCGGTCACGATGTCGCAGATCAGGCGGGCCGTCGGGTCGAGGTGGGTGTTGAGGATCGGGATGGCGTAGGCGGCGAGGAACGCCAGCGCGGCGACGATCATCAGCCATTCGCCGGCGTGGGAGGAAAGGCTGCGCCGGACGGCCCGTCGTGCGTTCACCCTCCCAGCTTTTCAGACCGCACCCGTCGGCACGGCGGTCCGGGCGGCGTGGCTACCCGAAACGTGCGGCGATAGATGCGCGAGGACGTGCGCGACCAGTGGGTGAATGCCCTCGGCAAAGAGATAAGACCGGGTTGGACCGCCGCTGGAGCGATGGTCTACCCGGTCTCTCGGAGCCGCCTAGGAGAATCGAACTCCTGACCTATTCATTACGAGACAGCCGAACCACGTGTTTCGTCGTATGTGAACATGTCGCGATGACGCAGGTATGCGCACGTCAGAGGTGTTTTCATCCTCCGATGTACACGCCTCGTATGTGAACACATCAGCACATCGTGTGCACACAGTTCCGAACATCTGTTCGGATTCCTGAGCGACTTGTCTTACAGTCCTCTCGTCAACCACCCAGTGTGACGCCGCTCACACCACGACGCAGGAGCAACGACATGACCGCACCCAAAGCACCGCTGACCGCTCGCGAAGTCGCCGAGCGTGTGGGCACCGATCCCAAGACGTTCCGCGTGTTCCTACGCGCCAACGCCATCCCCAAGTCCGATGAAACCGGGCGCTACGAGTTCAAGGCTGGCGATGTCGCCAAGCTCAAGAAGCAGTTCACCGCGTGGAGCGAACACCGCACAGAGGCACGCGCCGCAGCCAAGGCCGCGAAGGAAGCAGCCACGCCCACACCGGCCGATGACGACGATCACTATGGCGATACTCCGTTCGATGAGCAGGACAACGACGACGCGTAACGCACCGCTCCGAAAGAAGCCCTCAGCACGAAGCTGAGGGCTTTTCTCGTGGTCGCGTGCATGTGTGAACATGCAACGACAACGCGGGTGTTACCCCTCGTCTGCGCGTAGATACGCGGGGTGTGGGCCTGCGTCGAATCGCCCGTTCTTGCGCTGATTGCGCGCCTTGGCTTGACCGCCTTCACGCCCGGTCTTGCGGTTGTGGCATGACGCGCACAGTGCCCGCAGGTTGGATAGTGAGTGGTCGTCGTTCGGCACGATGTGATCGACGTGGGACGCCACACCACCGCACTCCGCGCATGTGTGGTTGTCGCGGTGAAGCACCACCAACCGTAGGCGTTTCCAATTGCGCGGCAATCGTTCTCGACGCCCCGATGTGTACTTGCTCGGTCGAGCCATTACCCGCACCTCCATGTACTCACGAGCGACATCAGCCGCTCTTCTCGTTGAAACCTCATGAGCGTGAACGCTTCCCGAAACTTCGGATCACCCAACGCGTCGAGGGGTAGCCCTGCGTGATCGGGGAGCCTGCATGTGTCCACACCGCAGCCGTCGCTGGCGACGTCTGACGCGCGATTCGCAGTAATGTCACGTACTGGCTGATTCAGACGCGTGTGGGCGTCCTCGGGTAGCTCTACGTAGCGACCTGTGCGATCAGTCGTGACGATGCCCGCCGCTGCCGCTCGTTTGCGTAGCTTCGTCGTCGTGACCCCGAGTTGCTTGGCAAGTTCGGGAAGGGTCATTCGCCGTAGACCCCGGTGTGGCGATCCTCCGTGTCATTCAGGAATGGATGGACAGGCAGCCCTCTCCTGCGAGTGGTGAGCCGCTGAGTGCGGTGCCCTGGCCTCGCGCACACGCGGTGTAGGGACTGCACCTCGTCGAGCGTGAATATGTGCGGGCCATCTGTGGTTGCCCATCTCAAGATCGCAACTCTGAGAATGTCTTTCAACGTTGCGACTTCCTCGGGAGTCAGACTCGCCGCTCTGAGTGGAGGCGCTACGCGGCGAGCGCGTACCCATGCCGCAGTGATCAGGTCTTCGCCGACCTCGATGTCGAAGTCATCGGTTGTGATGGGATTCCTCATGTCGAAAGTCCTTGTCTATGAATGACTGTGCCCACACACCCGGTTCTGCACCGTTCCGAGTGTGTGGGCGATCAGTCAGCGCCGACGACGACGTTTGCCGCCGAGTGGGCCGATCTTCGCGTTCTTGACCAGAGGCGTGTAGTGCTTCTTGGTCCAGCGAATGCCGACGTTCATGTCTGCTGTGCGGCCTCGCGGTGTGACCTTGCCTTCGAGACGTGGCATGTCAGGCCTCCTCGATGGTGAACGTGCCCAAGCGATTCGCCCGAGGCACGACGTGACCGAGTCGCCACGTTGCACGGATCGCGATGCTGTCCGAGTTGAAGTACGCGTCGGTGCTCGTCGCGAGGTTGATGTCGCCGTAGGCGCTGATGACCTCGGTGGGGTCAATCACAAGACCCGTGCTCACGGTCATGGAGGGGCTGACGATCACGCGACGGTCGAGCAACTGCTGTACCGCGTCGCCCACACCGGCACCGACCAACGACTCGTTCGATCCGGTCGCGGTCTTGAGCTTGCGGATCGCTGCCCATCCGACCGGGTCGAGCACGATGAGCGATGGCGTCGCGCCGTTCGCCTCCAGTTCTGCGATCAAGTCCACGATGGGGTCGAGGTTTGTGGTCACCTCGTCACCCGCGACGACGCCTGTGGTGTTGAGTAGACCCGCGACGGGTGCGACCGCCGGCGACGTGGGCGCGACCTGTGCGAGGAACGCCTCATTGGCCTTCTTGGTGATCGCACGCTTGAGCGAGGTCGACAACTGATCGTTGGTACCCGGCTGCATGTACTGCTCCATGGAGAGCTTGATGAGTTGGGTGACCTTCGCCGTATGCACGAGCGCTTCCGAGAGCACCGGGTCCGACTCAGGGATCACCTCGGCCTCAGCCGAGAACTGTGCGTCGTCGTCGGTCACGTACGCGACGCGAACCGAGGGAGCGTCACCTTCGACCTTGCCGCCGAGAGTGGACGCCTGAACGATCAGCGCCTCGGGAATCTCATCGACAGGCGCGAAGGTGTTTACGTCGGGACGCCACGCCTGCGGCGAAGTCCCAGTCTTGATGGTTGCCATATGTGGCTCCTAATGTGAAAGGGGCAGGTCGTGCCCCGGATATCCGAGAATCAACAGAAGGCTGAAGTTCTGCCGATTCATTCCGAAGCGAGGACCTGCCCCTACTTCACACAGCCACTGACCGTGTTGAGCACATGATTGCACAATGGGAGCGCCAAGCCGTAATGTCGGCGTGCCGTCACGATATAGAGTGCAAGAGAGGCGCCTAGGTTCAATCCTAAGCGCCTATTGATGTCGATATGCGGAATGACTGCGATATCCGCCACAAAGGGCCTCAGATTGTCGCTGAGACCCTTTATGGATTACTTCGTGTTTCGATGTTCGAGCTTGCATTCCACAGAACAGAACTTGAGCTGGCGCGCGACGAGTCGCTTACCGCAGTTCAGGCAGAATAAGTGCCTCCGCAGACCAGACATCGAACCTCCTTAGAGTCGTTGAGAATTGGGACCGCACACTCGCGGACATGGTCAGCGCCAACGCCTACAGGCCGCCCGGCTACTCCTCGATGGGGTCAGCCCCCTGGGTGTCATCCGACTTAGGTGCCCGTGCCCTCGCAGGTGGGCCGACAGTCGTACCGCCCCCGAACCCGTAACCCGCTTGCAGGTTGTCGGGATGGAGTGCAGCCGCGAACCCGCTGCTTACCTGCTCACGGTCGACCTCGCTGCCGTACTGCTGTCCCTGAGTGGGTGCAGCCATAGGAGCGCGTGGGCCTTCGGGTATTCCGAACATCTCACGCGTACCCACAACGGCATCGCCGACCGCTTCTGTGTCGATTGCCCCATCGTCGGTCAGCAACTCACTTATGCCGCCATCACCGAGCGCAGCCCAGAATGCTTTCGGGTTGAGGTCTCCGATCATGCCTTCGACCATTTGCTTCTGCAGTCCCTCGACCACACCGGCCAGCCGTTCGACCTCGGCGCGTGCCTCGTTACGTTCGACGCGATACCTCGCCTCACGATTGCCCTGCTGCTCATCACCCGGTTGCTGTGTATCACGGCCATCCGTGCTACTGGTTGTCATTGCGTTGTGCTCCTGCCTCTTCGGCAACGTCGATCAGATGGTTGGTTGCAGACACGACTGCTGACCGCAGGTTGTGTAGCATCAGGTCCTTGTCGTGAAGCTGCTTCTTTGTGTCGCGCAGTTCTTTACGTAACCGTGTGTTCTCCACACGCTCAGCCTGTAGCGCACGCATGCCGCCTGCCCCAAGGCATTCGGGTTCGCCCGTCACTGGTCCTCCACCACACGTGCAGCGCTGACGTAGTACGGCTTCTTCTCTTTCTCGACCACGAACTTCCCGACGTTGCCCCGTCCATCCGCAACAGGGATATGCACTTGGTGCGCGAGGTCCCCGCGATCCTCGGGCAACAGAGGAGCGGGAATGTCGCCGTGTCGAATCTGCTCGACCGTGCGAACATCTGCACTCTCGCCCACACCACCGGGCGTGTATTCCACGATACCGTTCCTGATATCTTCGATCAGATCGTCAACTGGGTTGTTTGCCATCACGTTTCCTTTTTCTCGATCTCCGGCCTCGTGCCGAAGAAGTAGGGTCGGCGATGGGAGCAGAAGGGAAAGGAGCCACATTCACCATCGCGGTAAATGTCGTGGGCGGCATGGAAACCTCCCGCTCGACCATCGCCGATAAATCAATCATCGCACCACACGCCCGCGCGCATTATGCGCGAGCGCGAGTGGACAAGATTGGTGACGCTGCTGACGCTAAAAATGAACCCCATCATCGCGTGCGCACATGTGCCAGCGTGCGCGTGCGCGATCACTGAGTGTGAAATTATCGTCAGCAGCGTCACCACTTCTCATTCCTTCAAGGTCAAACCTGCATGTAGGGCACCATTTTTGGTGCGACGTGAGGGGTATCCCATGTCGTCCAGTATCTTGGTCAGCCACTTGTCAGATCGGACTTCCTCGTCGGCCTCGGCACACCAGTCAATCCACTTGGGGTACAGCTCTTTCAGCAAGACCTTGGATGCCTTGCTCTGGTCGCATCGCTCTTCGATGAACCGCAGAACCGGGTTGGCTTCTCGACGCCACTTGTTGACCCGCTTGGTTACTGCGTGCGGTTCGACCAGATGACCCGCGTTGCGGTATCGGTGGTACGCATTGACGAGACTTGTCAGGATTACGTCGGCTTCACCCTTGAGTTTGTTAGCGAGTCCCGGGTCTCGCTCTTCGGCGCTGAAGTAGCGCGGGAACTCGATAACCTTGAGCCGATCCCACATGGCAGCCTCGACGCCCACGACCTGGGGCAGGTGGTTGGTTTCCAAGAACAGGCTGTCGCTCGGGTCCCATTCCATGTTGTCTTTGTAGAGCTTTCGTGCGCGACGCCGGTTGCCCCCGGTGAATCGCTTGACCAGCGACTCATTCAGATACTTGCCGGACTCGGATTCGGACGAGATGCCGACACGTGCGCCCTTGAGGTCGGCCTCGCCGGTGGTATGGGCTTTGGTGTCCTTCTTCATCAGGAGGTCTGTCTCAAGCTGGATACCATAGTCGCCTACAGTGTTCAGGATCGACAATGCGAACACGCCCTTGCCATTTCGGCCACGCCCAAGCAGGATCACGAGTATCTGCTCAACCACCTCGCCCATCAGTGCGACGCCGCACACCTGTAGCAGGTACTCGATCACGTCCTCGCCCGGCAGTACCTGATGCAAGAACTCGTCCCACTTGCTGCCCTCGACCGTCAAGTCTGCGACGTAGTTGCCCGCAGTGATCTTCGTCAGTAGGTCCGCGGGTTCGTGGTCCTTGATCTCCAGCGTGCGCAGGTCCAACGTTCCGTTCGGTGTATTCAGCAGATGGGGTTGAGCATCGAGCTCGTCGGCGTTCCGGATGAGCGCTGGCTGTTCACGTGCGACCGACAGAATACCTCGCAAGTTCGGGGCTGTGCTCATCCGCGACAGTTCGGTGATCGCCTTCTGCTTGCGCGCGAGCATAGCCTTAGTCTCGGCGTCGTCCTTGCCTTCCTCGGGCATGTCCCGTGCCTTCAGCATCTCCTGCTCAATCATCTTGGAGGCAAACCGAATACCGCGTTCACCTGCCTTCCAGTGCGTGCCTGACCAATAGAACCACCCCAGTTCCTCGACGTACATGAGGCGATGTCCGTAGCGCGCGATCAGCATGTGCGCGTACTTGATGTGGTTCGCCATTTTGCGTGCAAGCTGGCTGTGCGTGAGTTCCCCAGTGTTATTGTCGTTGTGCGTCATAACTTCAGATGTCTCCTTCGGATGCCCCGGCCAGTCCGTACCTGGCTGGGGTTTCTGGTTTCCAGCAGCGGTGTAGGTCAGCGACCGTTTCCGCGTCATCGAACTTGTCCCCCGTCGCGGGGTGATCGAGCAGCACGCCGAGTGTCTGCTCCTTCGTCAGGCCGTACTCCTGACACATGCGGATGAGCTTGAACGTCAACCGATGTCGTCTCACGCCACCCGAATCACGTTCACGCAGCATCCGTTCAATCTTGCGGCCCTCATACGAGACGCTGAGATCGCCGTAGGGCTCCGCCTGCAACGTCACCGCAGTCGATACGTGCACCGGGGCGGTATGGGCGTGTACAACCGACCTCAGCGTGCCCAGCGCAACGACGTTGCCGATGCGAACACGTCGAACCGGTCTAGGTGGGTCGTACTTGTGATTCAGCGATCCCGGCACGCGGAGGAACCCGCCTCCGTACTTACCGCCCTCGGTGACCCACATCGCGCGATACAGACCCTTCGCCAACTCCTTGAGTTCAGCCCACGGAAGTATCCGGTCGATCTGCACATAGACGTGGTAGTGCCCCGGCGACCCGGACGACACGAGCGTGGGGTCTACCTGACGTAGAACAGCTTTGGCGTGCCCATACCCGCCCGGTGCTACCTGATCCACCTCGAACGCGATGCGATCAGACGGCAAGCACAGGTCCGGACCCTCGCTGTGAGTCGGCTCCGTGCGTCGATAGATGGATCGGTAGATGTCGCGGCCCTCACCCGACCACAGGCGCAACACCTTTCGAGCCTCGGCCTCGCTTGTGGGGTATCGAGACTCCCACACACCGCGCTGGTGCGGATCGCTGAGGTCGCGATCTCGCACACTGGCGATAGCTATATGGTCGGCCATCAGAACGGCACCCCACGAACTCGCCACAGGTGAACGTCGGCGTTCGCATCCTTGAACACCCGCGCAACGCGTCCCGCATCCGACCGCGTGGGAAGCACCCACTGCTTGCGCTGCGGGTCCCACCGACCGCGCCCGTACTCCTTCACCAGAGCGATGGCACGCACGTCGTACTCAAAGCCCGCGACCCAACTCCCGTCGTGGCGTTCGGTCAGATCGAGAACGAGAGTGCGCCGAGGGGCGGGCGGTACTGCGATCACGACCTCGGCGCCACGTGTGAGCGGTGTGTCCTGGATGAAGCCAGGACTACGCGGGAACGCACGACCCCGCACCTTGACTTCGGGTAGCGCGCACATCTCGGGGTAGCGCTGGCGCCACCAGTTCTTGGTATCCCAGTCGGGCTTGGATGCCCAGATGCGCGAGCGCACCAACACGCTGCCGTCTGCGCCTTTGCCTATCACCTCGAAGTCGGTATCTCGGTACTTCGCGGGTAGGCCGTTGCTGATGCGGACCAGCGGCTCGAACTTCTTGGTGAACCTCACGTAGGGATACTCAGAAATGTCGGCACGCGACTGCCTGAGAGTCCTCACGCAACCTCACCACCGAGCAGTGCGAGCAGCTTGTCTCCTCGGATGCTGTACATCTTTGACGGGTCGATATCCGAGGCTGGCTGTGTGGGCGTGGGTGCTGGATTCTCGCTCAGCCCCAGATAGTCGAGCAGGTCCGACTTCTTGATCTTGAATCGGTTGCCGACCTTGTGCACGGGCAGTGGGAACTCACCGGCTTGATTCAGTCGGTACCCGTGCAGTCTCGACCACCCGAGTGCTCGGCTGGCTTCCTCGATACCCACTACCTGCGGTAGCGCATGGATCTCATCGACGGTCATGGGGTTCTTGATCGCCACGTCATCCTCCTTCGTATAGTTGATTGACGTATTCACGACCGTACACGATCACGACCATCAGAACCACATATGTACGACAATGTAGAATCCTGATCTATGAACACAACCGGAATTGCCGTCGGAAGAAATCTCAAGCGAATCCGCGTGCAAGCAGGTGATAGCCAGGCGGAATGCGCCTCGAAGGTCGCTCATCTCGGCTTGAACTGGGCGCAGTCGCATGTGTCGTCAATCGAGGGCGGTCGTCGGCGTGTCGTCTCGCTCGATGAGCTGCTTGTGTTGTCGTCCGTGTACGGCGTCGCACTGGCTGAGTGGTTCGCAGGTGACGATGACGTGCAGGTGACCGACGACCTAACTATGCCCACATCGACCGTGCGCGAGTGGCTATCGGGAACGACACCGAGTGTCGCAGTCGTGGACTTCGAACGCGTGCAAGACTATTCCGCTGATGAGAGCATCGCTCGACGCCTGAAGATGTCGCGTGAGCAGGTGACCGAGATAGCGACACGTATCTGGGGTCACCACGCCACGATCGAACGCGACCAACGTCTGGCCGAGAAGCACCCCGAGATCACCGATCCCGCGAAGCTGCGCAATCACCGAGCAGGCATGACGCGCCGCCTCGCTGATGAGATCGAGTTACGAGCATGACTGCGCGAGGGTCGGTGTTTCGCCGATGTGGCTGTACGAAGATCGAGGACGGCAAACGCGTGCAGCTGGGTCAGTCCTGTCCAAAGCTGAAGCGCGGCAACGGGACCTGGGCGAATCACGGGACATGGGCTTATGCGGTCGGCGTGGTCGACATCAACGGCAAGCGCAGCCTCAAGCGCAAAGCCGGGTTCGCCACCAAGGACGAAGCGCAGGATGCGCTGGACAAGGTGCGCGCCCATGCCAGCCGGGGATTCATCGCCGACGAGCGTCTCACCGTTGAGCAGTACCTCACCGATTGGATTGCCGGTAAGACTGACATCAAGGAAAACACGCGCCAGCACTACGAGCGATACATCGAGAAGGTGTTCATCCCGCACCTGGGCACGGTGAAGCTGACTGAACTGCGACCGGCACACGTCAATCGCATGTTCGAGACGCTGAGGTCGTCCCCACAGGGCCTCAATGCCCCTGCTGCACAACGTATGCGCGCAGTGCTGCGGTCGGCGCTCACGGACGCGCTCAGGGCTGATCTTGTGACCGTCAACGCTGCTGCATTGGCGAAGGTGCCTGGTGGTCGATCACCTCGCGCGTTGGTTTGGACGAAGTCACGCGAAGACGAATGGCGTAGGGACATTGCCCGATTGGTCGCCGAGGGTCACAAGCCCGAGGACGCGCGGGGTATGGGCAAGCTCCCGTCAACGTCGATGGTCTGGACTCCGACCCATGTGGGCAAGTTCCTCGCGAACGTCGGCGACGATCCGCTGTACTTTCTGTTCTGGCTTGTCAGTCACACGGGCATGAGGCGTGGCGAGGTCTGCGCACTGCGCTACACCGATGTGAACGACGACGCGACTATCACCGTAGAGCGCCAGCTCATCAACACGCTCCATGGCGTCCGCGAGGACACGCCCAAGACCGACGCGTCATGTCGTCGCGTGGCGATCGGGGAGGCAGGCGTCGAACTGCTCGAGCAGCACCGCGAACGTCAGGCCCGAACGTGGATCATGGACGAGCCACCGACGTACCTGTTCTGCCGCGAGGACGGGCGCCTGTTCGACCCGATCCAAGTCACCAAGCGATTCAAGAAGCTCGCAGTGGGCGCGGACCTGCCACCGATCAGGTTCCACGACCTTCGGCACACCGCCGCGTCGATGATGCTCGCCTCAGGGCTGGACATGAAGACCGTGTCCACGGTGCTTGGGCACAGCGACATCACGATCACCGCGAACATCTACACCAGCGTCTACGAGGACGCGACTCAGGCGGCAGTGACGAACGTCGCGGCACTCATACGAGCACACAATGTGCACACACAGGGCGATGAGGTGGAGCAGTGACAGCGCATATGCGCAGGTCAGTCATGGAGCCGCCCAGGGGAATCGAACCCCTGACCTATTCATTACGAGTGAATCGCTCTACCGACTGAGCTAAGGCGGCGTGCCGCGCTGGGCAGCGAGAACGAGTGTATCGGCAAACCAGGGGCTGTCCAAAACCGGTTTGCACGACCTCAGTCCGGCGGTGTCAGGTGACGCAGGTAGCGGTCGGGGGCGGCGAGGAAGTCGCGGGTCATCCGAACCGGAGGTGCGTCGTCGTAGGCGACTCGCTCGATCTGCCCGTCGTCGTCGATGGCGAAGATCGTCGCGCCCGGCAGCGCCAGCAGGATCGGGGAGTGGGTGGCGATGATGAACTGGCTGCCCCTGGTCACGAGGTCGGCGATCATGGCGATCACGTTGAGGCATCCCTGCGGCGACAGGGCGGCTTCCGGCTCGTCCATCACGTAGAGCCCGCCGGGGAAGAACCGCGCGTGGATGAGGTCGACGAAGGACTCGCCGTGGGAACGTTCGTGCGGTGAGACGCCGCCGAAGACGGCGAGTTGCTCGGGGCCGAGGTCTTCGGTCGCCGTCGCGACGTTGTAGTAGGTCTCGGCGCGCAGGAAGTAGCGGCTGCGCGGCTTGCTCGACCCCCACGTCAGGTAGAGGTGGTCGGCGAGATCGGATTCCGTCGCACGTGTGGTGAAGCGGTAGTTCTGGCTGCCGCCCTCGGCATTGAGTCCCGCGGCCAAGGCGATGGCCTCGATCAGCGTCGACTTGCCGCTACCGTTCTCGCCGACGAAGAAGGTCGCTCCCGGCGGCAGCGGCAGCCCGCCGGATTCGGCGAGACCGCGGACGACGGGCAGGTCGAACGGATAGCGATCCGTCGGCATCGCCGCTCCCAGCGAGATCCGCCGGATGAAGCTCGCCGGCTCGATGTCGAATGCCACGTCGACCTCCCCGATCTATCGACGTCGGGCGGCGCTCGGCAACATCGGCGGGCAGGCGGTCCCGGGGATGGTCGCCACCTCGAAATGCCACCACTCGTTCGCATAGGTGCGGCAGAGCCCCCACCTGTTGCCGGTGCGCGCCAGCCACCTCGCACCGCGCTGGGGGCCGACGTCGATCGCCCGACCGGACACGTGGGTGGACTGCGAGGGCGGCAGGACCCACTTGCGAGCCTCGGCGGCGCTGCCGTAGGTGCGAATCCCGTCGCGCCACATCCGGTCCTGCTCGGCCCAGGAGCGCTTCCCCGAAGTGATCCAGAGCGGGATGCCCTCGCGGGTCGCCTGCGCCTTGGCCAGTCGGTAGGCGGTGGCGAGTTGGGGTGTCAGACCGGCGGTCGATCCGGGAGCGGCATGTGCCGAAGCTGCGGAGGCCGCAACGGGCAGGGTGAACGCCGCTGCGGCGACAACGGCGGCGAGGAATCGCTGGCGGGAAGTCATGGAACTCCTCAGTCGGTTCGTGCGCGGCGCGGGGAGCGCAGTGATGGGGCTCACGACGATTCTCGCAGGCCGGGCAATGCTCGTTACGATTGGCCGCGATGACCACCACCGCGCCACCGTCCCGAGGAGCCGTGCTCGGCGCTACCTCGTGGATCCCCGTCGGCGGCGCCCTCTTCGTCAGCGCCTGGGGCGGCAACCAGTTCACGCCGCTGCTCGTCATGTACAAGGCCGAGGGATTATCCGGTGTCGTGGTCGACACGTTGCTGTTCGTCTACGTCTTCGGCATCGTCCCGGCATTGCTGATCGGCGGCCCGGCATCGGACCGCTGGGGGCGGCGACCGCTCATGCTCCCGGCGCCGATCCTCGCCGGGCTCGGATCGGTGGCCCTGGCGATGGGCGCGCACTCGGTGGTCCTGCTGAGTATCGGCCGCCTGCTCAGCGGAGTGGCGTTGGGCCTGGCGATGGCGGTCGGCGGCAGCTGGCTCGTCGAACTGTCCCGCGCCGCCGGTGCGCCCGCTGGGGTCGGGGCGCGGCGCGCGACGATGTGCCTGACCGCCGGTTTCGGCGTCGGTGCGGCGGTTGCCGGGGTTCTCGCGCAGTGGGGACCGTGGCCCACAGTCTTCCCGTACGTGATCACGGTCGTGTTGGCGTTGGTGGCGGCGGTGGCCCTGTGGCGGGTGCCGGAGACCAGGGTCGGCGACACCGGAGACACCGCCGACACCGGCAAGCCCACCGGGGTATTGGCCGCCCTGCGCATCCCGTCGGCGTTGGACCGGCGGTTCCTACTGGTCGTCGCACCGGTCGCCCCGTGGGTGTTCGGCGCCTGTGCCATCGCGTACGCGATCATCCCCGACCTGCTGCGCGGCCACACCACCGTTCCGATCGCGTTCGCCGCCGCGTGCTGCGTCCTCGGCTTGACGGCCGGTTTCGCCATTCAGTCCGCCGGTCGTCGCATCGACCGCCCGGGCACCGTGCGGGGGATGGTCGTGGCACTTGCGGTGGTCGCCGTCGGCCTGGTGATGGCGATCGCCGCCGAGGCCACCCGCAACGTGGCCGTCGCGCTGCTCGCAGCCGCGGTGCTCGGCTGTGGCTACGGGATGGCATTGATCGGCGGGCTGCTCGAAGTGCAGCGCATCGCCGGCCCCGACGATCTGGGCGGTCTCACCGCCGTCTTCTACGCGCTGACCTACATCGGCTTCGGTTCGCCCGCGCTCCTGGCCTGGTTGGCCCAGCGATTCCCCTCGCTGACCTATCGGGACTTCTTCCTGGTGGGTCTGGTCATGACCGCCGTCTGCCTCGCCTCGGTGCTCGCGGGCGGACGCCTTCGACGGACCGAGAATCCGTAGACTGCCACCATGCGTGTTCTCCTCACCGGCGGCGCCGGATACATCGGTGCGCACACCGTCGTCGAACTGGTGGCCGCGGGACATGAAGCGGTCATCTTCGACGACTTCTCCTGCTCGAGCCCCGTCGCGGTCGAGCGCGTCAACGAAATCACCGGCACCACCGTCGAGTACCGGACCATCGACGTCACCGATCCCGTCGCGGTCCAGACGGGTATCGAGGAGACCGGCCCGTTCGACGCGATCATTCACCTGGCCGCGCGCAAGGCGATCGGCGAATCGGTGTCGATGCCGCTGGAGTACTACGCCAACAACGTCGGTTCGACGCTGGTGATGCTCGGCGCGATGCGCGACAACGGCATCGGCACTTTCCTGTTCTCCGGCACCGGCACGGTCTACACGCATCAAGAGGATCTGCCCTTCGTCGAGACGTCGCGCACCGGGCTCGACCTGCCCAACCCGTACAGCAAGTCCAAGCGGATGTGCGAGGAGGTGATGCGCGACTCCGCGCTCACCGACCCGGACAAGAAGCTGATCGGGCTCCGCTACTTCAATCCGATCGGCGCGCATGAGAGCGGCCTGATCGGCGAAGACCCGCAAGGCATTCCGAACAACCTGATGCCGATCGTCGCGCGCGTCGCCGCCGGGATCCTGCCGCAGGTCAGCGTCTTCGGTCGCGATTACGACACCGCCGATGGCACCGCGCTGCGCGACTACATCCACGTCGTCGACCTCGCCCGCGGCCACCTCGCCGCCATCGAGCACGCCGAGCCGGGGATGCACTTCTTCAACCTGGGCACCGGTCGGCCGTCGAGTGTGCTCGAACTCATCGCCGCCTTCGAGGAGGCGTCGGGGAGGACGATCACCACCGTCGATGCGCCGCGGCGCCCCGGTGACGCGCAGGCCACCTACTGTCTGCCGGACAAGGCGCGCGAGAAGCTCGGCTGGAACACCGATTACGACATCCGACGGGCGTGCGCGGACTATTGGCGCTGGCAGGAGCGCAACCCCGCGGGCTACCGCGACTAGGGCTCCAGCACCTTCTCGGTCTTCGCGTACCCGGCCTCGACCTCCGATTTGCGTCCGCGCCACCACGACTGGTTGTCGCGGTACCAGTCGATTGTCGCGGCCAGGCCGCTGCGGAAGTCGGTGAAGCGCGGTGTCCAGCCCAGTTCGTCGCGCAGCTTCGTCGAATCGATCGCGTAGCGCCGGTCGTGGCCCGGCCGGTCGGTGACGAAGTCGAAGGCGTCGCGCGGCTGCCCGAGCAGATCGAGGATCGTCTCGACGACGACGCGGTTGCTCGTCTCCCCGTCGGCCCCGATCAGGTAGGTCTGCCCGATGCGGCCGCGGTCGATGATCGCCCACACCGCGTCGTTGTGGTCGTCGACGTGGATCCAGTCGCGCACGTTGGTGCCGTCGCCGTAGAGCCGCGGGCGCACCCCGTCGAGCACGTTGGTGATCTGGCGGGGGATGAACTTCTCGATGTGCTGGTAGGGGCCGTAGTTGTTGGAGCAGTTGGAGATGGTGGCCGGCACGTCGAAGGAGCGGACCCAGGCGCGCACCAGCAGATCCGATCCCGCCTTGGTGGAGCTGTAGGGGCTCGACGGGTTGTACGGCGTCGACTCGGTGAAGCGCGTCGGGTCGTCGAGGTCGAGGTCGCCGTACACCTCGTCGGTGGAGATGTGGTGATAGCGCGTCTGGTGTCGCCGCACCGCCTCCAGCAGCGTGAACGTGCCGACCAGGTTGGTGGTGACGAAGGGCGACGGGTCGAGCAACGAGTTGTCGTTGTGCGACTCGGCCGCGAAGTGCACGACGAGATCGGATTCGGCGACGAGCCCGTCGACGAGATCGGCGTCGGCCACGTCCCCGACCACCAGGCGCACCCGGTCGGTGACCGATTCCAACGACGCCGGATCGGCGGCGTAGGTGAGTTTGTCCAGGACGGTGAGCTCGACGTCGGCGCGGGTCGCCAGTGTGCGATGCACGAAGTTGACGCCGATGAACCCGGCGCCCCCGGTGACCAGAACCCGCATGCTGCTCCCTCGACACGGCTGTGTTTGTCGCGGCCCAGTCTAGTGGCCCGATAGCCTGGGGTGATGCGCGGAATCATCCTGGCCGGTGGAACCGGTTCGCGGCTGCACCCGATCACCCAGGGCGTCAGCAAGCAGCTGGTTCCGGTTTACGACAAGCCGATGATCTACTACCCGTTGTCCACGCTGATGCTGGCCGGGATCACCGACGTCCTCATCATCACCACGCCGCAGGACCGGCCGGCCTTCCAACACCTGCTCGGCGACGGCTCGATGTTCGGTATCTCGCTGACCTACGCGGCGCAGCCCGAGCCCAACGGCCTCGCCCAGGCGTTCGTGCTCGGCGCCGACCACATCGGCTCGGATTCGGTGGCACTCGTGCTGGGGGACAACATCTTCTACGGCCCGGGACTCGGCAGCCGCCTCGCCGCCCACCGCGACGTCGTCGGCGGGGCCGTCTTCGCCTACTGGGTCGCCAACCCCGGCGCCTATGGCGTCGTCGATTTCGACGAGAGCGGTCGCGCGGTGTCACTGGAGGAGAAGCCAACACGGCCGCGGTCCAACTTCGCCGTACCCGGCCTCTACTTCTACGACAACGACGTCGTCGACGTGGCCAAGGGGCTAAGCCCGAGCGCGCGCGGCGAATACGAGATCACCGACGTCAACCGGCACTACCTGGACCGCGGCGCGCTCTCGGTCACCGTGCTGCCACGCGGCACCGCCTGGCTGGACACCGGCACCTTCGATTCCCTGCTCGACGCGGGCAACTTCGTCCGCACCGTCGAGCAGCGGCAGGGACTGAAGATCGCTGTGCCCGAGGAGATCGCCTGGCGCCAGGGTTGGCTCTCCGACGAGGAGTTGCGCACGCGGGCCGCCGGTCTGGCCAAGTCGGGGTACGGCGACTACCTGCTCGATCTGCTCGAGCGCGGAAAGGCCTTCTGAGGCATGGAGATTCGGGAGCTGTCGATCAGCGGGGCCTGGGAGTTCACGCCGGTTCAGCACGGGGATTCGCGCGGTCTGTTCCTCGAGGCGTTCAAGTCGCCGTTGGTGTCCGAGGTGATCGGCCACGGATTCGAACTGGCCCAGGTGAACACGTCGGTGTCGGCGGCGGGGACGCTGCGCGGCGTGCATTTCGCCGACGTCCCGCCCGGTCAGGCCAAGTACGTGATGTGCCCGGTCGGGGCCGTGCTCGACGTCGTCGTCGATCTGCGCGTCGGCTCGCCGACGTTCGGCCGCCACGACACCGTGCTGCTCGACGACGTTCACCGCCGTGCCGTCTATCTGAGCGAGGGACTCGGCCACGCCTTCTGTTCGCTGGCCGACGGATCGACCGTCGTCTACCTGTGCTCCACCGGGTACAACCCGGATGCCGAACACGGCGTCGACCCGCTCGACGCACAGCTCGGCATCGACTGGCCGACGACGGGCCGTTCCGGCGAATCCCTCGTCTACGAGCTCTCGGCGAAGGACTCCGCCGCCCCCGGCCTGGCCGAAGCGGCCGCCTCGGGTTTGCTGCCCGACTACGCGGAGGTCATGGCCCACCTGCGGGGCCGCGCAGCGCAATAGCGCCCGCCGGTGGTCACATCGGATACGGCGGCAACGGGGCCGAGTGCAGCCATGCCTGCCACAGATCGTTGAGGCTGTGTGTCGAGTGGTCGGCGGCCAGGGTGGTGAAATCCTCGGTGCTCACCGAGCCGTATCGGTACTTGTCGGTCCAATGCCGCAGCAAGGCGAAGAAGGCGTCGTCGCCGATGCGCAGGCGCAGCGCATGCAGCGTCAACGCTCCCCGCTTGTAGACCCAGTCGTCGAACATGTGGTCCGGCCCCGGGTCGACGAGCGGCCGACTCATCCGTGTCGCGGCGAGTTTGGCGTAATAATGCCGCGCCCAGCCGTCAGCCGTCTGCCCACCGCTGCGCTCACTCCACAACCACTCGGCGTAGCAGGCGAATCCCTCGTGCAGCCAGATGTCGCGCCAGCGCGAGAGGGTGACCGAGTTGCCGAACCACTGGTGGGCCAGTTCGTGCGCGACGAGGCGCTCGGCGTCGCTCGTCGGCTCGCAGTGGTTCGAGCCGAAGGTCGAGAAGCCCTGCGCTTCGAGCGGGATGTCCAGCGGGTCGTCGGTGACGACGGCGGTGTAGCGAGGGAACGGGTAGGGGCCGAACATCTCGGTGAAGACGGTCAACATGGCGACCTGCGGGGCGAACCGGGTGCGCGCGGCGGCCCGGAGCGCGGGCGGCGCGACGAGTTCGACGGGTACCGGGCTCGCCGCGAGTTCCACCGTCTCGTAGCGCCCGATCTGGATGGACGCCAGGTAGGTGGTCATCGGCTCGGTCTGTTCGAACACCCACGTCGTCTGCGCGGCCTTGGTGCGCTTCTCGGTGAGGACGCCGTTGGCGACCACGGAGAAGGGTGAGTCGGTGGTAATCGCGATGCGGTAGCTGGCCTTGGAGACCGGGTGGTCGTCGCACGGAAACCACGAGGGTGCGCCGTTGGGCTGGTTGGCGCACAGGGATCCCTCGGTGAGTTCCTCCCAGCCGACCTCACCCCATTTGCCGCGAATCGGTCGGGGGTTGCCCGCGTAGCGGACGACGATCTCCAACGAGCCGCCCGGTGGCACCGGGTTCGACAGTGCGACGGCGAGCTTGCCCCGACGGTGCGTGTAGCGCAGGCGCTCGCCGTTCACCGTCACCCTCGCGACGGTCATCGTCGCCGCCAGGTCGAGACAGAAACGGTCGATCGAAGCGTTGGTCGTGGCGGTGATCGACGCGACTCCGGTCAACCGGTTCGCCGAGACCTTGTACTGCAGTTCCAGGTCGTAGCGCGACACCCGGTAGCCGAGGTTGCCGTTGTCCGGCAGGTAGTCGTCGTAGACGTTGTCGGGGCTACCCAGGACCGGGGACGGGCGGCCCCGGGAGGGGCGACCTGACTTCCCGGGCAAGAGGGTCTCCTCTGCGTCGAAGGGTGAAAAGGGGGTGAAAGTGGCGGCAGGGCCTCACGTTACCTGGCAGGCTTGTCGACGGCCGGATGAGTACCGATCATCGGCATCGACGAAGAGGATTCGACATGACTTTCCTGCGCACCCCGGCGTTGCTCGCCGCCAGAATTGCCCTGGGTTTCATTTTCATCATGCACGGCTGGCAGAAGTTCCATAACGGGCATGGAGCGGTGGTCGAGGGATTCAAGCAGATGAACGTACCGGCACCGGAGTTCTCTGCCTTCTTCGCCACGTGGGTCGAGCTGATCGGCGGCGTCGCCCTGATCCTGGGTGTGCTCCTGCCCCTCGTCGGGCTGCTGCTCGCGATCGACATGATCGGGGCCTTGATCACCGTCCACGGCCAGCACGGCTTCTGGATGGACAACCACGGCTACGAGTACGTCCTCGCGCTCGCCGCGGGTGCGCTGGCCGTCGGGTTCGCCAACTCCGGCGTCGTCTCGATCGACCACTATCTGTTCCGGCGCACCCGGCGCGGCGGATCCGTCGTCGTCGAGGACGCCGCCGCCTAGCCGCGCTCCTTTGAGTATTAGGGTTGCCTCAAGTCCGATATGACCGAAAGGCGCCCCCGATGTCGAAGATGCGCTCGGTGACCTCGTTCCTCCTGCGCGTCACGGTGGGCGCGGTCTTCATCGCCCACGGCTGGGAGAAACTCGCGATCAAGGGGATCGACAAGACGACGATCCTCTTCGGGGACGGGCCGGGCGGCCAGCACGGCTTCCACATCCCGTTCCCGGGGGTCGCGGCGCACATCGCGGCGTGGACCGAGCTGATCGGCGGCATCGCCCTCATCCTCGGTGTGTTGCTGCCGTTCGTCGGCGTGCTGCTGGCGGCGACGATGGTCGGTGCCGGCTACTACGGTCACCACGGCAGCGGTTTCTGGATCCAGCAGAACGGCTGGGAGTACAACCTGGTCCTGGCCGTCGCGGTCCTCGCCGTCGGCTTCGCCGTGCCGGGCGCGCTGTCGGTGGACCACTATCGCCGCAACCGCGGCGCGTCGGCGAGGCATTCGCTGGGCGACGCCGGCTGACGCGGATCGCTCAGTGCCGGTTGGTCGCCGTGACCAGCCACATCGCGCCGGGGATCTTCACGCTGCCGTCGTCGATGTAGCGGCGGATGTCCTCGCGCGCGGCGTCGAGGAGTTCGTTCCATTCCGATTCGGACAGGACGCCGGCGAGTTGCTGGCGGGCCAGGCGGCCGGTCGTCGTGGCGAGGATCGTGGCGAGGCGTTCTTCGACGCCGTCGCTCCCGTCGATGCCGTGGTCGAACAACGCGTCGAACGGTTTGATCGACACCGCCGACCAGCCGGCCTCCTTGAGCAGGCCGGCGAGGTAGTCGCGGTCGGCGTAGGCGACCGGACCGGGTTGCCCGGGAGCCGGTGGTGCGGGCCGATCGGTGAGTCGTGCGGTGATGACCCCGGTTCCCGCGCCACCGAAGACGGGGTTCTCCTCGATGCCTCGCCAGCAGGCGAAGACCATGCGCGCATCCGGCGCGGTGAAGTCGCGGATGTTGGCGAAGGCGGCGGCGGGATCGTCGAAGAACATCACGCCGAAGCGGGAGACGACCACGTCGAAGGGCGCACCCGAGGCCTCGGCGCCGAAGTCGAGGCGCTGCGCGTCGCCCAGCAGCACGGTCGCGCCGGGTACCCGACGGCGTGCCGCTTCGACCATGTCGCTGGCGATGTCGACGCCGACCACCGCCGCGCCTGCCTTTGCGGCAGCCTGCAGGAGGGTGCCCGAACCACAGCCGACGTCGAGGACGCGCATGTCCGGGCCGAACCTCGCGGCGCCGACCACGGCTTCGGTGACCGGCGCGTAGGTGGCGTCGAAGATCGCCTCGTTCTCCACCCAGCCGCGCGCACCGTCGTTCCAGCTGCTGGAGTCGTACCGCGAATCAGACATGGTGCCGATGGTACGTCGACGCCTAGACTGGGCATATGGCCGAAGAGCGAGTAGTCGCGGATCACCGCGTGATGGGTGGGGTCCCGTGCATCGCCGGCACCCGGGTCCCGGTCGCGACGGTCGTCGGATTGGTGGCGCAGGGGAGAACCGCAAACGAGATCGTGGCCGACTATCCGCAATTGACCCTCGACGATGTGCGGGCCGCCCTCGAGTTTGCCGCGTCAGCGGTCGCCGAGCGGCAACTCCCACTTCGCACACCCGCGTGAGGTTCCTGCTCGACGAGTGTCTCAGCGTGCGCCTGGCGCCAATGCTGTCTGCTGACGGCCACGAGTCTGGTTCTCTTTCGGCAAAGCAATCGAAGCCCAGAGCATCAGGCGGCTACCCTCAGCGCGAACCTTGACGCCGTCGCCGCTGATCTGGAATCTGGTGCGATCGTGGTGTTCAACGACGACCGAGTTCGAGTCCGGGACCTTCCGGTCGAGTAGAGCCACTACCCCCACGGCGCGATCGGGTTGCCCTGCCAGCGGGTGTGGGCGGGCACGGCGTCGCCGCGCATGACCAGCGACGCGGGGCCGACGGTGGCCGACGCGCCGATCCGCGACGCGGGCAGGGCAACGCAGTGCGGGCCGAGGGTGGCGCCGGAATCGAGTTCGACCGTGTCGATGGCCATCACGCGGTCGTGGAACAGGTGGGTCTGCACCACGCAGCCGCGCTGCACGGTCGCGCCGTCGGCGAGGGTCACCAGATCGGCCTCGGGCAACCAGTACGTCTCGCACCAGACGCCGCGGCCGATGCGCGCCCCCAGCAGCCGCAGCCAGATCGTCAGGACCGGCGTGCCGGTGGCGGCGTTGGCGAACCACGGGGCGGCGACCGTCTCCACGAATGCGTCGGAGAGTTCGTTGCGCCAGACGAAGGAACTCCACAACGGGTGCTCCGACACCCGGATCCGGCCCACCACCAGCCACTTCGCCGCGGCCGCGATACAGCATGCCGCCGCACCGGCCAGCAGCAACAGCAAGCCGCTGCACGCGGCGGCCACCCACAGCCCGGCGTGGACGGCGAGGTACTGGGCACCGAGGAGGACACCGGCACCGATGCCGAAGGAGATCATCACCGGGATGATGCGCAGTGTCTCGATGACGGCCCGCGCCACCCGCAACCGCTTCGACGGAGCGAACGTGCGGGAGGCGTCGATGTCGTTCGCGACGCGGCGCAGTCGCACCGGCGGGCTGCCCAACCAGCTGGACCCCGACTTGGCCTTGCTCGGCGTCGCGGAGAGCACGGCGACCAGGCCGTTCTTCGGAACCTTACGGCCGGGTCCGGTGATGCCCGAGTTGCCGAGGAAGGCGCGTTTGCCGATGCGCGCCTCGTCGACGCGCAGCCATCCGCCGCCGAGTTCGTAGGAGGCGACCATCGTGTCGTCGGCGAGGAAGGCCCCGTCGTCGATCGTGGTGAACTTCGGCAGCACCAGCGCCGTGGAGATCTCGGTGTTGCGGCCCACCTTGGCGCCGAGGATGCGGAACCAGACCGGGGTCAGTAGCGATGCGTAGAGGATGAAGAGATAGGTGCGCGCGGCGTCGAGCACCCGCTCGGTGAGCCACACCTGCCACCCGACGCGCGACCGCACCGGGTGATAGCCGGCGGTGATCCCGATGGACAACAGCCGGACCAGCACGGCGGTGATCACCGCGTAGGTCAGCAGTGAGATCACCGCGGCCGGTGGTACGAGCAGTGCCGCGCGCAGACCGACGTCGCGCAACCGGGCGCAATCGGCCACACCCCAGGCGAGCAGCGCGAGCCCCGCGCCCAAGGAGACCAACGGCATGGCCGCGAGCACGAAGGCCGACAGTCCGTAGACGATCGCCCATCTGGTGCGACGATCCGGGCGCTGCTCGGGCCACGGATGGCTGGCCGCACCGACCTTCTTCGCCGGGGACCCGGCCCACTGCTGTCCGGCGCGCACCCGTTTGCGGACCGCCGATCCGGGTTCGACGACGGCGTCGCGGCCGATCACGGTGTCGGGGAACAGGGTGGAACGGGCGCCGATCGTCGCACCCGGTTTGATCACGATCGCGCCGATGCGCACCTCGTCGCCGTCGATCCACCACCCGGCGAGGTCGACCTCCGGCTCCACCGAGGCGCCGTCCCCGATGGTCAGCAGCCCGGTGACCGGCGGCAGCGTGTGCAGGTCGACGCCGCGCCCGACGCTGGCGCCGAGGGCGCGGGCGAAGTGGATCATCCACGGGGCCCCGGAGATATTCGACGCTCCGCTCGCCTCGACCAGGCGTTCGGCACACCACAGCCGGATGTGGACCGAGCCGCCGCGCGGATAGACGCCGGATCTGACGCCGCGCAACAGGATTCGGGCGAACAGCGCCGCGTAGGTCATCCGGCCCAGCGGTGTGATGAAGACGAGGAAGCCCCCAAGCAGAACCCACCAGTCGACTCCGAAGAGCCAGTCGATGTCCGGCCGCAAATGAGCGCCGACGTTGTTGACGATCGCCAGCCAGGTGATCCACTGCATGCCGGTGAGGGTGGCCAGTGGGATGCTGGCGACGGTCTGCGCGAGCCCGGCCCGACGCGGGGTCGGCGCGACGGTGCGTTCGACGACCGTCTCCTCGGGCCGCCACGAGTCGAGCAGCTGCGCGAGACGGCCCAGCCGGGGGTTGTCGTACAGGTCGCCGACCGTGACGCTCGGGTAGCGCGAGCGCAGCGCCGAGACGAGCTGTGCCGCGGCGAGTGAGCCACCGCCCTCGGCGAAGAAGTCCGCGTCGACATTGGTCACTGATACGCCCAGGACCGACTCCCACGCGGCGGCGAGCCACCGCTGGGTCTCGGTGAGGTCGGCGCCGGAACCCTCGTCGTCGGCGGCGGCTCCGGGCAGCGGCCACGGCAGGGCGTTGCGGTCGACCTTCCCGGAGACGCGGGTGGGCAGGTCGTCGACGAGGGCCAGCCGGGGAACCATCGGCGCCGGCAGCTGCCGACTCAGCGACGCGTGGGCCGCGGCGACGTCGAAACCGGGGTCGGTCGACACGAGATACCCGACGAGGAGCTGGTTGCCCGCCGCGGTGGTGCGCACCGCCGCGGCCGCGCCGGAGACGCCGGGCAGGTTCTGCAGGGCGGTGTCGATCTCGCCCAGCTCGATGCGTCGCCCGCCGACCTTGACCTGGTCGTCGGCGCGACCGGCGAATACCAGGCCCTCCGGGTCGAGGCGCACCAGGTCGCCGCTGCGGTAGGCCCGCTCCCACCCCAGAGTGGGCATCGCCGCGTACTTCTCCGCATCCTTCGTCGGATCGAGATACCGCGCGAGCCCGACGCCGCCGATGACGAGCTGACCGGTCTCACCCCAGCCGACTTCCTTCTCGTTCTCGTCGACGACGGCGAGATCCCACCCGAGCAGCGGGTGTCCGATGCGAACCGGGACGGAGCCGTCGAGCGGTGCGGCACAGGCGACCACCGTCGCCTCGGTGGGGCCGTAGGTGTTCCACACCTCGCGACCGTCGACGGCGAGCCGCTGCCCCAGCTCCGGCGGGCAGGCCTCGCCGCCGAAGATCAGCAGCCGCACCGACTCCAACGCCTGCGGCGGCCACAGCGACGCCAACGTCGGGACGGTGGAGATGACCGTGACCGAGCGGCGCACCAGCCACGGACCCAGATCCATGCCGCTGCGCACCAGGTCGCGGGGGGCGGGCACCAGCGTCGCACCGTGGCGCCAGGCCAGCCACATCTCCTCGCAGGACGCGTCGAAGGCGACGGAGAGCCCGGCGAGCACCCGGTCTTCGGGGCCGAGTGGATCGTCGACGAGGAACAACTGCGCCTCGGCGTCGACGAAGGCGGCGGCGCTGCGATGGGTGACGGCCACGCCCTTCGGGGTGCCGGTGGAGCCGGAGGTGAAGATGATCCACGCGTCGTCGGTGACGACCGGCGCGCGGGTCAGATTGGCGGGCGTGGGCACGACGGCCTCGGTCGGCTTCCCGTCGCGGGCCCGGAAGATGCCCTCGTCGGTGATGATGGCATCGACGTCGGCCTCGGCGAAGACGAGGTCGGCCCGCTCGGGCGGGTCGTCGATGTCGACCGGGACGTAGGCCGCGCCGGCGAACAAGGTGGTCAGGATCGCCAGGTACAGCGCCCTGGTGCCGGAGGTCATCCGGATGCCGACGCGTGACCCCGCGCCGATGCCGGTGCCGGCGAGGACCGCGGCGTTGCGGCGCACGAGAGCGGCCGTCTGCTGATAGGTCAGCGGCACATCGCCGTCGTCGATGGCGACGGCATCGGGGTGTGCCGCGGCGGAGGCGAGGAAGACGTCGCGCAGGGTTCGGGGCTCCGCGGCCCGGTCGCCGAGTCGGTAAAGATCATGGATCCGCGCGGCAGGGGGGAACTCCGGCAACGCGGGCTACCTCTCGGTCACAGGGTGTAACTTCACGACATGGCAATTGTGCATCACCAAAGGCCGAGTCTCGCGTCGTATCCCATCTGGTTGGCAGCTCGGCTCAGTCTTAAGCCGCTGTTAACCTATTCGCCGATCAACCGTTTCACGCTGGCCGCCCTGGCTTTCCTCGGGCGCCTCGCGGGCCGCCAGCGCCCGCCGCGCTCGGTGGCCGTCGAACACATCGAACTCGCCGGCCGACCCACCGAACTCGTGATGGCCAAGGGGCCGACCGGAGGGTCCACCGACACCGCGGTCCTCTACCTCCACGGCGGTGCGTTCATCTCGTGCAGTCCCGGAACGCACCGGCCGATCACGGCCTCGCTCGCCAAGGGGTTGGGCGTGCCCGTCTTCGCCCTCGACTACCGGCAGTTGCCGCAGGGGGGCGTGGGTACCTCGGTCCACGACGCCTTCGAGGCGTACCTGGAACTGCTGGGCGAGCGCGGCTACCGCCACGTCGTGGTCGCGGGCGACTCCGCGGGCGGGTTCCTCACCGTCAAGGTCGCCGAACTCGCCGCGACCAACGACGTCGCCCGGCCGACGGCGCTGGCCCTGCTCTCGCCGCTGCTCGACCTCGATCTGGGCACGAGGGCCGACCGCACCAGCCGACATGACGCCTATCTGCCGATGCGGCAGCTCGAGGTCCTCGGTCCGATGTTCGACTGGGGCCCGATCCCGTTCACCGGTGCCCGCCGTGCCGCGGACATCGACCCGACGGTGTTTCCCCCGACCATCGTGATCACCGCCCAGGACGAGATGGTGGAACCCGATTCCATCGAGCTCGCCGGTCGCCTCGCCACTGCCGGCCGCGATCTGGACCTGCACAGCTATCCGTGGCAGGTGCACGCCTTCACCGTTCCGCTGCGCCACCGCGAGGGCCGTGAATCGGTCGGCCTCGTCGTCGACTTCCTCGCCGACGCCATCGCCGCGGCACACCGTGTGAGTGCCGACGGCGCGGACTCCTCGACGGTCGAGGCAGTCTGACGTGGCACAGACGATCTCCGAACTGTTCGCCTTCGACGGGTTGTGCAACGACGAGGAGCGGGCGGTTGTCGACACCGTTCGCGCCTTCGGCGACAAACGGTTGCGACCGCATGTCGCCGACTGGTTCGAAAAGGGGGAGCTGCCGGTCCGCGACCTCGCCGTCGAACTGGGCGGGCTCGGTCTGTTCGGCATGCATCTGGAGGGCTACGGCTGTGCGGGCGCGTCGGCGACCGCCTACGGCCTGGCGTGTCAGGAACTCGAGGCCGTCGACTCCGGGTTGCGGAGCTTCGTCTCCGTGCAGGGCTCGCTCTCGATGTTCGCCATCTGGAAATTCGGCAGCGACGAGCAGAAGGAGCAGTGGCTGCCGGATATGGCGGCCGGACGTGCACTGGGCTGCTTCGGGTTGACCGAACCCGACTTCGGCTCGAACCCCGCCGGGATGCGCACCCACGCCAAGCAGGACGGCGACGACTGGGTGCTCAACGGCACCAAGATGTGGATCACCAACGCACCCGTGGCGAATGTCGCGGTCGTCTGGGCGCGCACCGATCTGGCGCCGGGTTCGAAGGGCATCCGCGGCTTCGTCGTCCCGACCGACACCAAGGGGTTCTCGGCGCCGGAGATCACCCGCAAGATGTCGTTGCGCGCGTCGGTCACCGGCGAGATCGTGCTGGAGGACGTGCGCCTGCCGCGGTCGGCGATGCTGCCCGACGTTGAAGGGCTGCGCGGCCCGCTGTCCTGCCTGAACGAGGCGCGCTTCGGCATCGTGTTCGGCGCAGTGGGTGCGGGGCGCGACTGCTTGGAGACGGCCATCGCCTACGCGGGCGATCGCGAGGTCTTCGACAAGCCGCTGTCCGGATACCAGCTGACCCAGCGCAAGATCGCCGACATGGCCGTCGAGCTGGGGACGTCGCACCTGCTCGCCCTGCATTTGGGCCGACTCAAGGACGGCGCCGGGATCAAACCGGAGCAGATCAGCCTGGGCAAGCTCAACAACGTGCGCCAGGCGCTGGCGATCGCGCGGGAATGCCGCACCATCCTCGGCGCGAACGGCATCACCCTGGAGTACCCGGTGATCCGCCACGCCAACAACCTGGAGTCGGTCCTCACCTACGAGGGCACCTCCGAGATGCACCAGCTGATGATCGGCAAAGCACTCACCGGCGTCGACGCCTTCCGGTAGCCCCCACTACCGACCAAGCAACTGCTTGGGTAGCGTGGGTGGTGGACTTCTAGGAGGCGGTCGTGGCGCAGGGATTGAAGCTCGGATTCAAGGCATCGGCGGAACAGTTCGATCCGCGTGAACTGGTGGAGATCGCGGTCGCCGCCGAGGAGCACGGAATGGACTCGGTCGCGGTCAGCGACCACTTCCAGCCGTGGCGCCACAACGGCGGGCACGCCCCGTTCTCGCTGGCGTGGATGGCGGCGGTCGGCGAGCGCACCGAGCGCGTGCAGATCGGGACGTCGGTGATGACCCCGACATTCCGCTACAACCCGGCGGTGATCGCGCAGGCCTTCGCGACGATGGGCTGCCTGTACCCGGGCCGGATCATGCTCGGCGTCGGAACCGGCGAGGCGCTCAACGAATACGCCACCGGCTTCCAGGGGGAGTGGCCCGAGTTCAAGGAACGCTTCGCGCGACTGCGCGAGGCGATCGCGCTGATGCGGGAACTGTGGACCGGCAAGCTGACCGATTTCGACGGCGAGTACTACAAGACCCAGGGCGCATACATGTACGACGTGCCCGACCAGCCGATTCCGGTCTACGTCGCCGCCGGCGGGCCGGTCGTCGCGCGCTATGCCGGCCGTGCGGGAGATGGATTCATCTGCACGTCGGGCAAGGGGATGGACCTCTACACCGAGAAGCTCATCCCGGCGGTTAAGGAGGGGGCGGCCAAGGCCGGCCGCGATTTCGACGACATCGACCGGATGATCGAGATCAAGATCTCCTACGACCCCGACCCCGGGTTGGCGCTGGAGAACACCCGCTTCTGGGCGCCGCTGTCGCTGACGCCGGAGCAGAAGCACTCGGTCAACTCGTCGGTGGAGATGGAACGCCTGGCCGACGAGCTGCCGATCGAGCAGGTCGCCAAGCGGTGGATCGTCTCCTCCGACCCGGAGGACGCGGTCGCGCAGGTGAAGCAATACACCGACGCCGGTCTCAACCACCTCGTGTTCCACGCGCCGGGGCATGACCAGCGGCGCTTCCTGGAGAACTTCGCCCGCGACCTCGCCCCCCGACTGCGGGAGCTCACGCCCGCCGGTTGAGGTCTAACCTGACCGGTATGGAACGCGAGCGACTGGTCGACGTCGGCGTCTCGCTGGTGTCGCGCTTCGGAACCAAGGCGCTGAGCCTGACCTCGGTCGCCAAACACGCCGGTGTCGCGCGGGCCACCGCCTACCGGATGTTCGGCGGGCGCGAGGAGTTGATCGCCGCCATCGTCGAGCGCGAGGTGGCGCAGTTGCGCGCGCGGCTCAACCAATGGTCTGCCGCCCAGCCCGACGCGGAGGGGAAGGTGCGCGTCCAGGTCGTCGAATCGTTGCGCTACATCCGCGAACACGAGGCGTTGCAGTACATGCTGCGCAACGAGCCGGCCGAGATCGTCGAGGCATTGGTCTCCACGAATGACGGCGGACCCGCGCTGATCACCCAGATCGTGTCGGCGGCGCTGCCGGATGTCGACGAGGAGGTCGCGCACCGGTTGCGCCCGTCACCGGAGGCGGCCGCGGAGTTCATCGTCCGGGTCGTCTATTCGTTGATGCTGGTGCCCGACTCGGCGATGACCGACGAAGAGGTCGCCGATCTGGTCGTCGCCGCCATTATCGCTCCTGCATAACCGCACCCGGCCGATGGCGTTAGGGTAGCGATCATGACGGACCGCTCCAAGGGAGATCAGACCGTATCGGAGACCGCGCATTCCGCGATCTACCTGGCCTCGGCCGAGGGGGAGACCGGTAAGTCGACGATCGCGCTGGGGTTATTGGCACTGCTCTCGGCGACCGGCGGTCGGATCGGCGTCTTCCGGCCGATCAGCCGGACCCACGACGGCAAGGATGACTACATCCTCGAGCTGCTGCTGGCCCACGACTCCGTCGGTCTGGACTATGCGGACTGCATCGGCGTGACCTACGACCAGGTGCACGCCGACCCCGACGGAGCTCTGGCCACGATCGTCGATCGTTTCCACGCGGTTCAGGAACAGTGCGACACGGTGCTCGTCGTCGGGTCGGATTACACCGATGTGGGCAACCCATCGGAACTCTCCTACAACGCGCGCATCGCGGCCAACCTCGCGAGTCCGATAGTGCTCGCATTGCGCGCCAACGACCGCTCGCCGCAGGATGTGCGGGGGATGGCCGAGCACGCCCTTGCCGAGATCAGCGCGGCCCATGCGACGGCGGTCGCGGTCATCGTCAACCGGGTGACGCCGCGCATGCAGGCGGCGACGCGGGAGGCACTCGACGGGATCGGCCCGGGAGTCTGGGTGCTGCCCGAGGACCCGGTGCTGAGCGCGCCGACGATGGCCGAGCTGTCCGAGGCGCTGCACGGGCACCTCTACAGCGGCGACGAGGAGCTGCTCGACCGCGAGGCCCTGCACATGATGGTCGGCGGCATGACGGCCGAGCACTGCCTTGAACGCCTCGAAGAGGGCATGGTGGTGATCGCCCCGGCCGACCGTTCCGACGTGCTGCTGGCGCTGGTCAACGCGAACTCCGCCCAGGGATTCCCCAAGCTGGCCGGCCTGATCCTCAACGGCGGTCTCAAGCCGCACCCGATGATCGACGCCCTGGTGCGCGGGCTCAATCCGACGCTGCCGATCATCTGCTGCGAGCAGAGCACCTATGAGACGGCGCGCATCGCGTCGCACACCCGCGGCAAGATGGCCAACCAGTCGGTGCGCAAGGTCGAGACCTCGCTGGCGCTGATGGAGGACCACATCGACCCGAACAAGCTGATGGCGGATCTGAACCTCGCGATCCCCGAGGTGGTCACCCCGCAGATGTTCGAGTACCAACTCGCGGCCCGCGCCAAAGCCGACCTGCGCCACATCGTGCTGCCCGAGGGGGAGGAGCCGCGCATCCTGCGCGCAGCCGCCCAACTCGTCGCGCGTGGCGTCGCACGGCTCACTCTCCTCGGCGACGCGGAGAAGGTCGACGCGCAGATCGCCGAACTCGGCGTCTCCCTGCCCGAGGTCGACATCATCAACCCGTTCGATTCCGAGCTCACCGAGAGGTTCGCGGTCGAGTACGCCGAACTGCGCAAACACAAGAACGTGGCGCTCGACCGGGCGCGCGATCTGATGCGCGACGTTTCGTACTTCGGCACGATGATGGTGCATGACGGCCTCGCCGACGGCATGGTGTCGGGTTCGGTGCACACCACGGCCCACACCATTCGGCCGGCCTTCGAGATCATCAAGACCAAGCCGGGCGTCGACACCGTTTCCAGCGTCTTCTTCATGTGCCTGGCCGACCGCGTGCTGACCTACGGCGACTGCGCGGTGGTACCCGATCCGACGGCCGAACAGCTCGCCGACATCGCGATCTCGTCGGCGGAGACGGCCGCGGCCTTCGGCATCGTGCCGCGGGTCGCGCTGCTCTCCTACTCCACCGGCGAATCCGGCTCGGGCGCGGAGGTCGACAAGGTGCGCAGCGCGACGGCGATCGTGCGCGAGCGGAAGCCGGACCTGTTGGTGGAGGGGCCGATCCAATACGACGCGGCAGTGGAGCCGAGCGTCGCCATGACGAAGATGCCCGATTCGCCGGTCGCCGGGCAGGCGACGGTGCTGATCTTCCCCGACCTCAACACCGGCAACAACACCTACAAGGCGGTGCAGCGCAGCGCCGGGGCCATCGCCATCGGCCCGGTGCTGCAGGGCCTCAACAAGCCGATCAACGACCTGTCGCGCGGCGCGCTCGTCGCCGACATCGTCAACACCGTCGCGATCACCGCCATCCAGGCGCAGACGACGGAGACGGCGAAGTGAGCGCGCCCCTGGTCCTCGTCATCAACGCCGGCTCGTCGTCGTTGAAATACCAACTGCTGGAACCGGATTCGGGCGAGGTGACCGCCGACGGGCTCATCGAGCGGATCGGCGAGCCGGTCTCGGTGATCACCCACGAGCAGGGCGGATCGGAGACGGTCGAGGAACTGTCGCTGCCCGATCACGGGGCCGCGATCGCCAAGGCGCTGGAGCTCTTCGCCGCCAAGGGCACCGACCTTGCGCAGGTCGACCTGTGCGCCGTCGGTCATCGGGTGGTCCACGGCGGGCGGTCGCTGTACGAGCCGACGCTGATCGACCAGCACGTCATCGACGAGATCGAGCGCGTCTCCCCGCTGGCCCCGCTGCACAATCCGCCGAACCTCGTCGGCATCGAGGCGGCCCAGGCGCTGTTCCCCGACGTGCCGCAGGTCGCGGTGTTCGACACCGGTTTCTTCCACGGGCTGCCCGACAAGTCGGCGCTGTACGCGATCGACCGCGAGGTCTCGGAGAAATACGCGCTGCGCCGCTACGGGTTCCACGGGACGAGCCACGACTATGTCTCGCACCGGGCCGCGGAATTCCTCGGCCGCGACTACGCGTCGACGAACCAGATCGTCGCCCATCTGGGCAATGGTGCGTCGATGTCGGCGATCCGAGACGGGAGGCCCGTCGACACGACGATGGGTCTCACCCCGCTCGAAGGCCTCGTCATGGGTACCCGCTGCGGCGACATCGATCCCGGCCTGCTGCTCCACCTGAACCGGGTCGTCGGCCTCTCCGTCGACGAGATCGACCACCTGCTCAACAAGCAGTCGGGGTTGAAGGGACTGTGCGGGGAGAACGACTTCCGCTCGGTCACGCAGATGATCGAGGCCGGGAACGCGGACGCCAAGACGGCCTACGACATCTACATCCACCGGCTGCGGCGCTACTTCGGCGCCTACCTCGTCGAACTGGGCCGCACCGACATCATCTCCTTCACCGCCGGGGTCGGGGAGAACGCGGCCGGCGTGCGCGCCGACTCGCTGGCCGGGTTGGAGGGCTTCGGCATCGCGATCGACCCGGAGCGCAACGCCGTGCGCGGTCACGAGCCGCGCGTCATCTCCACCGACGACTCGCGCACCACCGTCCTCGTCGTGCCCACCAACGAAGAGCTGGCCATCGCCCGGCAGGCGAAGGCTTTGGTCGCGAGCTGATTGTCGAGAATCGCGGGACGGCTCCGTCTCAGGGGTGAGCGACCAGACCGGTCGCGAACCGAAGGGAGAATGTCATGGCCAAATATCTGCTGCTCAAGCACTATCGCGGTGCGCCCGAGCCGGTGAACAACGTGCCGATGGGCCAGTGGACGCGCGACGAGGTCGACGCGCACGTCAAGTACATGGGTGACTTCGCGCAGCGGTTGCGCGAGACCGGCGAATTCGTCTTCGAGCAGGCGCTGATGCCGACCGGCGAATGGGTGCGCTCGGGCGGCGAGGGCAAGCCGCCGGTCACCGACGGCCCGTTCGCGGAGACGAAGGATCTGATCGCCGGCTTCATGATCATCGACGTCGACTCGCATGAGCGCGCCCTCGAATTGGCCGGGGAACTGTCCGCGGCTCCGGGGGCAGGTGGCGAGCCGCTCGGCGAGTGGCTCGAACTGCGGCCCGAATTCGGGGAGATGCCCGCCGTCATCGACTGGTGAACGCGATGAGCCCGATCGACGCGGCGGGGATGCGTGAACTCGTCCCCGCCGTGTTGGCGGCACTCGTCGGCCGCGGCGCCGATTTCGCCACCGCCGAAGACGCGGTGCAGGAGGCGTTGATCAAGGCGATCGAGACGTGGCCGACGGGTCCGCCCGACGATCCCAAGGCGTGGCTGATCACCGCCGCCTGGCGTCGATTCGTCGACGTGGCCCGGTCGGAGGCCGCGCGGCGCGAACGCGAGAACCGCTACGTCGACGAACCGCCCGCCGGGCCCGCCGCCGGTGTCGACGACACCCTGGCGCTGTATTTCCTGTGTGCCCACCCGGACCTGCCGCCCTCCTCGGCGGTGGCGCTGACGTTGCGCGCCGTCGGCGGTTTGACGACGAAGCAGATCGCGCAGGCATTCCTGGTGCCGGAATCGACGATGGCGCAACGGATTTCGCGGGCCAAACGCACGGTCGGCGGAGTCGGTATCGATCAGCCGGGCGACCTCTCGACGGTGCTGCGCGTGCTCTACCTCGTGTTCAACGAGGGCTATACGGGCGACGTGGATCTGGCCGCGGAGGCGATTCGGCTGGCGCGGCAGGTCGTCGCCGTCACCGACGACCCGGAGGCATCCGGTCTGCTCGCCCTGTTCCTGCTCCACGATGCCCGACGCCCGGCGCGCATGACCGACGACGGTTCCCTCATCCCGCTCGCCGAACAGGACCGGAGCCGGTGGCGGACCGATCTGATCGTCGAAGGTGTCGCTGTGCTGCGGGCGGCGCTGGCCCGTGACCGCCTCGGCGAGTACCAGGCGCAGGCGGCGATCGCCGCGCTGCACGCCGACGCCCCGCGTGCCGAGGAGACCGACTGGGTGCAGATCGTCGAGTGGTACGACGAGTTGGTCGCGGTGACCGCCAGCCCGGTCGCCCGGCTCAATCGGGCGGTCGCCGTGGGGGAGGCCGACGGCCCGCGCGCGGGTCTGGCCGCTCTCGCCGACCTCGACCCGGCATTGCCCCGGCATACCGCCGCGCGTGCCTACTTCCACGAGAAGGCGGGGGAGATAGAACTTGCGGCTGCGCTATACGCCGAGGCCGCCGAGCTGGCCGACAACCGTGCCGAGCGCGATCATCTCCTGCGGAAGGCCGCGCAGCTGAACTCCTGACGACATCTCCAACACGGCACCTGAAGGTCCAACACCGTTCAGTGTTGGACCTTCAGGTGCGGTGTTGGAAACAGCGGATCAGAACCAGGTGGCCGGCCGCACGTAATTGGCCAGGTCGACGAGCTGGAAGCGGTGGGCCCGGTTGTCACGGGTGACCCGGGCCAATTCGCGCAGGGTGGCCTCGGTGCCGCTGCGCAGACCGAACTCGGTGAACGGGTAGCCCAGCAGGGCCGGGTATTCGTCGTCGTCGGGGTCGTTCTCCATCACCCAGCCCAGCGCGGTGCCGAGCACGATGAGCTGCAGCCGGGGTTTGCGCGGCTCCGCGTCGGGGATCTGTTGCAGCCGCCCGGCGGCCTCGGCGATCTGGGCGGGGGTGATCTCCGAGATCGGCCGACCGCGGACCAAGGCGAGGACCGCGGTCTCGCGCGCGGTGTTGTAGTGGCGACTCGTCGACGGCACCTCGTCGAGGCCGACGATGGCATCGGCCACGTCGTCGTAGGCGAGGTGGATGCGGGCGAGGCCAAAGGCCGCGGTGATGATCGTGTGATCGGTGAACCACAGGTCCTGGTAGTGGTGCCTGGCGATCTCGTACCAGTGCTGCACCTGCTCGTCGATGGGCTCCGGCTCGCCGGACTCGTCGGCCAGCCAGCGGCCGATGAGTTCGGCCGTCCCCGCGACGGCTAGCTTCGGTCCGATCTCACCGGGCATCGCCTCGAGCGTCTCGTTGAAGCGCTCGTAGGCCAGGTCGGGTTCGTCGTTGCGCAGCGCGCAGATACCCAGGTACCACTCGATGCGCCAATTGTGGCCGTAGTGCCGGTCGGCGGCGCGCAGCACGCCCAGGGCGGTGTCCACGTCGTCCAACTCGAGATAGGCGCGCGCCTCGGCCAGCTCGATCTCCAACGACAGGTGCTTGGTGGGGGCTTCGCCGCTGGCGCCGGAGTCGGCGACGGTCACGAAGCCGTCGGCGCGGTGCGCGTTGATCGAATCGAGGATCTGACGCGGATCCGACAGTGCGGCGCTGCTGATCACGCGTGCGGCCGGATCGGTCGGATCGAGCAGTGGAACCGGCAGGGCGGCGGCGATGTCGGCCGGGTCGTAGAACGACGTCTGGTCGGGGTCGAAGAAGGCGTCGACGGGACCGAGGAGCAGCTCCGTGCCGAAGGTCGTGCGCGGCGGGGTGAACACCGTCGACATCGCCGGGCGCGGCACGCCGGTGTGGACGGCGACGGTCTCGCGCAGCACGTTGAGGACCTGGGTGGTCATCTCCGCGGTGCTGGCGAAGCGCTCGTCTGGATTGGTCGCGGTGGCGCGGGCCAGCAACAGGTGGAAGGAGGGGTTCTCCCGGAACAGCGGCACGTCGTCGACATCGGGCAGGCCGGGCAGGTATTGCCCGCCCTCCATCGGCAGGTCGACGGTGAGTGCTGCCAGGGTGCGGCCCAGGCTGTAGATGTCGGTGGCCACCTGCGGCCCGGTTTCGACGATCTCCGGCGCCTGGAAGCCGGGGGTGCCGTACAGCCGCCCGGAGCCACCGATGGGGGCGACCGCGCCCAGGTCGATCAGCGTCACGTCGGAGGCGCTGATCATGATGTTGTCCGGCTTCACGTCGTTGTAAACCAAGCCGACCGAATGGAGGTATCCGACGGCCGGCAGCACCTCCAGCAGGTAGGCCATCGCCTGTTCCGGGGAGAGCAGCGCGGGTGTGGTGGACCCCGTCTTCTCGGTGGTCAGCTGCTTGAGCGTCTGACCGCCGATGTACTCCATGACGATGTAGCCGATGCTGCGGTCGTCGGCGAGCCGGTGCTCCACGAAGTTGTAGATCTTGACGATGCCGGGGTGGCTGACCGAGGCGAGGAATTGGCGTTCGGCCATCGCAACGGCCTGCGCCGCCGAATCGCCGGAGTTGAGCAACCCCTTCAACACGACGGGGCGGTCGGAGACGTTGCGGTCGGTGGCCACGTAGATCCACCCCATGCCGCCGTGGGCGATGGCGCCGAGGATCTCGTACTGATCGGCCACGACGGTGCCGGGGGTGAGGCTGGGGACGAACGAGTAGCGGACCCCGCAGTTGGGGCAGGTGCCGCTCAACGGTCCGGCGTGCGGACCGTCCGAGCGGGCCAGCGGCGTGCCGCAGTTCCAGCACTTGCGCTTGCGCTCGGGGATCTGCGGATCCTTGAGCACCGCGTCGGCCGGCTCGGTGTCGACGATGCGCGGCAGATCGACCAACTCGCTGCCCAGTCGCCGGTCGTGGACCTGCGGGGCGCTGCGCTCGGGGACCAGGACCCGGCCGCGCGGCACCGGGAAGGTCGAGCGCGGCGTGACCGGGTGCGCCGACCGCGTGATCGGGGTCGCGGCGGTGGTGGTCGGGTCGATCAGGTCGTCGAGGGAGAGTGGGGCCGCCTGGGTCGCCTGCGTCTCGACCGGCAACGGTGTCGCCTGTGTCTGTGCCGGCCCATCCGGCGGATCGGAGTCGTGGAGTTCCATGATCAATCCCGATAGACCGGCTTGGGGAGGATGAGTTGCGAACCGAGGATCGACAGCCATTCGTCGGAGATCTCTCGCCAGCGACCCGACGACATGAGGTCCGCGAGCACGCCGTTGACGAAGCGGACGAGGTCGTCGCGACCCTTGCTGATGCCGATGCCGTAATACTCCTCGCCGAGGCTGGGCCCGACCAGGTGCAGCCACGGGTCCTGCGCCGCGAGCCCGGCGAGGATCGCGTCGTCGGTGGACACGGCGTCGACGGTGGCCTGCTGGAGCAGCACCAGGCAGTCGGCCCAGGTCGCGGTCTCCACCAGCGAGACGGTCGGCACGATCCGGCGCAGGCGTTGCGACGACGTCGCCCCGGTCGCCACGCACACCCATTTCCCGGCGAGATCGGCGGCCGAGTTGATCGACGATCTGTTGACGGCCAGGATGCGTTGCGCCGCAACGTAGTACGGGGTGGAGAACTCGACGTGCTTGCGGCGCTCGCAGGTGATGCTCATGGTCTTGACGACCATGTCGACCTCGCGCTTCTCGAGCGCGGCGACCCGGTCGGCCGAGCGCATCACCCGGAACTCGATGCGGTTGGGATCGTTGAAGATGGCCCGGCTGATCTCGCGGGCCAGGTCGACGTCGAACCCGCGTAGATCGCCGGTGAGCGGATCGCGGAAGCTGAACGGATTGGAACCGGTGTCGATGCCAACGATCAGTCGACCGCTCGTCGCGATCTCGGCCATCGGTGTGCGCGGCGGCATCTGGCCCGGCGGCGGGAGCGGGTTGGGGCTCAGACTGGCGAGTCGGTTGCAGTTGTCGGCATCGGATTCACCGGAGGTCTTGTCGCCGGGACGTTGGACCACGACGCCGGGCGGGGTCGGCATGTTCACCGTCGTCAGCGGCGGGTTGCTGGGCGGCGCGGTGAACCGCACGCAGCCCGACGCGGTGAGCGACACCAGCGCCAGCGTGAGCAGGATGCGGGACCTCATCGGTACTCCCGGATCCGGTCGTACATGCCGACGGGCACGGCGACCGCGGCGATGACGGCCAGGACGGCGATCCCGGAACTGCTGAAGGCCAACAGACGGCCCGCGGTGTAGATGTTGTCGCGGAAAGCGCTGCGCGCCTTGGTGATCGACCGAACAATCGCGCTGTCGACGTCGGCGTAGTACGTCGCCGCCGACGTCGGGCCGGTGCCGACGGTGAGGTCGCGAGCGCCGAGGTAGTCGCCGGCGGCCAGGCGTTTGCCGATGTCCCGGTCGGTGGTCTGCCATTCGACGAGGGTCTGCCGCGCGCTGTTGATGTCGCCGATCGGCAGCGCCTTGTTGCGGCCGGACTCGTAATCGTCGGCGAGCTTGTTGAGGACTTCGGCGACCCCCCTCGTCGCATCGGTGAAGTTGTCGTTGAGGGCGGTTTGGTCGCGGCGCACCAGGGACAGCGTTTGCGCCGACCTGGCCTGCTGCAGGCTGATTCGTGCCGACGTGAGGGCGTGCAGCGGGTCGGCGCCCTCCACACGCGCGGTGTTGGTCGACGCGACGGACGTCAGCCCCGCGATGAGCAGCCATACCGTGCCGGCGCTCATCGCCACGAGGCTGACGAGGATCCCGAGGTTGAGGCGCCGCCGCGTCCGTCGTTCCAGGAAACGCGCGGCCGCGACGAGGGCGGCGATCATGGCGAACAGGGTGCCGTAGACCAGATAGGGCGGGCGGGTCAGCACCTGCTGGGGTTGGGCGATGGCCGAGGTGCGCTGCTCGTAGATACGTTGGGCGGCGGGCAGCAACGTCTCCTGCATCAGCCCGCTCGCCTCGTTGAGGTAGGCCGAACCCACCGGATTGCCCAGCCTGTTGTTGGCGCGGGCGGTCTCCACCAGGCCGGTGTAGACGGGCAGGTTCACCGTCAGCGCAACCAGGTCGTTGTGGACCGGGTCGTCGGAGGCGCTGAGCGGCCCGCCCTCCTCGTCGGGGCTGTTGGCCGCGGTGATCAGGGCGGCCGACGCGCTCGCGATGGCGTCGGAATAGCGCTTGCGCAGCTCGACCGGCTCGAGGCCGCCGGAGATGAATGCCGAGTTCGCCGATGCGTCGGCGATGGACAGGGAGCTGAATAAGACCTGCGACGATTCTGCGATCGGCTCGGCGCGCGAGATCAACTGCTGCAACGTGTGGGTGCGACCGTTCAACGTGACCGACGCGTACCAGCCGGTGGCCAGACAGCCCAGGAACAGCGCGATGGTGATGAGGAAGAGTTTGCCCGGCGTCGATGCCCCGAAGGCGCGCATCGTGGCCACCGGTGACTGTGCCCGCATCCGCGCCGAGACGAGCAGTTCCCGACGGTCGGCCAGAGCCCGCCGGAGCTGCGGCGTTGTCGACCGCCGCCCGGCGGTGTCGGCAATCGCCTCGGGCGTCGACCGGCCGGTGCGGACGCCCAATCCGGTGAATGACAAACGCGCTGGCGATGCGTCGGATTTCACCGCATCATCTCCTGCGTTTGGCGGGCAACAGTCCTAGCGTCCAGCGTAGTCGTCGGCCCTGGTTGTCGCCGCCGACACGCGGGGTGCGCGGCACTGCTCTGCGTCGCGGTTAGCCGACCACATCGCGCGTACTCCCCTACGGTGGAGACAGGGACCGGGCGGGAGGCACGGGTGCGCGGAGACGGTGACGGTTGGGTGTTCGACCCGGACGGCTCGCGGTACTGGGGTCGCCACGGCGCGGCCGGTCTGCTGCTGCGCGCGCGGCGGGCCGACGGGGTGGCCGTCGTCCTGCTCCAGCACCGTGCTGTGTGGTCCCATCAGGGCGGCACCTGGGCGCTGCCCGGGGGCGCCCGCGATTCCCACGAGAGCGTCGTCGACACCGCGATCCGCGAGGCCGACGAGGAGGCCGGCATCGGTCACCACGACCTGGCGGTGCGCCTGGAGGTCGTCACCGCCGAGACGGCCAGCGGATGGACCTATACGACGGTGATCGCCGACGTGGAGTCGCCGCTGGCCACCGTCGCCAACGGCGAGTCGACCGAACTCCGCTGGGTGCCGACCGCCGACGTCGACTCATTGCCGCTGCACCCCGGTTTCGCGCGCAGCTGGGCGACGTTGCGCGCCCACCTGGACGCGCTCGCCTGAACCCGTATCAGTGGGGCAGCAGGTTGGCGCCCGCGATCAGGGCGTTGCGGTTCGCCTCGTCGCCGCTCATGCCGGTGCCGATCGCCCACTTCTCGCCGATGTCGTTGCCGCACAGCAGGATCGTGGTGAACCCGCCGCCGTCGTGGCGCTGGTGGAACTGCCGGATCTCGACGCCGGCACCGATGTCGTAGAGCATCGAGGTCAGGGCGCCGAGCTGCCCGGTCGCGCGGGCGGCGACGGAGTGGTCGCGGTCGTCGACGGCGATCGTCGCCCGGCAGTCGAGGCGGTCGCCGTCGGCCGGCGTCGCCGACCAGGCGTGCAATCGAATGGTTCCCGCATGGGCGAGACTCTGCGTGAATTCCTCGTCGGACATCCGGTGTGCCTCCTCGCGCAGGCCGATGGGGAGTTCGGCGGTACCCGCGAAGGATGGCTGGCTGAGGTTTCGGGTGTGCATCTGGTGTCTGCTCTCGGTCTGCATGGATGATGACCGTGATGTGAACAGCGCGACTCCCGCAGCGGGGGTCGGTCGGTGAGACCCCGCTACGGGCTGGTTACGAGCTGCAAACGCACACCGCCAAGGTAGACCCGGCCCAAACGCGGCGCAACCGCATTCCGTCGCGTCGTACAGTCGGACGGCTGCGCAGAGCCTTGATTGGTAGCCTCTGCGCATGACTTCTTGGCAGCAGGGACCGCCGAACGACCCAGGTCAGGCGCAGGTTCCACAGTACGGGCCGGTGCCACAGGTACCCGGATACCCGGCGGCGCCGAACCTCGGCGATCCGCAGCAATACCCCGCCGTGCCGCAGTACGGCGCGCCGCAATACGGCGCCATTCCCGGTGTCACCGCACCCTATCCGGGCGGCGTTCCCCCGCAGTACGGCCAATTCGGCGACCCCGCGTATGCGGTGGCCTACGGTCCCCACACCCCGGAGCCGAACGGCGCGACGGGCATCATCGCGGGCATCCTCAGCCTCTTGGGCGGGGCCGCGCAGCTACTCGGAGTCATCGGAGCCATCGGTGTGCTGGCCCTGTTGTCGTCGGTCAAAGGTGCGGCAGATCTGTTGCCCGGCTGGTATTCGGCGGTGATGATCGTCATCATCGTCGTGGACCTCGTCCTCGGGGTGGCGCTGGTCACCGGTGGCGTCGGCCTGCTGATGCGCCGGCTGTGGGCGCGCATCGTCGTCGCCGCGGCCTGTGTGCTGGCGCTGATCGGAAGTATCGCCGGGCTCGTCGTCACGAACGCCATCTACGACGCGTCGCCCGCGCTATCCACCAACCGGGGCACGGAGATCGTGTCGGGTATCGGGGGATTGATATTCCCGATCGTCACCCTGACGTTGGCGTTGCTTCCCGCCACCAAGATTTGGTGCGAGGCGCGGCGACGCTGAACTCCGACCGAGGTTCGGTCGGTCAGCAGCCCAGCTGATCGGCGAGGTCGTCGAAGTCGGTGGCGTTGACGGTGAACTCGTCGTCGAATGAAGTGTCCGGCGATCCGCCCGGGCCGAACTCGTCGGGGCGGGCGACGAAAGCGGTGGCGAATCCCAGGCTCGCCGCGGCGCGCAGGTCGTACTTGTGGCAGGCGACCATCATGATCTGCTCCGGCGGGGTGTCCAGGTAGCGCGCCGCGGTCAGGTAGGTGCGCGGGTCGGGTTTGAAGGCGCCGGCCATCTCCGCGGTGAAGACCGCGTCGAACGGCAGGCCCGCATGCTTCACGATCCGCACCGCTGCGGCGACGTCGGCATTGGACAGCGTCGCCGTCGTGAAGCGGGAGCGCAGCCGGGCCAGTCCGGTCACCGAGTCGGGCCACGGCTCGAGGCGCTGCCAGCTTCGTGCGAGACCTTCGCAGAGCTCGTCGTCGGCGTCGATCCCGGCCTCGCGCAGCACCTCGTCGAGCGCGGTCCGGTAGATGGCGTGGACCGAGACCCACTGTTCGTCGGCGGGCGAATCCGGTCCGGTCTGCTCGAAATAGGCCGCACGCCAGCGGCTCACCAATTCGTCCACATCGGCGCCGGGGAAAGCCTGGCGCAGAGCCGCGCTCACCGGGGTGTAGAAATCCGTCGCGGTGCCCTGTAGATCGAAGAGAAGTGCCGAGATTTCGTTGGTGTCCCTCACCGGTCCGACGCTAGACGCCGACCGGCCCGGCTTTGTCAGACCCCGTCGATAGTCTGAGCTCGTAGCACAACACGTTGATTGCGCAAGGTTGGCAGGGAGGTGAATCCGATGACCGTCGAGCCCGCGTTGCCGGACGAACCCTTGTTGCCGCAGTCTCCGACCGACCTGATCGCAACGATTCGGGCTGCCGTGGACAAGCTCGCGACCGCAGTGTGGGCGGCCGAGACCGAAGATGAGTTGCTGGCGGCCGCACGTTCCCTGGAGGCCGTGCGCTGTGCGCAGGAGGGCGTCGATGCCCAGTTGTTCACCGAGATCAACGACCGCTGTGCGTACGCTCGCGACGGTTTCACCCACCCGATGACATGGCTGGCCAAAGGGCTGCGACTCGGTCGATCGGAAGCCAAGAAGCGGTACCGGCGCGCGGAGAAGATCGCTCGGCTCACCGGCATGACCGGGGAGACGCGAGCACCGGAGTTTCCAGCTACGGCGGCGGCTGTGGCCGAGGGCGTTGTCAGTGGTGCCCACGTCGACGAGATCCGCGCCGTCATCCGCCGGATTCCGGCCAAGTTGCCCGTCGAGGTCGTCGAGCAGGCCGAGCGGGACCTGGCCGCGATGGCGGCCGACCTGACCCCGCAGGAGCTTCGTAAGGCCGGGATTTGCCTGCTGACTTACCTCGACCCCGACGGGGCCCTATGTGACGAGCGGGACCGCAAGCGTCAGCGCACGATCACCATCGGGAGCCAGGACCAGCAGCTGATGTCCAGGCTCCTGGGGAACCTCACCCCGACGCTGCGCGCGAAGATCGAGCTGATCTTCGCCGGTATGGCCGCACCGGGAATGAACAACCGTGACGACGACGAGCAGCAGCGCCTATTCGGTTCGATCGACGAGCTGGGGTCTGACGACGCGTCGCAGGCGCGACTGGCCGACGCCCGGCAACGGGATCGACGCAGCCCAGAGCAGCGCGCCCACGATGCGCTCGAGGCGATGTGCGACTACGTCATCGGTCACGAGGGACTCGGCAGGCCGAATCGCATCGCCACCCAGCTGGTGTTCACCGCCCCGCTCGCCGACATCGTCAAGCGCGCGGGGACCGCCCTGTCCACGACCGGCACCTTGGTCCCAGTCCGCGACCTGGTGGAGTTGGCCGCCCGGGCCGACCAGTCGCTCGTCGTATTCCAGAATCACACCACCGAGGTGCTGTATCACGGCCGCTCCAAGCGGAAGGCCACCTTCGGTCAGCGCCTGGCGATCTTCGCCCGGGATCGTGGCGGTACGGCCCCCGACGACGACACCCCATTCATCTTCACCGAGGCCCACCACCTGCCCGACTGGGCCAAGGGCGGACGCACCGACGTCGACAAGCTGGCTGCCGCCTCGGGTCGTCACAACCGCCGGGTCGGCGACGGGCCCGGCCAGTGGGAGACGACCTTCCGACGGCACGGGCCGCAGGCCGGACGAGTCGAATGGCGGTTGCGCGACGGCCGCGGCGAGCTCGGCCGGCCGAGGATCAACGACAGCCATCATCCGCAGGACCTCGCCCATCAGAGCATCCGGCGATTGCGGGCCCGGTTCACCGAAGGGGACCCGACCCGCCCGAATCGGAACCGCGTGAACTCGACCCCGGTCAAGCCGGTCCCGAGTGAGACGTCGGGCGTGGAAGCGCGGCTGTGTACCCGGCTCGGCTACGCCATCCTGTGACGAGTGAGGTCAGGCATTGATCGCCGCACGCAACGCTTCTGCTGCTGCCTTCGGGTCGTCGGCCGCGGTGAGGGCGCGCACGACGACGATCCGCCGCGCTCCGGCAGCCACGACCTCGGGCGCGCGCTGCTCGTCGATGCCGCCGATGGCGAACCACGGCCGATCGGTCCCCAGCGCGGCGGCATGGTCGACCAGGTCGAGGCCCGTCCCGGCCCGCCCCGGCTTGGTGGGGGTCGCCCAGCAGGGGCCGACGCAGAAGTAGTCGACGGCCGGGTCCACGGCCGCCGCCGATGCCTGCGCGGCGTCGTGGCTCGACAGGCCGAGGATGACGTCGTCGCCGACCAGTCGTCGGGCCGTCGCCGGGGGGAGATCGTCCTGTCCGACGTGGAGGATGTCGGCTCCGGCGACCACCGCGATGTCGGCCCGGTCGTTGACGGCCAGCAGTGCGCCGGCGCGCGTCGTCAGCTCCTTGAGCGCGGCCAGCAACTCCAGTTCCGGACCGGCCTCCAGGGCCCCGAACCGCTGTTCGCCCGGCGATCCCTTGTCGCGCAGCTGCACGATGTCCACCCCGCCGTCGAGGGCGGCGGCGACGAAATCGAGCAGGTCGCCGCGTTCCCGGCGGGCATCGGTGCAGAGGTACAGCACGGCGGTGGCGAGACGCTCGCGGCGGTTCATGGGATCAACGGTAGCGATACGCTGCTGAGGTGATGGACACCGCGCGCCGACCGACCCTCGCGGTGATCGGCGGGGGCATCATCGGGCGGATCTGCGCATTGGCCGCCGCTGACGCCGGGTGGCAGGTCGACGTCTACGACGCCGGCCCGACACGACGCGCGGCACAGGTGGCCGGGGGCATGCTCGGCGCGCTCGGCGAGGGCCATCCGGGTGAGGGCCGACTGCTGGACCGGTCGGCGGCATCGTCGGCGATGTGGCCGGACTGGATCGACCGGCTCGGCGATCCGGGGATCCGCACGGCCGAGGACTCGCTGATCGTCGCCACCACCGCGGCCGACGGCGAATACCTGCGGCAGATGGCCCAATTCGTGTGGTCCGAGCAGGTGGGCGGGGACCGGCTGCGCCCGCTGCGGGCGCGCGAGGCCAGGGCGTTGGAACGCTCGCTGTCCACCCGCGTCCACAGCGGCTACCTCGCCGTCGGCGAAGGTGCGCTGGACAACCGGCGCCTGCTCGCCGCGCTGCGCATCGCCCTCGTCGACGCCGGGGCGCATTGGCATCGCATCGCGATCACCGCTCTCTCCGATGTGACCGCCGACCAGGTGCTCGTCGCGGCGGGAATGGCGACGCCGCGACTGCTGCCCGAGATCGCACTGGTCCCGGCGAAAGGCGAAATCCTGCGCCTGCACCGCAACCGCGAGTCGGTGCCGGTCCCGACGAGGGTCGTGCGCGCCCGCGTCGAGGGGCGCGACGTCTACCTCGTGCCGCGTGCCGACGGCGTCGTCGTCGGCGCGACCCAGTACGAGCCGTCGGCCCTCGACGACCACGCGCCCCGCGCCGGCGGGGTCGCGGACCTGCTGGCCGACGCCGTCGAGATCATGCCCGGTCTGGCCACCTACGACCTCGCCGAGGCCGCGGCGGGTATCCGACCCTGCTCGGCCGACGGGCTGCCGATCATCGAGCGCGTCGACGCGCGCACGGTCGTCGCCGCGGGGCACGGCCGCAACGGGATCGTGCTCGCGCCCGACACCGCGGCCCGCGTCGTGCGCCTGCTGGCGGGCTAACCTGGATCCATGACTCGCGCGACAGGTACTTCGATAGCCGTCACCGTCAACGGCGACGAGCGGACCCTGCCCGCCGGCACCACGGTGACCGGTCTGGTCACCGAACTCGGCCTGCCTGACCGCGGGATCGCCGTCGCGGTCGACGGCTTCGTGGTGCCCTGCGGCAGTTGGGCGCAGACCGAGCTCCGGCCCGACGACGTGGTGGAGATCGTCACGGCGGTCCAGGGTGGCTGAGGCCTTCCGAGTCGGCGGGCGCGACTTCGGCTCGCGCCTCATCATGGGCACCGGCGGGGCGACGAACCTCGCCGCTCTCGAATCGGCCCTGGTGGCCAGCGGCACCGAACTCACCACCGTCGCCATGCGCCGGGTCAGCGCCGAGCACGGGACCGGGGTCATCGAATTGCTGCGGCGACTGGGAATCGCCGTCCTGCCCAACACCGCCGGCTGCCACACGACCGCGGAGGCGCTGCTCACCGCCCAACTCGCGCGGGAGGCCACGCAGACCGATCTGGTCAAGCTCGAGGTCGTCGCCGACGACAAGACGCTGCTGCCCGACCCGATCGAAACCCTCGACGCGGCGCAGGCCCTCGTCGACGAAGGGTTCACCGTCATGGCCTACACCAACGACGACCCGGTACTCGCGCTGCGACTGCAGGATGTCGGGGTCGCCGCGGTGATGCCGCTCGGCGCGCCGATCGGCACCGGTCTGGGGATCCGCAACCCGCACAACATCGAACTCATCGTCGCCCGGGCGACGGTGCCGGTCGTCCTCGACGCCGGGATCGGCACCGCCTCTGACGCCGCGCTGGCGATGGAATTGGGATGCGACGCGGTGCTGCTGGCCACCGCCGTCACCCGCGCCGAGGACCCGACCGCGATGGCGACCGCGATGCGCCACGCCGTGCTCGCCGGTCACCTGGCCCGTCACGCCGGCCGGATTCCGCAACGGTTCTGGGCGCAGGCCTCCTCGCCGGCGCGCACCCCCTGATCCCGTGCGCTACGCCAGTTGCGGTTCGGCACCGCGGTTCGGCGTCTTGGTGCCGCGGATGGAGACGCCGGCCGTCTCGCGCAGGAAGCACAGCGCGACCATCCCGATCACGCATGCGCCCATCATGTAGGCGGCGGGGAAGAGGGACCAGCCGCTCTTGGCGACCACCCAATCGTTGACGAGCGGAGCGGTACCGCCGAAGGCCGCCGTCGAGACGTTGTAGGAGATGGCGAAGCCGGCGTAGCGGGCCTGGGTGGGGAACATCGCCGGGAAGGTCGCCGAGATGGTGGACAGCTGCGGGATGTAGAGCAGCCCCAGCACGGCGAATCCGACTATCGCCCAACCGAATCCGCGACCCATCAACCAGTACATCGGCAACGCGAAGACGAACAGGCCGGTCAGGGAGATCCACCACATCGGCTTGCGCCCGACCCGATCCGAGCGGGCGCCGAAGACGGGGATCATGACCATCATCAACAGCTGGCCGATCAGGACTACCACCGAGCTGCCCTTCTCGGACAGCCCGATCGTGTTCCGCAGATAAGCCGGTTGGTAGGCCAGCAGCGTGTAGTTGCAGACGTTGAGCGCGACGACCATCCCGAACATGATCAGGATCGGCTTCCAGTACCGCACGACGGTACGGCGCAGCGCGCCCCACGTCGACACCGCGGTCTGGTCGGTCTTGCTGCTGACCTCGTCGAACACCGGTGAATCGTTCAACCGCGACCGCAGGTAGAGCCCGACCAGCCCGAGCGGCAGGGCCAGCAGGAAGGGCAGGCGCCACCCCCAGGTCGACATCGCGTCGTGGGACAACACCAGTTCCAGGATCAGGACTATCGCGGTTCCGCCGGCGAACCCGGCCATCGTGCCGACTTCGAGGAAGCTCCCGTAGCGGCCGCGTTTGGCGTCGGGGGCGTACTCGGCCATGAAGGTCGCGGCGCCGCCGTATTCGCCTCCGGTGGAGAATCCCTGCACCACGCGCAGGGAGATCAGCAGGATCGGCGCCCACACCCCGACGACCGCATGCGTGGGGAGCACGCCGATCAGCGCGGTCGCCAGCGAGATCAGCAGGATCGTGAGCGCGAGGACGTGTTTGCGGCCGATCCGATCCCCGATCGGCCCCCAGATGAAGCCGCCGAGTGGGCGCAGGACAAAGGAGACGGCGAAGCCGAGCATCGTGCCGATGCTGCCGAGGGTTCCCGGGAAGAAGGCGTGCGTGAGGTAGGTGGTGGTCGCGGCGTACACGCCGTAGTCGAACCACTCGGTGGCATTGCCGATCGCCGACGCCGCGATGGCCCGGTGGACCGTTTGCTGCGTCGGCACATGCTGCTGCGTGGATTGCGCGGCTACCACTCCCGAGGCGACGAATCGCCGGATCGACTGTTCTTGGTTACGTGCGTGGACTCTGCTGCGACCCTACCGACTTTCGCCGAATCCGCCACCCACCCGCCACAGCGGGTTCACCGGCCCGTGCCCCTCGCCGAGCGGGTAGGCGGCCCGCAGACAGCGCGTCACCCACCCCTTCGCGAACCGCAGCGCGTCGGGTACCGAGTAACCGTGCGCCAAGGCCGCCGTGAGCCCCGCGGCCAAGGTGTCCCCGGCACCGTGGTCGTGCGGGGTGTCGATGCGCTCGTGGTCGATCTCGAGGAATTCGGCCCCGTCGTAGAGCAGGTCGGGGCTGTGATCGCTGGAGCGCAGGTGCCCGCCCTTCACCAGCGCCCACCGCGCGCCCAAGTCGTGCAACGCCCGCGCCGCGGCGCGCTGGGACTCCCCGTCGACGACCTCGATCCCGGTGATCAACGCGACCTCGTCGAGGTTGGGGGTGACGACGGTGGCGCGCGGGATCAGCTTGCCGCGCAGGTCGTCGAGGGCGTCGGCGGCCAGCAGCGGGTCGCCGTGCATCGACGCGCAGACGGGATCGACGACGAGCGGGATCGGCCCGTCGCCGCCGGTGCCCAATTCCACACAGGCGTCGACGACCGCGTCGATGATGGCGCCGGAGGCGAGCATGCCCGTCTTGGCCGCACCAACTCCTATGTCGGTGACGACGGCCCGGATCTGGTCGGCGACGATCGGCGGATCGATCTCCTGGAACCCGGACACACCCGTCGAGTTCTGCACGGTGACGGCCGTCACGGCCACGCAGGCGTGCACGCCCATCAACGCGAAGCTGCGCATGTCGGCCTGGATGCCGGCACCGCCGCCGGAGTCCGAGCCGGCGATGGTCAGCACCCGCACGGGCGTCTCACCCTCGGGGCCGACGGGGAGCAGCTCGGGGGTCTGACTCATGCTCAGACACTCTCGCTGATCGGCAGATAGACCTGGTTGCCGTGGTCGGCGAACTCGGCGGATTTCGCGGCCATCTCGGCGGCGATCTTCGCCTCGATGTCCGCCGCGGTCTCCAACCCGTTCTCCGCCGCGTAGGCGCGCACGTCGGCGGAGATGCGCATCGAGCAGAACTTCGGCCCGCACATCGAACAGAAGTGGGCGGTCTTGGCCGGCTCGGCCGGCATCGTCTCGTCGTGGAACTCCCGTGCGGTGTCGGGGTCGAGCGCCAGGTTGAACTGGTCGGTCCAGCGGAACTCGAACCGGGCCTTGCTCAGCGCGTCGTCGCGCTCCTGGGCGCGCGGATGCCCCTTGGCGAGGTCGGCGGAGTGTGCGGCGATCTTGTAGGTGATGACGCCGGTCTTCACGTCGTCGCGGTTGGGCAGGCCCAGGTGCTCCTTGGGGGTGACGTAGCAGAGCATCGCGGTGCCGGCCTGCGCGATCATCGCGGCGCCGATCGCCGAGGTGATGTGGTCGTAGGCGGGCGCGATGTCGGTGGCCAGCGGTCCCAGGGTGTAGAACGGCGCCTCGTTGCACAGCTCCTCTTCCAACCGCACGTTCTCCGCGATCTTGTGCATCGGCACGTGCCCCGGCCCCTCGATCATCACCTGGACGCCGTGGCGCTGGGCGATGGCGGTGAGTTCGCCCAGGGTGCGCAGCTCGGCGAACTGGGCCTCGTCGTTGGCATCGGCGATCGACCCGGGGCGCAGGCCGTCGCCGAGGGAGAAGGTGATGTCGTAGCGGGCGAAGATCTCGCAGAGCTCATCGAAGTGGGTGTAGAGGAAGGATTCCTCGTGGTGGGCCAGGCACCACGCGGCCATGATCGACCCGCCGCGCGAGACGATGCCGGTGACCCGCTTGGCGGTCAGCGGCACGTAGCGCAGCAGGACCCCGGCGTGCACGGTCATGTAGTCGACGCCCTGCTCGGCCTGCTCGATCACGGTGTCGCGGTAAATCTCCCAGGTGAGCTTCGTCGGGTCGCCGTTGACCTTCTCCAGTGCCTGGTAGATCGGCACGGTGCCCACCGGGACGGGGGAGTTGCGCATGATCCACTCGCGGGTCTGGTGGATGTCCTTGCCGGTGGAGAGGTCCATGATCGTGTCGGCGCCCCAGCGGGTGGCCCACACCATCTTCTCGACCTCCTCGGCGATGGAACTCGACACCGCGGAGTTGCCGATGTTGGCGTTGATCTTCACCAGGAACTTCTTGCCGATGATCGTCGGCTCCAACTCGGGGTGGCGGTGGTTGGCCGGGATGACCGCCCGGCCGCGGGCGACCTCGCTGCGGACCAGTTCCGGCTCGACGCCCTCGCGCGCCGCGATGAAGGTCATCTCGTCGGTGACGATGCCGGCGCGCGCCCACGCCAGCTGCGTCGACGCCCCGTCGACGGGCTCGGGACGGCGCCATTCGTCGCGGGTGGGTGCCAGCCCGGCGTCGAGGTCGATGGTGGCGGTGTCGTCGGTGTACGGCCCGGAGGTGTCGTAGAGGTCGAGATGCTCGCCGTTGGTCAGGTGGACGCGGCGCTGCGGGATGCGCAGCCCGTCGACGGTGAGATAGTGCTTCGTGCTGCCCTCGATCGGGCCGGTGGTGACGGTGGTGGCTGCTGCGGGCACACGTGTGCTCATGGGGACTCCCTACGCCGGCATTACCCGGACAGGTTCAGGCGGTCGGCGACCGCCTGTCGCCATCTCAGCCCTCGGTGCGCGAGAGCCCCCGCGTTATCTGGTTGTGGATGCGGAAAGCCGCGCGTCCAGAGTACGGCAGGAGGCGGCGTCGATGTGGCCTACGGTCACCGGGGAGTCTCGGCTCGGCGTCGAGTCAATCGTCACTCCTATCACTTGCGTCACACCGGGTATAGTGTGAGTGATGTCACAAGCGCAACGAGCGCGTCGGACCGGGGAAACTCGTAGGGAGGCAGTGATGGCGTTTCGGAAGAAGTCGGCACAACAGGCGGCGCCCACGCCGTCCGCCCAGGTCATGGCGCAAATCAGCCAGATCCAGCACAACCCGGACCGGGAACGGTTCGAACTCTGGGTCGCGGGCGATCTCGTCGGAGTTCTGGGCTACCACGCCGAGAAGGACGAGGCGGGTGAAGTCGTCACCGTGCTGCACACCGTGCTCTACGACGAGTACACCGGCCAGGGTCTGGCGACCCGCCTCACCGGCAGTGCCGTCGACTACATCAAGCAGACCGGCGCGCGGCTGCGCCCGGTGTGCACCTTCACCCGTCACTACCTGGACAACCATCCGGGAGTGGTCCCACTCGCGGCGGTCTGAGTCGCGTCAGCGTCACGGGGTCGACGGGAAGATTAGGTTACGCTAACCTACTCTGCATGAGTACAGGTGTTGTGAGAGTGCCGTCGCGCGGCTGGCAGGGCGCCGTCCTGAAGCTGCTGGGCGCCGACGATTTCGTGCTGACCGTCACCGGCGTCGAGAGGATCACCGAGCACTACCTGCGCATCCACTTCCGCGACGGCGGGTTGCTTTCGACCCATCCGATTCACCCGACGATGTGGGTGCGCATGTGGTTCGAGGACGACGGAAAGCTGCACCAGCGCGCCTACACCCTGGTCGACCCGAATCCGGTGGCGGGCACCTTCGCCGTCGAGTTCGCCGTCCACGACGGTGCCGCGGCCCGGTGGGCGCAGGCCGCCCACCTCGGCGACGAGATCACCGCGACCGTGATGGGCTCCAAATTCGACCTGCCGCAGCCGGCCGCGGACGGCTGGCTCATCGCCGGGGACGCGGCCTCGCTGCCCGCGGTCAACTCGTTGCTCGACGCGATCGCGGCCTCGGACGCGCCGGATGTCCCCGTGACGATCTGGATGGAGTACCAGCACGACGACGAGTTCACCCTCCCGCTGCGCTCGCGCGAGCACCACCGCGTCGAGTGGGTCCCGCGCGGCGCGGACGGCCGGGCCATCGTCGAGGCGATCGCCGCGGACGCATTCGACGCCACCGGCTACCACGGCTGGGTCGCCACCGAGATGAAGTCGACCCGCGCCATCACCGCGCTGCTCCGCAAGGAGTGCGGCCTGGCCCGCGCCGCCGTGAAATCTCAGGCTTATTGGGTCGAGGGCCGCCCGTGGGGCTGAGTCCGATCTGACTGCTTAGTAAGATTGCGGGCATGACTGGTCTTTTCGATCTGCCCGACTTGCCCGCGCCGGATCTGGCTGCGGCGCAGCGGGGTCTGCGCAACCTGTGGTCGCTGACGTTCGGCGGCGGGATCGACACGCCGCACCGGACCGACAGCGTGCTTCTCGCCGACGACGAGCACCGTGGCCTGCGGCGCTACGCCGACGACGAGCAGGTGAGCGCCGCGCGTGCGGCCGGGCGCGCACCCGTCTTACTCGTCCCGCCAATCGCGGCGCCGGCGAGCTGCTACGACCTGTCGCCTGAGCATTCCGTCGTCGCGCACCTGCGCGACTCCGGCCGGGTGCCCTACGTCCTGGACTTCGGCGAGATCGCCTACGCCGACCGCGGCCTGGGCTTCGCCGATTTCATCACCGACATCATCCCGGAGGCCATCGGCCGGGTCCTCGACGACTACCGGTCCGGCGCCGACGCCGGAGACGTGCCGGCACAGGTGGACCTGTACGGCTGGAGCCTCGGCGGCACGCTGTCGCTGCTGACGACGGCCGCGCTCCCGCCCGCAGATCGCGGGTCGGTGCGCAGCATCGTGACCGTCGCGACGCCGCTGGACTACGACGCGCTGCCCGGCTATCCGCTGGCCCGCACCCTGACCCGTCCGACCGGCGGCATGGCGCCGACCGCGGCGCTGCGACTGCTCGGCGGCATTCCCGCGCCGCTGGTCAAGGTGGCCTACCGGGCGACCTCGTGGGACCGCGAACTCAAGAAGCCGTGGTTCATCGCCACCAACCTCACCGAGACCGAGAAGCTGCGGCGCATGGAGGCGATCGACCGCTTCCAAGACGACTTCCCCGGCTACCCGGGGCGACTGGCCGAACAGATGTGGCAGAGCTTCATCTATCGCGGCGAGTTGCGGACCGGCCATCTCGACTTCGACGGTCTCAAGGTCGATCTCGGCACGATCGAGGTGCCGGTGCAGTTGTTCGGCAGCCACCGCGACGCGCTCTGCACGTGGGCGGCGGCGCGGCACGGCGTCGAATTGCTCAGCGGCGCACCGCTCGTCGAGTTCTCGACCGTGGAGTCGAGCCACCTCGGCCTCCTCGCCGGGCCCGATGCGGCGGCCCACACGTGGCCGGCGATCGACTACTTCCTCCGCGGAATCGATGCGTTGAGCACGGGCGACGCGCAGCCCTGATTCGTCGCGCCGGTATCCGTCGCGCTGGTTAGGCTGGCGAGATGAGTGATACCCCGGACGGCGACGGCAAGCGGCTCGCGCGCAGTCGGGTGCGGCGGGGCGGGAAGGTCGGAGGAGTCGTCGCCCGGCACGCCGGGCGCGGAGCGCTGAACGCGGCGATGGCGCCGCTGCGCGGACCGGAGCGGGATGCCGCCGCCCGGGACAAGTCGTTGCTCAAGCTCGCCGACGACATCGTTATGACGGCCGGCGGCATGCGCGGCGCCGCCCAGAAGCTCGGTCAGGTGATCGGGGTCGTCGGACTCGGGATCTCCGACCGCGAGACGCGCGCCGAGTTCGCCCGACGGCTCGCGCCGCTCTACAACGCGGTGCCGCGATGGGACGACGCGGCCATGACCGAGGTGCTCCGGCGCTCGCTCGGTGCGCGCTACCCCGAGATCGGCGAGCTGTCGGAGCCGATGGCGGCGGCCTCGATCGGCCAGGTCTACCGGGCGCGGTTGCGCGACGGGCGCGACGTCGCCGTCAAGGTGAAGTATCCCAACATCGACCAGATGGTCCGCGCCGATCTCAAGAACCTGCGGATGCTGTCCCGTTCGCTCGCCAAATACCTCCCGGCGGCCAACGGGGCGGCCATCGTCGAGGAGGTCATCCGGCAGATCACCCGTGAACTCGACTTCCTCGGCGAGATGGCCGATCAGCAGGCCTTCGCGCAGCGCTATGCCGGGCATCCCGCCTTCGTCGTGCCCGGGGTCGTGCCCGAACTGTGTACCGACGAGGTGCTGGTCTCACAGTGGCTCGACGCGATGCCCTTCGACGAGGCCTGCCTGCTGCCGCAGGAGCAGCGGGACCGGATCGGCGAGACGATCTACCGGTTCTACTGCGGGGAGATGTACCGGATCGGCAAATTCGTCGCCGATCCGCACCCGGGCAACGTGCTCGTGCTGCCCGACGGCCGGGTCGGGTTCGTCGACTACGGCCTCTGCATCGAACTGTCGAAGGCCGAACTCGTCGTCGAACGCCTGGTGTTCAGTTCGTTGCTGCGCGGCGAGGTCGACGCCGCCTTCCGGTTGGCGGCTGAGGCGGGGTTCGTCGTCGACGAGGAGCGGGCCAGCGCGGCGGGCTTCGCCGACTACATCGGGGATGTCGTCGGGTGGCATCTGCGCGACGACTCGCGTCGCATCACGTCGTCGGTGGCCGCGCGATCGGCCGCCGCCGCCCTCATGTTGCAGGGGGAGCACGCCGCGACGATGGCCGGTCAGGCGTTGATGGAGGCCCATGCCTTCGGCAGGCGCAACGAGCTGGCGACCTGCGCGTTGCTCGGCCGACTCGAGGCGAGCGCGCCGTGGTCGGCGATCGCCCGCGAGGTGCTCTCGATGAGCGGACCGGCGACGGAGATGGGGGAGCAGATCGCGCAATGGCACCAAGGTCGGGACGAATAATCGCGTAACTCGGAGTATCCCTCGACATTTTAGGACTGGTGTGTCAGTCTGTTTTTCTGAATCGCGATAGGAGACTCCGATGACTCGTGCGCACGGCGCGGAGACAGTGGTCCACCGGCAGGGGGAGTCGGGCGCCACCCGGCTCGTGTCGCTGGTCTTGAGGTTGTTCGTCAAACCGGTGATCTGGCTCTGGGCCTCGATGCCGTTCCTGCCGTGGCCGTACGGACTCTTCGACCGCGTGACGATGGTCCTGCCCGCGCTTCGGGGCACCATCCGCACCCCCGTCGAACTTCCCCGCTGCCGAGCCGAACTGCTCGCGCCGGCGCAGGTCTCGGCCGCCGACGCCGCGATCCTGTACCTGCACGGCGGCGCCTTCCTCGTCGGGGGGATCAACAGCCACCGTCGCCTGGTGTCGCGCATCGTCTCCGCGACCGGGGTGCCCGCGCTCGTCGTCGACTACCGGCTGTTGCCCGGTCACTCGGTAACCGACGGGGTGGCCGATTGCCTCGACGGCCTGGACTGCCTGATCGCCGCCGGCTACCCGCCGGAGCGTATCGCGATCGTCGGGGACTCGGCCGGCGGATTCCTCGCCGCCCATGTCGCACTGCTGGCCGCGCGCCGGGGTGATCGCGTCGGCGCGGTGACGATGATCTCGCCGCTCGTCGATTTCGACCCGGAGGCCAAGGCTTCGGCACCTCAGGGAGACCCGGTGTTCCCGCGCAACGCCTTCGCGGCCTTCGCGCGGATGATCGACCGCGGCGAGCAGAGCCCCGAGTCGATGGCCGAACTGCGCACGATCGTCGCCGACCCCGCCGGCGAACTCGCTACCCTGCCGCCGACGCTGGTGCAGGTCGGCGGCCGGGAACGGTTGCTGCCCGACGCCGAGCAGTTCGTCGCCGCGATGCTCGACGCTGGCGGGGACGTGCGGTTGGAGGTCTACGACGGGCAGTTCCACGTCTTCCAGGCCGGCGCCGACCTCATCGCCGAAGGTCGCCTGGCCATCGCGTCCATCGCCGACCACCTCACCGCCGTGCTCGGGACGGCCGGCCGGAACGAGGCAGCCTGATATGACCGCGACCCTCGAACCCGACTATCTCGTCGCCGTCATCGGCGCCGGACCGGGCGGCATCTGTGCATCAGTCCTATTGCAGGACAAGGGGATCGACGATTTCGTCATCCTCGACCAGGCGAGCGACTTCGGCGGCAGCTGGCGCGACAACCACTATCCCGGTCTCGGTGTCGACGTCCCCGGCTTCACCTATCAGTACTCCTTCGCCCGCAATCCGGGCTGGACGCGGATGTTCCCCAAGGGCGCGGACGTCTGGGAATACCACCGCGAGGTCGCCCGCCGCTACGGACTCTACGACCACGCGCAGTGGGGCACCCGGATCGTCGCGGAGAAGTGGGACGACGAGTCGGGCCTCTGGCGCCTGACCACCGGGGACGGCCGCGAGATCACCGCGCGCTTCGTCATCTCGGCGGTCGGTGCCTACATCACCGCCAAGGACGACCCCGGAATTCCCGGCTACCAGGACTTCACCGGCACGATCCTGCGGCCCAACGACTGGGACCACGACTACGACCTGACCGGCAAACGCGTCGCGGTCATCGGAACCGGTGCCAGTTCGGTGCAGATCACGCCGTCGATCGCACCGGAGGTCGGCGCGCTCGAGGTCTTCCAGCGCACACCGGTGTGGGCGCTGCCCAAACCGGACTTCGCCCTGTCGCCGACGGTGAGCCGGCTGATGGCCGGCCGGATCGTCGGACCGCCGCTGTCGGGGATCGCGAACCTGGTCATCGAGGCCGCGCTGCGGTTGGTCTATCAGACCCCGCGACCGCTGTTCCGTTGGGCCGCGCCGAGATTCGACGCGATCAGCCGCGCGCTGTACCGGCGGTACCTGCGCGCTGTCGTCCGCGACGAGGATGCGCGCGAGAAGCTGATGCCCGGCTACGGAGCACTCGGGAAGCGCCCGACGCTGTCCAACTCCTTCCTGCAGGCCTTCAACCGGGACAACGTCTCGCTCGTCACGACGCCGATCGACCGGATCGTCGACGACGGGATCGTCACCGCCGACGGCGAGCACCATCGATTCGACGCGATCGTGCTGGCGACCGGCTACCACCTGTTCTCCGATCCGGAGAGCTATGTCGAGGGCGCGGTCGTCGGTCGGGACGGCTTCGACCTTGGCACCTTCTACAACACCGAGAAGCTGCAGGCCTACCAGTCGGTCGCGGTGCCCAAGCTGCCCAACCGGTGGATGCTCGTCGGGCCCTACTCGTGGATCGGGACCGGCTGGCACGAACTCGTCGAGATCTCGTCGTCGCATTCGGTCAACGTGATCGCCGCTGCGCTCGACCGCGGGGAGACCGTCGCCGAGGTCAGCCAGCAGGCCCACGACGACTATCACGCGATGATCCGCCGCAACGACGAGAACATCGACTACTACTTCAACACCGTCAACGCCGGCCTGCGCACCTACTACGTGAACTCCGCCGGCGACATGCCCTACATCCGTCCCACCAGCCTCTTCGGCGCGCGGCGGCAGAGCCGCAACGTCGATCTGGACGCCTATCGATTCCGTGCCGCGCCGCATCCCGTGCCGGCCCCAGCCACCAGGCCGCGGTCCGCCGCCGCGACCGGAAAGTAGCACCGTGAAATTCACCGAGATTCCCGTGGCGCAGTCGGTTTCGCTCGTCACCGGCGGCGCCCGCGGCATCGGCTACGCCATCGCCGAGATGCTGATCGCGGCCGGCTCGCGGGTGGTCGTCGCCGACCTGTCCGAGGTCGACGCCAAGACCGCCGCCGAGCGGCTCGGGACCAACGCCACCGGAATCGAGCTCGACGTCCGGGACGCACAACGGTACGAATCGGCGGTCGACCTGATCGAGGCCACGATCGGCCCGATCGACATCGTCGTCAACAACGCCGGGATCATGCCGGTCGGACCGGTCCTCGACGAGGAGCTCGGCGTCGCGAAGGCGACGATGGACGTGAACTTCTGGGCCCACTACCACTCGCTCCAGATCCTGGCGCCGCGGATGATCGGGCGCGGTCGCGGTCACTTCATCAACGTCACCTCCGCCGCGGGGGCCATCCACTCGCCGGGCCTGGCCACCTATGTCGCCGCCAAGCACGCGGCCACCGGATTCGCGCGCAGTGCCCGCGAGGAACTGCTGGGGACCGGGGTCACCATCTCGGTGGTCATGCCGTCGGCGGTCCAAACCGACCTCGTCACCGGCATCCCGTTCAAGTGGTGGGAACGGCGCGGGATCCTCTCGCCGGAGTCGGTGGCCAGGCGTGCCGTGGGGACGCTGCATAGACGGCCAGCGGTCGTCGGGGCGCCACGGGGAACGCTACCGGTGCTGCGCTCCTATCACGTCGTGCCGGAACGGCTCTGGCTGCTGGGCCGGCGCATCGTCGGCGCGGATCGAACCCTGGAGCCCTACGACAAGGTTGCCCGCGCGGAATACGACGCGCGGATCACCGTGCAGGCGCAGGACGCCGACACCCTGGGCGGGGGCGACCGATGATGGCCCGCGAACCGAAGCTGAAGAAGCTGCCCGGAGGCGCACCGGCCACCGGTGACCACGACCACCTCGCCGTCATCATCGGGGCCGGGTTCGGCGGACTCGGGATGGGTATCGCCCTGAAACAGGCCGGTCTGGACGACTTCGTCATCTTCGAACGCTCCGACGGCGTGGGTGGCACCTGGTACTCCAACACCTATCCCGACGTCGCCGTCGACGTCCCGGGCATCGTCTACCAGTTCTCCTTCGCGAAGAACCCCGACTGGTCGCGGACCTTCCCCAAGGGAGCCGAGGTCCGCGCCTACATCGAGAGCCTCGTCGCCGACTACGACCTGGACCGCCACCTGCGCCTGCGCCATGACGTGGTGCTGCGCGAATGGGACGAGCGGGCGCAGCACTGGCGGATCGGCCTGGCCGACGGCCGCACCGTGACGGCGAAGTACGTGATCTCCGCGGTCGGGGCCTTCGTCGAGCCGCGCGTCCCCGACATTCCCGGACTGGCCGACTTCGGCGGCAAGGTGATCCAGACCCAGGCGTGGGATCACGACTACGACCTCGCCGGCAAACGCGTCGCGGTGATCGGGACCGGTGCCACCTCGGTGCAGCTGGTACCCGAACTCGCCGACCGGGCCGGCCACCTCGACGTCTATCAGCGCCGGGCGATCTGGGTCTTCGCCAAGCCGGACTTCGCCATCCCGGCGCCGGTGCGCACCGCCTTCCGCTACGCGCCGGTGCTGCAATCGGCGATCCGCGGCGTCGTCGCGGCGGCCGTGGAGGTCGGCCTGGTCGGGATCACCGTCTACGGCAAACAGATCGCACCGCTGACCCTGATTCCCAACTGGGCCTGCCGCGCATTCCTGTTCACCCAGGTCCGCGATCGGGAGCTGCGGCGCAAGCTCACCCCCACCTACGGGTTCGGGTGCAAGCGGCCGAGCGTCTCCAACCGCTACTACAAGGCCTACACCAAGGACAGCGTCGACCTGGTCACCGAGCCGATCGACCGGGCCACGGCCACCGGGATCCGCACCGCCGACGGCACCGAGCGGCCGATCGACGTGCTGGTCCTGGCTACCGGCTTCGAGATGAGTCAGAGTCCCGAGCCGTATCGCCGCCGCCCGGTTCGGGGTCGCGACGGTTTCGACCTCGCCGAGTTCTACGACCAGCACCGCGCCAAGGCCTACGAGGGCGTGTGCATGCCGGATCTGCCGAACCACTTCCTCGTCTTCGGCCCTTTCGCCTGGAGCGGCAGTAGTTGGCATGTGATGGTGGAGAACGCGATGCGGATCACCACCCGGGTGATCACCGCGGCCGAGAAGCAGGGCGCGACCTCGGTGTCGGTGAGCCCGGCGGCCAACGACCGCTTCTTCGACTTCATCTCGGCCAAGGGCAGCCAGACCCTGATGCACGGCAAGGCCTGCGTCGACGCCAATTCCTACTACATCGACAAGCACGGCGACTTCGGCTTCCTCCGGCCGACGACCGCCTACCAATCGACGAAGGCGAGCAAGCAACTCCCGCTTGACGACTTCGACTTCCGGTTCGGTGCCGGCTCGGCCCGTCTCGGCGACGCTGACCCCGGGATGGTGCGCCCCGGACGTGCGGGTAGCAGTTAGTACGGCTAGCAGTTACTATCTGCAATCAAAGCACGATGAACTGACACATCACTTCTGGAATTGATGTGCAGACGCCCGATGCGTCGGATTCAGTCGCGAGGCGAAACGGGAGGGGAGACAGTGTGAGCGCTGATGACAAGGTCGAATCGTTGGAGGACCTGCTGGAGCAGGACTCGGACGAGAACGACGGCCGGCGGTCGCGAGGATCGGCGTCGCGCACCGCGGCGACGGGTCGGCGGGCGAATATCACCCGCAACCAGCGGCAGAACGTCGTCGGCCCGGGGTTGGACGAGGTCGCGCTCCTCGGCCGCGCCCGGCGGGCGCCGAAGAGCGGTTGGCGCAAGGCGGTCCACTCGATGTCCGGTGGGCAGATCAACCCGGGCGATTCGCCGTATGAACTGCGCCTCGAGGAATTGGCCCAACGGGTGAACAAGCCCATCCGCGGCGACTACCGAATCGCCGTGCTGTCGTTGAAGGGAGGAGTCGGCAAGACGACGACGACCATCGGGCTCGGCTCCATCTTCGCCTCCCTGCGCGGCGACCGGGTGATCGCCGTCGACGCCAATCCCGACCTGGGGACGTTGGCGCAGCGGGTACCGCAACAGACGCGATCGACGGTCCACGATCTGCTGGCCGATCCGTCGTTGAACCGCTATTCCGACGTCCGGGTGCACACCTCCCAGGCGCCGAGCAGGCTCGAAGTGCTTGCCTCCGAACGTGATCCGGCAGCAGCCGAGGCGTTCAGCGAGCAGGACTATCGCGGCGTCATCGACGTACTGCAACGCTTCTACAACATCATCATCACCGATTGCGGCACCGGCCTGAGCCATTCCGCGATGAACGGGGTCCTCGACTTGGCCAACTGTCTGGTCCTGGTCAGCTCGGTGGCGATCGACGCGGCGCGGAGTGCGAGCGCAACCTTGGACTGGCTCGACGCACACGGGTATGGGGACCTGGTCGACGACGCTGTCGTGGTGCTGAACTCGCCTCGTGCCGGTTCCTCGAATATCGACGTCGACGGGTTGGAACGCCATTTCCTCGGCCGCTGCAGAGGGGTGCAGCGGATCCCGTTCGACGACCACCTTGCCGAGGGTGCCGAGGTCGATCTCGAACTGCTCAAGAAGGAGACCAGTCTGGCGTTGACCGAGCTGGCGGCCATCGTGGCCGACGATGCGGACCAGTCGGAGCCGCGTCGGCCCGAGCCCTTCTACCGGTGATGTTCGCGGTCCGCGGGGCAGGACCTAGGTCCGCTACGGCGCGCGTCTCACAGCTTGACAAGGGTATGTTTGTGATATTGAATCGGTACCTGATCCAGGGCTTTTCGGTTATCTGGGTCTCTCAATCAACTTGGAACCGAAGACTAGGAGAGTTAAGAGAATGACACGTCAGTTCATCCTTACTGCCGGTGGGGCTCTGGTCGCGGCGGGTACCGCCGTCGTCGCGGCTGGTCCCGCGGCTCAGGCGGCCACGGCTGTGCCCGCGCCCGCCCACGTTCCCGCAGCCCTGACCGTCACCGGTCCGGCGGCGACGACCGGCGCGGCGACCACGCCGCTCGGTGCGGCTGTCGGTGCAGCGCTCGGCGCCCTGGGGGGTGGCGCTGTTGGCGGCACCGGTGGTGCGGCAACGGGTGCCCTCATCGGCGGCGGCGCGGGCACCGTGCTCGGCGGCTTCGCCGGTGGTCTCGTCGGTGGGCCTCTCGGCACCGCGGCCGGTACCGCTGCCGGAATGGCGGCCGGCTGTGTGGTCGGCCTCCCGGCGCTGATCGTCGGTTGCCTCCCCGGTGCGGTCATCGGTGGTGCGATCGGCGCCGTCGCCGGCGGCACCTTCGGCATGGTTGCCGGCACCACGCTCGGCGCCCTCGGCGGCGGCGCGGTCGGCACCGGCCTCGGCGCTGCTGCCGGTGGCCTCGGGGCGGGCGCCATCGGCACCGCGATCGGTGCCGGAATCGGTGCGCTCGCGGGCGCCGGACTGGGTTCGGTCGTGCCGACCTCGGCCGCTGTGGCGCCGCGTGCCGTCACCCAGCAGGCCGTCCAGGCGCCGGTCATCAGCCAGACCGCGTCCGGTTTCGTGAAGCAGCTGCCTCGCGAGGTTCAGGCCCCGGTCAACGACATGGTGCGTCAGGCCACCAAGTCGCTGAACCTGCCGACGCTGGTTCGCTAGCCACCCAAAAGCAGGGTGTTGTGCGAACCGACACTCCAGCGCACAACACCCGGGGCGCCGCTGATCACACCTGGCCGATTCTCACTGTCGGAGAAGCCGAGCGGCGCTGACAGGCTCCCTCGTCCCGGGGATACCCGGGACGGGGGAGCCTCCGGCTAGACCCATTCCATAGCCGTCGGATCACGGAACCCGAGAAGGAGATCGCACGTGGTAGCTCACGTCGAACTGCGCCGCGTCAACGGCGACATCGCCATTCCGCAGATTTCTGACAGCAGTTTCAACCTCTACAGTTCCGAGGACCTCTTCCTCCGGCGTGGCGCGATCGAGACGATCTCGACCGGGCTCGCCGTCTCCTTGCCGGTCGGTCTCGTCGGTGTCATCTGTCTGCGGCCCAGCCTCGCGATCGTGGACTCGCCGACCCTGCGCTTCGAGAACCGCGATCCCATCAAGATCCGAGTGATCTCGGCGACCTCGGGGGATCTGCGGATCGCGACGGGCGACCAGATCGGGACGGTCACCGTGTACGACCCGCAGCGCTGCACGTTCATCGAGGTCAACTACGGTGCCGTGCGCGGCGCGGCGGATGATCGGCCCGGGTCGTGAACGCCGAGATCCCGGTCCGCCGGCATCCCTTGCTGCCGAGCCCGCGCACGTCGGCAGGCAGCATCAACCTCTACAGCGCGATTCGCGCGGATCTGGTCCGCGGGGAGCCGACGACCGTCTCGACCGGCCTGTCGATCGCCCTGCCGGACGGCTTCGTCGGTGTGATCCGTCTTCGCCCCGGGCTCGCCCTGGCCGGTTCTCCGACGATCGGCAGCAATGATCGAGAACCCATCTTCATCACGGTGGTCCACTGCCGAGCGCAGCCGACGGTGTCGATAGCGCAGGGTGAACAGATCGGGACGGTCTCCATCTACCGGACGCTGCACTGCCGCTTCTCGGAGGTCGAGGTCTTCAGCGAGGCACCCATCACCCCTCTCGACCGGGCGCGCCTCGAGCTTCCGGGAACCCTCCTGCGCAGTTCGCGAGCTGTTCGCCCGCGCCTGGTCGCCACGATCTCCACGGACGGTGCCGGCGCGACGGACGACTTCGCGGCCACCGATTCGGCGCTGTTCCGTCAGCGGGTCTTCTCGATCGGCGACGGGGTCGGGCCCTACGACATCGAGGAGTTGGTCGACCTAGACGAACTCGAGGACGGCTACCTCGACCTCGGATCGGTCCTGCTCCCGAGGTTGCCCGAGATCGCGTGGAACCGGGTCGCCGTGGAGTTCACCGCCGACCGACAACCCGAGACACTGCACCTGATCAACGGGCAGGCGAGCCTCGGGGTCGCCGCCTTCACCGCGCCCGTCTCCGGGGGACTGTGGCGGACCTGCGTCGACCAGCTGATCGGCGAATTCGAGTCGAAGGGCGCGCGGGCCAGTCGCGTCCCCGGCGTCTGGGCCGACGAGGTGCTCGCCACGATCAACGGCTGGAGCTATCGGGTTATCGGAGCCGACGGACCGCGCTGGATGGTCCGTGCGGTGCTGAGCTGCCCGGCGATGGAGATGGAGGAATTGACCTCCATCGGTCGGGCGCTGTTGCGCGAGACGGTGGTCCGGCGCGGCGTCGTCGCACAACCGGTCAACTCGCAGCTGGCCATCGAGCTGCCCGCCGATCTGGCGGTTCACCTCGACGGGATGCGCACCGGAGTGCAGACCGTCGCACTAAGCCAAGACGGGTCGGTCGAGGTCGACCCGACGGAGAGATCGGGAGCACCAGACATGGAATCGGAACCCCGCACACCGGCGACGCTCGACGAAAGCGCCGGCCCGTACGACTACGACGACCTGACCGATGTCGGGCAACTCGAGGAGGGCTACCTCGACCTCGGGTCGGTCTTCCTGCCGATCGTCGACGAACTCGTCGGCAGTCAGGTGGCCGCCGAGTTCGACGAGGACGGCCAGCCGTCGGCGGTCACCCTCATCATCGGAGAGATGCGGTTGAGCGTCGCTGCCTTCGCGGCGGGTGAGACCGGCGGGCTCTGGCCCGCGGTCGCCGCCCAGATGATCGACGAGTTCACCCAGCTCGACGCCGAGGCCACCTCCGAGGCCGGTCCGTGGGCGCAGGAGGTCGTCGCCGTCTTCGACACGTGGACCTACCGCGCGATCGGCGTCGACGGCCCCGGATGGTTGGTTCGAGCCGTGATGTCCAGTCCGACATCCCAGACGGCCGCCCTGACCGCCATCGCCCGCGATGTGCTGCGCAAGACGGTTGTCCGGTTGGGTCCGCAACCGCGTCCCGGCGTCGGCGACCCCATGCCGATCGTGCTGCCCGTCGAGATGGTCGAACAACTCGAGGCCGCGGCGGGAGTCGACGGTCCCGCCGAGCCCTCCGACGAGCAGTGACGCCGGGTCACCGTGGTACCCGCATCGAAAATGGCGAATCCCCGTCGCGTCGTGTTGAGCTCGCCGGCGGATCTGCGGCGCTTCGTCGACCAGGAAGCGACCTTCGTGGTGACCGCCGAAGTCGAGGTCCGGCGGCGCCTGGACGAGGCCTGGTCGCAGGTGCGCACCGGTGACGTCATCGACCTGGGGTGGCTCTGCCGCGGACCGGTCTCCTCCGAGACGACGCGGACGTACCGCGGTGCCCTCGCGATGGTGACCTACGTCGCCGACCTCTCCGAGCCCTACCAGCTTCTCGGTGCCGGCGTCGGCACGTCGGCACCGGCCGTCGACGCCATCGTCGAGCGGATCAGACTGCGCGAGTCGGCCGAACATCGCACGGTCGTCAAATACGCGATCGCCATTCGTCCCCGATTCTTCGGCTTCGTGCGGATGCGTTTCGTCGGCGTCCTCGTCCGGCCCTTCCTCAGATATGGGATTCGACGCGCGTTCAACTCCGGCCCGACGCAACAGCGGGTGCCGGTCAACACAGGTGAGATGGAGATGGGTGGCCGATGAAAGAGATGACGGACGTGCGTCCGACGAGCGGCGCTGACGACGCGTCGGACGACGAGAAGCTCACGAAGGAGCGGGCGAAGACCAAGCGGGCGAAGGCGATGGCCACCGAATTGCACGCCGAGCTCTCCGCGACGCGCAAGCGGATCGCCACCATGAAGAGGATCACCGCGGCGGCGGTCGTCCTTCTCGTCGCGGCCGTCGTGATGGTCGTCATGAACCGGACCAACACGTCGGCCGAGCTGGACGGCATGAAGCAGGCGGCGGCGGCCGATCGGGCGACCCTCGCCGCCGCGCGGGGCGCCGCGGAGGAATACACGTCGCGCTCGCTGACGATGGACTACCGCCGCGCTCCCGAGTACGTGGCCAACGTCCGTCGCGGGACCACCGAGAAGTTCGCCAAGAACTTCAGCACGGAGCCCGGTGGGGCGGGACTCGCCACCTTGGATGTCCTGCGACAGACCCACATGGTCGCCAAGGGTGAAGCCGCCTACTCGTACTTCGACGGCGATCCGAACGCGTTGCCGCGCGCCGGACAGCCGTGGAACTTCGTCGTCGTCGCCACGCAGAGCGCGACGACGGCGCAGCAGCCGCAGGGGGTGTCCAATGCGCTCATCCTGCGCGTCGTCGTCGTCCAACAGGGGGATGCGTGGAAGGTGGACAACTTCGTCACCGACCCGAAGATCGCGGCGAAGACCGGACAGGCGGGGCTCCCGGCGAGCGGCGGGTAGCGCCCGCCGTCCGACCCGGCGGGACCGATCTGTGGTCAGGTGGCAGGTCTGGGACCTGGGTCCTCTTGTACATGGCCAGACGTTAAAGTAGCGGCTATGGACGGTGACGGAATCGACGTGGCCACGGAGGCAGGCGCGCAGCGGGTTCCGGCTCAACCCAACCAGCGTCGGGGCCGCCCTCCCCGTGCCGGCCTGGCCAGTGCGCGGCGGGAACACTTCACCCAGGCCGCGTACTCGGTGTTCGCCGAATACTCCTACGAGGACGCCCAGGTCAGCGAGATCGCCAGGCGTGCGGGTGTCGGTCAGGCAACCCTCTACCGCTATGTGGACGGTAAGCGCGAACTGCTCGATCTCGTCGTCGACTGGTGCGCGGAGCGGGTGTTCGCGGCAATCGACGTCGACGAGATACTCGACGGCGCGGATGCCGACGGACCGGACGCACCGCAGGCGATGATCACCGATCTCGGTGACCGGCTGTATGCGCTCATCGACGAGGAACCCAATCTGCTGCGCATCCTGGCGGTGCAGGCGGGCGCGGTCGACCGCGAGCTCCGCTACCGGGTCTCCGGGCTGTACAGCGCGGTGAACGGCCTGATCATCCGCGCCCTGAGCCGGGCCGCGGAGCGCGGGTGGATCGACGCCGACGCACAGCACCTCGAACTCATCGCGCACCTGTTACCGTCGCTGAGTATGCCCGGTTTCATACTCGCCCTGAGCGGTGATCAGGACCAAGAGGTCACCCGCGCCGAGTATGTGGCCTGTGCCGCGCAGCTATCCCGATACGGTCTTCTGGGGGCAGGGAGACGCGAGGTTGAGTAGTCGACACGACGAACTGCTCGATGCCGCGCTCGCGGAGTGGTCGAAGGTGGGGTACGCGGAGGTCGGGGTCAAAGAGATCACGGCACGGGCGTCGGTCAGTCATGGCACCTTCTACAACTACTTCGACAACCGCCGACAGCTGTTGGACGTCCTCGTCGAACGGGAGGTGACCCCGTTCTTGGAGATGTTCGACGTGTTGGAACGCGAGATGCACCGACCGGTGACCGAAGAGTCGCTGCGCGAGGTGATCACCGCGGGCACGGCGAAGGTGCTCAACGGCGTGCTGGCCCGTCCGGACAGCATCTCGTTCATCGCGCTGGAGGTACCCGGAATCGACGACCGCGCCCTGCGCCGGGATATCGAGCTGTTCCGGGAGGCCGGCCGGCGTGCCGGGCGCATCCTGGACAACGCGGTGGCCGACGGCGTGATCGACCGGTCGCTGAACATCGAGTTCGCCGGGCAGGTGTGGATCTCGGCGATCTTCAGCCTGGTGGTCCCCTTCCTCGCCGACGGTCGGGAGATCGGCGACGTCGACCGCCTCGCCGCCGAGTACGCGGAGATCGCGCTGCACGGGGTATCCCTGTCCAACTGAGACCTGCTCGCCAGGACTAGCCGGGAAGCCGCTGCGAAAAGTAGAATGACGTGTCAACTCTCCTTCGGGAGTGTCCGCATGGAACCCACTACGAAAAGGTCGCCCTATGATCCCGGAATCGGTCTACCAGCTGTTCGGCGGCGCGCTCGCGGCCAGCGGTCTCGCGCACTTCGCCGCCCCCAAGCCGTTCGCGGCCATCTCCCGTCCCTTCTTCGGGGACGAGACCTCCCGCTACGTGAAGGTGAACGGGGCCTCCGAGACCGCGATCGGATTGGCCATCGCCTACCAGCCGACACGCGTTCTCGGCTTCGCCGGGCTGGCGGCCTACGGCGTCTATCTGGGCGATCGGGTCGTCGACTACGGGCGGCGTCGATTCACCGGTGGCTCCGCCTGACACGCCGCCCCGGCGGCGTCGCGGGCGACCCGTCTCGGTAGGCCTCGCCGAGAAGCGCCTCGCGCAGATCACCCGGGCGGCCTACGAGGTCTTCGTCGAGCGCTCGTACGAGGAGGCCACCGTCGGAGACATCGCGTCGCGTGCCGGCGTCGGGCACGGGACGCTCTACCGCTATGTCCGCGGCAAACGCGAACTGCTCGACCTGGTCGTCGACTGGTGCGCCGATCAGTTGCTGGGGGCGATCGACCCGGACACCGTCCTGGACGCCGCGCGCTCGAACGACCCGTTGGCCCTGCAGGAGACCGTCGACGAACTCGGCACCAGGCTGTTCCAGCTGGCCGACGCCGAGCCGGGACTGCTGCGCATCCTCACGGTCCAGAGCAGCGCCGTCGACCGGGAACTGCGCTATCGCATCACCGGCATCTACAACACCGTCGACGCCCTGGCCGTGCGCGTGGTCACCACCGCCGCCGAGAACGGCTGGATGATCGACGGCGACGAGGCGGTCCTGGTCACCGCCCGCACCCTCCCGGCACTGGCGTTACCCGGCGCGATGCTCGCGCTCACCGGCGAGGGAAGGGACTCCAAGCGCGCCGAGTACGTCGCCGCCGCGTCGGAGCTCGCGCAGTACGGGTTGCTGGGGACGGGGCGGCATCACCGACGCGCCGCCCGTCGACGGATTGCCGAACGACGCGGGGGATAGCTTCGGGCAGCAGGGAGCGGTACTGTCGTAACAAACACTGATACGTCAGTTCATCCATTTCGAAAGGATGGTGGACCGATGTCGAAATCGTCTGTCCCCCAACGCATCTGGTCCGCCCGCAAGGGGTTGGCCCGGGCCGCCGCAACCACCGTCACCGCACCGATGCGCTCGGTCGATCCGGCCGGGAAAGTCATCGTGATCACCGGCGGGTCGTCGGGGATCGGGGCCGCCGCGGCCCGGCGCTTCGTCCGGCAGGGTGCCACGGTGGCGCTCGTCGCCCGCGGCGAGGACCAGCTGCGCGAGACCGCCGAGGCGATAGCAGCCGAATTCGAAGCGGCCGACCGGGTTCGGTGGTTCGCCGGCGACGTCACCGACGAGGACCGCATGCGCGGCATCGTCGACGAGATCCTCGCGGCCCATGGCCGGATCGACGTGCTCGTCAACAATGCCGGCCGCTCGATCCGGCGGGGCACCGCCAACGCGACCGACCGCTCGCACGACTACCGCCGCACGATGGAGGCCAACTACCTCGGCGCCGTCGCGTGCACGCTGGCCGTCCTGCCCGGCATGATCGAACGCCGCCGCGGCCGCATCGTGAACGTCTCCAGCATCAGCACGCAATTGTTCAGCCCCCGCTACAGCGCCTACGTCGCGAGCAAGGCCGCCCTCGACGCGTTCGGCGAGGTGGTCTCCGGCGAGGTCGCCACCCGCGGAATCACCGTCACGTCGGTGAAAGTGCCGCTGACCCGCACACCGATGATCGAGCCGTCGCGCAAGGTGCAACCGGCACCGGCGATCAGCCCGGAACAGGCCGCCGTGCTCATCGAGCGGGCGGTGCGCCACGGCCGTCCCACGGTCTCGACGACGGCCGGGCGCATCGGCGGCGGACTCACCGCGGCCTTCCCCGGTTGGTCACGGGTCGCCCGGCAGATCGAGTACCTGGCCATGCCGGAGTCGGCGGCCTCGCGCGGGAGCGCTCAGCGCACGTCCAACACCACCGGGGCGTGATCGCTGGCCCCTGGGGCCTTGCGGGCGGCCTTGTCGATCGCGGCGCCGAAGACGCGGTCGTTCAACGCGGGTGAGCAGAGGACGAAGTCGATCTTCATTCCCTGGTTACGGGGGAAGCGGAGCTGCTGGTAGTCCCAGAACGTGAAGGTCTTCTCCCGTTCGAGGTAGGGCTGGGCGGCATCGGCATAGCCGGCGTCGGCGAAGGAGCCGAAGGCGGCGCGCTCCTCGTCGGTGACGTGGGATTTGCCCGCGAACTCGGCCGGGTCCCACACGTCGGCATCGGTCGGCGCGACGTTCCAATCGCCGGCCAGGGCGATCTGCGCCGCGGGATCGTGGGCCAGCCACAACGCGGCGCGGTCGCGCAGCGCCCCCAGCCACTCCACCTTGTAGGAGAAGTGCGGGTCCCCGGGGGCCCGGCCGTTCGGGACGTACAGGCTCCACACCCGCACGCCGTCGCAGACCGCGGAGATGGCCCGCGCCTCGCGCGCACCCTCCCACTCGGGCTGTCCCTCGAATCCGTACTCCACCGCGTCGAGTCCGACGCGCGAGGCGATGGCGACGCCGTTGTAGCCGCCGTTTCCGGTGAACGCGACGTCGTAGCCGGCGGCGAGGAAGCTCATCACCGGGAAGCCGTCATCGGTGCATTTGGTCTCCTGCAGGGCCAGGACGTCGATCTCCGAGTCGGCGGCCCACGCCACGATCGATTCCGACCGGGCGCGAATCGAGTTCACGTTCCACGTCGCGAGGCGCACGGCGGTCCTCAGTCGACGACGGCGATGTCGGCGCCGGCGGCCCGCCACGCCGTCATCGTCGCCTCCGCCTCGTCGGAACGGGCCAGCAGCAGCACGCCGAACTGGCGGTGCGGCGCGTACTCCCCGGCGTAGAAGCCGATAGATCCGACGAACCAGGCGAGGGCGTCGGGATCGGCGGCGAGCAGTTCCCGCGGGTGGAGGATCTCGGTCAGATAGCCGCGAGCCGTGTCGGGCAGGTCGGTCATCACGTCGTCGAAGGCGTCTTTGTTCTCGCCGAAGTGCTTCGGGAAGTCCCAGGCCTTGGCGAAGGCCCGGTAGAAGGTCGGCAGGGTGTGGGCGTCGTGGCCGTCGACGCGGTGGGTGCGGACGCCGGGCAGCGTCGTGGAGGTGGCACGGCCGGTGACGACGCGCAGCCCGATCGCCGGACCGCCGTCGGCGGTGGCCGCCAAGAACTGGTCGATGCTGGTGTCCTGCGTGGTCATCGGTGCGCTCCCGGTCCGCGGATCTGGTGGAAGGTGCGGTAGTGGTCCAACGTGTACCAGGCCGATCCGTCGGCGCCGGTGATGATCCGTTCCGCGTCGCGGCCCCGCCCGGGCCGCTTGGCGTTGACATCCCACTCCTGGTAGCGGGCACGGCCGCCGGTGGAATCGGTTGCGGGCAGTTGGCCCTCGTTGTTGCGGAAGGTGCGGCCGCCGTGGGTGCCCGGCGCGTTGGCCGCCTTGGGCCAGCGGCCCGCGTCGATGAGCGCCAGGGTCCGCAGCACCCGCTCGGGTGCCTGCCCCTGCGCCGATTCGTGCTGACCGTGCTGAGCGGTCGCCACGGGGGCGTTGGAGCCGGTGGGATCGGATGCGCGCGATCCGCCGAGCAGCCAGATGAGCCCGACGACCAGTACGGTTAGGGCGACCCCGATGGCGAACCAGGTCGCCGCGGCCCGGTTCTTCGCGTTGTTGGACATCGCCGCTCAGATTAGCCGTCAGTCGCCCAGGTCGCGATAGGTGACGCGGTGGTGCAGCGCGAAACCCTCGGCGCGCAGGGCGGCGCCCCGATCCCGGTCGGCGGCGGCGACGGTCACGATGTCGCCCTCGGTGCCGTCGGGTAGTAGGCGGACGAGTCGGTGATACTCGCCGCCGAGCGGGCGTCCGGCATCCGCGCCGGGAACCAGGCGCTCGGGCAATTCGACGATCGCCGGGAGGCCGTGTGCCGCATACCAGGCGCGGATCGCGTCGACCGCGGGTTCGTCGAGTCGCGCGCCGAGCACGGCGGGGAGGGCGGCCGCCGGGCTGCCTTCGGTCCGCAGGCGCCAGCCGAGCAGGTCTTCGGTCTCCGCTGCGTCGACGGCCCGCGCCGCCACGTCGCGGATCTCGCTGTTGCGCACCGCGCGGTAGGACAGCAGGCGTACCGAGGTGACGAGGTCGACGGGGATCGTCACCGCGTCATCACTCGCCGCGGCCGCCGGCGCGACACGCGTGAGGACGAGTGCGTCGGGGGTGGAGCGGGCGTCGACGATGCCGGTGACATCGGACAGGCCGTGCTCCCCGCTGCCGCGCCAGTCGCCCGGCGCGCCGTCGGCGAGGCGGTAACGGACGACGACGCGGTCGCCGGCGAAGGGCTGGTCAGTCGTCGTAGTCATGGCCGAACGGGTCGTCGACCGACCCGGGCACCCAGGTGAGCCCGGGAACGCCCCAACCCATTCGCTTGATCGCCTTCTTCGCCGCGCGGGCGTTGCGACCCACCAGCACGTCGACGTAGAGGAAGCCATCGAGGTGTCCGGTCTCGTGCTGCAGCATGCGCGCGAAGAAGCCGGTGCCCTCGATCTCGACGGGGTCGCCGTTGCGGTCGACGCCGGTCACCCGGGCCCAGTCGGCGCGGCCGGTCGGGAAGGTCTCGCCCGGGACCGAGAGGCAGCCCTCGTAGTCGTCGTCGGGATCGGGCATGGTCTCCGGGATCGCCGAGGTCTCCAGCACCGGGTTGATGACTTCGCCGCGGCGCCGCGCCGCGGCCCGCGATTCGCCGTCGGGGCAGTCGTAGACGAACATCCGCTTGCCGACGCCGATCTGGTTGGCGGCCAGGCCCACGCCGTTGGCCGCGTCCATCGTCTCGTACATGTCGTCGAGCAGCGCGACGTCCGCGGCACCGGGTTTGCCGCTCTCGTCGAGTTCGACCGGGGCCGTCGGTCGGTGCAGAACCGGCTCGCCGACGATGCAGATGGGGAGGATCGCCATGCGGACAAGCCTACGACGACCGGCGCGTCACGATGCGGTCGGGCGCGGCCGCCGTGGTTAGATAACTACCGAGTCACACCGGCGCGGACGTCGCGCTCGGCAGCTGACAACCAGTGTGATTGTGCGAGGGAGCGTGATGGACGGGGCGACTGCGCGAAGCCGGCAGAGCCACAAGGCGGGGGATGAGTCGAACGTCGATCCGAACGAGGTCGGCTCCGACGGTCTTTCGCGGCGCGAACACGAGATCCTCTCCTTCGAGCGGCAGTGGTGGAAGTACGCCGGCGCCAAGGAAGACGCGATCAAGGAGCTGTTCGGGCTGTCCGCGACGCGGTACTACCAGGTGCTGAACGCACTGGTGGACCGTCCGGAAGCACTCGCCGCCGACCCCATGCTGGTCAAGCGTCTGCGACGCCTGCGCGCGTCGCGTCAGAAGGCCCGCGCCGCCCGACGGCTGGGCTTCGACCTCTCCGAGTAGGCCCGCGCCCGGAGCGCCCGGGCGACGCGGCGCGCTGCGATAGAGTTGGACCTGATGACAACCGAACGCGAAACCAATCGACTCCCGCTGCGCGCCGGCGCCATGTTGCTGCTGGCCGTGGCAGTCGTCTTCTTCGGCCTCGGCATTCACCACCTGACGACCAGTGGGGACAACGACGAGTCGGCACCCGCTACGTCGGCGGCGGTCTCCGCGCCCGTACCCGCGCCCGCGTCGAATACCCAGGCGGCCCCGGCTGCCTCCGGCAAGGTGTGCGTGGTCAACGCGGGCGAGGTGTCCGGCCTGGCCGGCACGGTGACGCGCACGCTCAAGGAAAAGGGCTTCACGACTGCCGAGCCGGCGAACCTGCAGTCGAACTCGCTCAACGAGAACACGATCTTCTATCACCCCGGCCAGGAGGCGGTGGCCAACGAGGTCAACACCGCCCTCGGCGGGGGCTACAGCGTGGAGCAGCGCTCCGCGGGGCAGACCAAGCTGCCGGCGTGCACCGGTGGTGTGCTCGTCGTCGCAGTGAATCAGTAGTGCACTAAACACTGAGAGGTCGGATAACCATGAAGAAGTCTGCAGCAGCGATCGCGACCGCCGCGACCCTCGGCCTGGCGTTGGCCGGGTGCGTCAACTCCGAGAAACCGTCGACGGCCCCGGGGACCACCCCGTCCGTCGTCACGGGTGAACGCGGCGCTCCCGGCGGCATCGCCCAGGACACCGAGGGACACGGCGCCGAACACGAGGGCTCGACCGCGACGGCCAAACTCGTCGACGCGGCGAATAAGCAGATCGGTACCGCGGTGTTCACCGAGGAGGGCAAGGGCATCCACGTCACGGTCACCGTGACCGGGGGTCTGACGCCGGGCTTCCACGGCATGCACATCCACAGCAACGGCGTCTGCGACCCATCCGGGGCCGAGCCGTTCAGCAGTGCCGGCGGCCACCTGCAGGTCGAGGGGCACACCGGGCACCCGTCCAGCGGCGACCTGGTGTCCATCTACATCGGTGCCAACGGCGAGGGCGCCACGACCACGTCGTCGGAGGCCGTCACGCTCAAGCAGATCACCGGTAAGGCCCTGGTGATCCACGCCGGCGCGGATAACTTCGGCAACATCCCCGACCGCTACAGCGCCGACGGCCGCCCCGGCCCCGACGAGAAGACGCTGATGACCGGCGACGCCGGCGGCCGCGCCGCGTGCGGCGTCATCGACGCCGGCTGAACCCGGTCGACGAGGTGACGGGGGACCCGTTCGACGCGTCGGAGGCACCACGCCTCAAACCGATGACCTACCCGGGCGTGTGGCCGGACCATTCGGTGGTGATCGCGGCCGACCGGATTTGGGAGCTCAACGACCGGGACGGCTTCCCCCTCGAGTGGGAGGACACCCCGCCGGTGCGGCTGGGGGTGTGCCGGGTGCGGGACGAGCGCTCACCGGATCGGCCCGACGGCGAGGCCATGCAGCTGGGCCGGTTGGCCGAGGACCGCCGGTTCGCGATGATCGACCGCCGCGTGCCGGTGGTCGCCATCGGATCGAATGCCGCGCCCTCGCAGCTGCGGTACAAGTTCGCCAATCGGCCGGAAGCGCTGTTCATCCCGCAGGTCCGCGCGCGGATCTCCGGCGTCGGCATCGGCTATATGTCGCAGGTGTCCATTTTCGGCTACATCGCGGCCACCGCGTACCCGGATGCCGATTCCGAGGTGACCCTGGCCGTCCAGCTCCTCGACGAGAAGCAGCTGACCGAGCTCGACGCCTCGGAGTCGCCGCACTACCGCCGGGTGTGGCTCGGCCGGGACCAGGGCGTCGAGGTCCTGCTGGCCACCGGGGAGCGGTTGCCCGGGGTGTATGCCTATGTCGCCGCCGGCGGTGTGCTGACCGACGCGGCCGGCGACCCGATCCCGATGCGGATACCCGGTGAGCCGCGGCCCGGCGCGCTGTCCCAATCGGAGCTGATGGACGCGTTGCAGTCCGATCCGCAGATCAACGACGCCGTCGGTGAGCTCACCGACGCCGAACTCAGCGCCGCCATCTCCGGGGCCGGACGGATTCGCGCGGACAACCCGTTCTACGAACTCGACGACTGCATGGGACGGTGCACGCCGCGCTACGGCGACCTGCCCCGCATCGGCCCCGTCGAGGAGGCCGGGACGGCCGGTCCCGGCGACACCCTGCTGTGGGTCAAGTCCAGCCCGGATGGGATGAGTCGCGGCGGCAAGTCGGTGGTCCGGTTCGCGAACGAGGATTGGGAGCGGCTCGGAAAGCCGACTCTGGTGTCTATCCGGTCCGCGGCCCTGTACGCCTCCCACGGCGATGCCACCCCGTCGGCACTCGCCGCGGTACACCCGTTCGATCCGAAGGACCCGCCGCCGCCGGAACCCGGGGGAGTCCAGGTCGACCACGTGTTGCGCATGGCCTGCGGACTGGAACGGGGCGATGCGCTGGCCGTGCGCCCGGCCCACGTCGAGCGCGCCCGCGGCATGGATTGGCTGCTCGGCAAGCCCACCTACCTGACGATGCGCGTCACGCTGGCCGACCCGGCCACCACCGAGCGCGACGTCGTGCTGATGCCCCGGCTCGCCATCGACGTCCTCGGCATCGAAAGTGGCGACTACGTCGTGCTGGAGGGGACACCGGACGCGTCCGGCGAGGCGCCGACCGTCGTGCTGAAGGTCTTCGAGGTGCCCTCCGACGTCGAGGAGGCCCGGCGCAACACCACCGGGGGTTCCTGGGGTGCGCGCTTCCCCGCCGCACGGGAGACCTTCGGGGCCAACCCGGAGATCCCGATGGCCTTCATCGACGCCGAACTGCGCTACCGGCTCGGCGTCAGCGGCCAGACTCTCGCGACGGTGCGCGCTCGCCCCGGTCGGCTGCACCGGTTCTATATCGAGCTACGGGAGATCCTGCTTGTGCTGGCGGTCGCGCTGCTCGGCGTCGTCACCGTCATCAACGACGCGCCGATCCAGATCGCCCTCATCGTCGGGCTGGTCCTGCTCTCGATGGTGCTGGTCTTCGGGCGCATGCGGCGCCGCCTGTCCCACCGGGCCAATACGCGCAACCTGGGCAAGGCCAGACGGCGCTGATCGCGCTACTTCTCGTCCGTCGCGACCTCGGTGGGCGAGCGGGTCAGACCGGCGTCGGCGCGCTGCTCCCGATAGGCGAGCTGTCCGATGCGTTGCGCCACCACCGGTGCGGTGATCAGCGCGAAGAGGCCGGCCAGGATGAGCATGCCGACGTCGGGGTTGTGCCAGAGCCGGGTCGCGGTGCCGCCGAGTACGAGCAGCAGGCCGAAGGTCTGCGGCTTCGTCGCCGGATGCATCCGCGAGAGGGTGTCGCGGAACCGGAGCATGCCGACCGACGCGGTCAGGGCCAGGGCCGCGCCGGCGAGGACGAGGACGGTGCTGACGATCTCGGCGGCGGTCATTGGTCGTCCCGGACGCGGAAGCGGGCGACGGCGATAGACCCGATGAAGTTGACCAGCGCGATGGCCACGACCGTCGAGATCACCGACGAGTCGCCGCTGGTGCCGGCCCACAGCGCCAGCCCGGACATCGTCAGTGCGATGACCATGTCGAGGGCGATGAGCCGGTCCAGCGTCGTCGGGCCGGCGAGCAGCCGGATGCTGGTGTTCACCGCGGCGATCAGCAGCATCCCCGCCGCGACCGACCACAGGATGTCGATGGTGCTCATCGCGGCTCCCTTCCATCGGCGTCGCGCTGCGCCAGGATGCGGTTGTGGTACTCGTCGTCGATACCGTGGTACGGGCTCGGATGCCATTCGCTGTCGCGCTCGAAGGCGTGGATGAAGGCGCGTTCGATGAAGGCGATCTGGCGGTCGAACTGGGCGACCTTCCGCGGCGAGCCCAGGTCGAATACGTGGATGTACAGCAGGCGCCTGCGGTGGTCGATCTCCACGACGATGGTGCCGGGGACCAGGTTGATGTAGTTGATCGCCAGCGCCAGCACCATGTCCGACTTGATCGCCACCCGGCGGCGGACCACCGCGCCCAGCGGCGGCCGGGAGGGGCGGATGGCCGCCCAGGCGACCTGCAGCGACGAGAGGGAGAAGTCCCAGATCAGGCGCACCACCAGCACCGCGATCGAGACCGGGTGCAGGCGGCCCTCGACGGGGACCCGCGGCAGCGGCAGCAGCGTCATGATCATCATCGCCACCACGAATCCGCCGATGACGTTGGCCCACGACACGGTGCCCCAGAGCAGCACCCAGACGAAGGTCAACCACGACGCCGTCCACACGCGGACCGCGACCTCGCGCAGGTCGCCGCCGAGCCAGGAGGGGACGCGCACGTGCCCGGCCAGCCACACGAAGGCCCGTCCGAAGACCCAGAAGATGCTCAGCAGACTGAGCCGCCAGGCGTTGACCAGCGCCGCCTTCATCGCCCGCCCCCGATCCCCGTCACCGCGTGGATGTACACGTGCCGGTTGACCACGTCGGCGGCGGCGCGGTCGGCGTAGTTCATGATCGGCCCGGCCCAGATGGTCAGTCCGAGGCCGACGATCACCATCGCGGCCGTCGGCGCCACCATGCCCAGCGGCATCTTCCCGACGTCGTCGCGGTCGGAGTAGGCGATGTCGGTGCTCTCGTCCATCAGGGCCGAGGGCCGCTCGTCGGAGAGGTCGCCCTCCGGGGCGTCGGCGCGGGCGCGCCAGAACGCCTTGGTCCAGACGCGCGCGACGACGTACAGGGTCAACAGGCTGGTGACGAGTCCGCCGACGACCAGCGTCCAGGCCAGCGCCGATCCGTCGACGGCACCGGCCTGCAGGAGCGCGATCTTGCCGATGAATCCCGAGAACGGCGGGATGCCGCCGAGGTTGAGGGCCGGGATCAGATACAGCACGGCCAGCACCGGCGTGCCGATCAGTCCGCCGAGGCGCCGCAGCGACGCGGAGCCGGCCTGTCGCTCGATCAATCCGACGACCAGGAACAGAGTCGTCTGCACGAGGATGTGGTGGGCGACGTAGTAGATGGCAGCGGCCATGCCCAGCTTCGACGAGAGGGCGATGCCGAAGATCATGTAGCCGATGTGGCTGACGAGTGTGAACGAGAGCAGCCGTTTGATGTCGGACTGGGCGATGGCGCCGGCGATGCCGATCAGCATGGTCAACAGCCCGGCGATCATCAGCACCGAATCCATCGAACCGCCCGGGAAGAGCAGCGTGTGTGCCCGGATGATCGCGTACACGCCGACCTTGGTGAGCAGGCCGGCGAACACGGCGGTGACCGGGGCCGGTGCGGTCGGGTAGGAGTCGGGCAGCCAGGTCGACAGCGGGAAGACGGCGGCCTTGATGCCGAAGGCGACGAGGAGTACCGCGTAGAGGGCGTTGCGGGTGCCGTCTGGCACATGGCCGTCGTTGAGCCGGATCGACATCTCGGCGAGGTTCAACGTGCCGGTGGTCGCGTAGGCGAAGGCGATGCCGACCAGGAAGATCAGCGAGGACACCATGGACACCATCACGTACATGGCGCCGGCGCGCACCCGGTCGGCACTCGCGCCGACGGTGAGCAGCACGTAGCTCGCGGTGAGCAGCACCTCGAAGGAGACGTACAGGTTGAACAGGTCCCCGGCGAGGAAGGCGTTGCACACCCCGGCGCACAGGATGAGATAGGTCGGCTGGAAGATCGACACCGGCTGCGCCTCGGTGCCGTCGCGCAGACCCTGGCCGATGGCGTAGAGGATGACGGCGAGCAGCACGGTCGCCGAGACCACCAGCATCATCGCCGACAGGTGGTCGACGACCAGCGTGATCCCCAGCGGGCCGAGCCGTTTGGTGCGCGCACCGCCGACGTTCGAGTCCCAGCCGCCGATGGCGATGGCCTGGGTGCCGTGCTGGCTGACGCCGAACAGCATGAGCAGCGAGGCGCCCAGGGTCGTGGTCAGCGCGAGGACGGTGACGACGCGCTGCAGCCGCGGGCTGCGGGCGGCCACCAGGGTGATCGCCGCGCCGATCAGCGGTACCAGGGTCGGCATCACGATGAGGGCGGGGAACCAGGAGTGCGGCACCGGGATGCTCATGATTCCTCCTCCTCGTCGTCGGACCCCAGTTCGTCGACGACGTCGTCGTCGGGCATGAGGAGGTCGGTCTCGATGACCGTGCGGTGCAGCGCCTCGAACTCGGCGCGCGTCAGCGGATGGCCCTTGTCGTCGAAGAGGTCGCCGGCCTCGGTATCGGCGAGCGTGCGCGGGTCGTCGCTGCGGTCGCGGTCGCCGGCGGTCTCGAGCGATCCGGCGACGATCTTGCGGTCCTCGGGATCGTCGGGCACGTCGTCGTCGTTCTCGCCCTCGTCGCGGTTCAGCACGTAGCGGCGGTACACCAGCGCCAAGACGAAGGCGGCGACGCCCATCATGATGACGATCGCGGTCAGGATCATGGCCTGGGCCAGCGGATCGGCGTCGGCCTCCTGCCCGGACTCCTTGCCGCGGATCGGCGGACTGCCGCTCGGACCGGCCACGACGAGGATCATCACGTTGATCGCGTTGCCGACGAGCATCAGGCCCAACAGCATCTTGATCAGCGAGCGGTCCATCAGGAGGTAGGCGCCGGCCGCGATCATGCCGCCGAGGACGATCAGCAGGGGGAGGTTGACGCTCATCGGGCACCTGCCTCGACGTCGAGGCGGGCCCCGAGGCTGCGCAGGATGTCCAGGACCAGTCCCACGACGATCAGGTAGATGCCCAGGTCGAAGAACATGGCCGTGACCAGGTGGATCTCGCCCAGCACGGGGAGCGTCACCTCGATCATCGCGGACGAGAGCGCCGGTGCCCCCAGGAACAGGGAGGCGACCGCTGTGCCGCCGGAGATGGCCAGCCCGGTGCCGAGGATGGTCCCCGCCTCCAGCGGCAGGGCCTCGCCGAGTTCGTAGCGACCACCGGCCAGATAGCGCAGCACCAGTGCCAGGCCCATCGTGAGCCCGCCGGCGAAGCCGCCGCCGGGGGAGTTGTGCCCGGCGTAGAAGAAGAAGACCGAGAGCACGACCATCGTCGGGAACACCAGCCGCGTGGTGGCCTCGAGGACCAGGGAACGGTGCCGGGGATCGCGCAGGTCGGACCCGAGCAGCCAGGTCGTGCGCTCCGACGGGATCAGCAGGTCGTCGTCCTGGGCGGTCGCGTCGGCCACCCGCGGCGCCGCGCCGAAGCGGCGGTTGCGGAAGACCATCGAGGCGACGCCGGTCGCCGCGACGATCAGCACCGAGACCTCGCCGAGGGTGTCCCAGGCGCGGATGTCGACGAGTAGGACGTTGACCGCGTTGGCGCCGTGGCCGACGGAGTAGGCGACGTCGGGGATGATGCTTTGCAGCGGTCGGGCCGAGCGCGCGGCCGCCGCGAAGTAGGCGAGGGCGACGAAGGTGCCGCCGATGGCGACGGCGATGATCGCCCGGGTGAGGCGGTGCAGCGCTGGGGGACGGTGGTGGCGGGTCTCCGCGGGCAGTTTGCGCAGGACGAGGACGAAGATCACCAGCGTCAAGGTCTCGACGAGGGCTTGGGTCAACGCGAGGTCGGGTGCGCCGTGGCGGGCGAAGAGGAAGACGCAGCCGTAGCCGTTGAGTCCGATGGCGAGGACCGCGGCCAGGCGGTTGCGCAGCAGGACGACGCCGATCGCCGCGGCCAGCATGAGGAGGGCCACGACCGCCTGCGTCGGTGCGTCGAAGCCCCGCGGGTCGACCGCGCGCCGCGCACCGCTGAACAGCGCGGACATCGGCAGCACGACGGCGGTCGCGAGGATGACGCCCTGGGTGATGGGCAGGGATCCGCGCTGGGTGTTGCGGGTGATGGCCAGCGACACGGCGTCGATGGTGCGGAGCACGGCGTCGTAGACCCGGTCGGCGTTGACGATCGGCTTGTGGACGAAGAGGTGATCGCGCTGGCTGCGGACCACCAGGAAGGTGAGGACACCGGCGACGATCGCGATGGCGGAGAACACCACCGGCAGCCCGAAGCCGTGCCACATCCCGAGGTGTTCGAGTGGGTGCCCCCAGGTCGCGAGGGTGTCGGCATAGGGCTCGAAGAGGTGTCCGAGCCACCCGGATGCGAAGCCGGCGACGACGCCGCACACGGCGAGTACCGCCGGTGGCGCGAGGAACAACGGGCTGGGCAGGTGTGCCCGGGCGACGGCGAGGCTGGGGGCCTGCCGGACCTTGCGTCCGAACGCACCCCACAGGAAGCGGGTCGAGTAGGCCATCGTGATGACCGAGCCGACGAGGACGACCAGGTCGACGGTGTGGGCCTGCCACGTCGAGAGGGCGCCGGAGGACCAGATGGTGCCGAAGGCCGTCTCCTTGCCGACGAATCCCAGGGTGAACGGCAGCCCGGCCATACTCGCCGCGGCGACCGCCGCGACCAGGGCCAGAACCGGCATGCGTTGGCCGAGCCGGGCCAGCTTGCGCAGATCGCGGGTACCGGTCGAGTGGTCGATGATGCCGACCACCATGAACAGGGCCGCCTTGAACAGGGCGTGGGCGCACAGCATGGCGAGCCCGGCGAGGGCGACGTTGGCGTCGCCGAATCCGACGAGCACCATCAGGAAGCCGAGCTGCGAGACGGTCCCGAACGCCAGGATCAGTTTCAGGTCGAGTTCGCGCAGCGAGCGCCAGCCGCCGACGAGCATGGTCAGCGCCCCCAGGCCCAGCACCAGCACCTGCCACACGGGCAGGTGCGCGAATCCCGGGGCCAGCCGTGCGACGAGGTAGACGCCGGCCTTCACCATCGCCGCGGCGTGCAGGTAGGCGCTCACCGGGGTGGGGGCGGCCATCGCTCCTGGTAGCCAGAAGTGCAGCGGGACGATCGCCGATTTCGAGAGTGCGCCGACGAGGATGGCGGCAATCGCGACGTCGACGTAGACCGAATTCGACGGCGGGTGGGCGATCAGGTCCGAGAGCAGGTAGCTGCCGGTCCGGGTGCCCAGGGCGATGATCCCGCCCAGCATGGCCAGCCCGCCCAGGGTGGTCACCAGCAGCGCCTGGGTGGCGGCCCGGCGCGAGCTGGCGCGCACGCCGTAGAAGCCGACGAGCAGGAAGGACAGCACCGTGGTGGCCTCCCAGAACACGTAGAGGACCAGCATGTTGTCGGAGATGACCAGGCCGAACATGGCCGCGGCGAAGGCGAGCATCTCGCCGCCGAAGACCGCGACGCGCGGGCGCATCTCGTCGAAGTAGTGGGCGCAGTAGCAGAGGACCAGCGCGCCGATGCCGAGGATGAGAACGGAGAGGATCGCCGAAAGCGTGTCCATGCGCATGACGAAGGTCATGTGCAGTCGCGGGACCCATTCGACGGTCTCGACGCGCGGACGGCCCCCGGTCGGCCAGTGGAGCAGGACCCAGGCGAGTGCCGCCGCCGGTGCCAATGCGATGAGGTAGAAGCCCTTGGTGTCCAGCCACCACATGACGGCGGGCGCGACCACCGCGGCCACCGTCAGGGCGGTCAGGGTGGCTATCACGGGCGCTCCGGCGAGATCGGTCGTGCTGGCGTCTTCGGACTTGCGCGGGGTGTCACGACGGTGCGCCCGCATGTTTACCCTACCGTTGCAGCTATGTCGCCACTTCTAACAGGTCGGCTCCGCCGCGCGGTCCTCGGCATCCTGGCGGTCCTCGCCCTCGCGATGACTCTCGTCGTCGGCGGATGCGACTCGTCGGAGTCGTCCGGGCCGACCGGGGACGTCGCGATGCCGGCCGACTTCCCGAAGAAGGACCTGCCGCTGCTCGACGGGCGGCTCATCCAGGCCACCGGCAACGCGGCGGACGGGTGGTCGTTGACCATTCAGGGACAGGCCGGTGGGCCGAATGTCCTCGACTCGGCGGTCCAGACGCTGACCAAGGCCGGATACACCGAGTCCAGTCGCACCGAGGAGGGCGGCACGCGCACGGTGATCCTTTCGGCGAAGAAGGGCGACCGGACCTATTGGGTCACGGTGGGCAGCTCGCCACGCGCGGCCGGTGGGCCGAATTCGGTGTTCTACCAGGTGAATCTGGCGCACTAGGCCAAGGAGAGGAACAGCTTCTCCAGCTTCTGCGTGTCGACGTTGTCGGGGCCCTCGGTGCGCATGCAGTACTGCAGGCCGGTGGCGACGAGCGAATAGCCGCTGCGGGCGATCGCCTTGTCGACGGCGGCGAGCTGGGTCAGCGCGTCCTCGCATTCGGCGCCCTCCTCCAGCATGCGGATGACCGAGGCCAGGTGGCCGTGGGCGCGGCGCAGACGGGTGAGGATCGGCTTGATCTCGTCGGCGGGCAGCTGCATCACGCACCCGCCTTGGTGACGAGGTCGTCGAGCATCGCCGAGAGCTGGGCGCGGGCATCGGTGGCGATGGTGTGCAGGGCGGCCGTGCCGGTGAACTGCTCCATCGTGCCCGGGTCGAGGATTTCGACGCGGCTGGCGTTCTCGCCGTCGGCGGAGACGACGACGTTGCACGGCATGATGGCCGCGACCCGCGGGTCGGCCTGCAGCGCTGCATGGGCGAACCGCGGCTGGCAGGCGCCGAGGATGATCTTCGGCTCGACGTCGACGTCGAGCTTCTTCTTCAACGTCGCCTTGATGTCGATTTCGGTGAGCACCCCGAAGCCCGCGTCGGCGAGTCCCGCGCGGGTGCGGGCGACGGCGTCGTCGTAGGGGAGGGGGAGGTCAGCGCTGATGGTGAAGTCCATGACGCCAGCATAACCCCCTGGGGGGTTATGCGCCAGGTCGGCGCAAACCGAGCCGGGCCTGCGACTTGCGCAGGATCGGCCGGCGGCTGCTCGTCATGCGCCGATGGGCGCGACGTTCGGCGGGCAACGAGTCCCAGTGCTCGGGCCGCGCCCGGACCCACCGGTTGGCCCACCAGGCGAACGGGATATGCGCCAGATACGCGGCGATGATGATGATCATCAGCGTGTACGGATAGGTGACCAGCAGGGCTGCCGCACCGGCGAACAGGATCAGGGCGGGCGCCAACGCGGCGCGCGAGAGCTTCGTCGTCGCCTTGAGCGACGAGGTGGGGATGCGGCTGATCGCGAGGAATCCGGCCAGCAGCGTCCAGACGGCGACCGCCGCGAAGGAACTCCACCAGCCGTCGCCCAGCCACTGGTGCAGGCCGACCGGTCCGAGCGCGATCAACGCAGCGGCCGGTGCGGGCACGCCGACGAAGAAGTCGCGGGTGTAGCCGGGGGCGTTCTCGTCGTCGGACAGGGTGTTGAAGCGCGCGAGCCGCAGGATGATCGCGCAGCAGTACACCAGGGCGATCGCCCAACCGAGGTCGTGGCCCTGCATCAGGGTCGCGGCCAAGATGAGTGCCGGAACGACGCCGAAGTTGATCGCGTCGGCCAGCGAGTCGAGTTCGGCGCCGATCTTCGACGTGGCGTTCATCAGGCGGGCGACGCGGCCGTCGATGCCGTCGAGGAAAGCCGCGGCGACCACCAGGACCAGCGCCAGATCGATGCGGTTCTCGGCGGCCAGCCGCACCGCGGTGAGCCCGGCGCAGACCGCGAGGATGGTCAGCGCCGACGGGACGGCGACCCGGGCGCTGCGTGCCCCGGGCTGGCCGACCCGGGGTCGGCCGCGGCGCAGCGAGCGTCGCGTCGGGGTGCCGGCGACCCTCACGGCAGGACCGCCAGCGGGGTCTCGGCACCGACCGTGCGCTGGCCGACGGCGACGCGCAGCGGCGTGCCGGCCGGGAAGTAGACGTCGACGCGGGAGCCGAACCGGATCAGGCCATAGGTGTCGCCGATCCGGAGTGTGTCGCCGACATTCGCCTCGTTGACGATGCGCCGCGCGATCAGACCGGCGATCTGGACCACCCCGATCTCCGCCCCCGACTCGGTGCGGATGGTCATGGCCGTGCGCTCGTTCTGGGTGCTCGCCTCGGGCAGGTCCGCCGACAGGAAGGCCCCGGGGGTGTGGCGGACGGCCGTAACGGTCCCCGAGATCGGGACGCGTTGGACGTGGACGTCGAATACCGAGAGGAAGGTCGAGACGCGCGGCAGTTCCGCCGAGCCCAATCCCAGCTCCGGCGGCGGGACCGCGGAGTCGACGAGGGCGACCTCCCCGTCGGCCGCGGCGACGACGGTTCCCGGCTCGGTCGGCGGGACCCGCGACGGGTGGCGGAAGAAGGCGGCGCACGCGGCGGACAGGGCCCAGGCCGGGCGGGCCACCCACTTGTGCCTGCGGGCCAGCAGCGCGACGGCGGCCGGGGCCGCGACGAAGGGGATCCCCGCCGGGTGGAGCGGTGGGATCGTCTGCTTGGCCAGGTCGGTCAGGTGGGCCAGCCCCGTGGTGGACGGCCGGTCGGGGTCGGCAGGTCGTCTGGCCACGGTTAGGTCGCGACCGCTTGCGCCGCGCGCTTGATCTTGGCGAGCGACTCGGCCATTCCTTCGCGCAGCTCGGCCTCGAATGTCTCGCGGCCGCCGAGCAGAAGCTGCGTCAGCACGCCGGAGACGTTGCTGACCTTGCCACCGGGGGCCTCGCGGCGCTCGGTGAGGGTCACCCCGCTCGCGGTCGGGGCGATCTCGTAGGACCAGACGCTGCCGTTCTCGGCGACCTTCCAGGCGATGGCCTCGTTCGGGTCGAACCGGATCACCTTGGCCGTCGTCGGCCAGAACAGCGGTCCGCGGCGGTTGACGTTGATCGTGCGGGTGCCGAGGCCGACGGGGCCGCCGCGCACGATCATCTTCCGGCACTGCGGGCTCCATTCGCCCATGCGCTTGAGATCCGATACGACCGACCAGACCGCCTCGGGAGTGGCGTCGATCTCGGTCGACGCCTCGATCAGTGCTGTTGCTTCTTTCATGCGCGTCACCCTACTGGGGTGATCAGAGTGCCGCACCCATCGATACACCGAGCGTGACAAATACGACGATATTGATCCACACCACCGCGGAGTTCCCGGTCATCATGAGTTCACCGAGCCGGCCGGGCGTCAACCAGTCGATGAGGACGAAGGAGAAGCACATGATCGCGATGGCCACCAGCGAGTAGATGGCCGAGAACAGCAGGCCCTGCCAGCGGTGTTCCACCAGCACGCTGGAGTGCACGCTGGCCGCGTAGACCACGCCGAGGGAGATCAGGTAGCCGGCCGTGAGGATCACCGAGTTCTGATGGCCCTCTTTCCAGAGGAGGGTGCGCAGGCTGCCCGGCGTCACCACGTCCAGCGCGAGATAACCGACGAGCAGCACCAGGATGCCGAGCAGTCCGTAGGACGAGACGTCGGCCAAGTTTTCCAGCAGCAGGCTTTTCATGCGTTCACCCTATCGACACCATGTCCCAGTCGGTGACCGAGTTCGCCAGGTGCGACAAATGTGCCTCGGCGTCGCCCAGGGTGTGGGAGATGGCCGTCAGCCGGCTGACATAGTGGCCGACCGGGTACTCCGCGGTCATCCCGATGCCGCCGTGCATCTGGATGGCCTCCTGGCCGATCTGGCGCCCCGACCGGCAGATCTGCAGCTTCGCGCGGGAGGCGACCACTTCGTCGATGACTCCGTCGGCGAGGGTGCCGGTGGCGTATGCGCTGAGGCTGCGGGCCAGTTCGAGTAGCACGTACATGTCGGCGGCGCGATGCGTCAGGGCCTCGAAGGTCGACAGCGTCACGCCGAATTGCTTGCGCGTCTTCAGGTATTCGACGGTCAGCTCCAGGGCGCGCTCCATCGCCCCGACGGCCTCGGCGCACAGGGCGGTCTGGGTGAGGACGTCGGCCTGGCGCAACGCGTCGGAGGCGTCGCCGGAGCCGAGTCGGGTCGCGGGAGCGGCGGCGAACCCGACCTGGGCCCCGCGTCGGCGGTCGTGGGTTCGGAACGGGATGCGCGTCACCCCGTCGGCCTCCGCGTCGACGAGGTAGAGCCCGACCGCGCCGGACTCGTCCCGGGCCGAGACGACCAGCTTGTCGGCACTGTCGGCCGCGAGGACCTCGGTCTTGGTGCCGGTGATCTTCGCGGCGTCCCCGGAGCCGGACACCGTGGTCGTCACGCCGGCCACCGGCCAGCGATCGGTCTCCTCGGTGTGGGCGAATGCCATCAGCAGTTCGCCGGAGACGAGGCCGCCGAGCAAGTCGGCGCGGGCGTCGCCCTCGGCGGTGGCCGAGACCAGTGCCGCCGGGACGACGACGCCGTTCAGATAGGGCTCGGGCGCGAGGCTCCGACCGATCTCGCCGAGCACCGCGCCGAGTTCGACCGGCCCCGCGCCCATGCCGCCGTCGGCCTCGTCGACCGTCAGGCCGAGGATGCCGATGTCGGCCAGCGACTTCCACACCTTGGGATCCCAGCCGCGTTCGGTGTCGGTGACCTTGCGGAGAGTCTCGATGTCGTAGGTCTTGGCCAATACCTCGCGCACGGTGTCGCGGAGCATGACCTGTTCGTCGTTGAGTTCGAAGTCCATGATGTCGTGCTCTCCTTCTAGAGGCCGAGGACGGCTTTGTCGATGATCTGGCGCTGGACCTCGGAACTGCCGCTGTAGATGGAGACCTTGCGGTAGTTCAGGTAGGTCGGGACGGAGCGCTGGGCCCAGGTGGGGGCGGCGATGTCGGCCGAGCCGTTGGCGGTGCCCGCATCCGGCGGTGCGACGGCGAGCGAGTTGGGCCCGGCGATGTCGGCCAGCAACTCGGTGGCCGCCTGCTGCAGCTCGCTGCCGCGCAGTTTGAGCAGGCTCGACGCCGGGTTGGGCTTGCCGTCGGCCGACGAGGCGACCACCCGCAGCTGGGTGAGTTCCAGGGCGAGCAGTTCGTTCTCCAGCTCGGCTATGCGGGCCGCGAACAACGGGTCCTCGAGCAGCGTCCCGTCGGCGGTCGGGGTTTGCGCGGCCAGCTTCTTGGCGCGCGACAACGCCATCTTGGTGTTGGCGACGCGGGCGACGCCGGTGCGCTCGTTGCCGAGGAGGAACTTGGCGTAGGACCAGCCGGCGTTCTCCTCGCCGACGAGCTGGTCGGCCGGGACCCGCACGTCGTTGAAGAAGACCTCGTTGACCTCGTAGCCGCCGTCGATCAGCTGAATCGGGCGGACCTCGATACCGGGAGTCGACATCTCGATCAGCAGGAAGCTGATGCCCTGCTGGCGCTTGGGGGCGTCCGGGTTCGTGCGGACCAGGGCGAAGATCCAGTCGGCGTATTGGCCGAGCGTCGTCCACGTCTTCTGGCCGTTGACGACCCATTCGTCGCCGTCGCGCACCGCCTTGGTCTTGAGGGACGCGAGGTCGGAGCCGGCCTCGGGCTCGGAGAAGCCTTGGCACCACCAGATGTCGCAGTTGGCCGTCGACGGCAGGAAGCGCTCCTTCTGCTCCTGGGTGCCGAACTCGGCGATGACGGGTCCGACCATGCCGGTGTTGAACGGCAGAGTGTCCGGAACCGAGGCGAAGGCCAATTCCTGGAGCCAGATGTGATGCTGGATCGGCGTCCAATCCCGGCCGCCCCACTCGGTGGGCCAATGCGGCACGCACAATCCGTTCTCGTTGAGAATCCGCATCGTCGTGCGGATGTCGTCCGGGTAGTCGAGTTCGCCGGAGGCTGCGCGTTCCCGGATCTCCGCGGGAATCTTGGTGGTGAAGAAGGTGCGCATCTCATCGCGGAAGGCGAGTTCGTCGTCGGAGAGTCTCAGCTGCATGGTTCCTTGATACCCGTTCGGTTCGGCTCACGGGCGCCAACCGTCCGAACGGCGAGGTCGTCGCCGTGTAGCGTCGGCAGCCATGACCAAGGTGAGTGCGTTCACCGGTGATTGCCTCGGCGAGCTGGACGCCGTCGGGGTGGCCGGGGGGATCAAATCGGGGGAATTCTCGGCGCGGGAGGCGGCGCAGGCCGCGCTGGCGCGCATCGACGCGGTGGAGCCGCAATTGAACGCGGTGGCGTTCGACGACCGGGAACGGGGCCTCGAGCGGGCCGCCGCCGGAGAGTTCCCGGACGGGTCGCTCGCCGGAGTGCCGTCGATGATCAAGAACAACACGCTGTTCGCCGGGATCCCGACGATGCACGGGTCGGCCGCGGTCCCACCCGTTCCCGCGGCCGCGGACGAGAAATTCGTCGGGCAGATGCTGGCCTCGGGCATCAACATCCTCGGGGCCACGACCCTGCCGGCCTTCGGGCTCACCGCGACGACCGAGTTCGTCGACCGACCGCCGACGCGCAATCCGTGGAACACCGACTATTCGGCCGGAGCGTCGTCGGGGGGAGCCGCGGCGCTGGTGGCCGCCGGCGCGTTGCCGATCGCGCACGCCAACGACGGGGGCGGTTCGATCCGGATCCCCGCAGCCTGTTGCGGCCTCGTCGGGTTCAAGCCGAGCCGTGACCGGGTGATCGCGTCCGCGGAGGGGGAGTCGCTGCCCATCGACCTGATCTCCAACGGGGTGGTGTCGCGGAGTGTCCGGGACACCGCCCACTTCCTCGCCGACACGCAGCGATACGCGCCCGCGAAGGGGATGCCCGAGCTGGGGCTGGTCGAGGGGCCCGGCAAGCGACGGCTGCGGATCGCGCTGATCGCCGAGCCGATCACCGGCGGACTGCTCGACCCGGAGACGTCGGTGGCGCTGGAGGCGGTCGCCGAGCTGTTGGCCGAGCAGGGGCACCACATCGACCGGGTGCCGCTGCCGGTGGAGCGCAGTTACGTGCAGCAGTTCACCGACTACTGGTCGTTGTTGGCTTTCTCGCTCGACCACTTCGGGAAGCGGTTGATCGACAAGGGGTTCGACCGTTCGAAGCTCGACCCGTTCACCGCCGGGTTGTCCAAGCAGTTCCTGCGACGGTTCTGGGCGACGCCGGGGGTGCTGATGGGGCTGCGGAAGTCGACCAAACAGTTCCGCGCACTCTTCGACGACTTCGACGTCGTGTACTCGCCGACGCTGGGCCACGTCACGCCGAAGATCGGCTACCTCGATCCCGGCGGCGACTTCCAGGAGGTCTTCGACCGGCTCGTGCAATACGTGACGTTCACCCCGGCCAACAACACGTCGGGGACACCCGCCGTGACGCTGCCGTTGGCGCAGACCAAGGAGGGCCTGCCGATCGGGCTGCACTTCTGTGCCGATGTCGGACAGGAGCGGACGCTGCTGGAGCTCTCCTACGAACTCGAAGCGGCCCACCCCTTCGCCCGGATCCAAGACTGATCGCTGCGCGCAGGGTGCACCCATGAGCCGGACCGACGTGGTGTCGAGAACCGTCTCGGCGACTCCCGACGAGGTGTTCAGCGCATTCGTCGACCCCGCGGCTCTGCTCCGGTGGTTGCCGCCCGAGGGCATGTCCGGCCGGTTCGACGAATTCGACGCGCGGGTCGGCGGTCGGTACCGCCTGGTGCTCACCTATCTCGACGCGCCATCCGGCGGCGGTAAGGCCACCGCCGACTCCGACATCGTCGAGGCCCGCTTCACCGCGATCGACCCCGGGGTCCGCGTCGTGCAGGCCGTCGACTTCGAGTCCGACGACCCGCGGTTCGCCGGAACGATGACGATGACGTGGAGCACCGCGCCGGTCGACGGCGGAACCCGCGTCGAGTTCCGGGCAGACGACGTCCCGCCGGGTATCTCGAAGCGCGACCACGAAGTCGGCATGACCTCGTCGTTACGACAACTCGCCGCGTTCCTGGCGCGCTAGCCAGGCCGGCGGTCGGGACCGTTCGCGGTGATCCGCTCGACCACCTCGGCGAAATGCCGCTCGACCGCTTCGCCTGGGCGGATCGGATTCGCGCCGCCGCCCAGCAGCCATTGGAGTCGGATGCCGTCGACGAAGGCGATCAGCGATGTCGCCTCCCACTCGGGGTCGAGGTCGGCGCGGATCTCGCCGCGCGCGATTCCCTCGCGCAGCAGTCCGGCGAGGAGGGCGGTGAGGGCTTCGTAGCGACGTTGGGCCCAGTCGCGCAGGAGGGAGTCGGGGCGGGTCGCGTCGGCGCTCACCAGCGTCGAGAAGACCATCAGTTCCGGCGTCTCCTCCATCACCGATCCCCAGGCCGCCAAGGCGCGGATGGCGGCGAGACCGCCGGGGGCCGCGTACTCCTTCATCTGCTCGACCTGCAGTTCCACGCTGCGGGCCAGCGCCGCTTCCACCAGTGCGTCGCGCGACGGGAAGTGGTGCAGGAGGCCGGCGTCGGTCAACCCCACCCGCCCGGCGATGGTCGCGATGGACGCCCCGTGGATCCCCTCGGTGCTGAAGAGTTCCAGCGCGGCGTCGACGATGTCGTTCACCGCGACCCGGGGTGGGCGGCCCCGCGGCTTCGTGTCGGACGCGAGCCGGGACGGGGACTCGGCGACGCGGCGGTCATCGGCGGACAAGGGACCTCCTGGGAAGTACTGCCGCGATGCTACTCGGCAGAGTAACCTAGTCATCGCTAGGTAAATGGTGCGAGAGGGGATCGGACATGGATGGGGCGCGTGCGCTGCCGGATGGTTTTCGTTGGGGGGTGGCCACGTCGGCCTACCAGATCGAAGGCGCCTGGGAGGAGGACGGCAAGACGCCGTCGATCTGGGACTCCTATGCGCACACCCCCGGGATGATCGCCAACGGCGACACCGGAGACGTCGCCAACGACCACTATCACCGCCACTCCGAAGACGTCGCCCTCATGCGGGATTTCGGCGTGGGCGCCTACCGGTTCTCCATCGCGTGGCCCCGGATCCTTCCGGGCGGGACCGGTGCCGTGAACCAGAAGGGCGTCGACTTCTACAGCCGGCTCGTCGACGAACTTCTCGACGCGGGGATCGCCCCGTACGCGACTCTCTATCACTGGGACCTGCCGCAGTCGCTCCAGGACGCGGGCGGGTGGCAGACGCGGGACACGGCGGAGGCCTTCGCCGAATACGCGGGCGTCGTTGCCGGCGCGCTCGGCGATCGCGTCAAACACTTCTTTACCATCAACGAGTTCCACACCTTCGTCGACATCGGCCACCAGGGGCTCGACGTCCCCGTCGGCGGCGGTGAATCCATGCACCTGTCCCTCGCCCCCGGCCTCACCCTCTCCGACCGCGAGCGCAACCAGGTGCGGCACCACGCCGTACTCGGCCACGGGTTGGCGGTGCGGGCGATCCGTGCCGCGGCGCCCGCCGACGTGCAGGTGGGGTTCGCCGAGAACCTCGTCGCCCCGGTGCCGGTCATCAACACCCCCGAACACGTCGCGGCGGCGCGCATCGCGACGCGGGAGCAGAACGCGGCCTATATCACCGTCATGCTCGAGGGCCGCTACACCGACGCCTACCTGGAAACCGCGGGCGCCGATGCGCCGGTCTTCACCGACGAGGATCTGGCGATCATCTCGTCGCCGCTCGACTTCGTCGGGATCAACGTCTACCGGCCGAGCTTCTACGTCGAACCCGACGACGGGCCGCAGGGCTATCGGGAGGTGCCGATCAACGCCTCCCATCCGAAGATGCACTCGTCGTGGCATGTCTTCGACCCCGAGGTCATGTACTGGGCGCCGCGGTTCACCCACGAGCTGTGGAACCCCACGTCCATCTACATCACCGAGAACGGGTGCGCCGCCGCCGATGTCGTGGCCGACGACGGGCGGGTCTACGACTCGGACCGGGTGATGTTCCTGCGCGCCTGCCTCGGCGCACTACAGCGTGCGACGGTGGACGGCGCCCCGGTGGCCGGGTATTTCCAGTGGAGCTCGCAGGACAACTTCGAGTGGACGGCGGGCTACGGCAACCGCTTCGGGCTCGTCTACGTCGACTTCGAGACCTTGGAACGGATCCCGAAACTGAGCGCGTATTGGTACCGGGAGGCGGCGCGGCGCAACGCCGTCGTCTGAGGGATGTCGCCGAGGAAGCGGTGCTAGCTCTCGTGGCTGGGGATGATCGCGAGACGGTCGCGTATCGCGTAGAGACGGTGCACCGTCTCCCATGCCGCATCGCGATCGGCATCGGCGAGCAGACCCGGGTAAGACGCCTTCTGGCGGAGCCGGTCGATCTGGATCCGGCTCCACACCGCGTCGCCGGCCAGCAATGTCGGGCCCGACGACGTCTGCACGAGTAGCCCGACGCTGCCCGGGGTGTGGCCGGGCAGGTCGACGAGGATGACGGAGCGATCGCCGAAGAGGTCGTGGCTGCGCGCAAAGGTCAGGATCGGGGGCCCGTCGAGGTCGTAGAGCGTCACGGGCCGATTGCGTACGGCCGCCCGCACACCGCCCTGCGGCGCGACCGGTCCATCCATCGCCCACGAGTGCTCGAGGCGGTGAAGGTAGGCGGGCAACCCGGGCAGGTCGAGCAGGCCGGCGACGTGATCCCAGTGCAGATGGGTGGGGAGCGCGAAGTCGATGTCGGCGGCGTCGATCCCGGCGAGGTGGAGGGCCTGTCGGATGTCCACGACATCTCGCGGCGGCGTGACGGCCAGCCGGAGAAGCCGGGGCAATTCGGCCACCGCCCGATCGACGACGTCGACGCAGATGCCGGGGTCCACCAGAAAGGTGGCCTCGGGGTGACGGATCACGAATGCGTTGACCGCGTTCTCGGTCCGCGCCGGCCGCCACACGCCTTCGGCGATCGCCGGGGTCGGCACCCGCCGGGCGCGTTGCGGCAGCGTGATCACCTCGACCGACCTGCCGAACCGGGGCAGTCCGCGGTCCTCGAGGGAGGCGAGGAACCGTCGATCGGGGTGTCGCGGGAGCACGGCGCCCACCGGCAATCCGCCGAGCGCCCGACAACAGGTCACCAGGCCCGGCGCGGCGACGGGATCGGTATCGACCATCAGGTGCTCCCCACAGAAAGAATTTGCCAATAGGTCACTATTATTACCACATAGGCAATGCCCGCCGCGTTAAGGTTGTGCGGTGAAAGAACCCGGACAGCGCGACGACACTTGGATCGGCAGACGGGTCGGCGAATACCGCAGAGACCGCAACTGGACCCTGGCGGCGCTGGCCGAGAAGGTCGGGCTGTCCACCACCCAGCTCTCCCGTATCGAGTCGGGCACCCGGCAGCCGTCCGTCGGCACGCTCATCGAGATCGCGCACGCCTTCGGCGTATCCCTCAGCCGTCTGGTCGACGAGCAGTACACCGCCACCTACCAGCTCGTGCGGATCGCGGACCGGGTCGCGGTTCCCAGTGCGAACGGGATCCTCACCTCGCTCGGCGGTGACTTCCCGGCCCTGCAACCGGTGCACCTGTCCATTCCCCCGGCCGCGGAGGCGCCGGATGCCCACCACGGCGGCGAGGAGTGGCTCTACGTGCTCTCCGGCGCCGTCGACGTGCGGATCGGTGGCGACACCGTCTCGGTGGCCGAGGGGGATGCGATCCACTTCCTGTCCGGCACCGCTCATCGGGTCCACAACCCGGGCGGCGCACCCGCGGAGGTTCTCATCGTCTCCACCTCCGCCGCTGGTTGACCCGGGCAGCGCAATCGGTCGCGGGTCGGTCCCCGTCGCCGCCTCCGACCTTGCACTCGGCATAGGAGAGTGCTAAAACGGTCTTGGCACTCTCCTACCCGGAGTGCTAGGTCGGGACGGTGAGATCGGTCGTTGACACGCCGGTCGTCCGTCGCGGGCACCGAGTCCGGCCATCGAAACCTAGTGTCACCCCCTATCGGAGGATCACTTCCCAATGGCCAAGCAAATCGCGTACGACGAAGAGGCCCGCCGCGGCCTCGAGCGGGGTCTCAACGCCCTCGCCGACGCAGTCAAGGTCACGTTGGGCCCCAAGGGCCGCAACGTCGTCCTGGAGAAGAAGTGGGGCGCCCCCACGATCACCAACGACGGTGTTTCCATCGCCAAGGAGATCGAACTCGAGGACCCCTACGAGAAGATCGGTGCCGAGCTCGTCAAGGAAGTCGCCAAGAAGACTGACGACGTCGCCGGCGACGGCACCACCACCGCCACCGTGCTGGCCCAGGCGCTCGTTCGCGAGGGTCTGCGCAACGTCGCGGCCGGCGCCAACCCGCTGGGCCTGAAGCGCGGCATCGAGAAGGCCGTCGAGTCGGTCACCGAGTCGCTGCTGAAGAGCGCCAAGGAGGTCGAGACCAAGGAGCAGATCGCTGCCACCGCGGGCATCTCGGCCGGCGACCCGTCCATCGGCGAGCTCATCGCCGAGGCGATGGACAAGGTCGGCAAGGAAGGCGTCATCACCGTCGAGGAGTCGAACACCTTCGGCCTCCAGCTGGAGCTGACCGAGGGTATGCGCTTCGACAAGGGCTACATCTCGGGCTACTTCGTCACCGACGCCGACCGCCAGGAAGCCGTCCTCGAGGACCCGTACATCCTGCTCGTCTCGAGCAAGATCTCGACCGTCAAGGACCTGCTGCCGCTGCTGGAGAAGGTCATCCAGGCCGGCAAGCCGCTGCTGATCATCGCCGAGGACGTCGAGGGCGAAGCCCTCTCGACCCTGGTGGTCAACAAGATCCGCGGCACCTTCAAGTCCGTCGCCGTCAAGGCCCCGGGCTTCGGTGACCGCCGCAAGGCCATGCTCGCCGACATCGCCATCCTCACCGGTGGCGAGGTCATCAGCGAAGAGGTCGGCCTCTCGCTGGAGACCGCCGGTCTCGAGCTGCTGGGCACCGCGCGCAAGGTCGTCGTCACCAAGGACGAGACCACCATCGTCGACGGTGCCGGCGACGCCGAGCAGATCGCCGGCCGCGTGGCCCAGATCCGTGGTGAGATCGAGAACAGCGACTCCGATTACGACCGGGAGAAGCTGCAGGAGCGTCTGGCCAAGCTGGCCGGCGGTGTCGCGGTCATCAAGGCCGGTGCGGCCACCGAGGTGGAGCTCAAGGAGCGCAAGCACCGCATCGAGGACGCCGTTCGCAACGCGAAGGCGGCCGTCGAAGAGGGCATTGTCGCCGGCGGTGGCGTCGCCCTGCTGCAGTCCGAGGACGCCATCGACAGCCTCAAGCTGGACGGCGACGAGGCCACCGGTGCCAACATCGTCCGCGTCTCGCTGGAGGCTCCGGCCAAGCAGATCGCGATCAACGCGGGCCTCGAGCCCGGCGTGGTCGCCGACAAGATCCGCAACGCCAAGAAGGGCACCGGCCTCAACGCCGCCACCGGCGAGTACGAGGACCTGCTCAAGGCCGGCATCAACGACCCGGTGAAGGTCACCCGCTCGGCGCTGCAGAACGCGGCGTCGATCGCGGCCCTGTTCCTCACCACCGAGGCCGTCGTCGCCGACAAGCCGGAGAAGAACCCGGCCCCGGCGATGCCGGGTGGCGACGAGATGGGCGGCATGGGCTTCTAAGCCCAACCGCGTCTCGCAGACAGATCGATCTCGGGGCCGGTCATCCGCACGGATGGCCGGCCCCGAGTCGTCGCGACCGGATTCGCGGGGTTCGCGCTCAGCGCCCGACCCGAAGCGGGTAGGTTCACCGGTGTAGGAAAACCGTCGACTCGACGAATCATCGACCAGGGAGTGCGCACAATGACACCGGTGTATCGCGCTGCACTGGGGTCCGACTTCGAGAAGCTGCACCCCAATATGCAGTGGCGTTACGGCATCGACTCGTCGTCGGGCATCGCGCAGATCATGTCCGGACTGATGGAGTCGGTCTACATCACCTCGGCGCTCGGCCCGCCGGTGATCCGCTTCTACGGCAAACGGAATGCGATGCCGTCCAAGACGAGCCGCATGGTCCCGTTCCGCCAGGAGAACTATTGCTATCGCGACGAACTCGGTCGTGAATGCCTCGCCGTGCTGCGGACCTTCGAGTACAACTCGGGCGACCGCGGCCTGAACTCCGTCATCGTCGACGGGCGCGACGGATTCGTCGACTACTTCGGCGACGGCCCGGAGCTGCTGTATCCGTTGGAGCCGTCGGTCACCCGGGACGGCTCGCTGCGCCTGGACAGCGGCCCGGTTCGGTGGTTGCGCGGCCCCAAGGTCGCCATGCGCGGACCCTTCGTCGCGCAGATGCAATACACCGAGGGGTGGGACGAGGAACACCAGCGTTTCCACTGCGACGCGACCGTCCGCAACCCGATCATCGGGGAGATCCTGCACTACCGCGGCTGGTTCACCGCGACCGACAAACCGTGTACGACGGCCGACATCCCCGACGAAGCCTGGACCCACCGACTGGTGGACCGGGAGAGCTGACCCGCGGGCGTCCCCGGCAGGGTAGGTTGACCGCATGGCCGTCTCCGCAAACACCCAATTCGATATCGACGCACCACCTTCGGTGGTCATGGAAGTCCTGCAGGACATCGAGTCCCTGCCCGAATGGTCGGGGCCGCACAAGTCGGCCGAGATACTCGAGGAATACGACGACGGGCTGGCGAAGCTGGTCAAGGTGAAGGTGTCGGTCGGGCCGATCACCGACGAGCAGACCCTCGCCTACCAGTGGACCGAGGACTCGTGCACCTGGGATCTCGTCGAAGGCACCCAGCTGTCCAAGCAGCACGGCGTCTACACGATCACCGACAACGGGAAGGGCGGCTCGCATGTCGAGTTCACCCTGGAGGTGGACCTCAAGGTGAAGCTGCCCGGCCTCATCGTCAAACAGGGCCAGAAGACCGCGGTCGACACCGCGAAGAAGGGCCTTACCAAGGAAGCAGTGAAGCGGGCGCGGGCATGATGGCCCGCGCGGCCGCGGCAGCCGCGGTGCTCGCCGCCGGGGCCTGGCTCTCGGTACTGGCCGGCGGTCAGGCGCACGCCGCCCCCGGGGCGCTGTGTCAGGCGGCCAACGGGCACACCAAGACCGTCGTCAACGGCGACAGCGCCTGCGGCGCCAAGGCCGGCAAGGGCAGCACCGCACGCGCCGAGGACACCAAGGGGGAGGGCACCGCGATCGCCGTCGCGCAGAGTGGCGGCCACGCCGACGCCCGCACCCTCGACCGCAAGTCCGCGGCATTGGCCGGGGCCAAGCACGGCGGATCGGCGAACTCCTTCGCCACCGGCCCGGGCGCCTACTCGGTGGCGCAGGCCGACCATCACGGCACGTCGGTGGCCATCGGCGGCTGGGGCGGATCGGCGATCTCCACCACGCACGGCGTGGCCTGCACCGGCGGATTCGCCTTCGCCTGGGAGTCGACCTCCGGCCGCGTCTGCGTCAACAGCGGGTCGCTGGGCTACTCGAACTAAGCGGGGCGCCATGAGTGCGGCGGCGACGGTGATCGCGATCGTGGCGATGACCGTCGCACTGCCGCTGCTCTGGTTGCGCGCCGATGTGGTCGATCCGCGTCGATTCTCCGCGACGGCCGCCGAACTCGGCGCCACCGATACCGTGCGCACCTTCGTCGCGACGATGATCACCGAGCAGATCGCCAAGGCCGCCGGCACCCTCACCGGGAGTCTGGCCAAGCCGTTGGCCCAGCGCTACACCCGGTCGCCGGCATTCATCGGTGATTTCGTCGATCTCGTCGACCAGCAGCACGCCTGGCTGTTCGACCCGCCCGCCCCCGACGTCGACCCGACGGTGATGCGCCTGGACCTCACCCGAATGGTGCGCCGCGTCGCCAGACAGGTCGCACCGATGCTGGGGGACCAGATCGGCGGTCCGATCCGACTCCCCGTCACCCAGCGCAGCGCGGCACTGCGCGCCGGCCGGTACCAGCGGGCTGCGGCGGTGGTGTCGCGCTGGGGGATCGTCGCGCTCGGAATCGCCGTCGTCGCGGCGGTCGCCGCGCTCGCCTCCTCCGCCAGTCGTGGCACGACGCTGGTGTGGCTCGGGCTCGGAATGGTCCTCGCGTCCGGGGTCGCATGGTCGTTGGGGGCGGCCCTCGTGTCCCGGATCCGCAGGTCGACGGCGGGGATCGACGCGGGCGCGCGCGAGGTGGTCGATTCCACCGTCGGGGCACTCGCGGTGCAGCTAAACCGGTGGTCCCGCGCGGTCGCGGGTCTGGGCGCGGCCGTCGTCGTACTCGGCGTCGTGGCGAGGTTGCTCTGGGGCTGAGCCGTCGCAACCCGACGCGGCGGGCATCTGCTGGGTACGCTGACCGGATGCGAAGTCTCGTGGCCTTCCTCGCCGGCCTGATCGCGGTGGTCGGGATCGTTGCCGCCCTGCCATCGTTGTGGGTCAGCCAGCGCGTCATCAGCCCGACCGGATTCACCGCGACGGCGCAGAAGATGGCCGACAGCAGCGAAGTCCGGACGTTCATGGCGGACACGATCACCGACCAGATCGGCAAGCAGGCGGGGTCCGCCGCCGGCGCGCTGGCCCGCCCTTTCGCCGTGCGATACACCAGCTCCGAGGGCTTTACCCACGACTTCGTCGACCTCGCGCAGCAGCAGCACCGGTGGCTGTTCGATTCGCCGCCGCCCGGTGTCGACCCGTCGGTGATGCGCCTGGACCTCACGAATATGGTGCGGCGGGTCGCCGGTCAGGTGAATCCGTCGCTGGCCGCGGCGGTCCCCGGGCCGATCCTGGTCGCCGTGAGCCAGCGCGATCAGGCGCTGGAGGCGGGCCGCTACCACGACATCGGCAGGAAGATTCCGCGATACGCCTACGGCAGCGCCATCGTCGCGCTGATCGCGGCGCTGGTCGCACTCCTGTTTTCCCGACGCCGCGCGGCGATGCTGGCGTGGCTCGGTTTCGGCGGCGTCCTCTCCGGCGCGGTCGCGTGGGCCGGCGGATACTTCTTCGCCTCGCGCGCGAAGGACGAGTTCAGCGGCACCGAGGCCGGGGTGCGGGAGGTGGCGCAGTCGACGATCAACGGGCTGGTCGGCGACCTCCACGAATGGGCGCTGATCGTCGGCGGCGCCGGCGCGGTCCTACTCGTCGTCGGGCTGCTGGGCCGGGTCCTCGTCCGCGACTGAGCGCGGACGGCGACTGACCTCGGACTCAGTCGCCGAGCACGCGGGTGAGGTAGTCGTTGCCGAAGACGCGGTCCGGGTCGTACCGGTCGCGCACCGCGCGGAACTCGTCGAAGCGCGGGTACACGGTGCGCAGGTAGGCGGCGTCGCGCGTGTGCATCTTGCCCCAGTGCGGGCGCCCGCCGTGCCCGGTCAGGATCTCCTCCACGTCGGCGAAATAGGCGGCCGAATCGGCGGGGTCGTCGCGGTGGTAGCGGTGGACGGCGATATAGCCGCTTGCGCGACCGGTGGCCGTGGACAGCATCAATTCGTCCGCGGCCGCCGCGCGCACCTCGATCGGGAAGCTCACGCGGTAGCGGCGCCGGTCGATCATGGCCCGGATCTCGCGCAGGGCCTCGGGGATCTCCTCGACGGGGATGGCGTATTCCATCTCGCGGAACCGCACGGCGCGGTCGGAGATGAAGACCTTCGTCGACGAGTCGACGATGGTGCGCGCCGACAGGGCATGTCCGCTGAGCTGGTTGATTGCGGGTACGGCGGCGGGCACCGTCCGCCCGACCGCGCAGAGCATCCCGAAGAGCTTATTCGAGAGCAGCTCGTCGTCGACGTAGCGCCGCAGCCGCGACGGCCCGGTCCGTGCCGTCGTCGTGGGCAGCCGGGTGTTCGTCTTGGTCAGGCAGCATTCGGTGTGCGGGAACCAGTAGAACTCGTAGTGGTCGATCGATCCGATGGCGTCGGCCCAGCCGTCGAGGACGTCGTCGAACCGACCGGGGGCCTCGACGGCCCGCAGGTGGAAGGCCGGCACGCACCGCAGGGTGATGTCGACGAGCACGCCGAGTGCCCCGAGGCCCAGCGCGACCGCGGCCAGGTCGGGGTCGTGCTCGGCGAGGGTCACCGATTCGCCGCGGCCGTCCACCAGCGTGGCGCCGACGATCTGGGTGCTGATGCCGCCGAAGCCCAGCCCGGTGCCGTGGGTGCCGGTGGAGGTGGCGCCGGAGACGGTCTGCCGGTCGACGTCGCCGAGGTTGGCCATCGCCAGACCCATCGGGGCCAGCAGCGCGGGGATCTCGTGCAGGTGGGTTCCGGCGGCGAGAGTGACCCGCGAGGCGTCGGGATCGGCCGAGACGAGGCCGCGCAGCCCCGACAGGCGGAGTTGGATATCGGTCGGCACCCCGATGCCGCTGAAGCTGTGGCCGGCACCGATCGGCTTGATCCGGCGCCCGGTGGCGCGGGCGTCGGCGACGAGCGCGCGGATCTCGTCGACGGTGGACGGGGTCTCGACCGTCGGGTCGGCGGTCTCGGTGCGGCCCCAGTTCTGCCAGTGTTCGGTGCTGCCGGTCATAGGAAGCATTTCCCTTCTCCCCGATAGGTCGGGACGACGTCGATGACTTGCGGGCCGCCGTCGGCGCCGCGGTCGATGATGGCCACTTCGTTCGCGTGCTCGGCCGGCTCGCCGGATTTGGTGTGGCGGAACCAGACTCGGCCACCGACCTGGAGCCGTTTTGCCGCGTCGCCGCGCAGGGGGGTCTGTACCTCGCCGGCGGCCTCGCTCCCGATATACGAAAGTCCTTGTGGCCACACCGGTTTCGGCAGGCGATCGGCCGCCGGCGGTCCCGAGGCGATCCACCCGCCGCCGAGGACGGTCACGATGTCGCGGGCCGGGCGGCGCACCACGTCGAGTCCGAAACCCATTGCCGGGGCCGGTTGGAAGTGGGCGTAGCCGTCGAACAGGTGCCCGCCGAAGAAGCCGCTGCCCGCGGCGATGTCGGTGACCGAGCGGTCGGCGGCGGTGACTTCGAGGGAGCCGGTGCCGCCGGCGTTGACGAATTCCAGCTCGGCGTATTCGCCGATGGCCCGGATGGCCTTGCCGCGCCGGTCGAGCAGTTCGCGCATCGAGCGCGCCTGGATGACTCCGATCGCCTTGTTGCGCAGCGCCGATCCCTCGGTGTCGTTGGCCAACCCGGCCACCTGCGCCTCGTAGGACATGACTCCGACGAGGCTGAATCCGCGTCGGCCGGTGATCTTCCGGGCCAGGTCGCGGGCGTCGGAGACCGAGTGCACCGGGGAACGGCGCACCCCCAGGTGCACCAGCCCGCCGGCGTAGCGCAGTGAGGCGTCGAGGTCGATGGCGACGCGGACCGGTTCGCGCGCCGACGGCGGCACGGCCCGGTCGATCAGGTCGAGGTGTTCCACGGAGTCCACCAGCAGGGTGACCCGCGAGCGGGCGGTGTCGTCGGCGACCAGTCTTTCGATGGCGTCGACATCGGCCGACGGGTAGCCGAGCAGGACGTCGGGGAGGTCGGCCGCGGTGGCGAGCCAATGCGCCTCGTCGACGGTGTAGGCCAGCACACCGGCGAAGCCGTCGCGCCGCAGGATGTCGCTGATCACCGACCGGATGCGCAGCGACTTGCTGGCGACGCGGATCGGCACCCCGCCGGCCCGGCGCGCCAGGTCGGCGATGTTGTGCTCCAGGGCGATGGCGTCGACGGCCAGCACCGGAGAGGGCAGGCGCGCGGCGCGCACGGCGGCATCGATCGCCGCCCAATAGGACCGCGGATCGTCGACCCACACGGGACGGTCGGCGCTCATGGCATCAATTCTGGCTGGGTCTTGTCTTCAACTCGCACGCGGACTACGGTAACCGAAACTATTCGTTCGAACGAACGAATCCGAGATCTGTCGGCCCACCAGGTCGAAGGGGGATGCTGTGCCGGTATCGAAGAGGATGGTCACCCGCCGGCAGGCGCTCGCGGGGAGCGCCGCGGCTGTTGCCGCGGTGGCCTTCGCGGGGAGGACCGCGACCGCGGCGGGCAGTCCGTCGCAACACGCCGACGCCCTCATCGTCGGCCACGGGCTGTCCGGACTGGTCGCCGCCTGCGAACTCGCCGCCAGGGGCAAGAAGGTCGTGATCGTCGACCAGGAATCGGAGAAGAACCTCGGCGGCCAGGCCTTCTGGAGCCTCGGCGGGCTGTTCTTCATCGACTCGCCGGAGCAGCGCCTGATGGGCATTCGCGACACGCTCGACGACGCCCGGCGGGACTGGATGACAACCGCGGGATTCGACCGCGGCGCCGACCGGCGCGACGGCGAGGACTACTGGGCGCGCCGATGGGCGGAGAAGTACCTGGAATTCGCGGCTGGCGAGAAGCGCGATTGGCTGGCCGGGATGGGGGTGTCGTGGGTGCCGGTGGTCGGCTGGGCCGAACGCGGCACCGGCCGGCGCCGGGATCCCGGGAACTCCGTGCCGCGCTTCCACATGACCCTCGGCACCGGTCCCGGGATCGTGGAACCCTTCGAGCGCCGCGTTCGCGAGTTCCAGCGCGCCGGACTCGTCCGCTTCCGCTTCGGTCACCGCGTCGACGAACTGCTGACCGTCGGTGGTGCCGTGACCGGCGTGGCGGGGACGGTGCTCGCGGACCACGGTGCTCCCCGCGGCAGGGCGGGTACCCGCGAACCCGTCGCCGGATTCGAGCTCCGCGCCCCACTCGTGATCGTCGCATCGGGCGGTATCGGCGGAAACCAGGATCTCGTCCGCAAGTATTGGCCCGCGCGGCTGGGAACCCCGCCGGCCTTCATGGTGACCGGTGTGCCGGCCCACGTGGACGGCCGGATGCTCGACATCACCGCACGCGCGGGCGGCCGACTCGTCAACCGCGACCGCATGTGGCACTACACCGAGGGCCTGCGGAACCACTCCCCGATTTGGCCCGGCCACGGCATCCGCGTCCTGGCGGCGCCGTCGTCGATGTGGTTCGACGCGACCGGCCGCCGATTCCCCAGCCCGGGCATCCCGAGCCTGGACACCCTGGGAACCCTCGAACTGATCCAGAAGACCGGCCACGGTCACTCGTGGTTCGTGTTGAACCGCGAGATCATCGCGAAGGAGTTCATCCTCTCCGGTTCCGAGCAGAACCCCGAGCTGACGGCGAAGAACCTGCCCGCCTACCTCGCGAGTCGTACCAGGGGCGTACCCGCGCCGGTGCAGGCCTTCGTCGACCGTGGACCCGACTTCGTCACCGCCCGGACCATCGGCGAGTTGGCCGGCAAGATGAACCGCCTCGCCGGAAACGATCTGCTGAACGCCGACGAGCTCCGCCGACAGGTGGCGCATCGCGACGCCGAAGCGCGGAAGCCGCAGTCGACCGACCCCGGCATCCGGCAGATCCGCCGCTCGCGGGCCTACACGGGCGACAACCTGTTCCGGACCACGGAATTGAAGCCCATCACCGACGCCGGCGCCGGGCCGCTCATCGCGATCAAGATGAACATCCTGACCCGCAAGTCGCTCGGCGGTCTGCAGACCGACCTGTCCGGCCGGGTGATCGGCGGCGACGGACAACCCGTTCCCGGGCTCTTCGCGGTCGGCGAGGCCGCCGGTTTCGGCGGCGGTGGCTACCACGGCTACCGCGCACTCGAGGGCACCTTCCTGGGCGGTTGCCTGTTCACCGGGCGACAGACCGGCCGTGCCGCCGCCCGCATGCTCTGAACAATCGCAACGACGGACTGCCGGTCCCCCGTACCGGGGGCCACAATGAATCAGCTGAAGAGAATGGACACCCCCATGACCCACACCCGCCGCCGCCTCGCACAGCTCTGCAGCGCGCTGGCCATCACGACCGCCGCAGTGGCCGGCCAAGCCGCGCAGGCGCAAGCGACGCCCACGGCGATCAACGGCTGGCGACACCAGATCACCGATTCGCGCTCGCTGCTGGCGGCGGTGCAGGGCGGTGAACTGCTCGGCGTCCCACCCCTTCCGGACCTCGCATCCGGTGCGGCCGCCACCCTGGGGTCTCCCGAGTACTGGTCCAACTGGGTGCATGAAGCCATGCGCAACAACAAATTCCTGCTGCCGCTTCCGGTCGACGTCATCAAACCCGACGTCTTCCTTCCCCATCAGACGGTGGCCGCGGGGGCGCCCGCCCCACTTCAGGTGAAGCCGGCGGCCTTCGACGTCGGAGCGGTCACGTACCGGTGGTCGGGTCGTACGAAGACGGTGCGCGACTTCGTCCGGGACACCGGGACCGACGCCCTGCTCCTGACCCACAACGGGTCCCTTCTCTCGCAGACCTACGCCAACGGCTATCGGCGGGATCGGAAACACCTCGGGTGGTCGGCCACCAAATCCGTGATCTCCACCGTCGTGGGCATCGCCGTCGACGAGGGGCGGATCGCCTCGCTCGATGACCCGATCGACCGGTACGTCCCCGCCCTCCGTCGCACCGCGTGGCAGGGGACGACCATCCGCAACATCCTTCGCATGCGGTCGGGGGTCAAGTGGGATGAACACACCTCGGAGATCTCCAAGAACGACCAGTTCCTGCAGTGGATCGATCTCGCCCTGGACTACTACTCGAACGGTCGAATCGGCAAGACCCGCAATGGGTTCCTCCGCTCCTTGCCCCGCGTCGAACCGCAGGGAGTGAGGTTCAACTACAACAGCGGCAACACCCAGGTGCTGGGATGGATGCTGGAGTCGATCTACGCGAAACCGCTGAGCAGGGTCCTCTCCGACAAGATCTGGAAGCCGGCCGGTATGGAGGCCGACGGGGCGATCATGACCGATCGCACCGGGGCGGCCCTGGGCTCGATGTCGCTGTTCGCCCGCCCGGTGGACTTCCTCCGGTTCGGCGAGATGATCCGCAACGGAGGAGTGGCGGGCAACGGTCGTCGGGTGGTGTCCTCGGCCTGGGTCACCGAGGCCACGACGAACCGCAAGCCCGCCCGCGACGCCGGTGACGAGCACCAGGGCTCCTACGGATACCAGTGGTGGTCCGGCGCGACACCGCGCGGTTTCCAGGCCAACGGCTTCCAGGGGCAGTACATCACCGTCGTCCCGGAGAGCTGTCTGACCGGCGTCCGGATGGCGCACACCATGCAGATGGCGCCGTCGGGTGACTTCGCCGGCCAGGGAAACGACGAATGGCACACGGTCCTGCGCGCGATCTCGAAGCGCGTAGGGCCGTGCGGATAGTCCGGGTCACCCCGGCTTCCCACCGATGCCGACGGCCGTACTGGCTCGACGGTGCGGCGGCGACCCCTGGGTAGACTCCGGGAGAACCGACACCGAACGACGTCGAAGCCAATCCGAGCCTGGCGACCGCTTCCCGGGAGGAACCACATGGCCAACGCCGTCCGTGACCAGATCCTCGCCGTGACCCTCGATCTGATCGGCGAGAAGGGAATCGGCGGCGTCAGCAACCGCGCGATAGCAAAGGCCGCCGGTGTCTCCCTCGGAACCCTGACCTACCACTTCGAGAGTCAGGAGGACCTCCTGAGCGAGGCCCTCAACCTGTTCGTCGACGACGAGGTCGCGCGCCTCACCGCCATCAAGGAACGCCTGGCGACGACGAGCCCGCTCGACGTCGAGGCCACCTTCGAACAGGCCCGGATCGAAGTCGAAGACCGCGCGAACCGCAACGGGCAGATCGCCCAGCTCGAACTGTATCTCCACGCATCGCGCGCGGAAGGTCTGAAGGACGCCGCCCGCCGTTGCTTCGCCGCCTACGATCAGGTCGCCACCTCACTGCTGGAAGGGGCCGACCTTCCCGGCTCGACGCGCTACGCCCCGCTGTTCGTCGCGCTCGTCGACGGCCTCGAACTGAGGCGGCTGGCCGTCGACGCGCCCGCGATCGACCTCAGCGAGGCCCTCGACATCGTCCGCGCGGGAATCGAATCGAGAAGCGCAGCAAGCGAAGGGTGACGGCCGCGACCCGGGGCTAGCGAGCCGGGTCCTCGTCGGCGACCCGCCGCCGATCGTTGGCGGCGAGCACGGCGCCAAGTGCGGTGAGGACGTCGACGGGACGACTCAGGTTCAGCCCGGTGAGATCGGAGATCTTGCGCAGCCGATATTGGACGGTGTTCGGGTGCACGTGCAGCGATTCGGCCGTCGACGTCGAATTGCATTCGCTGTCCAGGTAGGTCTCCAGGGTCCGCCACAGCACCGGGTCGTCGGCGATGGGATCCAGTCGGGCAGCGTTCAGGCGGGTCGCACGGGTGGGGCGGCTGAGCTGGAACTCGACTGCCAGATCGTCGAACCGGACGACCGGTCGATGCGTCGACTTGCGCCGGGCGATCGCGACCAAGTCCTGGAGCTGCGGGATGACGCTCGGGATCTCCTCGGTCCGAACCAGGTCGACGGCACAGGTCGTCCGCACGCCCATCCGCTGGGCGAGTTGCTCCAGGCGCCCCTTGAGTTCGCCGAATTCGTCCGCCTCGGTCGTGGCCGGTCGCGAGCGGAGTGGGACGAGGGCCACCCCGCCGCATGCCGTCACCGAGTACAGCGCCTCGCCGCGGCCGATGCCGTCGAGCTGCCGGCGCAGGCGACGTGCCTTGCGCGCCGCGGCGACGGTGTGGGAGACGCCGTCGTCGGTCTCGTCGGAGCTCGGATCGACGGTGACGGCCACCGCCCAATACTGGTCGGCCACCGTCAGGTGGAAGCGGTCCGCGGCCGCGGTGTGGTCGTCGCCGGCGAGCAGCGCGTCGAGCAACTCGACGTGCCCGGGACGCGGATCGGGTGCGCCGATGCCGTTGTCGACGTCGTAGCCGGCGATCACCGCGCCGGTGGCACTGCGCAGCCACCGGAAGACCCGATCGCCGATCTCGGCGAGCGTGCCCTCGGCGAAGGCGCCGCCCCCACCGTCGAGCCCGTTGACGATGCGCAACCATTCGCGGGCGCCGATCTGATAGGCATCCAGGACGGCACCGAGGGGCACCTGTTCGTCGGCACGGTCGCGCGCCGACTCCTCGAGTTCGGCGAGCTCGGCCGGGGTCGGCGCCGCGCCGGTGGCGATGACGCGGACGACCATCTCGAAGTTGCGGCGGACGATGCGCCGGACGTCGCCGTTCACCGTCTCGTCGGGAAGCGAGCGGTAGAAGTCGACTTCGCTCCGGATCCGGGTCACCACGTTGCCGACGATGGTCGCGGTGCGCTGCGCGAGGTGGTCGGCGAGACGAAGGGGCTGGTCGGCGGTCATCGGCCGGGATTCCCGGTCGGCTCGGTGAGCGGCCGCTTCGGCAGGGCGCGGGCCGCCACCCGATTGCGCTTCACCTCGTCGAAGGACTTGTCGTGCGGCAGCGACCAGTCTTTGCCGAGGAAGACCCGGGCCGCGGCGGGATCGTGGTAGGCGACGTGCATGAGCCACGCGGTCGTCACGCCGAGGAAGGGATTGGTCCGCGCCGACCGTGCGACGTCGAGGTGATGGGCGGTGCGCGACACGGCGAAATACGCCGGGGCCGATTGCATGCCGTTGAACTGCCACATCGTCTGCCACGCCCACGGCGGCACGATGTTGTCGAGGCGGCCGCCGAGGACGAGGGCGGGCACGTTGACGGTGCTTCCGAGAGCGAGTGGGCCGTTGGCAATGGTGAAGACCGAGACGACGTGGAACCGCGGGTCGATCGCGGTGCCGGTCGACGGATAGAGCGAGGCCGCCTGAAGTGCGCCCTGGCCCCCGGCGGAGTGCCCCGCGTAGCTGATCCGGGACCAGTCGACCCGTCGGAACAGCGGATTGCCGGGGTCACGACTCATGTAGGCCAGCACCGCCGTGCCGAGCGAGGGCACCTCGATCAGGGAGTTCCAGAAGGTGAACGGCATGGCGATGATGAATCCGTGGCTGGCCCAGTTGCGGGCGAGTGCCGTGTACTGCGACGGATTGCCGCCGATGCCGGGCATGAAGATCACCGCCGGGTAGGGCCCCTTCGCCGCCTTGCCGAAGGGTGCGAAGATCTGCACGCCCACCGGCGACTCCGGTCCGTAGGGGAAGGCCAACGAGCAGGTCATCTCTTCCTTGATGCCCTCCCCGCGCGCCTGCAGCAGCATGATCATGCCCATGAGCGAGGACGAACACTTCGTCGGCGCGTAGTTGGTCGCCACCTTGAGCGGCCCCGGTTTGGTGAAGTCGGCGAGCGGGCCGGCCGGCGTTGCGCCCGGCATCGAGCGTGGCGGAGCCGGCTGGACCGGCGCGGCCGTGGCCACCGGCACGGTCGCACCCGCCGCGGCGACCACCACCGAGGCGGTACACGCCGTAGCCGCAAGAATTTTTCGCACCGTGATCCCCGTCATACGGTCAATGGTGGCGTCGGATTGGCCCTTCACGATTAGTTTTTGCCACAAAGGTCAGCCTGTTCAATTGGGGCCGTCCACTAATTCTCGCCATTGGCGCCCGATCCGATTCGCGCGCGGCGTGGACGGCGCTACCCTCTGACCGAATTATCGGATCGAGAGGGGTTGCGTAGTGAGTACATCGATGTGGGGTCGGCTGGTCGCGGTCGTCGGTGCCGGGGTGTTGCTGATGGCCGGGCCGGTGGTGGCCCCGGCGACGGCGGCCCCGTCGAACGAGTATGTCGCGCTGGGTGATTCGGCGGCGGCCGGTCCGCTGATCGAGCCGCAGGACCGCTCGGTGCCCGGCTGTCTGCGCGCCGAACAGAATTACCCGGCGGTCATCGCGGCCCGCCTGGGCCTCCGGTTGCGCGACGCGACCTGCTCGTCGGCGAAGTCCTCCGACGTATACGCCACCGCGCAGCGCACGATCCTGTCCGGGGCGGTGCCCGTCCAGACGTCGCACCTGTCCGCGGCGACGCGGCTGGTCACGCTGACCGTCGGGCTCAACGATGTCGGCGCTTTCCCAATTGCGCTCTCCTGCGTCGACCTCCCCGGCTCGACACCGTGCAGCCAGCGCTACCGCCACGGCTCGCGGGACGGGTTGATGGCGCGCATCGACGGCCACGGCCGCGTGTGGGGTGCGATGCTCGACGCCGTCCGACGCGGTGCGCCGAACGCGAAGGTCGTCGTCGTCGGTTACGGCAACTATGTCCGCAAAGGCGGCTGCGCCGAGCAGCCGATGCGCCCCGCCGACGCCGACTACCTGCAGAGTGTCATCGCGCGGGCCAACGCTGTGATGGCCGCCCAGGCGAAGCACCGGGGCGTGCGGTTCGTCGACATCGTGCCGATGGGCGTCGGGCACGATATGTGCGCCCCGGCCGCGCAGCAGTACTACTTCGGCCTCGTCCCGTCGCGCGTCGGCGTGCCGATCCACCCGACCGCACTCGGCATGCGGGCGACGGGAAGGTATGTCGCCGACCGAATCGGCCGGTAGCGGCGGGTCGGCCTCATTCCGGCGAGCCGAGCTGCTGCCACAGGAACTCGTAGGCCAATGCGGCGAGGAAGGCGGACTGCTTGTTGTCGGCCGCGCCGCCGTGGCCGCCCTCGATGTTCTCGTAGTACCAGACGTCATCGTGGCCGGTCTGCTCGAGCTTCGCCGCGAACTTGCGCGCATGCCCCGGGTGGACGCGGTCGTCGCGGGTCGACGTGGTGATGAGGATGGCCGGGTACTGCAGGTCGGCGCGGACGTTGTGATACGGCGAGAACGGCTCCATGAACGCCCACTGCTCGGGGTCGTCGGGGTTGCCGTATTCGGCGACCCACGAGGCACCCGCGAGGAGCTTGTGGAAGCGCCGCATGTCGATCAGCGGCACCTGGCACACGAGGGCGCCGAACAGTTCCGGGTAGCGGGTGGCCATCACCCCCATGAGCAGGCCGCCGTTGGATCCGCCCATCGCGCCCAGCTGTGCGACGGTGGTCATGCCGTCGGCGACCAGCGTCTTGGCCACCGACGAGAAGTCCTCGTACACCTTGTGGCGGCCGGCCTTCTGCGTCTGCGTGTGCCACGTCGGGCCGTATTCGCCGCCGCCGCGGATATTGGCGATGACATAGATGCCGCCCTCGCTGACCCAGTTGAGACCGGGGCCGGGTGAGTATCCGGGTACCAGGGCGTTCTGGAAGCCGCCGTAGCCGTACAGCAGGGTCGGACCGGATTCGACGTCGCGACGGCGCAGGACGAAGTAGGGGATGCGCGTGCCGTCGTCGGAGGTGGTGAAGCGCTGTTCGGCGACGACGTCGGTCGCGTCGAAGAACGCGGGGGAGTGCTTGATCGGGGTGACCCCGTCGGTGGAGGTGCCGTAGAACAGTGTCGGCGGTGTGGTGAACGTGCTCGCCGACGCGAATATCTCGTCACTGTCCTCGGGATCGGTGTCGACGATCCCGATGGTGGCCAGTTCCGGCAGCCCCGGCAGCGAGGCCGGCTGCCAATCGCCCAGCGTCAGCAACGACACCCGGGTGACGACGTCGTGCAAGGTGGTCAGGATCAGGTGCGACTTGGTGAAGTCGTAGTCGGCCAGACTCGTCGATGCGTCCGGGGTGAACAGCACCGTCACGTCGCGATTGCCCGCGAGGTAGGCGGCATAGTCGAAGACGAGCAGGCTGCCCGGCTCATACGTCGACCCGCCGAGGGCCCACGGCGAGCGGGGCATCACGAACAACCACTGCCGGTAGGGCGCGGCGTGTGCGTCGGTCGGCACGTCGAGCAGGGCCAACTCCCCGTCGGGGCCGACCTGGTAGATGAGCGAGTTGTAGAAGTCGGTCGAGCGCGAGGCGAAGATGCGCTCGAAACCCGGCGTGCTGTCGTAGGAGGCGCCGGCCGAGACGTCGGTGACCTCGCCGGCGAACACGACGGGCGCGTCGGCCAGATCGGTGCCGCGGACCCAGCGCTTGGCGATGCGCGGATAACCGGATTCGGTCATCGACGGCCCGCCGTCGGGTGCGGTGCCGAAGTCGGTGCTGACGAGCACGGTGTCGGCGTCGATCCACCCCACCGACGACTTCGCCTCCGCGAGTGCGAAGCCGCCGTCCTGCGGTTTCACCCATTCGCGGGTCACCAGGTCGAATTCGCGGACCACGGTCGCGTCGGCACCCTCGCGGGAGAGTGAGACCAGGACGTGGCGACGATCGGTCGATCCGTCCCGCGGGCGCAGCACGGCGGCGCCGTGCCACACCCACTTCACGCCGTCGGCGGCGGCGAGCGCGTCGACGTCGATCAGTACATCCCACTCGGGGGAGTCGGTGCGGTAGGACTCCAGCGTCGTGCGCCGCCACAGGCCCAGCGGGTTCTTCGCGTCGACCCAGAAGTTGTAGAGGTACTCGCCGCGGCGGCGCACCGGCGGGATCTTGTCGTCGCTGTCCAGGATCGCCAACGTCTGGTCCCGGATCTTCGCGAAACGCGGTGTGGTGGCGAGGGTTTCGAGCGCGCGCCGGTTCTTCTCCCGCACCCAGGCGAGTTGCTCCCCGCCTTCGACGTCTTCGAGCCATTCGTTGGGATCGGTTGCTGCGCTCATCGGTCCATCATGCATGAACGGCCCCGGTGGTCCCGGGGCCGTTCATGTGAATGGACGAGCGGTGCCTACTCGGAGTCGATCAGCTCGGCGTACTTCTCGTCGACGAGGTCCTGTACGTCCTTGCCCTTGGCGATGGCCTCGTGCGCCTCGGCCACGACCTTGCCCAGATTCGCGGCCTGCTCGATCGAGACGATGTGGAACTTGCGGCGCTTGCGGAACTTTCCGGTCACGTTGCCGGAGAGTCCGCCCTCGGTCTCCAGTCCCTTGACCAGGTCCAGCTTCTCCTCGCCGGAGCCCTCGGCGAAGTCGAGGTCGGCGAGGTCGACCCACACGATATTCGGCGCGGTCGTCGACTCGAAGACGTAGCGCAGGTTGGTCAGGTCGCTGACGGTCTGCCACAGGGTCTGCGAGGCGTCGGGCTTACCCGGCTCCGGCGTGCGGAAGGGCTGGGCGGCGTTGCGGATGATGCTGAACATCGCCGCGATGGCCTGCGTCTGCGATTTCGGCTGCACCTGGTGCTTGACGTAGTAGAGGGCGCGCGCGAACCGATCCTTCGCATCGCAGGTGCCGGGGAGCGGGTCGTCGCCGCCGAGCCCCTCGACCTTCTTGACCAGCTCGAGTTGCTGGTCGTACGACGGCGAGTTGGTCATCACCCAGTACTCGTCGGAGTGGTAGACATCCAGCTTGCCGTCGATGTACTCGAAGACCACCGAATCGCCCCGAGCGTCGTCGAGGGCCAGGTGGATGGCGGGTTTGCTGCCGCCGGTCGGATCGTCCATCGGGATCACCTGCGGGTTGTTCGCCTTGGTCCACTCGACGGCTTCGGCGACGGTCGCGAAGTTGTCCAGGTAATACTGCATCCACACCGACATCGACAGCTGCGGGCGCGACTCGTCCGGCTCGCCGTATTCGGATTCGGCGAGCCACAGGACGTGACCGGCGAGACCCTTCTCGTTGATCCCGTCCGCCGAGAGCAGGTCGAAGACACCGGCGATGACGCTTCCGTACTTCGCCGTCCACCTGAGCTTGCCGTTCACTCGGTCGTCGCGCTCGATGCCGCGGGGGAGCTTCCACAGGTTGGTGTGGAGATCCATGTGGAAGTCCATGTTTCGGCCGACGACGACCGAGCCGTTGGCATCGGGCCACATAACGCGAGTGCACATAGCGAGTCCGCTTTCGTTTGGAGGGTGGGGTCTCGCCGGTGAGGCTACGCTACGCCGGCACCTCGCCGGTTCGGATCGGACACCGCGTGTGGCTGTAGATCGTCGGCATGCACAGATTGCAATGGGTGCACCGCGATGTGGTCGACGGATCGGCGGCGATCCGCATCGGCAGATCGGGTTCGCGGAGCAGCGCCCGGCCCATCGCGACGAAGTCGAAACCTTGGGCCATCGCCGTGTCGATAGACGAGCGGTCGGTGATCCCGCCGAGCAGGATCAGCGGCATCCGCACGGCCTGCCGGAGCTGCTGCGCGAGGGGCAACAGGTAGGCGTCGGTGTAGGGGTAGTGCTTGAGGAAGACCGGGCCGCCGACCCGCAGCCCCCACTTCATCGCGCCGTGGAAGGCGTCGGCGAACTCCTTGCGCGGGGCGTCGCCGTGGAACAGGTACATGGGGTTCAGCAGCGAACTGCCCGCGGTGGGCTCGATCGCGTCGAGGTGGCCGTCGGCTTCGAACAGCCGGGCGACCTCGCAGGCCTCGTCGACGTCGAAACCGCGCAGCGGGCCGCGTCGCGGGGTGCCGTCGTACATGTTGAGTTTGGCCCAGACGGCGACATCCGGCCCGACGGCCTCGCGCACGGCCGCGGCCACCTCGCGGGCGAACCTGGCCCGGTTCACCAGGGAACCGCCGTAGGCGTCGCGGCGGCGGTTCAGCAGCGGCGAGAGGAAGCTCGACAGCAGGTAGTTGTGGCCGCAGTGCAGTTCCAGTGCGTCGAATCCGGCGTCGACGGCGATCCGCGCGGCGTCGGCGAAGGTCGTGACGAGTCCGGCGATCTCGTGGGCGTCGGGGGAGTGCGTGATCGACATCCCCATCGGGGCCGGGATGGCGCTGGCGGCCAGGGCCGGGGCGCGGTTCGACACGGAGTTGGCGACCGGACCGGCGTGGCCGATCTGCGCGGCCGCCTTGGCGCCCTCGCCGTGAATCGCGGCGGTGAGGCGGCGCAGGCCGTCGACGGCCTCTGGCCGCAGCCAGATCTGGTGGCGGTCGGTGCGGCCGCCCGGGCTGACGGCGCAGTAGGCGACGGTGCAGATCCCCACGCCGCCCGCGGCGTGTTCGCGGTGGAATTCGACGAGGTCGTCGGTGACCAGCGCGTCGGGGGTCATGCCCTCGAAGGTCGCGCACTTGATGAGCCGGTTGCGCACCGGCATCGGGCCGAGGGTCGTCGGCGAAAACGGGTCGGGGACCGGGGCGGAGGGCGATGTCGTGCTCATGCGGGCTGCTTTCGGGATCGGGTCCGGCCGCGGGGCCGGGGAGCTGTGGGCGCGGAGAGGCCGGCCACGACGAAACCGCGCAGGGCGGCCAGCGCGTCGTCGGAGAGCGGTTTGCGGTCGCTGCGGCCGAAGGCGGCGAGGATGAGGTCGAACGCCAGCGCCCAGCGTGCGCGCGCCGTCGCCTCGTCGAGATGCGGGAGCAGTGCGCTCCATTCCGCGAGCGACGTCCACAGGCCCTGGCCGGGCCACCTGGTCTCCGGCGCGTCGGCGACGAGTCGGGCGAGCAGGTGCAGGTGGGCGCGCCCGAGCGGGTCGGACTGGATCCCGACGAACGGGGCGAGCACCGCGTCGACGATCTCGGGGACCGTCGATTCCGGGGTGATGGTGGCGCGCGCCGTCGCCCACCGCGGGACGAGCCGATCGTCGAGCAGGGCGACGACCAGGTCCTCCTTGGTGCCGAAGTGGTAGTGGACGGCGGCGACGTTGGCGCCGGCGGCGGCGCAGATGGCGCGGACCGAGACGGTGTCGTAGGGCTGGGCGGCGAACAGTTCCTCGGCGCATTCGAGGAGGCGTTCGCGTGTCGCCTGCGGGGTCGTCGCAGCGGTGGGCATGACCCCAGTACACCTCATTTCAATCAATGTTTCAATCAATGATTGAAACCTACTCGCGAGTATCGGGTGACCTCTGCGTGGCGATGCGCCGCGGGCTACGCTGAAGGTCGTGTCAGAACACTTTGAAACCGTTGTCCTGGGAGCAGGACCCGGTGGGTATGTGGCCGCGATCCGGTCCGCCCAGTTGGGTCTGTCCACCGCCGTCATCGAGGAGAAATGGTGGGGGGGTGTCTGTCTGAACGTCGGCTGTATCCCGTCGAAGGCATTGCTGCGCAACGCCGAGCTGGCGCACATCTTCAACCACCAGGCGAAGACCTTCGGCATGAGCGGCGACGTGAGTTTCGACTTCGGCGCCGCCTTCGACCGCAGCCGCAGCGTCTCCGACGGCATCGTCAAGGGCGTCCACTTCTTGATGAAGAAGAACAAGATCACCGAGATCGACGGGTACGGCGTCTTCAAGGATGCGAAGACCATCACCGTCGGCGACCGCGAGATCACCTTCGACAACGTCATCATCGACACCGGCTCGGAGGTGAAGCTGCTGCCCGGCGTGCAGCTCTCCGACAACGTCGTCACCTACGAGACGCAGATCCTGACCCGTGAGCTGCCGTCGTCGATCGCCATCGTCGGCGCCGGCGCCATCGGTATGGAGTTCGGCTACGTGCTCGCCAACTACGGCGTCGACGTCACGATCATCGAGTTCCTCGACCGCGTACTCCCCAACGAGGACGCCGACGTGTCCAAGGAGATCGCCAAGGAGTACAAGAAGCTCGGCGTGAAACTGCTGACCTCGACCAAGGTCGGGTCGGTCGCCGACAACGGCTCCTCGGTCACCGTGACCTACACCGACGCCAAGGACCAGCCGGGCGAACTCACCGTCGACAAGGTGCTCATGTCCGTCGGCTTCGCGCCGCGCGTCACCGGCTACGGGCTGGAGAACACCGGCGTGGCACTCACCGACCGCGGCGCCATCGCGATCGACGACAATATGCGCACCAACGTCCCCGGTGTCTACGCGATCGGCGACGTCACCGCGAAGCTGCAGTTGGCCCACGTCGCCGAGGCGCAGGGCATCGTCGCCGCCGAGACCATCGCCGGCGCCGAGACGATGACGCTGGGCGACTACCGGATGATGCCGCGGGCCACCTTCTGCCAGCCGCAGGTCGCCTCCTTCGGGTTGACCGAGGCGCAGGCGAAGGACGAGGGGTACGCGGTCAAGGTGACCAAGTTCCCGTTCACCGCCAACGGCAAGGCCCAGGGCCTCGCCGAGACCGCCGGCTTCGTCAAGCTGATCACCGACACCACGCACGACGAATTGCTCGGCGCGCACCTCGTCGGCGACAACGTCTCGGAGTTCCTGCCCGAGCTGACGCTGGCGCAGAAGTGGGACCTGACCGCCAAGGAATTGGCGCGCAACGTGCACACGCACCCGACGATGTCGGAGGCGCTGCAGGAGGTCTTCCACGGCGCCATCGGCCACATGATCAACCTGTAAGCCCGGTCGCGAATCCGTGGCCACGGTCGTCGTCTTCCACGCCCACCCCGATGACGAGGTCATCCTGACCGGTGGCACCATCGCGCGGCTCGCCGCCGACGGTCATCGGGTGGTGGTCGTGGTGGCGACCGACGGCAACGTCGAGGGGCCGGACGACGCGCCCGGTGACGCGCCGGACCGGATCGCGGAGCTGCGGGCCAGTGCCGCCGTGCTCGGTGCCGCCCGGGTGGCCGCCCTCGGCTACGCGGACAGCGGCTTCGGCCCGGAGTTCTACCCGGACCCGCCCGGACGGGTGCGATTCGCCCGTGCCGACACCGAGGAGGCCGCCGGGCGGTTGGCCGAAATCCTGCGCGACGAGCGGGCCGACGTGCTGTTGAGCTACGAGGCCAACGGCGGATACGGCCATCGTGACCACGTGCAGGTGCATCCCGTCGGTGAGCGGGCCGCCGAACTCGCCGGTGTCGGCCGCGTGCTGTACGCGACGATGCCGCGGGAGACGTTGATGCGCGGGCTGCGGATCGCGACGGCGCTGCGGCTGCCGTATTTCTACGGCCCCGACGTGGTGCCGACCGCGTACAGCCCGCGCGACACCATCACCCACGAGATCGACGTGCGGTCGGTGGCCGGGGTCAAGAAGCGTGCGTTGGCCAAGCATGTGTCGCAGGTGCCCGCGGGCTTGAGGTTCTGCCCGACGCCGTTGTTCGCCCTGTTCACCGGGCGGGAATGGTTTGTCGAGCGCGGGGTCGCGGCGGCCGGGAAACCGGCGGGTCGGCTCCTCTGACCGGCGGGATCAGCGAATCGGCGTGAGGCGCAGGACGATGGAACAGTCGGTGCCGGCGGGGTCCGGCGCGACGGTGACCTCGTACTGATCGGCCAGCGCCGGATCGGCGTCGAGTGCCTGCCGCAACGCGCCCTCGACGATGCCCTGGGCGACGGCCGAGTCGGCGCGGGTGATGTCGCGCAGCGGGCACGAGCAGATCGAGAGTTCGTGTTCGCCGAAGACGCTGGCCGCGCTGCGGACCTCGAAGCCGAGACGGGACAACGCCGTCTCGACGACGTCGACCGGATCGGCCACGCCGGGAGAGGCCGTGCGCGGTGCGACGGGTGCGGCCCACCGGCGACCGATCTCGACGGCCGCCGTGCGCCGCGACTGCTCGTCCTCTCCGAGGGTTGCGACGAGGAGCCCGATCAACCGGGCCTCCGGTTTCGCGGCCGCCGCCGCGTATCCGCTGCGCGGACGCCCGACCGTGGTCGACGGCAGGGCGACCGGCTCGACGAGCCCGGCGTCGATCAGCTTGTTGAGGTGGAAGCGCGCGGTGCTGATGTGCAGGTCGAGGGCCTGCGCCACGTAGGCGACGTCGACGGGCTCGTCGGCGGCGTCGACGGTGGCCAGCACGTGGTCGCGTTGGCGGGCGCGGCTGCTCATGGGAGGCATTCTAGTTGCTGCGGGCTAATTCCTGCGCCGCCGGACAATCGTGGCGGCAATGCCGACGGCGAGGATCAGCGCGGCGCACAGCGCGAAATAGGTCAAGGCACCGTTGCGCCCCCACGGCGGGGTCAGGGCGAGCCATTGGCCGGTTCCGTAGATGCCGTTGAGGAAGGGCATGAACTGCTGGACCTTCATGCCGCCGGGCACCAGCGCGATGGCGTTCTCGAGGAAGCCCGCCCACAGCAGCATCAGCGCGATGGCGGCGACACTCGAGCGGGTGGCGGCCGCCAGGCCGATGCCGAGGGCGGCCGCACAGAACGCGAAAACCGGTACCGCCCAACAGAATCGGAGACCGGCTCCGGTGAGCAGCCCGACCTTGCCGTAGACGACGGGGAACAGGTGCGGCAGTGTCGTCAGCAGCAGCACGGTCATGCCGAGGACGGCGGCCGCGGCGATCGCGCCGTAGTAGAGGGAGCGGGCCAGGATCATCGTCGACGGGGAGCGGAAGAGGAAGCGTTCGGTCTCGGCGGCCGGGCCGCGCACCGTCGATCCGTGGGCGTGGGCGGCGCCGACCGCGAAGATCAACACGCCGACGTCGATGACGCGTGTGATCGAGTTGTTCGGCTCCACCGGCGTGACTCCGATCTCGCCGGTGTTCATGGTGGCGAGCTTCTCGAATACCGCCGCGACGACATAGGTCATGAGCAGCGGCACCCCGATGCCCAGCGGTACCGCGACGAACCACCACGGACTGCGGCGACCGCCGGCCCGGACCGCCTCGGTGCCGACGGCCCGCACGATCGACCTCATGCGGCGCTCCCGGGCTCGGCCGCCGCTGCGCCGACCGCCCGCAGGTAGGCCTGCTCGAGGTCGTCGGTGCCGGTGGCGGCGAGGAAGGCACTCGGCGGCTGGTCGACGATCAGCTTGCCGCCGTCCAACACGAGGATCCGGTCGGCATTGCGCCGCACCTCGTCGAGTAGATGGGAGGCGACGACGACGGTCCGCCCCTCGTCGGCGAGTTCGCGCAGCAGGTGGCGCAGCCAGATGATCCCGGCGATGTCGAGCCCGGCCTGTGGTTCGTCGAAGAGTAGGACCGGCGGCTCGCCGAGCAACGCGCCCGCGATGCCCAGTCGTTGACGCATGCCGAGCGAGAAGCCGCCGATCGGACGGTCCGCCGCCGCCGCGCCGAGCCCGACCAGGTCGAGCAGCTCGTCGACCCGATGATCGTCGATCCCCGCCGAGCGGGCGATCCACCGCAGGTGCCGTCGGCCGGTGTGCCTGCGGTCGAACCCGTCGATATCGAGGTGGACGCCCAGCTCGCGACTCTGCGTCGCGCCGAGCGGTTCGGCGTCACCGGGCCGACCGCGGATCGTGACGGATCCGCGGTCGGGGGTGACGATCCCGCTGATACAGCGGAGCAGGGTCGACTTACCCGCGCCGTTGAGGCCGAGCAGGTAGGTGAGCGAACCAGGCGCCACCTGCGTGGTCACGTCTTCGAGGACCCGCCGCCCGTCGTACCGTTTGGTCAGGCCGTCGACGCGGAGCACGTGTCAGGCGTTGCAGTAGATCGGCAGCCCGACGGTCTTGACGCCTTTGCACATCGAGCTCGACGCCAGCTTCCAGTTGCCCTGGTAGACGAAGTCGATCGGCATGTTGATGTCGGGGCGACCGGCCGAGCGCGCGTGCATCTCGATGGTGGCGCGGTTGCCCTTGCGGGTGATCGGACCGCTGACACCCGCCGAGCCCTTGGGGGCGCGGAACAGGCCGAGGTTGTAGACGGTGCGCGGCACGACGACGGCATTGTGGCCGCCCTCGACGTTGGCGGCCTTGGCGTCGTCGGATGCGGGCGTCGCGACGAGGAAGTGCACGATGTTGTTGAGATCGCCCGCCGTCGGGTTCTTCGTCGTGACCGTGAAGTTGGCGGGCAGCGCCGACGCGGGGCCGGCGACGGTGCTCACGCCGACCGATGCGGCGCCGGCGACGGCGAGGGTGATCATTGCGGTGCGGATGGTTTTCATGGGGTTCCTTTCGGATTGTTGTGATGGGGGGTGAGGACGATCAGGGAAAGAGCGGAGTCCTCGGTGGCGGTGAGCGCGTGGGTGATCTCGGCTTCGACATGGATGGCCGTGCCGGGGGTCAGCACCGTCGTCGTGTCGTCGACGGTGAACTCGACCCGCCCGGCCTGGGCGACGACGAGGATCGGCCAGCGCGCGGTGTGCTCGGGCATCGTCTGACCGGCGCGGAAGCTCAGGCGGACGACGGTGGCACCGGACAGGTGCGCCATCGCCTTGATATCCGGGCTGGTGGCGTCGGGCAGTCCCAACGCCGTATCGGCGAGTCCGGTGATGACGGTTTGTTCGGGTGTGTCGGTCATGGGCTGCTGACCTCTCCTCGGTCGTTGGGTCGGTCGTCGGGTCAGTCGTTGCGGGTGGCGATGATCTCGATGGCCGCCAGGTTGTCGCGGTATTTGCGGAAGGTCTTCCGCATGCCGAGGACTCGACGGCGGGCGTCGCCGTTGCGGATGACGTTCCCGGCGAACTTCAGGGCGCCGCCGAGCCCCTCGTCGGCGATGATGCGGCGTGGCTGGAGGAGGGCCATCGGGGCGAAGCGGACGGTTTCGACGGTGAATCCGGCGTCGGTCAGGAGTGCCCGCCACTCGGCCTCGGTCAGCGGCCGGGCGTTGACCTTGATCGAGCGGGCCAACGACTGGCGGATCTCCTTCTTCTGCTCGTCGGAAAGGGTGTCCGGTTCCAGGGCGAGTTCGTGGATCGCGTAGCGGCCGCCGGGGCGCAGGACGCGCTTGGCCTCGTCCACGATCTGCGTCTTGCCCTTGTCGGACTGCATGGTCAGCATGGCCTCGCCGATGGCGACGTCGACGCTCTGCGCGTCGAGCCCGGTGCTCTGCGCCTCCCCGGTGCTCACGGTTCCCCGTGTGCCCACCACCGCGCCGGCGAGTTTGGCCGCGGCCTCGTCGGATTCGACACCGCGGTAGCTGCGCGGGTCGCGCGCGAGGATTTCGACCGCGGTGCGGCCCAGCCCGGGGGCGATCTCCAGGACGTCGGCGTCGGCGAGGTCGGCGTCGGCGAGTAGCTGTTCGGTCAGTTCCCGGCCGCCGGGGCGCAGGACGCGCTTGCCGAGCTTGGCGAGCAGCCAATGCCCGGGCATGTCCTCCTCGGGACGGTTCGCATACGGCAGCTCACTGGTGGCCATGGGGACTCACGCTCCTTATTAAGAGAATGAGTCTACGGTAAATTAAGCAACCCTAATTTGGCTAGCCTTAATTAACCTTGGTCCTTCGTGGCGAGGACGAACTGCCCTTGATCGACGACGGTCTGCTCGATCTGGGCCACACCGTTGCGGCGCAGCCGGTCGGGGATCTCGTGGCGACCGAAGAAGTGGTATCCACCCAGGTTGCCGATGGTTTCGACCCCGGGGAGCGACGAGACGGCGGTCCGCACCGAGGTGAAGATCGCGATCTCGCCACCCGGCTTCGTGACGCGCACCAACTCGTCGACCACCGGCAGCGGATCCGGGATCAGATACAGCGCGGCGAAGCAGGCGACGGTGTCGAAGGAGCCGTCGGGGAACGGCAGGTGGTGTGCGTCGCCGCGGACGAAGGTGGTCTTCGCGTGGGGGGATCTCGCCGCCCGCGCCAACATCGCCGCGGAGAAGTCGACGCCGACGCAGCGCCCGTCGCCGGTCAGGTTGGCCGCGAGGCGACGGGTGTAGAGGCCGGGACCGCAGGCGACGTCGAGGATCTGGCGTTCACCGGCGCGGGCGAGGTAGGCGGTGAACGCCTTGTCGTATTCGGCGGTCGCCGTACCGCCGAGGCTGAACAAGCGGGTGAACGTCGGCCGCCACGCGGCCTCGTAGACGGCGGAGAAGACCGGGTTGGCCATGAGCCGCTGCGCGATGGTGGGCATGGTTCGCCTGCCGGGTCGCGTCAGCCGTCGCGCTGTACGCGCAGCACGCCCAGAGTCGTCGCGAGCGAGTCGTACTGCGAGATGAGCAGGACGAAGGAGATCAACTGGGCCTCGTCGAGGTGCCGGGCGACCGAGGCCCAGGTGGTGTCGGAGATGTCGCGGGACTGGACCATCTCGTCGACGGCCAGCAGCATGGACCGTTCGCGGTCGCCCCACCCGGCGTCGGGTCCCTCGATGATGCGGCTGAAGGTCGCTTCGTCGATGCCGGCGCGTTTTCCGAGTTTGCGGTGGTGATCCATCTCGTAGTCGCAGGATCGCAGGTGGGCGACGCGGATGATGATCATCTCGGTGTCTTTGCGCGAGAGTTTGCCGAACGGCATCATCCGTGCCGAGTAGTACAGCCAGCCGCGGAACAGGCCCTTGCTGCGGCCGAGGGTCGAAAAGATGTGTGCGTCGTCGACGCCCTGCACTTTCGACGCGCCGCGGGAGAAGACCCAGTTGAACAGGCCCAGCTCACGCAGGCCGCCGGGTTCGATGCGAGGTGTGGTCATGGGGACCAACCGTAGCCCAGCCACCTCGTCGGTGAACTGCGATAGCACAAGTGCTACTCTGACGGAATGGAGACCGTTGGACTGCGCGAGTTGCGACAGAATGCCTCTGACCTGGTCCGTCGTGTCGAGGGCGGGGAGGAGATCACGATTACCGTCTCCGGTCGTGCCAGCGCCCGGCTGGTCTCCGCCGGTACCAAGACGTGGCGCGATTGGGATGCCGTCGAGAAGCTGTTCGCCGGTCCGGGGGATCCGGATTGGGAGTCCGACCGCGACCTCATCGACCCGGGACTGAGTGATCCGTGGGATCGGTAGTGCGCGGAATCCTCGACACGAGTGTCGTCGTGGCGACCGACGTCGACCCCATTCCGGGTGAGTTGGCCCTGAGTTCGATCACCCTGGCCGAGCTCCACTTCGGTGTGCTGGTCGCGAAGACGGCCGATGTTCGCGCGGAGCGGTTGCGGCGACTCCTGTTCATCGAACGGACCTTCGACGCGCTACCCGTCGACGGCGCAGTCGCCGACAGCTATGGACGGCTCGCGTCGACGGTCGTCCTGGATGGGCGAAGCCCGCGCGCACGGTCGATGGACCTTCTCATCGCGGCAACCGCCGATGCGCATGGCGCACGTCTCTATACGCGCAATCCCGCTGACTTCCGAGGTCTCGCCGACTTCATCGAAGTCGTCTCCGTTTGACCGTTGCTGCGGTTCGACCTACTGCTGCAACGCGTGCCGACCGGCGGGCAGCTCGGTCTCGGCCAGCGCCCGTTGGCCGATTCGGTTGAGAGCCGCGGTGACGTCGGCGGTGACCTTCTCGTCGTCGGCGTCGGTGGGTAGCCATTCGTGGACCTGCGAGACGATCCAGTCCCGCCAAGCGCCGGCGATGGCCGCCACCTGCTGCTCACCCGCCGCGGTGGGGACGAGGTAGTCGCCGTCGCGCACGAGGTAGCCGTCGTTGACGATGCCGTTGTAGAAGGAGGTCAGCACCCCCGGTGGGATCCCGATGCCGTTCTCGATCGCCGTCTGGGTGATCCGCCGGTCCAGGTAGCGGGCCGGCATACCCGCCCGCAGCACACCCCACGCCGTCGGGACGTCGAGGTGACTTCCCGACGCGGCGAGCGCGTCGCGGAAGGCCGTCTTGCCGCGGGTGCGCAGAATACGGCCGATAATCGTCTCCAGCGTCGTCTGCGACGTCGTCGAGTCCGGCACGGCGAAGCCCTCCGTCGCACCCGTCGCGCTTTCCCGAGCAGCCTCCCGCATCGGGCGCTGCGGCAGGAACAGGGCAATCACGAAGGCGAGGATCGCCACCGGCACGACCCACAGGAACACATGCTGGAGAGTCTCCGCGTAGGCGTGCACGATCGGCAGCCGCTGGGTCTCGGGCAGCGCGTGCAGCTTGGCGGGCGTTGCGGCGATCGTCGGATCGGCGACGCGAGCCTGCATGAGCGCGCCTGGCAGATTCGACTTGAGCTGGTTGCTGTAGAGCGTGCCCATGACGGCGGCGCCGAACGACATGCCGAGCGTGCGGAAGAAGGTGATCGCGGACGTGGCGGTGCCCAGATCCTCGTAGCTCGCGGTGTTCTGCACCACGAGGACCAGCACCTGCATGATCAGGCCGATGCCCAGGCCGAGGATGAAGATGTAGATCGACGTCACCAGGATCGACGTGTTCTCGTCCATGCGTGACAGGAGGTAGAGGCCGACGGCGATGATCGCGGACCCGGCGATCGGGAAGACCTTGTACTTGCCCGTGCGGCCGACCACCCCGCCGGACACCACGGCCGTGATGAGTAGACCGACGACCATCGGGAGCGTGCGCAAGCCGCTGTCGGTGGCGGTCGTGCCCTGGACGTACTGCAGGAACGTCGGGAGGAAGGTCATCGCGCCGAGCATGGCGAAGCCGACGATGAAGGAGAGGACCGACGAGATCGCGAAGACGCCGCTGCGGAAGAGATGCATCGGCAGGATCGGCTCGGCGGCCCGCAACTCGACGAACACGAAGATGACGAACGCGACGATCGAGCCGACGAAGAGACTGATGATCGTCGCCGATCCCCAGGCGTACTGCGATCCGCCCCACGAGAGCGCCAGGGTCAGGCCGACCGCCCCGAGTGCGACGAACACGATGCCCGCGTAGTCGATCTTCGCCTTGATCCGTTCGGAGATACCGGGGATCGTGCGCAGAGCCATTGCGACGACGATGATGGCGATCGGCACGTTCACGTAGAAGGCCCAGCGCCAGGAGAGATGGTCGGTGAACAGGCCGCCCATCAGCGGGCCGATGACCGTCGTGACACCGAACACCGCGCCCAGAGCGCCCTGGTATTTGCCGCGGTCGCGCAGCGGGATCACGTCGGCGATCAGTGCCGTCGCCGTCACCGTGATCGCGCCGCCGCCGATGCCCTGGATCGCCCGGAAGGCGATCAGCATCACCATGTTCTGCGCCAGACCGCAGAAGAAGGAACCGACGATGAACACGACGACGGCGACGATGAAGACCTTCTTGCGGCCCCACAGGTCACCGAATTTGCCGGCGAGCACCACCGACACCGTTTCGGCCAGCATGTAGGAGGTGACGATCCAGCTCATGTGGCCGGCGCCGCCGAGGTCGCCGACGATGGTCGGCAGGGCCGTCGAGACGATCGTCTGGTCCAGTGCGGCCAGCAGCATCCCGATGAGAATCGTCGCGAAGACCCAGTTGCGCTGGCTCAGCGACAGCGATGTGCGAGCCGTCGACGGTGCGGTGGCGGCAGTGGTCATCGTGTCTCCGTCCGGATCGGAATCGCGAGTGCGCGGGGTCAGCCTACGACCGCGGCTCTCCATCGGAGGGAGAACTGCCGTCCGTAGTCATGCCAACTGGAGCAACAATATGAGGAACGAGAAGAAGCTGAGCCAGAAGCGGCGCGTCGCTCACCGACGTTCCCCCTACCTGCGAATCCGCCCCGTTATCGAGCGCGAATCTATCAGGGGAATCTAGTTGGTCAACCGTCTGCCGGAAGTCAACGGCGACAGATGCGGACGGTCCTCGGTATCGGAGACTGCGCAAAGCGGACGTTTCGAACTTTGGCGTCGAGCCAGTTCAACGCGTCGGGGAATCCCATGAAGGCGCTGCCGAAATGCTCCGCGGGGAATTCGTGGTAGTCGACGGGCACACCGAGGCGGCACTGCTCGTCGACGAACGCCCTTGTCCCGACTGCGGGCACCCACCACTCGAATCTGCCGTGATAGACGAACAGCGGCGTGCCGGACGGTCGACCGCGCATCGCGCTGACGCGGTAGACCTTCGCGGCGAGCGGGGAGTGGAACGGGTCGCCCGACTTCGACATCAATTGCATCGGCCAAAACGTCGGGCCGATGATGCCGCCCGCCGTCGAACACGCGTCTTTGATGGCGGAAGTCGCCATCCACTGCGCGAGATTGTTGGTCTCCGCGAGGAGTTCGGGGCGCTCGCGGATGATCCCGAGCGTCGCGACGTGGAGCACGCCGGTGGCAATGTTCGCGTTCATCGACCTCGGCAGCAGTGAGAAATCTGCCGGCATGCCGCCCAGGGCGGCACCGCGGATCCGGTTGGCGAGTTCCGGTGCGTAGTCGTCGAGTTGTGCGACCGCCCCGTGGGTGGCGATTGCTCCGCCCGAGAAGCCGGACATGATGACCGGGGCCTTGATCACGTGCAGACGATGCGTGTTCGCGTCGTGGTTCATGATGGCCCGGATGGAGTCGAGTACGACGCGTCCACCGGAGATCGGCTCCGCATAGGCCATCCGGGCGCCTTGGTGGTCGGCGACGAGGACGGTGAAGCCGCGATCAAGCGCCCACTGGGTCGTCGGCGGGATGCGGTCCGGGTCGTTGGTGGTCAAGTCGCGCGGGTGCGACAACGCGTAGCCGGGCGTGCATCTCGCTCCGAGTGAATCGATCGCGAGATTGTTGACCAGCACCGGGGTCGGGCCGCGCCCGGTCCAGCGTGCCGTCGGGTAGAGCAGCGTGGCGGTACCCCAGGACGGTTTGTCGTGTGAGTCGGTCGTGGCGAACTTGAGTTGCACTGCCCGTCGGACAGGTTGGCCGAGCACTGCGCCGACGGTCGGCGTGATGTCGCGCGCCGCGACGACGGAGCCGCGGGTAAGGCTGTCGAGATTCGGCGGACGAGCGTCGAAGAATGGATCCCCCGACGGCGAGGGCAGCAAGGCCGCACGTAGATCCTGAGTCCGGCGGTCGAGGTTCGGGTCGGCCGCGCGTGGATCGAGGTTTCGGCGATGCGGTATCGGCGGAGGTGGTGCGAGGCCGTTCATGAAGTCGCGAATCGCGGGCGGCGCCGGTGCGACGTTGAACGGTTCGGCGCGTGCAGCAGCAGCGGGCACGATCAGGCCCGCGGCGAGCACGGCAGCCGCAGCCAGACCGCGAACGACGAACATGGCGCCCCCCTGGTCCTATGTGCGGTGTCGAAGTTCGGATACAGAATAGACCCGTTGAGGTCACGTGTGTTGCCAGATCGTCTCCGGCTCGGTCGACGAAGAACTGGGCGCGGTCGGCGGAGAACTGGGCGCGGTCGGCGGGACCGCGGTTACGGTCGAAGGATGTTCGAAGTCGAACGAGATCCCGCCGTCGTCGAACTCGGCGTTTTTGTCGAGCAAGAACCGTCGACGGTGTGGCGGGCGTTGACCGAACCGGACCTGATCGCGCAGTGGCTCTCGCCGACGACGGGGTTTGCGCCGCGGGTCGGGACGACCTTCATCGTCGAAGTGCCGACGCCCGACGACTCGGCGGCCGAAATGGCCTGCCAGGTCACCGTCGTCGATCCACCGCGGCGGCTGACCTACAGCTGGACCGATCTGCGCGGTGATCCGCCGCAGCGCTGGCTCGTCGACTGGCAATTGTCGCCGCATGGGCACGGCACCCGGATCCTGATGACGATGAGTGGATTCGACATCGCCGACCGACGCCAGAAGATGGCGCGCAACGCCGTCGAGCGCGGCTGGGACCGGACGGTCCTGCCGGCGCTGGTGCGGGTCGTCGGCGAGACCGGCCCCGATCGTCAGGTGCCGTAGGGCGAGATGCTGCTGCGGTGCTCGTCGATGTGCAGCGGCACGCCCAGCGGCGGGAAGGCGCGTTGCGGGCAGCCGATGCGGTCGCAGACCCGGCAACCCGAGCCGATGGGCGTGATCTTCGCCTGCGGTCCGATCTCCAGACCGTCGGAGTAGATGACGCGCCCGGCGTGGCGCAGTTCGCAGCCCAGCCCGATCGCGAAGGTTTTGCCCGGTTGCCCGTAGCGCGCGGCGCGGCGCTCGACCGTGCGCGCCACCCAGAAGTAGTCGCGGCCGTCGGGCATCTGCGCCACCTGGGTCAGGATCTTGCCGGGCGAGGCGAACGTCTCGTACACGTTCCACAGCGGGCAGGTGCCGCCGCTGGCCGAGAAGTGAAATCCCGTCGCCGACTGGCGTTTGGACATGTTCCCCGCGCGGTCGACGCGGACGAAGGACCACGGGATGCCGCGCAGATTCGGGCGCTGCAGGGTCGAGAGGCGGTGGCAGATCGTCTCGTAGGAGAGTGCGTAGAACGCCGAGAGGCGCTCGATGTCGTAGCGGAAGTCTTCGGCGGCGCCGTGGAACTGTTCGTACGGCATCATCGCCGCGGCGGCGAAGTAGCTCGCCAGTCCCGACATCGCGAGGGCCCGGGCGTCCTCGGAGGTGAAATTCGCGTCGTCGACGAGCCGCGTCATCACGTCGCTGTATTCGAGGTAGGCCAGCTCCGACGCGAGCTTGAACGTCCGCTGGCCCGGACCGAGCGTCGCGGAGACCTCCAACTGTCCGCTGTGTGAGTCGTAGCGGTGCAGCAGGTCGTCGCCGAGGTCGACGCGGCGCACGATGTGGACGCCGTGCATGGTTTCCAGGCGGTTGGCGATCTCGGCCCGGACGTCGCCGGAGCGCATGCGCATCCGCGTCACCATCTCCTCGGCGGCGACGTCGAGTTCGTGGAGGTAGTTGTGCCTGGCGGAGAAGAAGTCGCGCACCTCCTCGTGGGGGGCGCTGATCGATCCGCGCATGCTGCGGTCGCCGCGCTCGTCGGTCGCCGCGGCCAGCTGGTCCGACGCGATCCGATACCGGCGGTGCAGGTTGACCACGGCCTCGGCGATCGTCGGATGCGACGACACCATGTCGACGATCTCCGTCAGATCGGTCGCCGACCCCGGGGTCATGTGCTCCTCGATCAGCGCCTCGCGCAGCTCGGCCACCAGGCGGATGTTGTCCTGCGGATCGAAGAACTGCGCGTCGACCCCGAAGACCTCCGAGATCCGGCCGAGCACCGCAGCCGTCAACGGCCGGGTGTCGTGCTCGATCTGGTTGAGATACGACGGGGAGATCCCCAGATCGGCGGCCAGGCGCACCTGTGACAATCCGCGCTCGGCGCGCAGCTGGCGCAGACGTGATCCGACATAGTTCGGTCGCGCGGGTGTGGTCGTCATCGGCGCCTGCCCGGTACGGTGTCGCGCATGGGTTCTCCAAGGAGATGGTGGTCGGCGACCGGCGTCGTATTCGTCATCGCCGGGCTGGTGGGCTGTTCCTCAACCGTAGACCTGACCCCGCCGTCGCCGGGGGCGATGCTGCTCGCCCCGGCGGAGCTGCTGGCCACGTTCACCGCGCAGGACGCGACGGTCCAGCAGCTGACCGAGGGCAACGCCGCCCTGCTCGCCGCCGCCGAGCAGGCCGAGGTCGCTCCGCGCGAATGCCGCCCGACCGCCGACGCCGACATGAACCGTCGCATGTCCGAGGACGATGCCGCGGTGCTGGCCGCGCGCAGCCCGGAGGCCTCGTTGACCAACGTTGTCTTCGCCGGCGCGCGCGATGTCGACGCCGACCTGCGGGAGAACACCGACGCCTGCGCGACGACGCGGACCACCGTCGCGCAGGGTTCGCGTGCGGGTGCGGTGATCACCGCCGAGCACCGCAAACTGGCCGCGCCCGTGCTGGCCGGCCAAGGGGCCGGCCGGTTGGGGCTGGTCGGCCGGTTGAGCATCACGCAGATGTTGGTGTTGCGCACCGACACGACGACGACGATGCCCGACGGTGCGACGTCGCGGTCGGTCTCGTTCGCCGGGTACGCCGTCGGCCAGACGCCCGCGGCGAAGGACAAGAAGGCTGATTTCACCGTCGCGCTGACCGTCGTGGGGGCCAGCACGCCGTTCACGACGCCGTTCCCCGAGCTGACTCCGCCGATGTCGGACAAGGAGTTCGCCGAGCTGTTCAGCAAGGCGCTCGTGGCGGCCGGCAGGGCGTAGTCGAGTCGTCGCTCCCGCCGTCGCGAGTGTGACGAGCGACACACCTCGTCGCGGAGGGAGGCGTGGCGGGGCGGCATGATCCCCCGACGGCTGGATGTCGGGCCGGCGGACCCGGCTCGGAAAATCCCAGTACGCGCGTACTTTTTTCTTCGAGGTGCCGTGACTTTCACACCCGTAGTTTCGCAAACTTTGCAAATTTTGGCTGAAACATTGCGCGGATTTGCATTTTCAACGATTGGACCTGCGGGTTTGTTCTATGGCACCCTTGCTGCAGGCACCGCCTAGAGGCTTGGGATTCTTCGCAATCTCTGTTCGGCCTTTTCGTAAGAAGAAGAAAGCGAATGCACTAATGAGCAACGTCGGAAAGCCACGTACCGCCGCCGAGATCCAGAAGGACTGGGACACCAACCCGCGCTGGAAGGGCATCACCCGCGACTACACCGCCGAGCAGGTCGCCGAGCTGCAGGGCAACGTCGTCGAGGACCACACCCTCGCGCGCCGCGGCGCCGAGATCCTCTGGGAAGGCGTCACCAAGGGCGACGACAGCTACATCAACGCGCTGGGCGCCCTCACCGGCAACATGGCCGTGCAGCAGGTCCGCGCCGGCCTGAAGGCCATCTACCTGTCCGGTTGGCAGGTCGCCGGCGACGCGAACCTCTCGGGCCACACCTACCCCGACCAGTCGCTGTACCCGGCCAACTCGGTTCCGGCCGTCGTGCGCCGCATCAACAACGCGCTGATGCGTGCCGACGAGATCGCCCGCGTCGAGGGTGACGATTCCGTCGACAACTGGGTCGTCCCGATCGTCGCCGACGGTGAGGCCGGCTTCGGTGGCGCCCTCAACGTCTACGAGCTGCAGAAGGCCATGATCGCCGCCGGCGCCGCCGGTACGCACTGGGAAGACCAGCTCGCCTCGGAGAAGAAGTGTGGCCACCTCGGTGGCAAGGTGCTGATCCCCACCCAGCAGCACATCCGCACCCTGACCTCGGCCCGCCTGGCCGCCGACGTCGCCAACACGCCGACCGTCGTCGTCGCCCGTACCGACGCCGAGGCCGCCACGCTGCTGACGACCGACGTCGACGAGCGCGACCGCCCCTTCCTGGACGGCACCCGCACGTCTGAGGGCTTCTTCGGCATCAAGAACGGCATCGAGCCCTGCATCGCCCGCGCCAAGGCTTACGCCCCCTACGCGGACCTGATCTGGATGGAGACCGGCAAGCCCGATCTCGAGCTCGCCAAGCAGTTCGCCGAGGCCGTCAAGGCCGAGTACCCGGACCAGCTGCTGGCCTACAACTGCAGCCCGTCCTTCAACTGGAAGCAGCACCTGGACGACGACACCATCGCCAAGTTCCAGAACGAGCTGGGCGCGATGGGCTTCAAGTTCCAGTTCATCACCCTGGCCGGCTTCCACGCCCTCAACTACTCGATGTTCGACCTGGCTTACGGCTACGCCCGCGAGCAGATGAAGGCGTACGTCGACCTGCAGGAGCGCGAGTTCGCTGCCGAGGAGCGCGGCTACACCGCCACCAAGCACCAGCGCGAGGTCGGTGCCGGCTACTTCGACAAGATCGCCACCACCGTCGACCCGAACACGTCGACCGCGGCGCTCAAGGGCTCGACCGAAGAGGGCCAGTTCCACTAGGAACAACCTCCCCGGCGGGCAGGACCACCTGCTCCGCTGATCGAAGGCAATGACCAGCCGGGGCGGTGACGGAACACCGTCACCGCCCCGGCTGTTTCATGCTGCCCACTTCCGCCCGTCCGTCGCCATCACCGAGGAGCCCGAATGGCCAGCGAGAAGCCCACGCGAATCGGCGTCATCGGCTCTGGCCAGATGGGGTCTGGAATCGCCGAGGTCTGCGCCCGCGCCTGCGTCGACGTCTTGGTGTGGGAGTCCAGTCGGGAGGCCGCTGCGGCCGGGCGGACGCGTCTGCGGCAGTCGTTGGATCGCGGGGTATCCAGCGGCAAGCTCACCGTCCGGGAGCGGGAACAGGCCGCCGGTCGGGTCCGCTTCACCACCGAACTCGGCGACTTCGCCGATCGGCAGCTGGTGATCGAGGCCGTCGTCGAGGACGAGGCGCTCAAGACCGAGATCTTCGCCGGACTCGACGCCGTCGTCGCCGACCCGGATGCCGTCCTTGCGTCGAATACGTCGTCGATCCCCATCATGAAACTCGCCGGCGCGACGTCGAACCCGGCGCGCGTCGTCGGGATGCATTTCTTCAACCCGGTTCCGGTGCTCCCGCTCGTCGAGCTGGTCACGACCCCGGTCACCGCCCCGGGGGTCGCCCGGCGCGCGGAGGATTTCGCCCGCGACGCGCTCGGCAAGCAGGTGGTGCGGTCGGCGGATCGGTCGGGATTCGTCGTCAACGCGCTGCTGGTGCCGTACCTGCTGTCGGCGATCCGGATGGTCGAGTCAGGGGTGGCGACCGTCGAGGACGTCGACAAGGCGATGGTCCTGGGCTGCGCGCACCCGATGGGGCCGTTGAAGCTCACCGACCTCGTCGGGCTGGACACCGTGAAGGCGATCGCCGACGGGATGTACGAGGAGTACAAGGAGCCGCTCTACGCGCCGCCGCCGTTGTTGGTGAGCATGGTCGCCGACGGTCGGACGGGCAAGAAGTCGGGTCGGGGCTTCTACGTCTACGACCAGCGCTAACTCCGCCGACTGGGCATCCCAACCCCGCTGAGCGCCGGGTCGAGTGACCGCGACGAAGGAGCGGTCGTATCGAGACCTGGGCACCCCAACCCCGCCCAGTGGGCACCCCAACCCCGCCGAGTGGGCACCCCAACCCCGCCCAGTGGGCACCCCAGCCGCGCCGAGCGCCGGGTTGTATCGAGACCTGGGACCGACTAGCTGTCGATGCGTTCGGCGATGATCGTGCCGACGCTGCGTGCGCCCGCTTCGGATCGGACCGTCGAGTCCGCGATCTGGAAACCTGCGGCACCAAGATGCTCGGCGAGCAGATCCGGTGGCCAGAAGTATGCCGTTGTCACGGCGTGATCGAAGGGTGCGAGAGCCGGGCCGGCGAAGTAGCCGACGGCCAAGCCGCCGCCCGCCCGGAGGCATCGCGCGAACTCGCGCAGCGCGACATCAACGTCGGCGGGCGTCGAGTGGATCAGTGAGAACCAGGCGAGAATCCCGCCGACCCCACCCGAGGGTTCGTCGAGACTCGAGGCGCGTCCCAGGCGGAACTCGACGTCGGGGTGCGAGCTTCGCGCTTGATCGATGAACTCTGGAACAGGATCGACGCCGACGGCATCCACACCGGCCGCCTTGAGGAAAGCCGTCCACTGGCCGGGGCCACAACCGACGTCGAGGACTCGTCCGGTCAGTGTGCGCGACCAACCGAGCAGCAGCGCGCGATCGACCTCTGCAGTCGAGTCAATCGAACCGAAGAGATCGATGTATTCCCGGGCGCGCCGCGAGTACGCGTCACGAACTCTGTGATCGGGCACAGCCGTACTGTAGTGCCCACTCGACGAGGTAGAGGTGCCCACTCGGCGGGGTTGGGGTGCCCAGTCGGCGGTCGGCGGATGGTCAGAGGGCGGCTACGCGGGACTTCTCGTGATCCAGGTCGAAGGTGGGGCCGGGCCAATCCAGATCCAGGCTTTCGAGGGCGTCGATCAGCAGTTCGCAGACGGCGAGTCGGGAGAACCACTTCCGGTCGGCGCCGACGATGTGCCAGGGGGCGTAGTCGGTGTCGGTCTGGTCGAAGATCGCCTGATAGGCCTCCAGGTAGGCATCCCAGAAGCCGCGTTCGTCGATGTCGCCCGGGTTGTACTTCCAATACTTCTCCGGGTTCTCCAGCCGTTCCGCCAGCCGCTTCTTCTGCTCGGCTTTCGACACCACCAGCGCGACCTTCACGATGGTGGTTCCCGCGTCGGCGACCTCGCGCTCGAACTGGTTGATCAGGTCGTACCGCTGCGACCACACCGACTCGGGCACGAGGTTGTGCACCCGGACCGGCAGCACGTCCTCGTACTGGCTGCGGTCGAAGATCCCGATCTTGCCCGCCGGCGGGAGGGCCTTGTGGATGCGCCACAGGAAGTCGTGCGACAGCTCCTCGGGGGTCGGCTTGCCGAATCCGGTGATGGCCAATCCCTGCGGGTCGACGAGGCCGCCGACGTGGCGCACGATGCCGCCCTTACCCGCCGTGTCCATGCCCTGGATGACCAGCAGCACGCTGCGGTGATCGCCGCTGCGACCGTTCGCGTAGAGCATCTCCTGCAGATCGGCCAGCCGGTCGCCGCGCGCGACGAGCACCTTCTCGCCGTCGGCCTTGTCGCCGTCGAAACCCGGCGTGGACGACGGGTCGTAGTCGGCGATCGGCCCGGCCGCGCTCACCCGCAGCGCCTCGCGGGGGGCTTGCGACCATCCCGTCGGCAGATTGTCGTCGGATCTGCCCATCAATCAACCTCCGTCGCGAGTGCGTCCGCCGGGGAATCCGGCGCGGGTGGGAAGAGGGGGCCGCCGCCGAACGCCGCCCGGTGCGAGTCTGGCACGGTCACCCCGTCGTCATTGGTGATTCCCCGGGCCGCGCCGTACTCCGCGGTCACGACCGTGTGCCCGTTCAACGCGGACAGCTCGGGGTCGTCGGCCAACGCCGCGACGACCCGCCCGACGAATGCCGGGTCCTCGGCGCGCTCGATCGAGAACCCGGCGAACTCGGTCATCCCGCTGCCCAGGAGTAGCGGCGTGCGGATCAGGCCCAGCCACAACGACAGTGCGGTGACGCCGGACCCCGCGAGTTCGGCGCCCATGTCGTAGGCCATCTTGTCCAGCGCCGTCTTGCCCATTCCGTACAGCACCGAGTGCAGATGTCCGCGGCTGCCGAAGGAGGAGGTGGAGGCGATCAGCCCGCTTCCCCGCGGCACCATCATCTGCGCGGCGTGCACCGCGGCGACGTAATGCGACCGCAGTCCGATGCCGATGAGCGAATCCCAGTCGGCGACGGGCCGCTCGTAGAACTTCGCGGTGAACCCGGCAAAGCCGCGCGGCGCGGCCCACGCGTTGTTCACCAGCAGGTCCAGCTGGCCCGATTCGTCGGCGATGCGGGCGAAGGCGGCGGCGACGGCGTCGTCGTCGGCATGGTCGACGGCGAGCCCGATCGTCCCGTCGGGCGCGGTGCCGCTGCGCGAGGTGCCGTACACCTGCCAGTGCGCGTCGCGCAGCGCGCTCGCGACTCCCCAGCCGACGCCGCGGCTGGCGCCGGTGACCAGCGCGATGCGTTTCGAGTCTGTCGGCATCTGCACAGCCTAGGCGTCCTTGGGTAAGACTGGACGCTATGTCCTCTTCTGTGGTGTCGCCCGAGACAGTCCCCGACGCGCCGCGCGCGACCGGTCCGGCGTTGAACGCGCTGGGCGCCGAAGCCGACGAGCAGCGGCGGCGGGACCTGCGCAAGATGAAGGCCCTGGCCACCGGGTTCCTCGTTTTCGCCGCGGTCGTCTACCTGGTGATGCAGTACCTCGACGCGCGTCCGAGGGAGACGGCCGCCTGGGTCGGCTACGTCCGCGCGGCCGCCGAGGCCGGCATGGTCGGCGCCCTGGCCGACTGGTTCGCCGTCACGGCTCTGTTCCGCCATCCGCTGGGTCTGCCGATTCCGCACACCGCGCTGATCAAGCGCAAGAAGGACCAGATCGGTGACCAACTCGGCGGATTCATCGAGGAAAACTTCATGGTTCCCGAGCTCATCGAGCAGCGGGCGACCTCGTTGGAACTGCCCCGTCGGATGTCCACCTGGTTCGCCGACCCGGTCAACGCGCCCCGGGTCTCCGCGGAAGCCGCCCGGGCATTGAACCTGGCCGCCGAGATGCTCGACGACGAGGATGTCGAACGGTTCCTGATGGCCGCGGTCGGATGGGCCGCGGAGCCGGAATGGTCGCAGCCGGTGGGCCGGATCTTGGAACAACTCGTCGACGAGGACCGCCTGGAACCGGTGCTGCAGCTGGGCGCCGACCGGGCCCACGAGTGGGCGCTCGGCAGCCTCGGGCTGATCGACCGGCTCATCGACCGCGACGGCCCCCAGTGGATGCCGAAGTTCGCACAGAACTTCGTCGGCGACAAGATCTACAAGGAACTCGTCGAGTTCACCGGCAAGGTCGCCGGCGACCCGGACCACGAGTTGCGCCGGGCGGTGATCGGGGCGATCACGCAGTTCGCCGACGACCTGCAGAACGATCCGGAGACGATCGCCAAGTTCGAGGCGCTCAAGACGGAGTTGGTGGGCCGCGACGAGGTGACGGGTGCGGCGTCGACGGCGTGGAAGGCCGGCAAGGCGGTTATCGAGAAGATGCTCGACGACCCCAACAACACGTTGCGGAACACCATCTCCTCGTCGGTCATCCAGGTGGCCGAGCGCATCCGCGACGACGAGGCGCTGCAACAGAAGATGAACGGTTGGGTCGCGCGCGGGGCGCACCACGTCGCGTCGAACTATGCGAGCGAGATCATCTCGGTCATCACCGAAACGGTTCGCGGCTGGGACGCGCAGGAGACGAGCGACAAGATCGAATTGCAGGTCGGACGCGATTTGCAGTTCATCCGGATCAACGGCACGGTCGTCGGAGCGCTCGCCGGTCTGGCGATCTACACGATTGCCCAGCTGATCTTCCACCACTGATCCCGCCGGTTCGGACCACTCGCGTTCGCTTGTCGAAAATATAAGGTTTACCCCCGCTGAACTGGGAAATGTGGCCTTGCTAACAAGCTGCTTGCATTTGCTAGCGGTAGTGGTGATACTGGGACGGTCGACCGGAAACGAGGTGGATCGCCAATGACAAGCGATACGGCGCAAACGCCGTCGGCCGCGCCCGAGGGCACGGCCACGACAATCGACGCGGTGACCAATGCCGCATCGGACATCGGTGGATTCATCCGTTCGCAGCGGGTCGCCGCCCAGGTGTCGCTGCGCCAGCTCGCCGAGCGGGCCGGAGTGAGCAACCCCTATCTCAGCCAGATCGAGCGCGGGTTGCGCAAACCGTCGGCCGACGTGCTCGCACAGATCGCCAAGGGACTGCGCGTCTCCGCGGAGGTTCTCTACGTGCGGGCCGGAATTCTGGAAGAGCGACCGGCCTCGCCGGTGCGCGACGCGTTGATCGCCGACGAGTCGATCAACGAACGGCAGCGCCAGATGCTGCTGGAGATCTACGAATCCTTCCGCAACGAGAACCAGGCGAACCGTCCCGAAACCGGGCAAGCCGAGTAAGAGTACGACCCCGACCAGAGCACGACCTCATCAATCAGGGAGAAACAATGACCGAGAACCCGTTCAACAACGCCGTCGCCCAGGCGACCGCCGTCCTCAACCAGCTCCGCGAGCGCAGCGAGGCCACCATCGAGCAGGCGCAGAGCCGCTTCGAGGCCACCTCGACCACCGCGCAGACCCGCTTCGACGAGACCTGGGAGCAGGCCGTCGCCCGCTTCAACGAGGCCAAGGAGCGCCTGTCGGCGCTGCCCGTCGAACTCCCCACCGATCTGGACGAGCTGCGCGCCAAGTTCAGCCCCGAGGAGCTGCGCAAGGTGGCCGAGAGCTACCTGGCCGTCGCCGCCGGTGTGCTCAACTCGCTGAGCGCCCGCGGTGAAGAGGTCGTCGGCAAGCTCAAGGAGTACCCGCTCGTCGAGGAGAACCTGCCCAAGCTGGAGAAGGTCTACAACGACGCCCGCGGCCTGACCGAAGAGGCGCTGGGCACCATCTCCGACCAGTCGCTCTCGGTCGGCGAGCGCGCCGCCGCGCTGGTCAACCTGCCGGGCGATGCCGCCAAGAAGGCTCCGGCGAAGAAGGCTCCGGCCAAGAAGGCCGCCGCGAAGAAGGCTCCGGCCAAGAAGGCCCCCGCCAAGAAGGCTCCGGCCAAGACCGCGGCCAAGACGACCGCCGCCAAGAAGGCTCCGGCCAAGAAGGCCCCCGCCAAGAAGGCCGCGCCCAAGAAGTAATCTCGGGCCGCGCCGACCGCCTCTGCCAAAGTCCACGCCTCACTCGCATAGAGTTGGGGCGTGGACTTTGTCTCTGCCAACCTCGCCTCCGTCCTCGGTACGACGCAGCAGTACCTGGTGTGGGCGCTCGACCTGCTGGCAGTCGTGGGCGCCGTCGTCGCGTTGGTACACGCCGCGGTGCAGCGCCCAGACGCCTTCACCGCCGTCGACCGCCAGACCAAACCGATCTGGATCGCCATCCTCACCGCGTCGACGGTGTTTTTGGTCGTCTTCGGCGTGACCGGCGGCACGGTGCCGGTCATCGGGATCATCTGCCTGGTCGCGGTCGTCGCCGTCATCGTCTACCTCGTCGACGTTCGGCCCAAAGTGGATGAGATCCAGGGCCGGCACTGGTTCCGGAAACGCTGATCGTGGCCGACTATCGAATCAACGATCTCGCCCAGGTCTCGGGCGTCTCGGTCCGCGACATCCGCGTCTACCAGGACCGCGGCCTGCTGCCGCCGCCGACCATCAAGGGGCGGACGGGCTGGTACCACGACGAGCACCTGCTCCGGTTGAACCTGGTCTCCCGCATGCTCGAACGCGGCTACACGTTCGCGACGATCAGCGAGCTGCTCAACGCCGCCCACCACGGCATGACCGTCGAGCACGTGTTGCGCGGGAGCACCCGCCGCGGCCGCTTCCAATCGTTTCGACGCGCCGCCACGATCACCATCGCCGAGCTGCGCAAGTCGCTGGGAGCCAGCGACCGCACCATCGCGTTGACCGAGAAGATCGGCCTGCTGGTGAAGGACGGCGCCGGATTCGCCGTGAAGAATCCGGAGCTGCTCGAGGGCGCCGAGGTACTGGTGAAGGGGGGCGTTGACGTCGACGTGCTGCTGGACCGGTGGGTGCGCGTGCAGAGCGATCTCGAGGACGTCGCGCACAGCTTCGTCTCGATCATCACCGAGCGCTTCGTCAACGAATCCCTCCTGGGAATGGACGACTCCCAGGTCGACAAGATCTCCGAGTTGATCCGACAGGTCCGCCCGCTGGCCCACGAGATCGTCGACAGCACCTTCGCGCAGGCGCTGGACCGCGAAATCTCCAATGCGCTGGGCGAAGTCATCAAGATCTTGGAGACCGATACCCCCGACGGTGCCGGACCCAACGGCCCAGAGCAGGATTGAGGACATGAAACTCTCCCGAATCGCTCTCGGCGGCGCGACGCTCGCCGCCGGCGGTGTCGGCGCCGGCGTGCTGCGGCTCCTCGGTGGGACGGTTGCCGCCGGACTGCGCGGCGCCCCCGTCGCCGACGACGCGGCCGACCCGGCCTTGGTCACCCCGACCGCCGCCCCGCTGCGCACCCACGTCCACACCGCCGACGGCGCCGAGCTCAACGTGCTCACGTACCCGGCCGACGATCCCGCCGAGTCCGGCGACATCGTCGTCCTGGTGCACGGCTGGACGTGCAACACGGCCTACTGGAACCCCCAGATCAACCACCTGCTGGGCAAGACGACGGTCGTCGCCTACGACCAGCGCGGCCACGGCCAGTCCCGGTTGGGGCGGGCGCGACCGTCGCCGGAGATCCTCGGCGAGGACCTCGAGACGGTGCTCGCCGCGGTGGTTCCGCCCGGGCGCAAAGCGGTGCTCGTCGGGCACAGCCTCGGCGGCATGACGATCCAGGCCTGGGCCGACCGGCACGCGGGCGAGGTGAACGAGCGCATCGCCGCCGTCGTCCTGCAGTCGACGGCGGCCTTCGACATCCTCGGCAGGCACAAGCTGTTCGTCGAGCCCGTGCCGGCGTACGCGAAACCCTTCGAGCACCTCACCGGGGTGCTGTTCGCGAGCACCCCCCTCCCGTTGCCGACGACGAAGGCCGGGGCCAAGGTGGTCCGCTACATCACGATGACCGAGCGCGCCCGCGGCGCCCACGTCGCCTTCGTTGACGAGATGGTCAGTGCGTGCCCGCCGGTGGCCCGCGGCCTGCTGGGCAACGGCATGGTCGGCATGGACCTGCGCACCGGGACCGCGGCGCTCACCGTCCCGACGACGGTCATCAACGGCACCGACGACCGGCTGCTCCCGCCGGTCCACTCCGACGAGATCGCCGACATCCTCGCGCGCGTCGGAGCGCTGCACCGCCACGTCGTCCTCGACGACATCGGGCACATGTTGAGCATCGAGGCATCCGACGCGTTCAACGCGGTTCTCGACGAGGTGCTGGACCTCCCGGGCAAGTCGTCGCAGGCGACCCCGCAGAAGAAGACTGCCGCGAAGAAGGCAGCGCCCGCCAAGAAGACGGCCGCCAAGAAGACGGCCCCGGCCAAGAAGGCGGCGCCCGCCAAGAAGACGGCCCCGGCCAAGAAGGCGGCGCCCGCCAAGAAGACGGCGGCGAAGAAGGCCGCTCCGGCGAAGAAGGCCGCACCGACCGACGGTCCTACAGCCGACAGTTGACGAACACCGGTTCCGGCGTGAGGGTTACGCCGAACCGGGCGCTGACCCCGTCGCGCACCTCGCGGGCGAGGGCGAGCAGGTCCGCGGTCGTCGCCGATCCGCGGTTGGTCAAAGCCAGTGTGTGCTTCGTCGACAGCCGGACCGGCGCGTCGGCACCGGGGTAGCCCTTGGTGAACCCGGCGCGCTCGATGAGCCAGCCCGCCGAGAGTTTCGTGTCGGTCCCCGAGGGGAACTGCGGAATGGGGACGTCGGGGCCGACGACCACGGCGATCTGCGCGAGCACCGCGGCGGCCTCGCGCTGCGAGACGATCGGGTTGGTGAAGAAGGAACCGGCGCTGTAGGTGTCCGGGTCGGCGGCGTCGAGCACCATGCCCTTGCCGCGTCGCAGATCCAGCACGGCCGCGCGAACCTGCGCGGCCGACGCGGTCTCGCCCTCGGCGCGGTCCAACGCCCGGGCCAGCTCGCGGTATCGCAACGGTGCGCTGACGCCGTCGGGGCGCAGCCAGAAGGAGACCCGGGTGACGATTCGGTCGTCGCGGTGTTTGAGGTTCGAGTGGCGATAGGTCAGTGCCAATTCCGCCGGCGGCACCCAGGCCGTCTTCCGACTCGCCCGGTCGTAGACCTCGACCGCGCGCAGCATGTCGGCGATCTCCACCCCGTACGCCCCCACGTTCTGCACCGGCGTCGCCCCGGTCGATCCGGGGATGCCCGAAAGGCACTCCAACCCGCCGAATCCCGCGTCGACGCTGCGGGCCACCAACCCGTCCCATTCGACGCCGGCATCGGCGGTGACGAAGGGGCGGTCGTCGACGTCGCCGAACTCCACCGTCGACGACTTGACGTGGACCACGGTTCCGTCGAATCCCTGGTCGGCCACGACGAGGTTGGAGCCGCCGCCGATGACGAGAACCGGGGTGCCGGCGTCGTCGGCGCTCGCGAGGGCATCGGTGAGCTGGGCCGTGTCGGGGGTCTCGACGAGTTCGCGCGCGGGACCGCCGAGGCGCAGCGTGGTCAGCGCGGCGATGGTGGGGGAGTTCACGACTAGTGACGCTAGCGCACCGCCGCGGCCGATTCCGCGCCGACGGCCGGTCGCGGCGCGCGGCGCCCGACTGTGATGGGATGGGATTCATGGCAACGAATCTGGAGCACACCGTCTCCTTCCCGTTCAGCACCGACCGTCTCTGGCAGCTCGTGACCGACGAGCGGTATTGGCGTGATCTGCTGGCCGCGATCAACGGCGACAAAGGTGTCCTGGAATCGTTCGAGCACAACGGCGACACGGTCACCGTCGTGTGCAAACAAGTGGTTCCCGAGGACAAACTGCCCTCGATCGTCACCAAGGTCCGCAGCGGCGACCTCGTTATCCCGCGCCGCAGCGTGCTGCGCCGCGACGGTGCCGACATCACCGGCGACCTCGCGGCATCCGTCGAGGGGGCGCCGGCGAAGATCAACGGAACCCAGGTCAGCAGCGGTGATCCGGCGTCGACGAAGTACAACGCGGCGGTCGAGGTGGGTATCCCATTCGTCGGCGGGAAGATCGAGAAGGCCATCGCCGAGCAACTCGGCGCACTGCTCGACGCGGAGCGCGACGCGACGATCGATTGGGAGGCGGGCAACCGATAGCGGTAGCCTCACCTGCATGGCACGACGTCTCAGCTATTCGGCCCGCTACCCCCAGCCCGCCGAAAAGCTCTACAAAGCGCAGATGCAGCGCGCGTATTGGGATGACATGATGGCGGGCTTCCAGATGCTCTCGCCGCACTGCGAGGTCGCCGATTTCACCGCCGACCCGTCGGTGGGGATGCGCGTGGTGCTCAAGCAGACCATCGGTCGCGACCAACTCCCGCCGCTCGCGCAGACCGTGTTGATGAAGGACATGATCATCACGCGCGAGGAGTCCTTCGGCGTCTTCCACCCCGAGGACGTCACCTCGGGCACCTACAACGCCTCGATCCCGGCCGGCCCGGGCAGCCTCACCGGTGTGCAGGAGCTGTTCAACACCGACACCGGCTGCACCATCCGCAAGACCACCGAGGTCAAGGTCTTCGTCCCGTTCGTCAACCAGAAGCTCGAGCAGATGATGCTGGTCAACCTGGTGGACCTGTTCCGCGCCGAGGCCGAGTACGCCAAGGACTGGGTCGACAAGAACCTGTGACCCGGCCCGGTCAGTAGGCTGGGCGATATGCGCGTCGCCATCGCCCAGATCAGCGCCGGGACCGATCCCGCCGCCAACCTCGGTCTGGTCGCCGACCAGATCGCGACGGCCGCCGACGGCGGCGCCGACCTGGTGGTCTTCCCCGAGGCGTCGATGTGCCGGTTCGGCGTGCCCTTGCGCGACCGTGCAGAACCCGTCGACGGTCCGTGGGCGACCGGGGTGCGCGCCGCGGCCCGGGCGCACGGTATCGCCGTCGTCGTCGGCATGTTCACGCCGGGAGCCGACGGTCGGGTGCGCAATACCGCCTTGGTCGTCGATCGCACCGGTGCGGTGCGCACCTACGACAAGATGCACTGCTACGACGCCTTCGGCTACACCGAATCCGACACCGTCGAGCCCGGGACGCATCCGGTGCTCCTCGACCTCCCGCTCGCCGACGGCACGACGGCTCGGCTGGGCGTGGCCATCTGCTACGACATCCGGTTCCCCGAGTTGTTCGGGGCGTTGGCCGACGCCGGGGCGCAGGTGATCGCCGTCCCCACGTCGTGGGGGGTGGGGCCGGGCAAGGCGGAGCAGTGGCGCATCCTGACCTCGGCCCGGGCGCTGGATTCGGGTGCCTTCCTCGTCGCCGCCGATCAAGCCGCACCGGCCGATCCCGCCGCGCGGAAGGGGCCGGCCGGGATCGGGATCAGCCGCCTGATCGATCCGTTCGGTAGCGTGGTGGACGACGAATACACCGAATCCCCGCAGTTGCGGGTACACCGGATCGATCTTGCCGACGTGACCCGGGCGCGGGATACCCTCGGCATGCGGTCGAATCGACGGCCGATCGGGGCCGTCGACCTCGGGGGCGACCGGCGTACCCCTGCGGAGGGCTGATAGGAGACACCCTGTGACGACCGAGGACGAATGGACCGCGGCCGACGGCCCGTCGCTGGAGAAATCCCCGCCCCGAACGCCCGAACCGGCCACCGAGCCGCTGCGGCCCGCGGTCACGAAATCCGCGCCGCGCAAGTCGGCGGGAACCAAGCGCAACCGCAAGCGCTGGATCGGCGCGGGAATCGTCGCCGCCCTCGTCGTGGCACTCGTCGGCCTCGGCGCCGGCGAGCTCTACCTGCGGCACGAGGTGAAGGCGTGCATGGCCAAGGCCTTCGGCTCCCTCACCGGCGAGAAGACCGACGTCTCGTTGAGCGCCAAGCCGATGCTGCTGCAGGCGTTGACCAAGAAGATCCCGTTCGTCGAGGTCAACTCGTCGGGATCGGGCGACGGGCGGCTGCACCTGCGCGTCGACGACATCGCCGCCGCCGGGAACCAGTCGACGATCAGCAAGGTCGACGGCGACGGGATCATGCCCTTCACCCAGCTCCTGGCCACCGCGCGGGCCGGTAACGGCTTCGGCGCCGGCCAATCCGACGACCCGTCCGCGGACCCGCTGGGACAACTGGCCGGCAATGCGCAGCTGGAGTCGATCCGTTCCAACGGGGACGGTTCCTTCGACGTGACGGCCACCGTGCAGGCCGTCATCATCCCGCTGCCCGTCACCGTCACACTCAAGCCCGACGTCGCGAATGGCAAGCCGCACCTCACCGTGGTGAAGGCGAACATGCTGGCGTTCGGGATTCCGCCGAACTTCGCGCAGACCGTCGTCGACAACCTCACCCAGGCGATCAGCGGGCCGATGCTCAAGGGCATGACCCTGACCAAGTTCGAGGTTCAGGGCGAGGGGTTGGCCTTCGCCCTGCACGGCCAGAACGTCACCGTCGACGAGAATCTGGCCCGGCCGCGCAGCAACTGCGGCGATTTCACCGTCGCTGCGTAGGCGCGTTCACATCAGCTCCCGAATTTCACAGCTTCTACCGTCGCTTCGGTAGCTTCCGTGGATTTCGGTAGCCGTTGTGCCGGCTAGTCGAAGACGACGGTCTTCCCGCCGTGCACCAGCACCCGGTCCTCCAGGTGCCACCGCACACCGCGGGCGAGGACGAGGGTCTCGATGTCGCGCCCCTGCCGGACCATGTCGGCGACGCTGTCGGAATGGTCGACGCGGATCACGTCCTGCTCGATGATCGGACCGGCGTCGAGTTCGGCCGTGACGTAGTGGCAGGTCGCGCCGATCAGCTTCACCCCGCGTGCATAGGCCTGGTGGTAGGGCCGGGCGCCGACGAAGCTCGGCAGGAAGCTGTGGTGGATGTTGATGGCTCGCGACGACCACCGCTCGCATAGGTCGGCGGGCAGGATCTGCATGAAGCGCGCCAGCACGATGGCATCCGGCTCGTGCTCGTCGACGATCGCCGAGACCTTCTCGAATGCCTGCGCCTTGCCGCCGGAGGCCTCGTCGAAGCCGACCAGGTGGAAGGGCACGTCGAACCGCTCGACGAGTTCGCCGAGTGCGGCGTGGTTGCCGATCACCGCGCTGATCTCGCCGGGGAACTCGCCGCGCCGGGCCCGGCCGAGCAGGTCGATCAGGCAATGGTTGTCCTTGCTCACCAGCACGACGACCTTCTTGGGTGCAGCGGAATCGGTGAGCCGCCACTCGGTGTCCGGGTGGAACTGCTCGGCGGCCAGCGCGCCGAACCGATCGCGCAATTCGTCGATCCCGCAGTCCAGCGAGTCGGCCCGCACCGCCTGCCGGGTGAAGAACCAGTTGGTGTCGACGTCGGAGTGGTAGGCGGCCTCGGTGATCCAGGCGCCGGCGTCGGCGAGGAACCCGGCGATCCGGGCGACGATGCCGGTCTCGTCGGGGCACCCGAGGGTGAGGGTGAACCGACGGTCGGCGGTGGTGGCGGGGGTAGTCACCTTCCCAGTGTGCCAAGCTGGCTCCCATGAGCGAACACGACCTCACCCGTGAGCAGGTGGCGGCCATGATCGACCACACGCTGCTGGCGCCGGAGGCGACGCGGGATCAGGCGCGTGCCACCGCCGCCGAAGCCGCCGAACTCGGCGTCTACGCCGTCTGCCTCTCGCCGTCGATGCTGCCGATCGACACCGGCGGGCAACGGCTCGCCGTCGTGGCCGGCTTCCCGTCGGGCCAGCACCACTCGTTGGTGAAGGCGGCCGAGGCGCGGATGGCCGTCGACCAGGGGGCCAACGAGATCGACATGGTGATCGACATCGGCGCCGCCGTCGACGGGCGCTACGACGAGGTGTTCGCCGACGTGCTCACCGTCGCACAGGCCATCGCCGACGACGGGGCGCTGCTGAAGGTCATCGTCGAATCCGCGGTCCTGCTGCGCGACGCCGGCCCCGACGCCCTGCAGCGGGTCTGCGAACGCGCGGTGGCCGCCGGAGCCGGCATGGTCAAGACCTCGACGGGCTTTCACCCGGCCGGAGGGGCGAGCATAGAGGCGGTGCGGCTCATGGCCGATACCGTCGGAAAAGATGCCGGGGTCAAGGCCAGCGGCGGGATCCGTGACGCGGGATTCGCCGCGCAGTTGATCGCGGCGGGTGCGACGCGGCTCGGGCTCTCGCAGTCGGCCGCCGTGCTCGACGGGTTTCCCGCCGCGGCGGGAAACTGACAACGCGGTCACACCAGGCACCCCACAGGATCCGCCGTTACCCTTGCGCTATGCGCGCAATCCGTCCGAATCGACGCACCGTGCTGGCAGCCGCCGGCGTGGGCGCGCTGGGCATGGCGACGGCCGCGTGCGGCAGCGGCGACGACAACGGCAGGGCGGGACCGGCCACGCCGACCGTCCGCGTCGACTACTCGGCCGGAAAGAACCCGATCAATCCCACCGAGAAGGTGACGGTCACCGCCACGGGCGGTCTGCTCAACCCAGACGTGCGCCTGCTGCGCCCCGACGGCACCGTCGTGCCCGGCACGATGTCCGACGACCGGAGCACCTTCACCGTCGACGCGCCGCTCGGCTACGGCAAGACCTACCGGTGGTCGGGCTCGGCGACCGGATACGACCGCCTCACCGCGCCGCTGACCGGCACCGTGGTCACCGTCGCACCCAAGGCGATCGCCGAGATGAACGTCAACATCGGCGACGGCCAGGAGGTGGGCATCGCGGCGCCGGTCATCCTCAAGTTCGACCGCACCATCGATAACAAGGAAGCCGTCGAGAAGGCGTTGACGGTGACCACGCACCCGCACACCGAGGGGTCGTGGGGATGGCTCGGCGAGGACAACGGATCGCGCGTGCACTGGCGGCCCAAGGAGTACTACCGGCCCGGCACCAAGGTGCACGTCGCGGCCAAGCTCTACGGCCTAGACATGGGCGGCGGCACCTACGGCGACAGCGACATCACCGTCGACTTCACGATCGGCCGGTCGCAGATCGTGAAGGCCGACGCCAATTCCCACCAGATCGTCGTGGTGCGCGACGGCGCGCCCGTCATGACGCTGCCGTGCAGCTACGGCGGCGGCGACCTCGACCGCAACGTCACCCGCTCGGGTACCCACGTCGTCACCGAGAAGTGGGCCGATTTCTACATGACCAACCCGGCCGCCGGATACTTCCGGATCCGGGAGCGGTGGGCCGTGCGCATCTCCAACAACGGCGAGTTCATCCACGCGAACCCGCAGACCGTCGGGGTGCAGGGCGCCGCGAACGTCACCAACGGATGCATCAACCTCTCGCTGCCGAACGCGGAGCGTTACTTCCAGACCGCGCTCTACGGCGACCCGGTGGAGGTCACCGGAACCCGGATCGCGCTCTCGGAATCCGACGGCGACATCTTCGACTGGGCCTACAGCTGGCCGCAGTGGAAGGGGCTCTCGGCGATCCGGCACAAGGTCCCCAAGCGCTCGGCGCCGGCCACCCCGCGCGGCGCCCCCGTCGTGCCGTCGGCGCACCCGGCCGCACCCCCGCAGCCTGCCGCACCCCACCGCTGATCGCACGGGTCTCGATCGCCGCGCCTCTGGTTCGACGGCGGTCGCGGCGCTACCCTGGAACGGTGAGCCTGGTCATCGAGCATTCGGTGAAGATCGCCGCCCCGGCGGCGACGGTCTGGGCCGTACTCACCGACTTCGACTCCTACGGCCAGTGGAACCCGTTCGTGCCGCGCGCGGCATGCGTGTTGGAGCCGGGGCGGCCGATCGTCATGGACGTGCGCCTGCGCGGCGAGAAGCTGCGCCGCCAGCGCGAATTCATCTCCGCGGTCGAGCCGGGCCGCTCCTTCCGCTACTCGATGAAGCCGGTGCCGCTGGGATTGCTGAGCAGCATGCGGGAGCAGATCGTCACGCCGTCGGGCGCCGGGATCTGCCATTACACGTCGCACTTCCAGATCGACGGGATACTCGCACCGCTCGTCGAGATGCTGCTCGGCTCCTCGCTGCGCCGCGGGTTCGACGACATGGCCGACGGCCTCAAGGAACGGGCCGAGTTGATGGCCGGCGGCGCCAGGCACACCCCGGCCATCGAACGCCGCTAGCCGGTCTTGATGTTGCGCCGCGCCGACGCTTGGTCGCGCGGTTTGATGACGATCTGATCCAGGTTGACGTGCGGCGGCCGGGACGCCGTGAACGCGATCACCTCGGCGACGTCGTCGGCGGTCAGCGGCGTCAGCCCCTCGTACACCGCATCGGCCCGGTCCTGATCGCCGTCGAATCGCACGACGGAGAACTCGGTCTCCACCATCCCGGGGGCGATCTCGGTGAGCCGGACGGGTTTGCCGAGCAGTTCGGTGCGCAGGGTGCGGTGCACCACGGCCTGGGCGTGCTTGGCGCTGGTGTAGCCGGCTCCGTTGTCATAGGGCTCGAGCGCGGCGACCGAGGTCACCGTGACGATCAGCCCGTCGCCGGACGCGATGAGGGCGGGCAGCAGCGCCTTGGTCATCCGCATGGTGCCGATCACGTTGGTCTCCCACATCCACCGCCAGTCTTCCTCGACCGCGTCGGCGACCGGCGCCCACCCCTTGGCTCCGCCGGCGTTGTTCACCAGCAGGTTGACGCGGTCCAGACCGTCGACGAAGGCCGCGATCGATTCGGGATCGGTGACGTCGAGTTCGCGCCCGATGCCACCGATCTCCGCGGCCAGCGCGCTGATTCGGTCCAGGCGCCTGGCTCCGACGACGACGAGCCAGCCGTCGGCGGCCAGGGCTCGGGCGGTGGCCGCCCCGATCCCGGAGCTGGCTCCGGTGACGACGGCGACGCGACGGTTCTCGGTGGCGGTTTCGGTGGATGCGCTCATGGTCTCGGTCTATGCCATCGCGGGCCCCGGTGGCAAGTCGGAGCGGCTGCCGCAGCGATTCGCGCACTTCGGATCGTCCTGCGCGCTACCGCCGTGACCAGGCGGTGGTGCTGCTAAGTTCGGGCGCATGAGTCGCAACGCCGGGCCGATCGCCGGAGTCGTCCCGGCCGCCCTGCGGGTCGGCACGTCGCCCGCGGCCGTCGTCTTCGCCCGCGTGCGCAACGGGTCGCCGGTGACCAGGGATAGGCTCGCCGAGAGCTCTGACCTGTCGACCGCGACGGTGAACCGCCAGGTCCACGCCCTGCTGGAGGCGGGTCTCGTCGTGGAGCGCCCCGACCTCGTCGACGGCGGCGGGATCGGCCGGCCCAAGGTGCCGTTGACGCTCAACCACGACGGGCTGGCGGTCGCGGCGATGCACATCGGTGCCCGGCGCACACTGCTCGCCATCGCGGACCTCTCCGGCCGCACGCTCTACAGTCACGCCGTGCTGACCCCTGCGGGTGACGCGGAGGCGGCGGTGGGCGAACTCGCCGCCGCGTTGGCCGAACTCGTCGCCCGGTTCTCCGGTCGGCGGTTCCTCTGGGCCGGGGTGGCCGTCGGCGGCGACGTGGACGGGACCACCGGGACCGTCGACCACCCGGTGCGCGGGTGGCGGGGAGCGCCGGTCGGAGCGATCGTCGGCGCCGCGCTGCGGATGCCGGTCTCGGTGTGTGAGCACGTCCAGGCGATGGCCGCGGCCGAATTGGTGCTGGCGCCGACGGCGACCGTCGCCGCGAAGGGCCGCTCGTCGCTCTACTGGTATGCGCGCGAGACCGTCGGCATGGCGCTGACGGTCGACGGGCAGGTGCAGGTTCCCACCTCCGGCGCGGGCACCGTCGCACACGTTCCGGTCTGTGCGCCGCATTTCGCCGTCGAGGGTGGGCGCGTGACCGGACTCCAGGACGTCATCGGTAGCGCCGCGCTGGCGCGCGCAGCGCGGACGACCGGCGTCGCCCTCGATTCCTCGGTACTGCGCGACGAACGGGCGCGCGCCCTCGGCGAGGCCATCGCGACGATCAGCGACGTCCTCAACCCCGACGCCGTCATCGTCGCCGGGGACGCCTTCGCCGATCATCCGCGCGGGCTGGCACCGGTGCAGGCCGCCTTCGACGCGGCGCGGCACCTGCCGCACCGACTGGAGCTGACGCCGACGCAGTTCGGTCTCGGTGTCCAGGAGGCCGCCGCCGTGGTCGTGGCACTGTCGGTGATCTACGCCGACCCGATCGACTCCCTGGCGGCCAGCAGCGTGGCCAGCACGTCGCCGACCAGTTCGGGCCCGGCGACCCGGTAGCGGGCGACCGTCTCACCGTCGCCCACCTTGATGCCGATGTCGGCGGCGGCGTCCAAGTGGCGGAAGGCGTTCTCGTCGGTCACGTCGTCGCCGAGGTAGCACACCGCGTCGGCGCGACATTGCGCGCGCAGGGCGTCGAGGGCGTGCCCCTTGCCGGTCTCGATGACCGCCAGTTCCAGCACGGCTTTGCCCTCGGTGGCGTGGACGCCGGGCAGTGCGGCCGGACCCCGGCGCGCCTCATCGAGAGCGGCGTCGGCACCGGCCGGATCGGTCGCGTTGCGCACGTGCAGCACCGCACTGGCCGGTTTGGTCTCCACCATCGTCCCGGGGAAGCGGGAAGCGATCTCGTCGAGAGCGGATTCGACCCGGGCGAGCAGCGCCCGCTGTTCGACGGTGATCGGGGTGGTGAATCCGTCGTCGAATTCGGAGCCGTGGCTGCCGATGAGCGTCACCGACCCGATGCCCGGGATCGCGGCGGCCTCGACCAGCCCGGCCAGGTCGGCGCGCGCCCGGCCGGAGACGATCGCCGTCGTCGTCGACGGCAGTGCGGCGAGGCGCACGAGGTGGGCCACTGCCGCCGGATCGGGCCGCGCGTCGGCCGGGTGGCTCACGATGGGGGCCAGGCATCCGTCGAAATCCGACGCGACGACGATTCTGGGCGCCGACGCGAAGACGCGCAGCGCCGTGACGAGATCGGCGGGCAGGCCCGACATCAGCTGTTCGTGTCCCGCAGGGTGTCCAGGAAACTCTTCGCCCACTTCTCCACGTCGTGGGCGAGCACCTGGCGGCGCATCGCGCGCATCCGGTCGCGCCGGTCTTCGGCCGGGTCCGTCACGGCGGCCTCGATCGCATCCTTGACGCCGTCCAGGTCGTAGGGGTTCGCCTGATAGGCCTGTTTGAGTTCGGCCGCAGCGCCGGTGAACTCGGAGAGCACCAGCGCGCCGCCGAGATCGCTGCGGCAGGCGACGTACTCCTTGGCGACGAGGTTCATGCCGTCGCGCAGCGGGGTGACGAGCATGACGTCGGCGGCCACGAAGAAGGCCACCAGCTCATCACGCGGGATGGGCCGGTTCAGGTACTGGACGACCGGCTGGCCCACCTCGGCGAAGTTGCCGTTGATGTTGCCGACGAGTTGTTCGATCTCCGCCCGCATCGCCACATAGGATTCGACGCGTTCGCGGCTGGGCGTGGCCAGCTGGACCATCACCGTCTCCTGCGGTTCGAGGCGCCCCTCTTCGAGTAGCTCGGATATGGCTTTGAGCCGGACGTCGATTCCCTTGGTGTAGTCGAGGCGGTCGACGCCGAGCAGGACGGTCTTCGGGTTTCCCAGCTCCTTGCGGATCTCCCGTGCGCGGCTGCGGATGGCGCGGGATTTCGACGCGGAGTCGATCTCGCCCGACGCGATGGAGATGGGGAAGGCGCCGACCTTCACCGTCCGGTCGCCGACGGCCACCGAACCGAACCGCGACCGCACGCCGACCGAGCGCCGTGATGCCTCGTGGCCGCCGAGTCGGTTGGCGAGGTAGAGGAAGTTCTCGGCCCCGTCGGGCAGGTGGAAACCGATCAGGTCGGAGCCGAGCAGGCCGTCGACGATCTCGGCGCGCCACGGGAGTTGCATGAACAACTCGACGGGGGGGAACGGGATGTGGAGGAAGAAACCGATCTTGAGGTCGGGCCGCAGTTCGCGCAACATCTTGGGGACGAGTTGCAGCTGGTAGTCCTGCACCCAGACGAGCGCACCCGGACCGGCCACCTCGGCGGTGGCCTTCGCGAACCGTTCGTTGATCGCGACGTAGGAGTTCCACCACTCGCGGTGATACTCGGGTTTGACGATGACGTCGTGGTAGAGCGGCCACAGCGTGCCGTTGGAGAAGCCCTCGTAGTAGTCGGCGATCTCGGCCGCGCTGAGCGGGACGGCACGGACGTCGAGGCCCTCGATTTCCGGGTTGTCGTCGGAGTCGGGTACCCCGGACCAGCCCACCCAGGCGCCGGTGTGGTTGCGCAGGATCGGTTCGAGTGCGGTGACCAGCCCGCCGGGGCTGCGTTTCCACTGCACGGTGCCGTCGGCCAGGACCGTCTTGTCGACGGGGAGTCGGTTGGCGACTACCACGAACTCGGCCCGCTCGGTCGGCGTGGTCACGGTTGGGTCAGGCCGTCTCGCCCGGAGCGATACCCAACATCGCCAGCAGCATGCGGCATTCGTCGGCGTCGGTCGCGTAAGCGGCCACGACGCGGCGCGCGGAGTTGGCCATCTCGTCGGCCACCGGCTCCAATTCGTCGTCGGTCAGATCAGCGGTCTTCGGGGGCATGAGCGTCCTTAGCCTTGTCAGCCGTGTCTCGGACTGTTTCGCCAGTCCACGGGATCGATTCCGGTTCCGATTCTACTCAGTGTCACCGGACGGCGCCTTACGTCCCGGTGTCCGGGTGGAAACGGTTCGTGAGAGCCCCCTGTCGGGATCGAACCGACGACGTTCCGCTTACAAGGCGGACCCTCTAGCCAACTGAGGTAAGGGGGCATGCGGGCGGTGACCCGCGACGACGATCGTATCGTGCCGTTCGACTCGTACGAAACACCCACACTTCACCCTCGACCACTCACCCGCGACCGATGAGCGGCCCGCGCAAGAGCGCCCGACACCACTAGCCTTGGCCCGGTGAACCTCACCGAACTCGTCGAGATCCCCGGCGGCACCTTCCAGATGGGCTCCGACGGCAACTATCCCGAAGAGCGCCCGGCCCATACGCGCGCCGTCGCGGCCTTCGCCCTCGAGAAGCATCCGGTGACCAATGCGCGGTTCGCCGAGTTCGTCGACGCCACCGGCTACGTCACCGTCGCGGAGGAGGAGATGGATCCGGCCCAGTTCCCGGGGGCCGACCCCGCCGATCTGGTCCCCGGCGCGTTGGTGTTCACGAGGACCGAGGGGCCGGTGAACCTGGGGGATTGGCGGCAGTGGTGGCGCTGGGAGCCGGGCGCCAGCTGGCGACACCCGCAGGGCCCGGACTCCTCGATCGACGAGCGCGACGACCATCCCGTCGTCCAGGTCGCCTACCGGGACGCCGTCGCCTACGCCGAGTGGGCCGGGCGTCGGCTCGCGACCGAGGCGGAGTGGGAGTTCGCCGCGCGCGGGGGGCTCGACGGTTGCGAATACGCCTGGGGCGACGAGTTGCATCCCGACGGCGAAGTGCTCGCCAACACCTGGTTGGGGCGTTTCCCCTACGAGTCGACGGGATGGGGGAGCACCTCGCCGGTGGGGGAGTACCCACCGAACGGATACGGGTTGCTCGACATGATCGGCAACGTCTGGGAGCGGACGAGTGATGTCTACGCCCCGCGCCACACGGTGCCCGGCCAGCGACACGTCGACGCCGACGGCCGGCCCGATCTGCTCGCGCCCACCACCGATCCGACGGTGATGCGCGTGACCAAGGGCGGCTCGTTCATCTGCGCCCCGGAGTATTGCCGCCGCTACCGGCCGGCCGCCCGTTCGGCGCAGTCGGACGACTCGGCGACGTCGCACCTCGGTTTCCGCTGCGCGAGGTAGGCGAGAGGGTCGACCTGAGGGGGTTCACCCAGCCGGGGTGACGAAGCCGACCCGCGCGGGCCCCACCGGTCCTACAGTTCGCCCATGCGCCTGCTCCCCGGTCTGACCCCCGCGAACCTCGGTCGCGAACTGTTGGGCGGGATCACCCTGGTCGCCATCGCGGTTCCGTTGAACATCGGCTACGCGAATATCGCCGGTCTGCCCGCGGTGAACGGGCTCTACGCCCTGATCGTCCCGGCGATCCTGTACGCGTTCATCGTCTCGTCGCGACAGGTGGTGGTGTCTCCCGACGCGGCGGCGGCGGCGTTGGTGGCGTCCTCGGTGGGTGGTCTGGTCGCGGCCGGGGACCAGGAGAAATATCTGATGATGGCCTTCGCGCAGGCCGTCATCTGCGGTGTCATCCTGCTGATCCTCGGCGTCTTCCACCTGGGGTTCATCGCGAACTTCCTCTCCGAGCCGATCCTGCTCGGGTTCGTCGCCGGTCTGGCGGTCGACATCCTGCTCTCGCAGGTCGCGAAGATGCTCGGCATCAAGCTCGAGGGTGGGGAATTCCTGGGCAAACTGTGGGATCTGCTCACCCGGCTGGGCGACGTCAAGTGGTGGTCGGTGGCCATCTCGGTCGCCGCGCTGGTCCTGCTGGTGGTGCCTCGCAGGTTCTTCCCGCAGGTGCCGTGGCCGCTGCTCGTGTTGATCGGCGCGACGGTCTGGGTGGTGCTCGCCAACTTCACGTCGGCACAGGTCGACGTCCTGGGCAAGGTGGAGGCCGGGCTGCCCTCGTTGACCATTCCGCATCTGAGCTGGTCGGAGTGGTTGGCGCTGGTGCCCTCCGCGTTGGCCTTGGCGGCGGTGACGACGGCCGAGGGGCTGCTCGTCGCCCGTTCCTACGCGGAGAAGAACGGCTACCCCGACGTTCCCGACCGCGACCTACTCGCCTTCGGCACCGCCAACATCGCCTCGGGCCTGACCGGGAGCTTCTCCACCGGCTCGTCGACCTCGCGCACCGCCGCGATGGATGCCGCCGGGTCGCGCACCCAGCTGCCGTCGGTGGTGGTGGCCGTGGCGACGATTCTCCTGCTGCTGTTCGGCACCGGGCTGCTCGAAGACATCCCGAAGCCGGCGATCGGCGCCATCGTGGCGGTGGCCGTCGTACCGCTGCTCAAGCCGACGGAGTTCGCGAAGCTGTTCCGCCTCGACAAGTACGAGTTCTGCGTCGCGGCCGTCTGCTTCCTGGTCACCCTGCTCGTCGGATCCATCCCGGGCATCCTCGTCGCCGCGGTGTTGGCGATGATCAACGTGATCCGGCGCGCGGCCAACCCGGCGATCGACATCCTCGGAATGCCCGGTGCGGATGCCGAGGCGGACGACGGGGACGGGAACGCCCGGGCGCGACTCGGCTCGGGCGGGGTGACCGCGCCCGGCGTCATCGTGATCCGACCCGCCGCGCCGCTCTTCTTCGCCAACGCGAACGTGGTCAGCGGGGCCGTCAAAGACGCGGTGGAGAACGCGGGGGAGCCGGTCCGCCATGTCGTCATCGACGCCGAGGCGGTCACCGACGTCGACGTCACCGCCGCCGAGGCATTGGAGCGGATGAGGGATTGGCTGACCGAGCGGGGGATCACCCTGGGCTTCAGCCGGATGCGCGAGCGGCAGCTGGAACGGGCGCGCCACTACGGCCTGGTGCGCGACGCCGACCGGGTCTTCACCAGCAACCGCGAGGCGATCGCCGAACTCGCCGGGTCGAATTAGGCGTCACCGCTTGCGAGCCGCGGAGGCGACGGCGTCTCGCCGGTTCTGCACCCCCAGCTTGCGGTAGAGCGAACGCGTGTGGGTCTTGATCGTGTTGACCGAGAGCGAGAGCTCCGCGGCGATTTCGGTCATCGTCATCGCCGTGCGCAGGTAGCCGAGGATCTGCTGCTCGCGGTCGGTGAGGTTGTCGATGGCCCGCGGCGGGACGCGCAGGTCGGCGAGGAAGGCCATATGGTTCGATCCCCACCGGCCGTGCTCGCCGAGTAGATCGACGAGAGCCGGATCGGGTTCGAGGAACGGCCGTCTGATCCGTTCCGGCGCCGCGGCGTCGAGTGCGCGCTCCAAGACCTCGTGTGCCGCCCGGTAGTCGCCGTCCGCGCGCTGGATCAGAGCCGAGGTGACCAGCAGCGACGCGCGAACGTAGTTCGAGAGCGTCATCGGCGCCATCTGCTTGACGGCGGCGGCCGCGGCGTGTTTGCCGACGTGGCGTCGGATCAGGTCGATGGCGACCACCGCGGCGGCGGGGGCCTCGCGCAGGTCGTTGCGAATCCCGCGGACCAGGGCGCCGGCGCGGTCGAAGTCCCCTTCGGCCTCGGCGAGCTTCGCGAAGGCCACGGTTCGGTAGAGCTCGAACGGCGCGCCGCGCACCTGGGTGTTGGGGATCTGCCTGACGAGCGCGAGCGCATCCCGTCGTTCGCGGTCATCGCCGTCTATCGCCGCGATGATGGCGAGGTATTGGCCGGCGATGCTGCGGTAGCTCGCGGCCTCGCTCCGCGAATCCAAGCATCTCCCGAACGCCCGCCGCGCGGTATCGAAGTCGCCCCGCCAGTAGGCGGTCCACCCCACCGCGCTGAGTTCGGGAACCCCGATCTGGGTGGACCAGTCGTCGGAATACCCGTCGACGTCGTGGATACGGGCGAGCACCGCCTCCGCCTGCGTGAAGTCACCGATCCAGCTGTAGCTGAAAGCCAGGAAGCCGGCGGCGCGGCGGGCCAACACCTTCTCGCCGGTCTCGGTGGCGTGCCACTCGGCGCTCTTGAGTAACGAGATTCCCTCCGGCACGTCGTGGCGCAGGATCATGTGGGAGCGGCCGAGGAGGAGTTGGTATGCCGCGTAGCGCGCCGGTCCGAGGGTGCGGGCGTGCGCGAGGTTCTCGTGGGCGACGCCGAGGGCCTCGATGAGTTCGGCCCGCTCGTCGCTGAGGAAGAGGCGTGCGCAGGCATCGGTCAGTTCGGCGCGCCACTGGTCGGCGGGGTCCGACGGCCGGTTGGCCGCGCTGTCGCCTTCGGCCGAGGCCAGCAGCGCCTGCCCCTCCGAGCGCCGCCCGGCCATGTCGATCGCGCAGGCCGTGATGGCGAGGATCTCCGGGCGGGTCGCATACGGCTCGGGCAGCCGGGCCAGGACGCGGTCGGGCGACTCGTCGGCCCGGCCCGCCAGCAGCAGGGTCCAGGAGTCGACGAGGATCCGGCAGGCCAGATCCGGGTCGCCGCCGACCAACGCCTCTTCGATCGCGCGGATCGGGTTGTGTTCGGCGAGGAGTTCGGCGGCGCGCCGGTGCAGTTCCCGCGAGTGCGCGGCGTCGCGCAAGGCGACCAACTGGCGGCATCGGCTGGCAAAGACGTTGTGCCAGCGGTACTGCGGCAGGTCGCCGTCCCCGAAGCGCTCCAGGAACAGGCCGCGACGACGGCACTGTTCCAGCAACTCCAGGGCATTGGGGCGTCCGCTGAGTCCGACGGCGAGATGTTCGTCGAGGTCGGACACCGTCGTGGTGTCGAGGACGAATCCGGCGAGATCGGGCGGCAGGGTGTCCAGCACGTCGTCGGCGATGATCGACAGCAGCAGGTCGTCGGTGCGCGCCGATGGTTTGCGTCGGGTATCCGAGCGGCCACCGGTGAAGACCAGCATGGCCAGCCGTACGGCCGCGGCCCAGCCGCCCGTCTTCGCGACGAGTGCGTCGAGGTCGACGTCGGCCCAGTCGAAGTCGGCGGCCACCGCGGCGATCTCCTCGGGGGTGAACAGGAGGGTTTCGCTGGTGATGTGGACGGTGTCCCCGCCGAGGATCCGCTTGGCCAACGGCACCTGGTCGGGGTCGCGGCCCACGAGGACCAGACGCAGATTCGGCGGTCCCTGCTCGACCAGCGCGCACACGACACTCTCGGTCAGGCGGGTGCCGGCGAAGTGCAGATCGTCGAGGACCACGACGATCGGGGTGTCCGCAACCCGTGCGGCAGAGCAGACGGCGGCATGCAGGGCGCCGATAGCCGCGCCGTTGACGACGTCCAGCTCGGCGAGCATGTCGGCGTCGTCCATCGTCCGGGCCGTGCGTCGCAGGGTGGCGAGCAGCCCCGACGACAGTGCGAGGGGATCGGCGTCGTATCGATTCAACGAGAGCCAGGCGATCGGTCTGCCGTATCCCCGGACCCACTCGGCCACGGCCACCGTCTTCCCGTAGCCGCTCGGTGCGCTGAGCATCGTCACCCGATGCTCGTCGACGGCCTGGGTCAACCGCTGGTCGATGCGGCTGCGACGGAGCAGATCGGTGAATTCGGGAACGGCGAATCGTACGTCCCGGCCGCTCGAATCCCGGTCGATACCAAGCACCCGTTCAGTGTAGGCAGGGGGACGGAACGGGGGTTGCGAAGAAGAAACCGGGGGTGTCCGCTCAGTCGAGCGCAAAGGCCACCGCGGCTTCCTTCTCCAGATCGAGATACTGCTCCTCCGAGACATCGATGCCGACGCCGAGCAACTCCCCACCGGTGAACGGGTAGTTGCCCTTGTCCTTGTAGAGGGCGCTCACCGGGTCGGCGCTGTCGAAGCCGACGCAGAGGCCGTCGCCGGAGAGGGTGAACTTACCGACCTGGACCCGGAAGGGCTTGGAGTCGACGGCCTCGTCGCCGACGTACAGCGTCATGGTGCCGAGGGATTCGCCGTGTTCGCCGGCCTTCTCGCGGGTGAACTCCACGCCGAGCGTCAGGTCGCCTTCAGGCAGCTCCTTCGACTCGAGAACCTGCTCTTCGATGCCCAGGAAGTTGTACGCGTAGTACAGCTTGTGGTCCTTGATGAACAGCGAGTGGCCGCCGAACCGCGAGCCGTGCGCGAACAGCACTCCTTCGGAGTCCTTGGTGACCCGCACGTCGGCGAGGATCTTGTAGTCTCGGCCGCGGATGTTGACCGCCACGCCCTCGGGTACCGGAGAGGTGTCGGGGTAGTAGACGTAGCGGGTGCGCGGCGGCTCCGACTGCGGACGCTCGACGGTGAGCATTTCGACGGCCGGGCGGTCGTCGAGCGGCAGTACGTTGTTCTTCTCCGCCTCGTCGAACCACACCTTGACCAGCTCTTCGACCTTCTCCGGGTGCTGGTCGGCGAGGTTCGTCGACTCCGATCGGTCCTCGTCGATGTGGTACAGCTCCCAGCGGTCCTTGTCGAAGTTGCCCTTGTCGGTCAGCGGAGCGTGTACCGCCGCGGCCTTCCAGCCGTCCTGCCAGATGCCGCGGGTGCCGAGCATCGCGTAGTACTGAGTCTTCTTCTTCGTCGGCTCGTCGGCCTTGTCGAAGCTGTAGCGCATCGACACACCGGCCAAGGGGATCTGCTTGACGCCGCGGTAGGTGTCGGGCATCTCCAAACCGACCACGTCGAGGATGGTCGGGACGATGTCCGTGGCGTGGTGGTACTGGTGCCGGATCTCGCCCTTGGCCTTAATGCCCTTGGGCCAGCTGATGACCAGCGGGTCGCACGTGCCGCCCGAGTATTGCGAGTAGCGCTTGAACATCTGGAACGGCGTGGAGAACGCCACCGCCCACCCCGTCGGGTAGTGGTTGTAGGTAGCGGTGCTGCCCAGATCGCCCAGGTGCTTCATGTTCTCTTCGAGCGCGTCGGGGTACCCGTTGAAGAACTTGTTCTCGTTGACCGATCCGTTGGGGGATCCCTCACCCGATGCGCCGTTGTCGGCGGCGTAGACGACCAGCGTGTTGTCGAGCTGACCCGACTTCTCCAAGTAGTCGATGATCCGACCGGCCTGGGCGTCGGTGTACTCGGAGAACCCGGCGTACACCTCGGCCATGCGGGCGAACAACTTCTTCTCGTCGTCGTTGAGCGAATCCCACGGACGGACCTCGTCGGCCGGGTTGGCCTGGTCCTGCGGCATCGGGTTGATCGGGGTCAACTTGGTGCCCTCGGGGACGATGCCCTTGGAGATCATGTTGTCCAGCGCCCACTCCCGGTAGGCCTCGTAGCCGTCGTCGAACTGGCCCTTGTACTTCTCGATGTACTCCTCGGGGGAGTGGTGCGGAGCATGGTTGGCACCCGGGCACCACCACATGTACCAGGGCTTGGACGGGTTGGACGAATTCTGGTCGCGCAACATGCGGATCGCCTGGTCGGCAAGGTCTTTCGACAGGTGGTAGCCCTCTTCTGGCATGTACGGTTGCTCGATGAAGCGGTTGTCCTCCACCAGGTCGGGGTACCACTGGTTGGTCTCACCGCCGATGAAGCCGTAGAAGCGGTCGAATCCCTTGCTCAGCGGCCACTCACTCTTCGAACCACCCGAACAGACGTCCTCTTCGGGCACGTTGTGGTTCTTGCCCACCCAGAACGTGCTGTAGCCGTTGTCCTGCAAGACCTGACCGATCGTCGCGCACTCGGCAGGCAGCCGTCCGGCGGCGCCGGGGAAGCCATTGGTGCCCTCGGTGATCGAGGCGCAGCGGTTCTGGTGGTGATTGCGCCCGGTGAGGAACATCGAGCGGGTGGGCGAACACAGTGCGGCGGTGTGCCACTGCGTATAGGTCAACCCGTTGTCGGCCAGCTTCTGCATGGTCGGCATCTCGATCCGGCCACCGTAGGGCGACCAGGCCGCCAATCCCGTGTCGTCGTAGAGGATCACCAGGACGTTCGGCGCGCCCTCGGGAGCCTCCTTGAGCTTGTACGGTTCCCAGTCGGCGACCGAATCGCGGACGTCGAGCCGGATGACTCCGTTGAACGGCTTGGTCACTGGATGACTCCTTTGACGTCGGTGAGGTCGAGTGCGTGGTGTCCTCACGCTGCCACTGCTCGTCTCCGCTCGGGGCGCCGTTCACCCGCGCGGGGTGATGATGATCGGGCGACGGGGGAGACCGGCCCGACTAGACTTCGTCGCATGTCGGTACGTCGAGATCAGTCCTCCGCCCTGCCCCATCAGGGCTTCCCGCACAGCGCCACGGTGAGTGCCGGTCCGCTGCTGTTCACGGCCGGGATCGCACCCATCGACGCCGACGGCGCGGTCACCCCGGAGAACGACGTGGTGGGCCAGACGAAGCAGTGCCTGGCGAACCTCGAGTCGGTCCTCGCCGAGCGTGGCGCGGGATTCACCGACGTCGCGAAGCTGACGGTCCACGTCGCGGAGCGGATGCAGGTCGACCTCGACGTCGCCTGGGGTGCGGTCGTCGAGGTCTTCGGCGACGGCGTGCCGCCGACCAGTGTGCTCGGCGTGACGGTGCTGCCGTTGGACGGCCAACTGGTGGAGATCGAGGCGGTGGCGGCGCTCGCCGCTGAGTGACCTCGCCGCAGGCTCCTCACTTGAGACGGTTATCGTGATGCGTCTCACTTTCCGGTGTTCTGGCTTGTTTGCGATCGCAACAACCCTTTAGGTTCTTGAATGCCGCATGCCCCGATCGGGGTATGTCTACCGGCATGCCCCGATCGGGTCTGCCCACCGGAGATGGAGTATTCGTGCGCCCACTACTGCGCAAACTAGCCGTCGGTCTGCTCGTCGCAACGGCGACGGCGACCACTGCGACCGCAACTGCTTCGGCAGCACCGATTGATCGGTACCTCGACCTTCCGCTGATCAACCGGGACGCCGGCCACGGCCCCGGTGGGGTCAACCCGGTCCTGCCGACCGATCCGGTCAAGCTCCGGGCGCTGCTCGGGCAGGCGCGGGCGTCGGGAGTGGCGCCGACGCGCTACCAGGCGCTGTTGTGGCAGTACTGGCTCGCCGACACGACGACCGCGGCCGGGATCAACTTGGCCAGCTGGAACCCGCGTGACGGCGTCAGCGCCAACCGCGCGAACCTGGTCAAGTCGTACCGCTTCTACGAGAACCTGCAGCTGTCCCATCGCGAACTGCAGTGGGCCGGGATGGGCGGGCTCGTCGGCGCCGACTTCGGCGGTGGACTCCTCGACTTCGAATTGGCGACCAACGTCTACGACTTCACCCGGCTCGCCCCGGTCGCCAACGCGATCGTGGCGCAGACCAACCAGGTGCTCGGACCGGTCTTCGTCGACAAGCTGCCCCGTGGCCTGCGCGCCCTGGCCCGCGTCGGCGCGAAGATCACCCCCGCGGACCTGCGCAAGATCCAGGGCGACATCCTCATCATGCAGAAGAACATCTTCTCCGACCTGATGCCGATGCACCGCGCCTACGTCGTCGGCGGACTCCCCGCGCTGGCCGAGATGAACCGCGCCGGCCTCTTCTCCGACGAGATCATGGCGGCCTGGACCGCCATCGCCAGCAAGAGCCCCGACGGCATCGCCGCGGGCAACGCGCGACTGCTGCGCCGCGAGCAGGGCGAGGTCATCAAGAAGCAGTGGGATGCCACCCGGGCCTACAAGGGCGACGTCGGTTACGCGATGACCTACGCCTCCACGGCGGCGGGCTCGCCGTCGGTGGCCGGTGTCGTCGCCCCGCGTTCGTTCCGCCCGATCACCATCAGCGGTATCGCCCCCAACGGGCGCCCGGCCGAACTGGCCGTTCCGCTGCCCAGCTGGAACTGGTCTGTCTACCCTGACCGGTGGGCCTACATCACCGATCAGTTGCTGCCCAAATACCGCGATCAGGTCGAGCACCGCTGGCCGCAGCTGCGCGCCACCCTGTTGATCCCCTACGACCAGCAGATCGAATCCCACCGCCCGATGTGGAACCTCCTGCCGATGATGCAGTCGGCCCTCCAGACGTTGAAGGTGACTTACAAGTGAACCGTTTGACCAGCATCGCAGCGGTCGTCGCCGCCGCGGCCATCGGCCTGGGCGCCGTCGCCGCGCCGGCCACCGCCGCCCCGCACTCGCCGCCCAACCGGACCCCGCAAGTCGGCGAGGTGTTCAACGGCTACGTCGTCGGCACCTTCACCAACGGCCGCATCGGCAGCCCGCAGGAGATCTTCTCGCCGCTGTTGCCGAACGACCCGTTCTACCGGGAGCCCAAGCTCACCGGCGCCGAGAAGCCGGGCCAGTTGCTCAAGGCGAAGAAGGTCGGGGTGCAGTTCACCGGCTTCCGCCCGGGCAACATCGATGCGTACAAACTGATGTACGTCACGACCGGCCTGCACGGCGAGTCCACCATCAGCACCGGCATCGTCATGATCCCGCGCGACGGCAAGCGCAACGACCAGCGCAAGGTCGTCGGCTACCAGATGGCCAACGACAGCGTCGGCGCCTACTGCCACCCGTCGACGATGTGGACCGGCGGCGACCCGATGGACGGCTCGTCATGGTCGGCCCTCGGCCCGCTCGCGCAGATGTTCAACCGTGGCTACGCGGTGACCATCAGCGACGTCGGCAACGACGGTGATCCGCGTCCGCACGGCGTCTTCGCCGGTAAGTACGCGGGCAACGCGATGTCGGACATGCTGCGCGCCTCGCTGAACTTCAAGCGCGCCGGACTCAACCCGAAGGCGCCGATCAGCCTGTTCGGCATCGCCGGCGGCGGCGTCGGGGCGGGGTTCGCGGCGGAGAACGCGGCCGACTACGCACCCGAACTGGACATTCGTTCGACGGTGCTCGAAGGCATGGTTATCAACCAGCGCAACTTCATCCGCACCTCCAGCGGATCGGTCGGCTCCGGCTTCGCCTTCGCGACGCTGCTCGGCCTCGAACCGCGCTACCCGCAGATGCGGATCGACGACCACCTCACCCCGGCGGGCAAGGCCCTCGCCGACGTCTACCGCACCCAGTGCCAGACGCCGGCCTACTTCACCCTGCCGTTCGTGCCGCTGCAGACCCTGTTCAAGGGCAACCAGCACCCGGCCGACATCAAGGCCTTCCGGAAGGTCTACGACGACAACCTCTTGGGCCGCAAGGCGCCCAAGTCGCGGGTGCTGATCGCCTCCTGCGTCGCCGACGATTCGCCGATGTCGCTGGTTCCGGCCGAGGACGCCCGTCGCCTCGCGCGCGGCTATCGCAAGGGCGGCACGAAGGTCGCCTACCACCCGACCGACTGCAGCATGGTCAAGGCGCTCACCGACATGTACGGCTGGGGCACCGACCTGTTCGGTATGCAGACCATCGACTGGATGGACTGGTCGCTGCGCCACTGAGTGGCACGGTAAGTCGTGCACGGTGAGTCGCGCATGCGCGAACGGTGTCGGTACCCGGCCATAGACTGGCCTCGTGCCAGCCCGACCCCGGATCACCGATGCGCAGCGCCGTGCCAGGCAGTGGCACCGTCAACACCTGGGTGACACCCGCGCGGATGTGCCGGGCGGGGTCGCCGAGGTGGCCGATGCGGTGCTCGCCCTGCACGCGACCACCGCGTCGACGGTCTATCTGTCGACGTGGGCGCGGGCCCCGCAGCTGACGATCGCCGATGTCGACGCCGCGCTGTACGAGCAGCGCAGCGTCGTCAAACACCTCGGTATGCGGCGCACGCTGTTCGTGACCAGCCACCCCGTACTCGACGAGGTGTTGGGCGCGGTCAGCGAGCGCGTCGCCGCGTCGGAGCGCACCAATATGCTGCGCGACCTGCGGCGCAGCCCCGACATCGCCGACCCGGACGCCTGGCTGGACGAGGCCTGCGCGGCGGCGCTCGCCGAGATCGAAAGGCATGGCCCGCAGTCCACGGCGCAGGTGCGCGCCGCGGTGCCGATCCTCGACCGGGCCGTCATGGTCGCCCCGGACAGCTCGTGGGGTGGGCCGGTGCAGATGGGCTCGCGCGTCCTCAACCACCTCGCCGCCGCCGGTCGGATCGTCCGGGGCCCCGACGACGGGCCCTGGTACACCTCGCGCATCGCCTGGGAGCCGATGGCACGGTGGTTGGGGCGCGAGCCCGAACCGATGTCCGTCGACGATGGGCATGCCGCGCTCGTCGAGCGCTGGCTCCGGGCCTACGGTCCCGGTACCGAGACCGACATCGTGTGGTGGCTCGGGTCGACCAAGAGCGCGGTGCGCCGGGCTCTGGCGCGGATCGGCGCGGTCGAGGTGGACCTGGACGACGGGACCGTGGGCTATCTGCTGCCCGACGACGTCGAGGCCGACGATCCCGAGCCCGACGATTCGGTGGCGCTGCTGCCCGAACTCGACCCCACCACGATGGGGCACAAGCAGCGCGGCTTCTATCTCGGCGACAATGAACGCCTGCTGTTCGACCGCAACGGCAACGGTGGGACCACCGCGTGGTGGGCCGGGCGCGTCGTCGGCGGCTGGCGGCCGGGACCCGACGGCATCGAACTGGTGCTGTGCGAGACCGTGCCGGCCCGCGTCGAGCGCGCGTTGGTCGAGCGGGGCGAGCAACTGACCGACTGGTGCGCACCGGGCGGGGTGCCGCGCGGCCTCTATCTCGGGCCGCTGCAGAAGGACGCCGATCGCGCCGGATAGCGACCCGAAATCGATTGCGGCCGTGTGGGATTGGGTGTCGGGCGGGATAGCATGGCCCGATGACTCTCGTGGTTCCCACCGCGCTCGGCGACGTCGCGGTCCACCTGCACGGCCGCGATCCGTCTACCGCGCCGGGGCTGTTGCTGCTGCACGCCAACCCCGGCGACGCCCGCGACTTCGACCAGGTGGTGCCGGACCTGTCCCGCGACCACGCGGTGGCCGTGCTCGACTGGCCCGGATTCGGCGAGTCGACGGTCGGCGATCCGCATGCCGTGACCGCGGTCGGCCTGGTCGACGTGGCGGAACAGGTCCTCGACGAGCTGGCGTCGCGGGGATTCGACCGGCTCGCCGTCATCGGCAACAGCGTCGGCGGATTCGTCGCGATGCGTCTGGCGGAGCGTCGTCGCGAGGTCGCCGCGGTCGTGCTGGTGAATCCGGCGGGATTCGCGCCGCCGAACCCGCCGATGCGCGCCTTCTGCTCGGTGATGGCGAAGCCGTCCTTCGCTCGCCGTGCCGTGCGGCCCCTCGCCCGTCTCTACCTGGGAAAACGCTCGGCCGACGGCGTGCGGGCGGCCTATCTGCGCGTCCGCGAACTGCGCGCCGACCAGCGCCGGCTGGCGGTGTACTGCTCGCTCTGGCAGAGCTTCGCCGATCCGCGGGTGTATCTGGGTTCGGCCCGCGTCGCCACCGATGTGCCGGTCCAGGTCCTCTGGGGGATGCGCGACGTGATCAATCCGTACCCGCTCAACAAACGGGCGTTGTCGGTGGCGCTCCCCGACGCGGCAGTGGTCCGGCTCCCGGCGGCGCACGAGGTGTTCGCCGAGCGGCCGGAGCTGTTTCTCGCCCGAGTCCGCCCGTTCCTGGCCGCGCTCACAGGTGTCTGACAGCTAATCGTCAGGTGTGGTGGTCCCCGGCGCGGCACACTGGTGCCATGACAGCTGCAGCCAAGGACGCCCGAGTGCTCGTCGTCGACGACGAGGAGAACATCCGCGAACTGCTCAGCGTCTCGCTGAAGTTCCAGGGCTACGACGTGACGACCGCCGCCAACGGCCCCGAGGCGCTCGACATCTGTCGGACGCACCGCCCCGATCTCCTCGTACTCGACGTGATGATGCCGGGGATGGACGGCTTCGGCCTGCTCAAACGGCTTCGCGACGACGGGATCGACGCGCCGGCGCTCTTCCTCTCCGCGCGCGACTCCGTCGCCGACAAGGTGAACGGTCTGACGATCGGCGGCGACGACTACGTCACCAAACCGTTCAGCCTCGAGGAGGTCGTGGCCCGCCTCGAAGTCATGCTGCGGCGCTCCGGCTTCACCGACTCGGCGGAACGCTCGACGCGGATCGTGTTCTCCGACATCGAACTCGACGACGAGACGCACGAGGTTTGGAAGGACGGCGAGTTGGTGGCGCTCTCGCCGACCGAGTTCACCCTGCTGCGCTACTTCATGGTCAACGCCGGCACGGTGCTGTCCAAGCCGCGCATCCTCGACCACGTCTGGAACTACGACTTCGGCGGCGACGTCAACGTCGTCGAGTCCTACGTCTCCTACCTGCGTCGCAAGGTCGACACCGGCGAGAAGCGCCTGATCCATACGCTGCGCGGCGTCGGGTACGTCATGCGCGAACCGCGCTGAGCCGATCGTGGCTCGCATTCCGCTTCGAATCTCCCTGGTGGTGCTGGCCGCACTGCTGGTCGTCGCCGGCCTGACGGTGTCCGGGATCCTGGTCAGCCGGGCGATGCGCGAAGACCTGTTCCGCCGCGTCGACTCGCAGTTGAGCGCCGCCGTCCAGACCTGGGCGCGGCCGCGCGACCCTAAGCTGGCCAATCAGCGCGGCCCGGCCAGCGCGCGGCGCCCACCGTCGAACTTCTACGTCCGGGTCGCCCTCGGCGAGGGGGTGATGGTCCGCAGCAACGATTCGGGCTTCAACCCCGACGTGCGGTCGGTGGAGGACAACCCGGCCGAACACGTTGGCCCGGTGACGGTGCCGTCGGTGGAGGCCGGCGGACCCGAGTGGCGGGTCATCAAGTCGAGTAACCCGCACGGCGAATCCATCGTGGCGATGCCGCTGACGCTGGTCGACGAGACGGCGTCGCGATTGGTCCGCCTGCAACTCACCGTCGGGATCGTCGTCATCTCGCTGATGTCGTTGCTCAGCTATCTCCTGGTGCAGCGCAGCCTGCGGCCCCTCCGCCGGGTGGAGGAGACGGCGCACGCCATCGCCGAGGGCGATCTGGACGAACGCGTGCCCGAGTCGTCGCCGCATACCGAGGTCGGCAGCCTCGCCAACTCGTTCAACCTGATGTTGGCCCGCATCCAGGAGGCCTTCGCCGCCGTCGAGGCATCTGAGCGGCAGGCCCGGGCGTCGGAGGAGAAGATGCGCCGGTTCGTCGCCGACGCGGGCCACGAGCTGCGCACCCCGTTGACGTCTATCAAGGGATTCGCCGAGCTGTACCAGCAGGGTGCGGTCACCGATGCCGACGACGCCTTCCGCCGCGTCAACGACGAGGCGACGCGGATGTCCCTGCTGGTGTCCGACCTCATGATGCTCGCCCACCTCGACGCCGATCGCCCGATCGAGCGCGCCCCGGTCAAAGTTTCCGAACTCGCACTCGAGGCGGTGCATTCGGCGCTGGCCGCCGCCCCGGACCGGATCGTCGAGTTGGAGGCCCCCGATCCGTCGCCGGTCGTCCTGGGCGATCACCCGCGACTGATGCAGGTGTTGCGCAATCTGATCAACAACGCCGTCGCGCACACCCCGCCGTCGGCGTCGATCATGGTCTCCGTCATCGAGAACCCGGCCTCCCACACGGTGCGGATGCAGGTGGCCGACGACGGTCCGGGCCTCACCGAGGAGGACAAGAAACGGGTCTTCGACCGCTTCTTCCGCGGCGACAGCTCCCGCTCGCGCGGTGCCAACGGAGCCGGGAACGGTCTGGGTCTGTCGATCGTCTCCGCCCTGGTCGCCGCCCACGGCGGCCAGGTCGGCGTGGATTCCGAGCCGGGACACGGGGCGACGTTCTGGGTGGACCTCCCGGCTGCATCGGCAGCCGTGGGAAAGGCCGCCTACCAGTCGGTCTCGTCGTAGACGATCATTCCGCGGATGTTGACGCCGGCGAGCATGTCGTCGTAGCCCTTGTTGATGTCTTCCAGACGGTAGGTCCGCGTGACCAGGTCGGTGAGGTTCAGCGCGCCCGCACGGTACTCGTCGAGGAGGGTCGGCACCTGGGTGCGCGGTCCGGCGCCGCCGAAGATCGCGCCCTGTAGCCGTTTCTGCATCAGCGTGAGGTCGAAGAGGTTGAGGGAGACGTCCATCGCGGCGAAGTCGCCCATCCCGACGACGAGGGTCTGACCACCCTTTCCGGTCAGCGCCAATCCGGGGGCGATGTGCTCGCCCTTGATCTCGCCGATGGTGAGGATGACGGTGTCGGCCATCCGGCCCCAGGTCATCTCTTCGACGGCGGGCAGGGCGGCTTCCATGCTCTCGAAGACGTGTGTGGCGCCGAGCCTTTCGGCCATGTCGCGCTTGAACCCCACCGGGTCGACGGCCACCACGTGACGCGCACCGGCGGCCTTGGCGCCCTGGACCGAATTGATGCCGACGCCACCGATGCCGACGACGACGACCGTGTCACCGGGGCGGGTGCCGCCGATTTGGGTCGCCGAGCCCCAGCCGGTCGCGATCCCACAGCCGAGCAGTGCCGCTTCGCGCAACGGGATGTCGTCCTCGATCTTCACCAGCGACGCCTGGTTCACGGTGATGTAGGGCGAGAAGGTCCCGAGCAGGCACATCGGCGTGAGTCCGACGCCGTTGTGGGTGACCCGGTTCGTCTGGTCGGCAATCGCGCGCCCCTTGACCAGGCCGGCCCCCTCGTCGCACAGGTTCTGCGCGCCCCGGGAACAGGGGCCGCAGACGCCGCAGGCGGGGATGAAGGCGGTGACCACGTGGTCGCCCTCGGCGAAACGGCTGACGCCGGGCCCGACCTTGACGACCGTGCCGGCGCCCTCGTGGCCGCCGATGACCGGCATCCGCGCCGGACTCTGACCGGTGCGCAGATGATGGTCGGAGTGGCATAGTCCGGAACTCGTCAGCCGGACCTGGACCTCGCCCTCGACCGGGTCGCCCAACTCGACTTCTTCGACTTTCCAATCCTCGCCGACGTCGAACAAGATGGCAGCCTTCGTCTTCATCCTTCGTAGTGTGCTCCGGCGCGCCCCGGCACATCGCTCGTTCGGCGCGAGTCGTCGAGGGTTGCGCGGCGAGCGCCGCGATTGACAACGTGGGCGTTGTCGGTTGGCATGGGAACCATGTCTTCCGTGTTCTCGATGATCATCAGCGGCCAACTCCCGGGCCGGTTCGTGTGGCGCGACGACCGAACCGTCGTCTTCCTCACCATCAACCCGGTGACCCCCGGGCACGTGCTCGTGGTTCCCGTCGAGGAGGTCGACCATTGGGAGGCCGTGGACTCCGGCCTCTTCGACCACTTGACCGACGTGGCCCGCACCCTGGGGCAGGCGGTCAAGAAGGGCTTCGACGCGCCGCGCGCCGGCCTGATGATCGCTGGGCTGGAAGTGCCCCATTTGCATCTGCACGTCTTCCCCGCGTGGAAGCTGGAGGACTTCTCCTTCGCCGCGGCCGACCCCGACCCCGACCCCGCCGAACTGGACCGGGCCGCCGAGACGATTCGCGCCACCCTGCGCGAGATGGGTCACGGCGAGTTCGTGCCCGCCTAGCCGGGCCAACAGCTACCGAATCCCACAGAAGCTGCCGAAGCAACGGTAGAAACCGGGAAATTCGGTAGCGGATGTGAGCCCCTCGCTAGACGCTGCGGTGGATGACCAGGGGGAGTACCGCGGTTGCACCTGCTTCGCGGAGTTTCGCCGCGGCGACCGTCACGGGCCACCCGGAGCGGGTGTCGTCGACCACGAGCAGTACCGCGCCCGACGGTGCGGAGTCGGCGGGAACGTCGATGGCGTCTCGCCAATGCGCGGCCTCGGCGGCGGAGTTCGCGTCGTCGGACGGGCCGCCCGGACGCACCGTCAGTGCGGCGCCCGTCCGCTGGCCGATCGCCCGCAGCCGCTCGGCCAGCTGGGCGGCGAGGTCGTGACCGGTGAGGCGCAGCGACCAGATCTGATCGGGACGGACACCGGACTCTTGACCCCACGGGCGCAGGGTGGCGACGGCGGCGCCGGCCATCTCGTCCAGGGCCTGCTCCTCGCCGTGCTGGGCGGCGAGCAGCACGTCCTGCCATTCCGGCGCATCGGCGTGGGCGAGGACGCGTCCCGGTTCGGCCGCCAACTCGGCGGGGATGCGGCCACGCGCGCCGAAGGCTCCGCCCGGCCACATCTTGCGCGGCTCGAAGACAGTCGCCCGGCCCCGCAGCGACGCGGTGATCGCGCGCACCGAGTCCGCGCCGACAGCGGCCGTCGCCTCCGGTACGCCGCCCCGACAGAAGCTGCACCGACCGCACGGCTCGGTGAGCGGATCGTCGAGCGCCGCGGTGAGCAGTTGCATCAGGCAGCGCTCGCCGCGGACATAGGAGCGCATGATGTCGGCCTCGCGTCGGCGGACCGAGAGGATGTCGGCGTAGTGCTGCTCGTCGTAGCGCCAGGGGGTTCCGGTGGCGAACCAGCCGTCGGTGCTCCGCTCGGCCGCTCCGTCGACGGCGAGCTGCTTGAGCATCAGGTCGATCTTGGTGCGACGCAGCCCGGTCTGTGCCTCGAGCGCGACGACCGAAAGCGGTGAGGACTCGTCGGGCAGCGCCTCGAGCAGGGTCGTCATCTGCCGCGGGTCCGGGATCGAGGCGGTGGCGAAGTACTCCCAGATCCGATCGTCGGTGCCGGAGGAGAGGAGCATGACGACGGCCTCGTCGAGTGCGCGCCCGGCACGGCCGACCTGTTGGTAGTAGGAGACCGGCGACGGTGGCGACCCGATGTGGATGACGAATCCGAGGTCCGGTTTGTCATAGCCCATGCCCAGTGCGGAGGTGGCGACCAGCGCCTTGATCTCGTTGCGCGCCAACGCATCCTCGAGGCGTTGGCGCGCACCGGCGTCGAGCTGCCCGGAATACGCGGCCACCGGATAGTCCGCCCCCTGCACCGCCTTGATCGCGGTGACCAGGCGGTCCGTATCGGCGACGGTGAGCGCGTAGACGATGCCGGAGCCGGGCAGCGAGTCGATGTGCTCGGCCACCCAGGCATACCGCTGAATCGGCGACAACCCGTCGATCACGTTGAGCTGCAACGACTTTCGTGCCAGCGGACCGCGCAACACGGTGGTGTCCGAACCGAGCTGGCGGGCGACGTCGGCGGTGACCCGTTCATTCGCCGTCGCGGTCGTCGCGAGAACCGGTGAGCCGGGGTGCAATTCGCGCAGAACGTCGGCGACGCGTCGGTAGTCGGGGCGGAAGTCGTGGCCCCAATCGGAGATCGCGTGCGCCTCGTCGATCACCAGCAGTCCGAGGCCGGGGGAGTCGGGACCTGCCAGGGCGGAGAGGACGCGCCGCCCGAATCCGGGGTTGGCCAGGCGCTCGGGTGACACGAGCAGAACGTCGATGCTCTCGGCGCGCACCGACTCCTCGATGGCGCCCCAATCGTCGAAGTTCGACGAATTGATGGTCGCGGCCGTCAGTCCGGCGCGGGCGGCGGCCTCGACCTGATCGCGCATCAGCGCCAGCAACGGGGAGACGACGAGTGTTGGTCCGGCTCCGGCGGCGCGGCGCAGTGCCGTCGCCACCCAGTACACGGCCGACTTGCCCCACCCGGTGGCCTGGACGACGAGCACTCGTGGTGCCCTGGATCCACTTGGCTCCGCCCCCGATGTCGTACTCGCGGCCGGACTGACCGGCTGCACGAGGCGCTCGACCGCGGTGAGCTGGTCGTCGCGCAGCTTCGCGTCGGGACCGGCGAGCGCGGTGATCACGCCGGCGGCGGTCTGCTGCTGTGCTGCGTCGAGTGCCATGCGTCGAGCCTAGAGGTCGTCTCCGACGCCCCACGCGGGCCGCGGCCCCGCCCCACGGGTTGTCCACAGCTCGCGCTGAATGTGGACGACAGCCGGTTTACCGTAGTCGGATGCCACTGCAATCACGACTGCGACGGATGATCGGCCGCGACCCCGCCGAGGAGGGCCGGGCCGGCAGCAATCTCGAGATCTTCTACGACCTGGTCTTCGTCGTCGCCTTCTCCGTGGCATCGGCGCAACTGGCGCACTACCTGGCCGAGGGCCACTACTGGACCGCGATCACCGGCTACGTCCTGATGACCTTCGCCGCGATCTGGGCGTGGATCAATTTCGCGTGGTTCGCCTCCGCCTTCGACACCGACGACTGGCTGTTCCGACTGCTGGTCCTGGTCCAGATGATCGGCGTCGCCATCCTGGCCATCGGCATCCCCGAGGTGTTCTCGTCGATCGACGCTGGTCATCACCCGGCCATGACGATGCCGGTCGTCGGATACATCGTCATGCGCGTCGGCATGGTCGCCCAGTGGCTGCGCGCGGGCGCTCAGTCGCCGGAATACCGCCGCACCTGCTACACCTACGCTCTCGTCACGCTGGTCGCGCAAGTGGGCTGGATCGTCATCGCCGTCGCGCCGCTGAACCTGCGCGCCACCTTGGCAGCGGCCGTGGTGTGCGTCGCGATCGAGTGCACCGGTCCGTGGGTCGCCGAGACCCGGGTCAAGGCGACGCCGTGGAATCCCTCGCACATCGCCGAGCGCTACGCGACGCTGACCGTCATCACCCTCGGCGAGGGGGTGGTCGGGACCGTGGCGCTGCTGCAGGCCCTCATCGAACGGACCGGGTGGAGTGTGCAGACCGCGATCCTCGGACTGGCCGCGATGGGGGTCACCTTCGCCATGTGGTGGCTGTACTTCCTCATGCCCAACGGCGAGACCCTGCGCGAACATCCGGAGCGGTGCTTCCCGTTCGGCTACGGCAACATGCCGCTGCTGATGGCTTGTGCGGGTGTCGGCGCCGGGCTGCACGTCGTCGCGCTGTGGATCGAGAGCAAGGCGCACATCTCCAACGTGGCGATCGTGCTCTGCCTGGCGGTGCCGGTGGCCGTCTTCTGCCTCGGCGTGATCGCCATGAACGAGTATCTGGTCCGGTCGAAGTCGAATGCGGCGCCGGCGATGGTGGCGGCCCTGGTCCCGCTGGCGGCGGGCGTGATCCTGGCGGCGCTCGGAGCCCCGTTGCTGCTCTGCGTCGTCGTCATCTGTCTGATCCCCGTGATCCCGGTGATCGTCGTCGAGATCATCTGCGATTAGGCTGTGCGCGTGCGCGTACTCGTCATCGGCTCGGGCGGCCGGGAACACGCCCTCCTCCTCGGATTGGCGGCCGACCCGTCGGTCACCGACCTCTTCGCCGCACCCGGCAACGCCGGGACGGAGGGGATCGCGACGAACCGCTCGGTCGACGTCGCGTCCGCCGACGCGGTGGTCGCCCTGGCCAAAGAACTCGCCGCCGACCTGGTGGTCATCGGGCCCGAGGTGCCGCTGGTCCTCGGGGTCGCCGACGCGCTGCGCGCGGCCGGCATCGCCGTCTTCGGCCCGAACAAGGCCGCCGCGCAGATCGAGGGCTCGAAGGCCTTCGCCAAGGACGTGATGGCAGCGGCCGGGGTACGGACCGCGCACGCCGAGGTCGTCGACAGCCCGGCCGATCTCGACGCCGCGCTCGACCGCTTCGGTCCGACCTGGGTCGTCAAGGACGACGGATTGGCCGCGGGCAAGGGTGTCGTCGTGACCACCGATCGGGCCAAAGCCCGCGATCACGCCGTCGAATGCCTCGAATCGGGTCACCCGGTGCTGCTGGAGTCATTCCTCGACGGGCCGGAGGTCTCGTTGTTCTGCCTGGTCGACGGGCAGACGGTGGTCCCGCTGATCCCGGCGCAGGACCACAAACGCGTGGGCAACGGCGACACCGGGCCCAACACCGGCGGTATGGGCGCCTACACCCCGCTGCCGTGGCTGCCCGACGAGACGGTCACCCAGATCGTCGACGAGATCGTCAAACCCGTTGCCGCCGAACTCGTCTCGCGCGGGACTCCGTTCAACGGGCTGCTGTACGCCGGGCTCGCCATCGGGGCCGACGGGCCGGCCGTCGTCGAGTTCAACGCCCGGTTCGGCGATCCGGAGACACAGGCCGTCCTCGCGCTGCTCCGCTCCCCGCTCGGGCAGGCGCTGCACGCGACGGCCACCGGGACGCTCGCCGAGCTGCCGCCGCTGCAGTGGGACGACGGCGCCGCGGTCGTCGTCGTGCTGGCCGCCGAGAACTACCCGGGCACGCCGCGCATCGGCGACGTCGTCGTCGGGGCCGACGGGGAGGGCGTCCGTCACGCGGGCACGGCCCGTGACGCCGACGGCAAGACGGTGTCGGCGGGCGGACGGGTCCTGGCCGTCGTCGGGACCGGCGCCGACCTCGCCGCCGCGCGGGAGCAGGCCTACGCGCGCCTCGCCGAGATCAAGCTGCCCGGCTCGCATTTCCGCAACGACATCGGATTGGCCGCACTCGAGGGACGCATCAGCGTCTAGTCTCGCCGCCTCCTTCGTCAGTAGGGCGGGTCGCCGTCGGTTTCGCGGGGGTGTTCGCGTCGGCGTCGGGTTTCACGGTCGGCGGCGATTTTCTCCTCGGCGAGGCGTTGTTGGCGATTGGCCTCGCGTTCGGCTCGTCGGCGGGCGTGCTTGGCTTTGGTGCGGTCTCGGGGTTTGGGGTCATCGGGTGCCGGCGACGTCGGAGCGGCGGGCTTCGGGGCGTGCCATGTGATGGTGTCGAGGCTGGGGAATAGCGCGGAATTGGTTTCCGTGGGCCCTGGGAATCGAATTCCTTCGGGGGAGACGACCTGGGAGAGTAGGCGGCCGGTGCTGTCGCGGTATTGGTCGTCGACCCAGCCGCTGCCGAATGTTTTGAGGTTGTGGTGCATGCGGCACTTGGTGGCCAGTCCGTCTGGGGTGGTTTGACCGCCGGCGGCGGGGTCGTCGTGGTCGTATTCGGCGACGTGGTCGATATCGCACTGCCATGCGGGCTTGTCGCAGCCGGGTATCGTGCAGTATCCGTCGCGGGTGCGCACGAAGGTAGCCAGCGCCGTCGATGGGCGGTACGGATCCGACGGCAGGTGCGTCGGTAGGGACGTCTCATCGAGGTCGTTGCCGCTGCTATCTCCGCTGTTGCCCCGAGTGGTGATTCCACTGTCGTCGTTGTTGTCGTTGCCGACGGTGATTCCACTGTTGTCGTTGCTATCGGCCGGGTTGAGGGGGCGGAGGCGGACGTCGTCGCGGGTGAGTAGGTCGCGCAGGTGTGCGGCGGAGATGACGCCGTGTCCGTCCATGAACGCGGGTTCGTCGTCGCGACCGTCGACGGTGGCCCGGTCGGCGATCACGTGCACGAGCACCCGGCCCTTGGCCACTTCCTGATCTCGGTGGTCGGCGATCCATTGCGCCAACGCGCCGGGTTCGGGGATGTCGGATGCGCAGTCGTCGGTGCCGCAGTCGCATTCGAAGCGCAATCCGCTGAGCAGTGAGAACAGCGCATCGCAGCGTCGGGCCGATTCGCTGCGCGGATCCTTCTTGCAGACTTTTCCGGCGAGGAGGAACACGTTGCGCAGCGCGATGTTGGCGTCTTGAGCGGTCATCGTCGCACCGAGGGTGGCCATGCCGTCGGCATCGGGCAGGACCCACACCGACCGGGAGGCCTTGGCCTTCTCGTGGCGACGACGGACTGCGTCGGGGTCGTGCCGGGAGATGATGCGGTCGATGAGGTCGATCAACCGCTTGTTGGACCAGGTGCCGGTGCGGGAGCGCAGTCGGGCGGCGACATCGAGGTCGATCGTCTTCGACCAGTCCTGGCCGTCGATCAATTCGGTTCGGGACACCGCTAACCGGAATTGGCGGGGGCTGATGATGCCGTCGCGCAGGCAAAGCCCGATGGACGGGATGCGGTCGCGCATCGCGATCGCCTCGGCCAGCCACCTATCGCCCTGACTTTGACTGATGCCGCGGCTCATGGCGATCCGGGCAGCGGCTTGGGTTTCAAGATCGAGCATCCGGACCCCGCGCGCCGAGGCCTCCGGTCTACCGGTGGCGACCAACCCCGAATGCATGGCCCCGATCTCGCGATACTCGATCCAGGCCAGCATCGCGTTGGCCTTGCCGGTGTGCGCGAGAACATCGACGGTCCACTCCGGATCGCCCAGCGCCAGCGACGCCGCCGCCCCGACCGCCTGGGCGCGCCGACACCAGAACGCCTCGTCATCCCAAGCATCGGGTTCGTCCCACGGTGCGGGGTGATCCCAGATGGCGCCGTGGCAGTTGTCTGATTCGGTATCGAGCCCGCCGTTGTCCCCACCCGACGGGATATCGCCGACGGATGCCCCGTCATCCGCTGCCGCCGTCTCGGTCTCCATACCTCGACTATATGGGAACACACATTCGAATACAAGGGCAAAAGTGCAGATCAGATACTGTTGTGACACCGGCTCACTGGTGAATACCACTGCTGTCGTTGGGCCCGCCCGCCCCCGCCGGCGGGTCTGCGAGCCCACGACTCTCTTGTGCTAGTTGATTGACACAATACCGCGGCTCGTGTCAGGATGTATCAACTCAATGGTACAAGCGGAGGAACAATGAATCTACTGGTACTCGCACTCACGGCGCTGGTCATCGGCTCGGTGGTGGTCCGGGGGTCGTCGCGACCCGGGCAGGCCCCGGACTCGCCTTCTTACCTCGCCTATCGGAATCACCTTCGACGCAACATGTTGATCGCCGCGGGGTTGACGGTTGGTGCGGTGATACTCACGATCATCGATCAAGCCGGCGCAACCAGCACTGGCGATAGCCTGCTCAACCTGCCCGACGTCGTCGACAGAATTCTGGTCGCGCTGATTGTGCCGGGGGCCTATTTGTTGCCGCTCGCCGCACTGTGCTTGACGGAGTACACGACCCGTCCGCCGGATCGTCGGGTCGCCACCCTCACCGCCCGGACCGCCCGGTCGTTTGCTCCCATGTGGCTGTTCGTCCTGGCCGGGGTACTGACCGTCGTCGGGCTCGCCGGTCCGCTCCTCCTGCTGTCGCCGCAGATCAGGACCGCACGCGAATTCCGGGCACCGCGCATCGACGTTTCCTATGGGGGTGCGGCCGACCTCTGGATGTATGCCGGAATCATGCTGGTGGCCGCCTTGCTGACAGTGGCGACCATTCGGCAGGCAGTCCGTCGCGGCGATCTCGACCCCGACTCGGCCAGCGACAAGTGGTCGCGCAGCGGCGTCATCACTCGCGCGCTGTGCTTGCTAGTCGTCGCCGGGATCGTCGTGGTGTCGGGCGTCGCCGACGAACTCAGCACCGCGGCGTGGGCCTATGGCAGCTACCTCGACGGCGGCGGTGCGGCGATCGACGGATACAACTGGCTCGTGAACGTACCGGTCAAGACGATAGCCAACTGGGCGGCCTTTGGTGCCATCCCAGCTGTCTTCGTGGCGTTGTTGCTGTTCGCCTTTCCGCCCCGGCCGAAAGTCGGATCGCCCGTCGGCGCATCGGCATGAGCCCGGCGATTGCCGACGATCCGCGCATCAGCGTCGACCCCACCGATCCGACGCCGGCATTCGAGCAGATTCGACGGCAGATCGTCGGACACATCGCGGCCGGACGCCTGCCAATCGGCGCGAGGCTACCACCGCTGCGTCAACTGGCCAGGGACCTGGGCATCGCGGTGGGCACGGCGGCGCACGCGTACCGATTGCTCGAGCAAGCCGGAGTCATCACGACGCGGCGGGGAGCCGGAACGCGAGTTACCGCGGTGCCCGACTGCACCGACACGCCGTCGAGCGAGCTGGCGCAGAGCGTTCGCCGGCTTGCCGATGACTACCTCGCGGCGGCCGCGGCGATCGGCGCGACGTCGGCGCAAGCGCTCGACGCGGTGATTAGGGCAGCGCAAACGGAATGAATCGTGATGCGGCTCCAGAAGTCGCACCCGGTGCCGTGAGTGCGCTCGATCGAGATGGCTACTGCCGCGCGAGGTTACGGCCCAGGAACATCACGTGGTCGGGCAGCACGCTGTGCCAATACCGGTTGGTGTGCCCGCCTGGGGCCGAGCCGAAGGCCGCCGGCGGGTGCAGATCGGCGGCCCACTGGCGGGTGTAGGTGAAGAACTGGTCGCTGGAGCCGATGGTGATCAGCACCGGAATCTTGGCGAAGGCCTTCTGCTGGCCGAACAGTGAATTCGCCTGGTAGTCCTCGAAAGAGTCGAAGGCGCGCGGCGGGAACATCTGCGGATTCGCCCACAGCGCGGGGGAGCTCACCGAGACCGCCGCGACGCGGGGGGCACCGACCAGCGACGCCAGCCGCAGGGCGCCGTAGCCGCCCATCGACCAGCCGTAGAAGCCGATCCGCTCGGTCGACAGGTCGAGCTTCGGGTCGTCGGCGAGCATGGGGAGGAATTCGTCGAGAACCATCGCACCGGCGTCGGCGCCGTTGGAGCGCTTGTGCCAATAGTTCGTGGAACCGTCGACGGCGGCCAGCGCGAACGGCGGGTTCCCCTCGTCGACGTAGGCCTGCAACACGTTCTGCATCTGCAGCTTGCGGCCGAAGATCGTGCGCTCGTTGGTGTTGAGCGCATGGGTGACGACGACGACGGGCAGCTTGCCGGTGACGCCGCTGGGCCGGGCCACGGCCCATTTGGTGGGGCGGCCGAGCATCTTGTTCGAGATGAAGGTGCCGGTGATGAGCGGTGGGCCGGGAACGGGCCGGTTGTCCTGCTTCTCGGTGGGCAGGACGTCGTCGGCCTGGGCCTGCTCGTTCTCCTCTTCCTCGTTGACCGTCGGTTTGGTCGCCTCCGACGGGGAGCAGGCGGTGATGCCGGCGAGCGCGGCCGCGCCGAGTCCGGCGATCAGGGCGGAGCGTCGCGAGAGCAGACCGGAGCCGTGTTCGGCGGCGGTCGAATCCGACGGTTCGGGGGAGGGGGGCGTTGCAGTCATCGAGTGGAAATATACGTGTGGATGCTTAAGGACCGTTGAGCACTCGCCCACACGGGGTACCTCGACGCGAGACGGCCTCGTAAACTGTGATGCAGACCGCAATCCCACCGTGTCCAGGAAGTCAGGTTCGTCCCGTGTTGGCCAATCACATCGTCACCAACCAGGTTCCCCCGCTCGAGGGCTACGACGTCGCGAACTATCCGGTGATGACCGAGTACCTCGACAGTGTCGGCGCGGCGGAAGCGCTGCCCGAACTACACGAACTGGGCCAGATGGCCGGCTCGGCGGAGTGGATTACCGTCGGCGACCTCGCCGAGGAGCATCCGCCGATCCTGGAGACCCACGACCGCTACGGCAACCGCATCGACCTGGTGCGCTACGACCCGTCCTATCACCGTCTGATGGACACCGCCGTCGCGCACGGGCTCGCCGGCCACCCGTGGTCGCGGTCGTCGGACCCGCATGCGCATCTGGCCCGTTCGGCCAAGTTCAGCGTGTGGGCGTCGGTCGACGCCGGGCACGGCTGCCCGATCTCGATGACCTACGCGGTCATCCCCGCCCTGCGCCACAACCCGGAGTTGGCCGCGCAGTACGAGGCGGGCCTGACGTCGCTGGTGTACCAGCCCGAGTTGAGCGTCCCGGCGCAGAAGGCGGGGCTCATCGCGGGGATGTCGATGACCGAGAAGCAGGGCGGATCGGATGTGCGCGCCAACACCACGTCGGCCGTCGCGCAGCCCGACGGGACCTACCTGATCACCGGCCACAAGTGGTTCACCTCGGCGCCCAACTCCGACCTGCTGCTGGTCCTCGCGCAGACGCCGGAGGGGGTGTCCTGCTTCTTCGTGCCGCGCATCCTGCCCGACGGGTCGCGTAACAACATCTTCCTGCAGCGGCTCAAGAACAAGCTCGGCAACCATTCGAACGCCAGCAGCGAGGTGGAGTACTACGACGCGGTCGGGTGGATGGTCGGCGAACCCGGTCGGGGCGTGCGCACCATCATCGAGATGGTCAACATGACCCGGCTCGACTGCGCCACCGCGTCGGCGGCCGTCATGCGCAACGGCGCTACCGCCGCGGCGCACCACGCCGCCTACCGCAGCGCATTCGGCGCGAAGCTCGTCGACCAGCCGCTCATGCGCAACGTCTTGGCCGATCTGCACGTCGAGGCCGAGTCGGCGACGCTGACCTCGCTCTGGCTCGCCGACCTCACCGACCGGGCGATCACCGACGAGCGGGCCGCACAGCTGCGCCGCATCAGCCTGGCCGTCAGCAAGTACTTCATCTGCAAGCGGGCCCCGATGCATGCGGCCGAAGCGCTGGAATGCCTCGGCGGCAACGGCTACATCGAGGACTCGCGAATGCCGCGGCTCTTCCGGGAGTCGCCGCTCATGTCGATCTGGGAGGGGTCGGGCAACGTCGCCGCCCTCGACACGCTGCGCGCCATCGGCCGGGAGCCGCAGACGCTGGCGGTCTTCTTCGACGAGCTGGGTGCCGCGAGCGGCGCCGACCGTGCCTACGACGACGCGCTCGCCGGGTTGAAGGACCAGTTCACTGATCCGGCGGGGATGGAGTACCGCGCGCGGCACATCGTCGGGCAGATGGCCACGATGCTCTCGGCGTCGCTGCTCATCCGGCACGGGCATCCGGCGGTTGCCGACGCCTACGTCGGCAGCCGTCTCGACGGGAGTTGGGGATCGGTCTACGGGACGCTGGGCGAGGGCGTCGACACCACCACCCTGATCGCTCGCGCCACCCCCAAGCTGTGACGAGGTGCGTTAGCCTTACCCGCGGGTCAGGAGCACGAAGGAAAGGGTCTCCAGTGCGAACCAACAGATTGACGACGAGGATCGCGGCGGGAGCCGCGACCGTGTTTCTCGCGGGCGGCCTCAGCGCCGTCGGCGCATCCGGTGCTGCCGCGGTGCCATCGGGTCGGGTCGACGCCGGCGTCGGCTTCTCGTCGAACGCCTACGGCACCGGCTGCAGCTACTCGATGACGGTGCCGGTGAATGCTTCGGGCAAGGTCACCTTCTGGGAGAAGAAGCCGGGCATCAGCCCGCCGATCTACATCGACTCGGCACGCGCGGTCGGCGGCACGGCCGCGGTCACCTGGGTTCCGTCACGCGAGGGCTACCGACAGCTCTACGCCGTGCAGGGCGGCAAGCGCTCCAACTACACGACCGTCCTCGTCCACCGGGGCTACGGCACCCTGGGGTTCTGCTTCGCGCTGTAGCGCCCAGACGGCTCGGTAGCGCCGGGCCAGCGGCCTAGCGGCCCGGTCGGGTCCGCCCGGCGGATGCCGCCAAACCCATGCCGACGTGGGCATCGCTTTGGCACGATGTTCCGCATGGCTGCCGCGACCCCCAAAGGATTGGCACGCCGCCAACTCCTCGCGGAAGCGGCCGGCGCGCTGCTCATGGCGCACGGTCACGAGGCCGTCCGGCACCGCGCGGTCGCGGAACGGGCCGGGCTGCCGCTGGCCTCGACGACCTACTACTTCAACTCCCTCGACGAATTGCTGGCGGCCGCGGTGGAGTACACCTGCGAGGTCGACGCCCGGGAGATGGACGACCGGTGCGCGGCGCTGTCCGAGCAATCCCGCGGCGCCCGGGCCACCGCCGCCGCGCTGGCCGAGGTGTTCGTCGGCGACGGCTCGTCGTCGCGCCTGGCGACGCGCTACGAGTTGTTCGTTCTCGCCGCGCGCCACCCGGAGTTGGCCGCGATGGTGACGCAACGACAGGGCCGCGTGGAACAGATCGCCGCGCAGGTCCTGGCGAAATCGCAGCGCCGCAGCGCCCCCGAAGAAGTGCACAAACTCATCGCCTTCGAGCACGGCGCCCTGCTCGAATCCATCTCCGCGTCCACGGGTCACCGACCCGATCCCGTCGGCATCGTGACCGACGCGCTCGCCGACGTCGTCGACGTGCTGGCCCCCGCGGTCGCGGTGACGGCCGGGGCGGCGGGGGCCTCCGCGCACGCCGACTAAACTGTCCGACGTGCCCAAACCCGAAATCGCCAACGTTCTCGCCAGCCGCTACGCGTCGGAGCAGCTCGCCGACATCTGGTCGCCGCGCACCAAGATCGCCGCCGAGCGGCAGCTGTGGATCGCGGTGATGTCCGCGCAGCGCGCACTGGGCATCGACATTCCCGACGGGGTGATCGAGGACTACGAGAAGGTCGTCGACAAAATCGATCTCGAGTCGATCGCCGCGCGGGAGAAGGTGACGCGCCACGACGTGAAGGCGCGCATCGAGGAATTCAACGCGCTGGCCGGGCACGAGCACATCCACAAGGGCATGACCAGCCGTGATCTCACCGAGAACGTCGAGCAGCTGCAGATCCTGCAATCGCTGCGGCACGTCCACGACCACGGAGTCGCGATGCTCGCCCGCATCACCGACCGGGCCGCGCAATACGCCGACCTGGTGATGGCCGGGCGCAGCCACAACGTCGCCGCCCAGGCGACGACGCTCGGCAAGCGCTTCGCCTCGGCCGCCGACGAGCTGATGATCGCGCTCGAGCGGCTCGAGAACCTGATCGCCCGCTACCCGCTGCGCGGCATCAAGGGGCCGATGGGCACCTCCCAGGACATGTTGGACCTGCTCGACGGCGATGCCGAGAACCTGGCGATGCTGGAGGGCCTCGTCGCCAAGCACCTCGGCTTCGCGTCGTCGCTGACGTCGGTGGGCCAGGTCTACCCGCGCTCGCTCGACCACGACGTGGTGTCCGCGTTGGTGCAGATGGCCGCGGCGCCGTCGTCACTCGCCACGACCATCCGGCTCATGGCCGGGCACGAGCTGGTCACCGAGGGCTTCCAGCCCGGCCAGGTCGGCTCGTCGGCGATGCCGCACAAGATGAACACCCGCAGCTGTGAACGGGTCAACGGTCTCACCGTCGTGCTGCGCGGCTACGGCTCGATGGCCGCCGAGTTGGCCGGGGCGCAGTGGAACGAGGGCGACGTTTTCTGCTCAGTGGTGCGCCGCGTCGCCCTGCCCGACGCCTTCTTCGCCATCGACGGTCTGATGGAGACCTTCCTGACGGTGCTCGCCGAATTCGGCGCCTACCCGGCGGTGATCAACAACGAACTCGACCGCTACCTGCCGTTCCTCGCGACGACGAAGGTGCTGATGGCCGCGGTGCGCGCCGGCGTCGGTCGCGAGACCGCGCACGAGGCGATCAAGGAGAACGCCGTCGCCGTCGCCCTGGCCATGCGGGAGAAGGGCGCCGCGCCGGATCTGCTGGACCGCCTCGCCGCCGACGACCGGATTCCGCTCGACCGTGCCGAACTCGACGCCGCGCTGGCCGACAAGACCGCCTTCATCGGTGCCGCCCAGGCGCAGGTGGCCGACGTCGTCGCCGCGGTGGAGAAGATCGTCGCGCGCTACCCCGACGCGGCGAAGTACGTCCCCGCGCCGATCCTCTAGTCGGGCTGCAGACCCTCAGATCGGGGCGTTGACCGCCGCGGCCAGTACGTGCGCGGCCTCGGCCAAGATCGCGCGCTCGTGGCGGCGCAGCTCCTCGATCGCCGGCATGGCCGCATCGTCGGCGGTCTCGGCCAGGTCGGCGAGGAAGTCCAGGGCGGTGGCCGCGTCCTGCTGTTCACCCAGGGCGTTCTGCAGCCGACGACCGCGCTTGATGAGTTCCTTGCCCGTCTCGCCGACTACCGGTAAGGCCAACTCGGCCGCGTACCGATAGCGCTTTCCGGCCTTGCGTGCCGAATGTGCCCGATCCATCGCATCGGGGTCGTCGGCGGCAATCGCCTCGGCCGCTTGGTTCAGGCGCTTGGTCAGCTTCCCGGCCGCGGCGTCGAGGTAGTCGACGACCGCTGCGGCCGGGCGCTGCGAGCGTCCGCGCAGCGGGGGAGCAGCCGTCCACCGCCGCAGCGTCGCGGCCAGTTCGTCGTAGCGTGACGATCCCAGCGCGGCGTGGATACCCGCCCATCCGCGGCGTATCCGGGCGTCGGCCTCGACGCGCAGCGCGGCGCGGGCGTCGTCGGCAGCGGCACGGTCGTCGGTCCCGTCGAGCGCGTTGTCGAGTCGGCGCCACACCACGTCGACGTCACGCACGTCGCCGAGCAGGGTGGCGAACCACGCCAATTCGTCGTTGAGGGCGGTGGCCGCGCTTGCCCGGTAGACGTCGAAGGTCCGCAGCGTCGAGCGCAACCGTCGAATCGCCACCCGCGTGGGATGGATGGCGGCGAGGTCGCCGTCGAGCAACCGTTCTCGTGCCGCGAGGATGACTGCGATCTGATCGTCGACATAGGTGCTGACGACGGCGCCCAGCGTCCGGGGGTGGCCCACGGAACGACGATACGACGGCCGGTGCGGGCGGGCCACTCGAAGCCGGCTCGCGCGCTGCCCCTAATCTGGGCGTATGCGCCCCGAACTGGATTCCTACGCGCACGTCGCGTCGGGAAAAGTCCGCGATATCTATCGAATCGACGAGCAGACGCTGCTCATGGTCACCTCTGACCGGATCAGCGCCTACGACTTCGTGCTCTCGACGCCGATCCCGGACAAGGGGCGCGTCCTCACGGCGATGAGCTTCTTCTGGTTCGACACGCTGGGCCTGCCGAACCATCTCGCCGGCGGGCCCGACGACGAGCGGATCCCCGCCTCGGTACTCGGCCGGTCGATGGTGGTGCGGAACCTGCCGATGGTCGAGGTCGAGTGCGTCGCGCGCGGCTATCTGACCGGCTCCGGGTTGCTGGACTACGACGCCACCGGCCGCGTCTGCGGCATCGAACTGCCCGCCGGGCTGGGTGAGGCGAGCAAGCTGCCCGAACCGATCTTCACCCCTGCCTCGAAGGCACAGATCGGCGACCACGACGAGAACATCACCTATGAGCAGGTGGTTGGAGCCGTCGGCGCCGAACTAGCCGCGGATCTCAAGTCCGCGACCCTCGACATCTACCGTCGCGGCTCGGAACTCGCGGCCTCGCGGGGCATCATCCTCGCCGATACGAAGTTCGAGTTCGGGCGGGCCGGCGATGGCTCCCTCGTCCTCGCCGACGAAGTGCTGACCCCTGATTCGTCGCGCTATTGGGACGCCTCGACCTATGTGTCCGGGCAGGTACAGCCCTCCTTCGACAAGCAGATCGTGCGCAACTGGCTGACCGGGCCGGAGTCCGGCTGGGACCGGAAGTCGGAGTCCCCGCCCCCGCCGCTGCCCGACGATGTGGTGCGGCGGACCCGCGCCCGCTACATCGAGGCGTACGAGCGGATCGCGCAGCTGCGCTTCGCCGACTGGCCGGGGGCAGCGGAGGCGTCGGCGTGAGCAGGGAGTCCAACGAGCAGGTCACACCGCCGGTCGCGAAGAAGGTCCCGGTCGAGCGCACCCACCACGGCGACACCGTCGTCGACGAATACACCTGGATGGCCGACAAGACCGACCCCGAGCTCATTGCCTACCTGGAGGGGCAGAACGCCTTCGTCGACGCTCAGACGGCACATCTGAAACCGCTGCAGGACACCATCTTCGGCGAGATCAAAGCGCGGGTGCAGGAGACCGACATGTCGGTGCCGACCCGCCGCGGCCAGTATTGGTACTTCGCCCGTACCGAGGAGGGCAAGGCGTACGGGATCTCGGCGCGCTGCCCGGTGCGCGGTCCCGACGACTGGGATCCGCCCACGATCAGCCCGGATGAGAAGCTCCCGGGCGAGCAGGTCTTCCTCGACGCCAACGTCGAGGCCGAGGGTCACGACTTCTTCAGCCTCGGCGGAGCCTCGATCACCGAAGACGGTCGCTGGATGGCCTACGGCACCGACGTCGTCGGCAACGAGCGCTACACGCTGCGGTTCCGCGACCTAGAGACCGGCGAGGACCTCGACGAGACCGTGGCCGACACCACCGGCGGCGCGCTGTGGTCGCGCGACGGCCGCTACGTCTTCTACCAAACGGTCGACGACGCCTGGCGTCCCGACACGGTGTGGCGCTACGAACTCGGTTCCGGCGAACCGGCCGTGCGGGTCTTCCACGAACCCGACGAGGGGTTCTGGGTCGGCATGGGTGCCACCCGCAGCCGCGAATACCTGTTCATCGCCGCCGGGTCCAAGACGACCGCGGAGGTCTACGCGATTCCGACGGCCGATCCCACCGCCGAGCCGGTCAGCCTCGGTGCGCGCGTCCCCGGCGTCGAATACGAGGTCGACCACGCCGTGATCGACGGGCGGGACTACTTCCTGTTCACCCACAACGGTCCCGGCCCCGACGGCGAGAAGTGTGAGAACTATGCCGTCGACATCGCCCCGGTCGACGATCCGGCGAACCGGTCGACGTTCATCGCGCACGACCCGGCCCGGCGCCTCGAAGACGTCGAGGCATTCGCGGACTACCTCGTGCTCAGCTACCGCGCCGAGGCGTTGCCGAAGGTGGCGATCGCGGATCTGCGCCGTATCGAGGGCATGCCCACCGTCGACGACTTCGCCGAGGTCACCTTCGACCAGGAGATCTGTGCGGCCGGCGCTGCCGGGAACTCCGAGTGGACGACGCCGCGCCTGCGCCTGGCCTACACCAGCTTCATCGAGCCGGCCGAGCTCATCGACCTCGACGTCGCCACCGGGCGGCGAACCTTGCTCAAGCGGCAGGTCGTCCTCGGCGGGTATTCGCCCGACGACTACGAGCAGTCGCGGGAGTGGGCCACCGCCGCCGACGGCACGAAGATCCCGGTCTCGATCGTGCGCCGCAAGGGGGCCGCACCTCGCCCCGCCCCCACCCTGCTCTACGGCTACGGCTCGTACGAGGCCAGCATGGATCCCTCGTTCTCGGTGTCGCGGCTCTCGATGCTGGACCGCGGCGTCGTCTACGCCGTCGCCCACATCCGCGGCGGCGGCGAGATGGGTCGGCACTGGTACGAGGACGGCAAGACGCTGCGCAAGCGCAACACCTTCACCGACTTCATCGCCGTTGCCCGTCACCTCATCGACACCGGCGTGACCACGCCCGAACACCTCGTCGCCGAGGGTGGTTCGGCCGGCGGGCTGCTGATGGGCGCGGTGGTGAACGAGGCCCCCGAGTTGTTCCACGGGATCGTCGCCGCGGTGCCCTTCGTCGACGCCCTCAACTCGATCCTCGATCCGAGCCTGCCGCTGACCGTCATCGAATGGGAGGAGTGGGGCAACCCGCTCGACGATCCCGAGGTCTATGCGTACATGAAGTCGTATTCGCCGTACGAGAACGTGTGCGCGGTCGCGTACCCGGCCATCCTGGCGCTCAACTCGCTCAACGACACCCGCGTCCTGCACACCGAGGCGGCCAAGTGGGCGGCGAAGCTGCAGGACCAGACGACCGGCGATGCCCCGATCCTGTTGAAGACGGAGATGAAGGCCGGACACGGCGGCGTCAGCGGTCGGTACAAGCAGTGGGAGCAGACCGCGTTCGAACTCGCCTGGATCCTGGAGCAGACGGGCGCGGTCGACGGTGGGAATGCCGACGTCGGGTAGCGGAAGGGCTGATCGGAATGGGTGAGCGGACGGTGGACCTGCGCACGATCTTGGACGGGCTGCGCGTGCCCGTCGTCGGCGCGCCGATGGCGGGCGCGGCAGGCGGGCGGCTCGCCGCGGCCATCACCGCCGCCGGTGGCCTTGGCCTCATCGGCGTGGGCAACGTGGCCACCGTCGAGCAGGTGCGCGAGCAGTGCGGGCTGGCGCGTGCCGCCGGACAGCGCGTCGGGATCGGCCTGATGTGCTGGTCGTTGCCGCAGAACCCGGCGCTGCTCGACGCCGCGCTGGAGGCCGAGCCGGTCGTCGTGAGCCTCAGCTTCGGCGATCCCCGCCCGTACCTGGAGAAGGTCCACGACGCCGGTGCCGCCGTCGTCGCCCAGGTGGGGACGCGCACCGAAGCGCTGGACGCACTCGACGCCGGTGTCGACGGCCTCGTCGTGCGCGGCTCGGAGGGCGGTGGCCACGGCCGGGGCGTGGTTTCGACGCTGCCGCTGCTGCAGCAGGTCCTCGACCTGACTGACCGGCCGGTGCTCGTCGGCGGGGGAGTGGCGACCGCCCGCGGGCTGGCCGCGGTCCTGGCCGCCGGCGCGTCGGCCGCCTGGGTCGGCACGCCGTTCGCGGCGTCGGCGGAGAGCATCTTCCGCCCGGAACTCAAGGAAGCGGTGATCGCCGCCGACACCGATCAAACCGTGTACACCCGCGCCTTCGACATCGCCCAGCGCTTCGATTGGCCGGAGATCTACGGCGGTCGGGCACTGGCCAACGCCTTCAGCGACCGGTGGGCGCAGCGCACCGATGCGTTGGCGGAGGCCGTCACCGACGAGATGACCGAGACGATCAAGCAGGCCCGCGTCGACGCGGACCTCTCGATGGCCCCGGTCTACGCGGGTGAGTCGGCCGGACTGGTCGACCGGGCGCGCACCGCCGCGGAGGTGCTGGCCGACTTCGAGCCGTTCCGCGAGCATCTGCGGGCCGCGCAGCGCTGGCTCGACTGACGCTCAGTGCGGCGCATCCGTGCGCGGGAGCTCCGAGACGAAGCGGCGCAGGGCGGTGGCAAACGCCTCGGGTTGATCCTCGCTGATCAACGTCCGCGAGTCGTCGACCATGACCAGCCGGGAGTCGGGAAAACGGTCCGCCAGGCGGTGGGCGTGCTCGACCGGCATCATCACGTCGTCGGCGCCCCAGACGATCAGGACCGGCCGGGTAAACGCCGCGAGTTCTTTCGACCATGCCAGCAGCGTCGCCCTGGGAGGTGTGCCCAAGGTGAATTTGCGCAGGTCGCGGCGGATGGCCGCGCTGCGGTTGGCCGGAGCGAACCAATCGTCGAACACCTCGTCCGGGATCGGTCGCTTGGTCAGCCCTCCGTAGCCGCGTTCGCCGTGGCGGAAGGTGGCGGTGCCCGTCAGCCAGGTGAAGACGCGCGTCCCGCCCGGAAGCCGGCATAGCACCACGGCCGGGCGCGCCGGCTTGGGCGGGAAGTTGTCGAAGGCCTCGCAGGACGCCAGCACCAGGCGTCCGACGCGCTCGTCGCGGCCCTCGCTGATGATGAACTGGCCGCCGCCCCAATCGTTGAGCACGAGGGTGACATCGGTCAGGCCGAGTGCGTCGAGGAAATCGGCGACGATGGTGGCGACACCGTTCTGGGTGAGGTCGGCGTCGCGGTTCATCGGCGATCGGTGTGCGCCCAGCGGCCAGGTGGGAGCGATGCACCGAAACTCGTCGAGCAGCGGGATCACCTTGCGCCACTGGGTCTCGTTCATCAGCAGGCCGTGACCGAACACGACGACCGGTCGATCGTCGGCCTCGCCGATACCCGTGTCGAGGTAGTCGATCGGACCCGCGGGCAACTCGACACGCTGCATTCCGACTCCCTAGATAGATCGTTCTAGTTAGGAAGGACGGTACGCTTGGCGACAACGGGACGCAAGGAGTGACATGGCGACGGACACGCGTGAGCGCATTCTCGATTCGACAGCCGGGCTGTATCGGCGGCAGGGGATGAGCGCGACCGGGCTCAAGCAGATCGCCGCCGCGTCAAACGCGCCCTTCGGGTCGATCTATCACCACTTCCCCGGGGGAAAGACGCAGATCAGCGAAGAGGTCATCTACGCCGAAGGTGCCCGCTACAGCGCCTTGGTCGGACCACAGTTGGCGGCCGTCGACGACGTCGTCAGCGGGATCCCCGAACTCTTCGCGTCGGCCGGAGCGCTCCTGGAAGAGATGGACTACAGCGAGGCCTGCTCGATCGAGACCATCGCGTTGGAGGTGGCGAGCACCAACGAACGCCTTCGGAAGGCGACGGCGGCGGTCTTCACCGGGTGGACCACCGAACTGACCCGATGGTTCTCCCAGACCGGTCTTCCCGAGGCCGCCTGCCGTCGGCTGGCCCTGGGATTCCTCGCCGGCCTGGAGGGCGGGTTCGTGCTGTGCCGCAGTCTCCGATCGGTCGAGCCGATGACTGCGGCGGGGGCCGCGGTTGCGGCGATGGCCCGTGCCGAGTTGGAGTAGGGGCTCAGCTGAAGCGGACGTTCAGCGTCGCCATGCCGAAGATCTTCTTCCCCGCCGACTTGGCGGTGAGGATGACGACGCCGGTGCGGGTCTCCGGGTCCAGCGACTTGATGCGGCCGCCGAACTCGATGTCGCCCTTGCCGTCGGCCGGGACGATCGCCGGTGCGGACAGGCGGACCTGGTACTTGGTCACCGCACCCGGGTCGCCGGTCCACTCGGAGACGAATCCGATGCCCAGGCCCATCGTCAACATGCCGTGGGCGATGACGTCGGGCAGGCCGGCCAGCTTGGCGATGTCCTCGTCCCAGTGGATGGGGTTGGCGTCGCCGGCGACACCCGCGTAGTTCACCAGGTCACCCCGCGAGAGGTGCGTGTGGTGCTCGGGCAGGACGTCGCCGACGGACAGATCGTCGAAGTTCCGGCTGACCGGGGTCCGGGTCTCGCCGTATTGGGCGATGACGCGCGGGCCGTCCTCGCGGACGGTCTTCACGTAGTCCTGCGCCGACTGCTCGACGGAGAGGATGTCGACGTCGTGCATCATCACCTTGGCCACCGCCTCGGTGATGCCCGGGTCCACTTCCTCGGCCGTGACCCCGACGACGGTGGTGTGCATCGTGTGCACGGTCTCGCCGGTCTTCACGTCGAGGAAGGTGTTGGTGATCGTGATCATGTCCTTGCCGGCGATGCGCCGCACCGACGACAGTTCGACGTCGGTGTGGAGCTCGTCGCCGACCGTGATCGGCCGGTGCTGCTCGAAGACCTGCTCGGTCTGCACGTAGGTGTCATAACCCACGACGACCTCTTCGAGCAGCTTCCGGTTGGCCGCCATGGCCCCGATCGCGGTGAACGTCATCGGCGCGATGAGATGGTCGTATCCCATCTTCCGGGCAGCCTCGGGATCCCAGTGCGCAGGGTGGTAGTCCTGCACGGCCCGCGCGTATTCGCGGACCTTCTCGCGACCCACCTCGTAGGTGTGGTCGGCCTTGTAATAGTGGCCGACCCTGGCCTGCAAAGCGGTTTCTTCGGCTGCCGTCGTCATCACATCTCCAACTCTTGGTCCCAGGCGATCCTAGTCGCCGTCAGTGGACCGCCACGTGATGGGTCTGCTCCATGTCTTCCTCGACCAGCGGCGACTCGATCTTCTTCCGCGGGAGGAAGAAGGCCGGGATCAGGGTCAGGCAGACGAGAACAGCGGCGACGGTGAACGGCGTGTGGAACGCTTGCGCCGCGTCGGCGAACCAGGAGGCCGGCGGCTTCTCCCCGACCGGGTGCCGGCTGTAGCCGATCGCTCCCATACCCGTGTGGGTCTTCGCCAGCGCGGTGAACAGGAGCACCGAGATGATCGCGGTGCCGATCGAGGTCGACGACTGCTGGACGACGTTCATCAGGGTGGAGCCGTCCGGCACCTCCTTGTTGCGCAGGGAGGCCAGCGCCGACGACATGATCGGCATCATCGTCATACCCATACCCATGCCCTGGACGAGCAGCGCGCAGGCGATCATCCAGTACGGGGTCGTGGAGTCGATCTGGGTCCACGACGCGACGCCGAGGATGATCAGCACGAGGCCGGGCAGGACGATCTTGCCCGGGCCGAGCTTGTCGGTGAGCCGACCGGCGACGGGCATGGTGAGCATGGCGCCCAAACCCTGCGGTGCCAGCATGAGGCCGGCCATCAGGGTGGTCTCGCCGCGCACGCCGATGAAGAACTGCGGGTAGAGCAGGGAGCTGCCGAAGAAGGCGATCAGGAAGATGACCATCGTCATGACCGCGACGGCCAGCGTCCGGTTGCGGAACAGGCGCAGGTCGAGCAGCGGCTTGCGCCTGGTGGTCAGCGCGTGGACGACGAAGGCGATCATCATGCCCAGGCCGATCAGCGCCGGGATCAGCACCTTGCCGGTGAGGAAGGTGCCGTGCTTCATCTGCTCTTCACCGGCGCTGGAGACGCCGTACAGGAACAGGGCCAGGCCGGGGGAGAGCAGCAGCAGGCCGAGGAAGTCGATCGTCGGCTTCTCGCCGGTCGCGTCGTCCTTGAGGACGAACCAGGCGTAGACGAGGGCGATGAGGCCGACCGGGACGTTGATCAGGAACACCCAGTGCCACGAGGCGATCTGGATCAGCCAGCCACCGAGGATCGGGCCGCAGATCGGGCCCAGCAGCATCGGGATGCCGAGGACGGCCATGACCGAGCCGACGCGTTCGGGTCCGGCCGCCTTGGTGAGGATCATCATGCCGACCGGCATGAGCAGGCCGCCGCCGAGGCCCTGGACGGCGCGGAAGGCGACGAGTTCGCCGATGCTGGTCGCGGTGGCACACAGCACCGAACCGATCAGGAACAGCACGATCGAGGTCAGGTAGACCTTCTTGGTGCCGAATCGGGTGGCCGCCCACGAGGCGAGCGGGATGACCGTGGCCAGCGCGAGGGTGTAGGCGGTCATCGACCAGGCCGCACCGGCCTGGTCGGTGTGGAGCTTGTCTTGGAAAGTGTCCTGGGCCACCGAGACGACGGTGATGTCCAGGATGGACATGATGGAGCCGAGGACCACGACACCGGCGACAGTCAAAACCTTTTTGTCGAGTTTGGTGTCCGGCGCCTTGGCGGCAGCGGGGGCGGTCATAACGTCAGCTTTCTGTGGGGAGTTCGAGGTGGGCGAAGTAGTCGGTCTCGCCGTTGAGAACCGGGTCGAGTGCGTCGGTCAGCCCGTCTGCGACATCGGCGGGCAGACGCTGGCAGACGCTCCGAAGGACGTCTTCGCGACCGTTGATGGCGGTTGTCACGAACTGGTGTCCGCGATCGGTGAGTGAAATCCGCTTCACCCGACGGTCGGCGGGGTCTTCCCGCCGGTCGGTGAAGCCCATGCTGACCAGTCGGTCCACGGCCCGCCCGGTGGCGGCCACCGAGAGATGTACCGCGTCGGCCAATTCGTTGACCGACATGGCGCACGAGCGGGTTCCCAGCTCCATCATGGTTCGGAACTGGGAGAATGTCAGGTCGATTTCCGCGACCTCGGACATCGACTCCGATTTCGCCGCGCACATGAGCCGCTCGAACAGCGACGACAGGGCCGTGAAGACCCGATCAGCGCTGGTGGTGTTCGAAGCAGGTTTGGAGTGCACTCAAAAACAATAACGCAGACGCAACTATTGTTGCTACGCAAATAGATGTGACCTCGGTCATGGCATGGGTAGGCTTGTGATCATGGCCGATGTAAAGAGCATTCCCGTCACCGCCCTCGATGGATCCGCGCTGGACCTGAAGTCCTTCGACGGTCCGCTTCTGGTCGTCAACGTCGCCAGCAAATGCGGCCTGACCCCGCAATACGCGAAGCTCGAGGAACTCGCCAAGACCTACGGTCCGCGCGGGCTGACGGTCGTCGGGATGCCGTGCAACCAGTTCATGGGACAGGAGCCGGGCACCGCCGACGAGATCGCCACTTTCTGCTCCACCACCTACGGCGTCACGTTCCCGCTGCTGGAGAAGGCCGACGTCAACGGCGACGACCGCCACCCGCTCTACACCGCGCTCACCGCGGCGGCCGACGCCGACGGCGAGGCCGGCGACATCCAATGGAACTTCGAGAAGTTCCTTGTCGGATCCGACGGCGACGTCGTTGCCCGGTTCCGCCCGCGCACCGAGCCCGACGCACCCGAGGTGATCAGCGCCATCGAGGCGGCGCTGTAGTCCGCCACCACTGCCGATAGACTCACCGGGTAAGCGGTAGCCCGGCGAAGGAGCGCAACAGCAATGGCACGTGTGGTGGTTGACGTGATGCCCAAAACGGAGATCCTCGATCCGCAGGGGCAGGCCATCGTCGGTGCCCTCGCCCGACTGGGCTTCGAGGGGATCTCCGACGTCCGGCAGGGCAAGCGATTCGAACTCGAGGTCGGCGACGCCGTCGACGACGCGGCGCTGGAGAAGATCGCCGCCGACGTCCTGGCCAACACCGTCATCGAGGACTACACCGTCACGCGCGTCCAGGTGAAGGCCTGATGGCCGCAACGGGTAGCGGCGCGCGGATCGGCGTCATCACCTTCCCCGGCACCCTCGACGACGTCGACGCGGCGCGTGCGGTTCGTCGGGCGGGTGCCGAGGCCGTCTCGCTGTGGCATGCCGACGCCGACCTCAAGGATGTCGACGCGGTCGTCGTCCCGGGCGGCTTCTCCTACGGCGACTACATGCGCGCCGGTGCCATCGCGAGCCTCGCGCCGGTGATGCGGTCGGTCGTCGACGCGGCCCGCTCGGGCACCCCGGTGCTGGGCATCTGCAACGGCTTCCAGATCCTCTGCGAGGCGGGTCTGCTCCCCGGTGCGCTCACCCGCAACCAGGGCCTGCACTTCGTCTGCCGCGACCAGTGGCTCAAGGTGGAGAACACCTCCTCGGCGTGGACCTCGCGTTTCGAGCAGGGGGCGGAGATCCTCGTCCCGCTCAAGTCGGGGGAGGGGCGCTACGTCGCCAGCGAGGCCGTGCTCGACGAACTCGAGGGCGAGGGACGGGTCGCCTTCACCTACGCCGGCGACAACGTGAACGGCTCGATGCGCTCGATCGCGGGCGTGACCAGCGCCGACGGGCGCGTCGTCGGGCTGATGCCGCATCCCGAGCACGCCACCGAGGCGCTCACCGGGCCCAGCGACGATGGACTCGGCCTGTTCTACTCGGTGCTCGACGCGGTGCTGGCCAAGGCCTGACATGGCAGCGCCCGCCGTCTCCACCAGCGCGTCGGCGGAAGGCCTCGGTGCCTTCATCGACGCATCCCCGTCGCCGTTCCACGTGTGTGCGACGGTGGCCGCCGAACTCGGCGACGCCGGTTTCGTCGAGCTGTTCGAGACGGCGCAGTGGCCCGCCGAGCGCGGTCGGTACTTCGTGCGCCGCGGCGGTTCGATCATCGCTTGGCAGTCCGGCGCCGGGAGCGCAGCGAGCGGGCCGAATCATGCCGGTGCCGGGAGTGCGGCGTTCCGCATCGTCGGCGGACACACCGATAGCCCCAACCTGCGGGTGAAGCAGCATTTCGACCGCACCGCCGTCGGCCTTGCGACGGTGGCGCTGGAACCCTACGGCGGCGCCTGGCTCAACTCGTGGCTCGACCGCGATCTCGGCCTGTCCGGTCGGGTGTCGGTGCTCGGCGACGGCGGACCCGTCGAGCGGTTGGTGAAATTCGACGAGCCGCTGCTGCGCGTCCCGCAATTGGCGATTCACCTGTCCGAGGACCGCAAAGGGGTGACCCTCGACCCGCAGCGCCACGTCGACGCCCTCTGGTCGACCGATGCCGAAGGTGCCGGGCTGCGCGAATATCTCGCCGCCGAACTCGGCGTCTCGGGCGGGGATCTGCTCGGCTGGGAACTGATGGCCCACGACGTGGAGCCCAGCCGCATCGTCGGCTCGCAGCGGGATCTGTTCAGCGCCCCGCGGCTGGACAACCAGGTCACCTGCTACACGGGTCTGCGCGCACTGCTCGACGCGGGTGAGACCACCGCGCCCGTGCCGTCGACGCTGATGCTGGCCTTGTTCGACCACGAGGAGGTCGGCAGCGCGTCGCATCGCGGCGCCGCGTCGGATTTTCTGGCGACCGTGTGCGAGCGGATCGTGCTGTCCGGCGGCGGCGACCGCGAACACTATCTGCGCGCGATGGCCGGCAGCATCTGCGCGTCGGGCGACATGGCACACGCGACGCATCCCAACTACCCCGACCGCCACGAGCCCGGCCACCACATCGTGCTCGGCGGCGGCCCGGTGCTGAAGGTGAACCAGAACCTGCGCTACGCCTCCGACGCCGTCGGCGCCGGTGCGTTCGAGCAGGCCTGTCGCCTGGCGGGAGTGCCGTTGCAGCGCTACGTCCATCGCGCCGATCTGCCCTGTGGCTCGACGATCGGCCCGATCACCGCGACCCGCACTGGTCTGGTCACCGTCGACGTGGGCGCCCCGCAGCTGGCCATGCACAGCGCGCGGGAGCTGATGGCGGTCGCCGACGTGCCGCTCTACTCCGCCGCCCTTGCGGCCTTCTTCCGCACTTGATCGTGACCGGCTACTGGGCCGACCTCCAGTGCGACGGGCTGACGCCGTATTCACGCTTGAACGCGGTGCTCAGCGCGAACGGACTGGTGTAGCCGGTCCGGTCCGCGATGACGGCGAGAGTGTCGGGCTTGTCCTCGGCCAGAAGGTCGGCGGCCAGCGCCAGCCGCCACGACGTGAGGTGCTTCATCGGCGGCTCCCCGACCAATTCGGTGAACCGCCGGGCCAGCGTCGCACGTGACAGGCCGACCTCCCTGGCGAGGGAGTCGACCGTCCACGGCTCCTCGACGTTGTTGTGCAGCAGCCGCAGCGCGCGACCGACTTCCCTGTCGCGGTAGGCGCGGACCCACGCGGCTCCGCCGGAGATGGTGGCGTCGCTGTCGAAAGTGCGGCGCAACGCGGTGATCAGTAGCAGGTCGAGGTAGCGATTGAGGATCGCGTCCTGACCGGGGGCCGCGCGGATGACCTCGGCTTCCATCAGTGCGCGCAGCGGATCGTCGCTCATCGGCACGACCGTCAGCTGCGGCAATGCCTCCAGCAATGCGCGACTGACCTCGCCGGCGCGGTAGACGCCGACGATCATTGCCGTGTCGGCGTCCTCCGGCGCGCAGTTGCCCCATGACCGCACACCGACGGACATCTGCTGGGCGACGCTGTGGTGGTCACCGAGATCGACGCAGTCGCCGTTCTCGTCGATTCGTGCGATTGGTTCGCGATGCACACCATCGGACAGGAGGTAGGGCTCGGTTCCGCGGAACAGCGCGACCTCACCCGTGGCGATGATCGAACGGGCGCCGTCGTGATCCACCGCCATCGACCCTCGAGTGACTACGAGAACGGTGAGCGGCGATCTGTCGTCAACCTGGAGCGCCCACGGAGACGCGAACACCATGCGCAACACGAGGGGATCGCGGGCCCGTGGTCCGTTGAGCAGGCTCCCCAGGGCATCCATGTCTAGGAACACTTTCGATCGAGACGATTGAGTATGAATTCAAGTGCTCTGACCATGTTAACGCTCACCATGAGGCGATTTGATTGAAGTCATGGAACAACAAACAGTGGGTACGGACGTCAACAGTCTTCTCGGTGCGACCGAACAGTGCGCTGCGGGAGGGACACCGATGAGCGCCGTGCGGACGGTCGCGGTCGTCGCCGCGATCCTCTCGTCCGGACTGGTGGCCGGCCTGTTCGCCGCGTTCGCCTACTCGGTGATGCCGGGGATGAACCGGGCACAGTCGGCGGCGGCCGTCGATGTCATGCAGCGGATCAACACGGCGATACTCAACCCGGTCTTCGGTGTGCTGTTCGGCGGCGGGCTAATCGTCGCGATCATTGCCGCAGCGGTGAGCTGGAATGACGGGCTTCGATGGTGGACCCTCGGCGCGCTGGTCTGCTATGTGGTCGGCGTCCTGATCACCGTGATGCTCAACGTGCCGCTGAACGATCTGCTTGCGCGCGCCGGCACCCCGACAACCGCGTCCGAGGCCAATCGGGTGTGGTCGGCCTTCGCCGGCGAGTGGGCGCGGTGGAACGTTGCGCGGCTCGTCGCCCATCTCACCGGGTTCGCACTGCTCGTTGTCGGCTTGGCCTCCCGCTGATCGTGGCGCGGCGATCAGCCCAGCAGGGACAGGCTGGACCCCTGGCGCAGCACGATGTAGCCGTTGACATTCGTGGCGGTGCCGTTGATCGGCAGTGCCCAGCGAATCTTGCCCGCCTTCGCGTCGAAAGCGGTCAGCTGGTTGTCGTTGGCCGCGACGAGGGTGTCGCCGAAGGAGCCGATGCACTTCAGCTCCGCGAGGCTGGTGTCGGGATGCTGCAGGTCCGGGGCGGGTAGCCGGCCGACGGTGGTTCCCGACGCGTCGAGCCGCATCACCTCGCGGGTCAGGTCTTTGCGGCCGAAGGCGACGAGGGTGCCGCATGCCATCGGGGCGGCCTTGGAGAGCTCGTCGGAGTTGACCTGCCACAGGGCGTCCGCCTTCGCCGGATCGCGGACCTCGAAGCGTCCGTGGGTCTCGCCCACCGTCGCCGAGCCGATCCCGCCGAGCACCGGGAGGGCGGCCGGGCCGCGGGATACCTGCATGCTGCGGGCGACGTGGGTCGGTTTCAGGACGAGGCGACCGTGCCGGTCGATGCGGTAGAAATCGATGGTGTCGTCGTCGCGGCGGGCGACGACCAGCCCGGTCGGGTAGGCGGTGACGGTGCACGAGCTGCAGGTCAGTCGTGGTTCACCGGTCGCCGGGTCGAGCAGCACGTGGCTGGCGTCGGCCAGCGAGACGTCGATGAGATCGGGTCCGGCCAGGTAGCTGGGCGTCGCGGAGTCGGCGAAGGTGCGGCTCCACTTCGTGGCGCCGTCGGGGCTGGTCGCGCTGACCCGGTAGCCGACCTGGTTGACCCGGATGAAGTCTCTCCCGACGCCGATGACGCTGCCGGTGTCCTGCAGCGGCTGCATCGGGCCGAGTTCACCCGAACCCGAGTCGACGGGGTAGAAGCCGTCCGGGGCGCTGCCCAGTTTGATCGCGCAGCCGGTCTTGCCCCGACCGTCGAAAGCGCAGCCGCCCAGGCCCGCGACGACCGGATGGTCCCATCGCGACGACCCGTCGAACTGGTTGACCGCGAGGAAGGCGCGGCCGATTCCCGACGGGTAGGCGAGCAGCCACATGTCGCCGTAGGTGTCGGCGACGGTGACCGGGCCGTTGCCGGTGAACCCGGGCAGATCGTCGCTGCTGCGGGTCCACACGGTCTTCGGCTGGTCGTCGAGGGTGCGCAGTCGACCGAATTCGTGACTCGTCATCCGATGCGGGACATCGGCGCCCTGGGCGAGGGTGAACGCCGCGACCGCGACCATCGCGGCGATCAGGACCATGACGATCGTCCCGATTCCGAACGGTAAGCGGCGGGGCCTGGAAGACATGGATAACAGTGAACCACGGCGACCTGAGCACAACCGTGCAGGCACGTGGGGGTGGCGCGACGAACCCGATCGAACGAAGTCGCGTCTGGCCTGCGTTAGATTGGGAGGCGTGAGCGCCGCGCGACAGCAGTCCTACGGAACCCCGACCCCGCAGCGACCCGACATCGCGGCGGCGATGTTCTGGGTGGAGGAGGGGTCGGCCAACGCCCAGGTCCTCGTCGGCGCCCTGCGTCCCGACGAACTGGTCCTCAACGTCACGTCGGGATGGTTCAAGGGCGAGTGGGGTCTGTTCGCCGTCACCAGTGAACGGGTGCTGTTGGCCAGTGCGGGCAACGCCGAGAAGAACACCCCCGGCTTCGTCTACGAGATGCCGCTGCAGGCGGTGACCGGTGTCGCCGACGGCGAGGTGGAGGACGGGTACCGGATCGCCCAACTGCAGGATTACGAGTCGTGGACCAAGATCTTCGTCAACGGGATCACCTCGGTCTACGCGAGTGACCAGCGCGTCTACTGGGTGGTCGCCGACCTGATGAACCAGAACGCGGATCAGCGCGAGAAGGCCTCCGACGGCGGGGTGGTGGACGAATTCACCCGCTACCGGGCCATCCGGGAGGCGCAGCGCGCGGGCGGGCTCGACGACCAGACCGCCTCGGCCGCGGTGGCGCGGATGTTCGGGGTCGAACCGGAGGGGCCGGGCTACTAGCTACATGCCCAATTCGCCCGGTTGCGGTCCGCTGGGCGCGCTCGGTTGTTCGCCGGTGGTCGTGTCCCCGGTGGTCTCCGGCTCGGGCTGTTCCTTCACCATCGAGACGCCGCCCTCGCCCTGACCCAGCGCGTAGCGCCGCCACGGGCTGTCCGGCCGCATCAGCAGGCCGTGTACGCGTTCGCCGGCCGCCTTGGCCGCCGCCGACGCGTTGTTCATCTCGTGCAGGGCCATCCAATACGTCCGGCCGATGACCAGGCCGTGCGCGAATTGGCGCCAGTTGGCGTAGTAGCTGCGGGCCGACTCGGCCGCCGAGAGCAGCATCGGCCAGCACTCGTCGGTGCTGAGGTAGCCCGAGGCCCGGGACATGCGCACGACGTAGCCGACCCGACCCAGGTCCCAGGACCGGATATGCGTCGGGAAATAGGAATCGGCGATCACCGGCCGCAGCACGTTCATGGTGCGTAGGTTCAGCAGCGCGTCGTAGTCGTCGATCGTCACCGACGGTCCGCGGAACTGCGCGCGGGCGGCCAGGAACTCGCGGTGGGCGTCGGGATCGTGGCCGGCCGTCTTGTTGACGATGGCCGCGACGAGGGGGGCGACGACCTCGAACGCGCTGCTGTGCATGCCGTCGAGGAGTCGTCCGACGGTCATCCGCGCGCTGACGGCGTCGGTGACCCCCCACGACTGGGCGATCGCGTCGCGCGCCTGGGTTTGGGCGATGTCGACGTCGAGGCTGTCGCACCACATCTCATTGACACCCCACAGGAATGCGCCGACGTTGAGGGCCTCCTGCTGCCCGGCGGTGAGGCCGCCGTCGCCGCGCCAACGGAAGGCGCGGGCCGACTCGGAAGAACCCCCGACGGGAAAGGGCTGCGTCGGCGGGATGACCAGGGGGGACGACATGGTTCCCCAGAGTAGCGCCCCGTCTGGGTCGATGTTCGCTGCTGGCGTACTCCACGAGTGGATGCGGGGGAACACCGTGCGTAACGGCCGCGTTGAACACCGGTAAGCGCCCGTGATCGTCACCGACCGCATAACGATTGCGGGTGCGGGTCCAAACACCACTAGAGTGGAACCAAGCAGGTCGTACACGTGCGGTGCCAGCCACACGGCCGCGCAGCGGGGCGCGGTACGACCGAGTGGAGCCACGTAAGGGAGAACGATGTTCGAACGGTTCACCGACCGCGCACGCCGGGTTGTCGTCCTGGCGCAAGAAGAGGCGCGGATGCTCAATCACAACTACATCGGCACCGAGCACATCCTGCTCGGCCTCATCCACGAGGGTGAGGGCGTCGCCGCCAAGGCACTCGAGTCCCTCGGGATCTCGCTGGAGGCCGTGCGCACGCAGGTCGAGGAGATCATCGGCCAGGGCCAGCAGGCACCGGCGGGGCACATCCCGTTCACGCCGCGGGCCAAGAAGGTGCTGGAGCTCTCGCTGCGCGAGGCCCTGCAGCTCGGCCACAACTACATCGGCACCGAGCACATCCTGCTCGGCCTCATCCGCGAGGGTGAGGGCGTCGCCGCCCAGGTGCTGGTCAAGCTCGGCGCCGACCTGAACAAGGTCCGCCAGCAGGTCATCCAGCTGCTCTCCGGCTACCAGGGCAAGGAGCCGCAGGAGGCGGGCACCGGCGGTCGCAGCAGCGAGGCGGGCACCCCGTCGACCTCGCTGGTCCTCGACCAGTTCGGCCGCAACCTGACCGCAGCAGCCGGGGAGGGCAAGCTCGACCCGGTCATCGGCCGCGAGAAGGAAATCGAGCGGGTCATGCAGGTGCTGAGCCGCCGCACCAAGAACAACCCGGTGCTGATCGGCGAGCCCGGCGTCGGCAAGACCGCCGTCGTCGAAGGGCTGGCGCAGGCCATCGTCAACGGCGACGTGCCAGAGACGCTCAAGGACAAGCAGCTCTACACGCTCGACCTCGGGTCGCTGGTCGCGGGCAGCCGCTACCGCGGTGACTTCGAAGAGCGCCTGAAGAAGGTGCTCAAGGAGATCAACACCCGCGGCGACATCATCCTGTTCATCGACGAACTGCACACGCTCGTCGGGGCGGGTGCCGCCGAGGGCGCGATCGACGCCGCGTCGATCCTGAAGCCGAAGCTGGCCCGCGGCGAGCTGCAGACCATCGGCGCCACCACGCTCGACGAGTACCGCAAGTACATCGAGAAGGACGCCGCCCTGGAGCGCCGCTTCCAGCCGGTTCAGGTCGGCGAGCCCTCGGTGGAGCACACCATCGAGATCCTCAAGGGTTTGCGCGACCGCTACGAGGCGCACCACCGGGTGTCCATCACCGACGGTGCGCTGGCCGCGGCCGCGTCGCTGGCCGACCGCTACATCAACGACCGGTTCCTGCCGGACAAGGCGATCGACCTCATCGACGAGGCGGGAGCGCGCATGCGCATCCGCCGGATGACCGCACCGCCAGACCTGCGCGAGTTCGACGAGAAGATCGCCGACGCGCGCAAGGAGAAGGAATCGGCGATCGACGCCCAGGACTTCGAGAAGGCGGCCAGCCTGCGCGACAAGGAGAAGCAGCTCGTCGCGCAGCGCGCCGAGCGCGAGAAGCAGTGGCGCAGCGGCGACATGGATGTCGTGGCCGAGGTCGACGACGAGCAGATCGCCGAGGTCCTCGGCAACTGGACCGGCATCCCGGTGTTCAAGCTCACCGAGGAGGAGACCACGCGTCTGCTCCGCATGGAGGACGAGCTGCACAAGCGGATCATCGGCCAGGAGGACGCGGTCAAGGCCGTCTCCAAGGCGATCCGCCGTACGCGTGCCGGCCTGAAGGATCCGAAGCGCCCGTCGGGCTCGTTCATCTTCGCCGGTCCGTCCGGTGTCGGTAAGACCGAGCTGTCCAAGGCGCTGGCGAACTTCCTGTTCGGCGAGGACGACGCGCTCATCCAGATCGACATGGGCGAGTTCCACGACCGCTTCACCGCGTCGCGGCTGTTCGGTGCCCCTCCCGGGTACGTCGGCTACGAAGAGGGCGGCCAGCTCACCGAGAAGGTGCGCCGCAAGCCGTTCTCGGTCGTGCTGTTCGACGAGATCGAGAAGGCCCACCCGGAGATCTACAACTCGCTGTTGCAGGTCCTCGAGGACGGTCGTCTCACCGACGGTCAGGGTCGCACGGTCGACTTCAAGAACACCGTGCTGATCTTCACGTCGAACCTGGGCACCTCCGACATCTCGAAGGCCGTCGGCATGGGCTTCTCGAAGTCCAACGACAACGATTCGCAGTACGAGCGGATGAAGCAGAAGGTCAACGACGAGCTGAAGAAGCACTTCCGCCCGGAGTTCCTGAACCGCATCGACGACGTGATCGTGTTCCACCAGCTGACGAGCGACCAGATCATCGAGATGGTCGACCTGATGATCGGCCGTGTCGAGACGCAGCTCAAGGCCAAGGACATCGAGCTGGAGCTGACCGAGAAGGCCAAGCAGCTGCTGGCCAAGCGCGGCTTCGACCCGGTGCTGGGCGCCCGCCCGCTGCGTCGCACGATTCAGCGCGAGATCGAGGACCAGCTCTCGGAGAAGATCCTGTTCAACGAGGTCACCCCCGGTCAGATCGTCGTGGTGGACGTCGACGGCTGGGACGGCGAGGACGACGGCGACGGTGCGACGTTCACCTTCACCGGTTCGGAGAAGCCCCGTGCTGTTCCCGACGCCCCGGCCGAGCTGACCGAGGTCGGCGACGCCACCGGCGAAGCGAGCTAGTCCGAGACAACTGATCGCGGCCCGGCATCCGAGAGGGTGCCGGGCCGTTGTCGTCACAAACCGGTTGCGAACCGGCAACGACAACCGGCTCGGGTGGAATCGGGCGGCACGCACTCCTAGCCTTGGGCTTGTTACGTATGTGACTGATGTGATCAAAGGGGTTGGGATGGGATTCCGAAAGGGCCCTGGCCGCAGCGCGGTCTCGAAGGCGGCGGTCGGTGCCGCGGCGGTTGCCGCGCTCGCCGTCGGCGGTGCCCTGGCCCTGCCGTACGTCGGGTCCGGCGGGTCGTCGATCCTGCCCGTCGCCAAGAAGTCCAAGATCGAGGCGGTGACCCACGGTGTGGGCCGCACGACGACGGTGGTCGTCTACTCGGCGTCGATGAACCGACAGATCCCGCTGACCGTCCTGCTCCCGCGCGACGAGAAGAAGCCGAGTCCGGTGCTCTACCTGCTCAACGGTGCGGGCGGCGGCGAGGATGCGGCGACCTGGGCGGCCAAGACCGATTACGCGCAGTTCTTCGCGTCGAAGAATGTCTACGTCGTCACGCCGATCGGCGGGGCGTTCTCGTACTACACCGACTGGCAGCGCGACGACCCGGTGCTCGGGCGCAACAAATGGCAGACCTTCCTGACCAAGGAACTTCCGCCGCTGATCGACAAGCAGTTCAAGACCACCAAGACCAACGGTCTGGCCGGCATCTCGATGGCCGGGACGTCGGTGCTCAACCTCGCGATCTCCGCGCCGCGGCTCTACCGGTCGGTCGCCGGCTACAGCGGGTGTGCGCGGACGTCGGACCCGATCGGGCAATCGTACATCAAGATGGTCGTCGGCGACCGTGGCGGCGGCAACGTCGTCAACATGTGGGGACCGGTCGGCGGTCCCGGCTGGATCGCCAATGACCCGTACATCAACGCCGCCCGCCTGCGCGGCACGAAGGTCTACCTGACCGCGGGCAGTGGATTGCCCGGCCGCAACGACACCATGGGCGCGAAGCTCGTCAACAACGACCCGTTGGCGCTGGCCAACCAGGTCGTCGTCGGCGGTCTCATCGAGGGAGGCGTGAACCTCTGCACCCAGCAGATGGCGCAGCGGCTGGCACAGTTGCGGATTCCGGCGAAGGTCATGCTCCGTCCGACCGGCACGCACTCGTGGGGTTATTGGCAGGACGACCTCGAGCGCACCTGGCCGATGATCGCTCGCGACCTGCGCGTACGCCCCTAGAAGCGACTCAGCGCAACGGATCGTGGTTCCTCTGTGGACCAGATCCGCTGCGCTGTCGCGGCGATCAGCCCTCGCGGCCCTTCAGCAGCAGTCGGACGGTCAGTTCCATCCGGTTGGTGACGTCGGTGGCCGACGCGCGGCGGGTCAGCCACTGGACGAGGTTCGACATCCACACGTCGGCGATGACGCGCGCGATGGCGAAGTCCTCTTCGTCGGGCTCGCGTTCGACGCCGACGATCGCCCCGGCGAATAGCCGGTCGATGGTGTTGGCCACGTTGTCGACCTCCGCGGTCGCCGAGGCGTCGGCGAACATAAAGGCGCGGGTCATAGCCTCGGTGAGCAGTGGGTCGCGCTGCATCGCGACGGTGATCATGTCCAGCACGGTGCGCAGGCGCTCGACGCCGTTCTTGCCGGGGAGCTGTGACCGGTCGACGCGGGCTTCGACGCGCTCGAACTCGCGGGAGAGCGCCGTGACCAGCAGGTGGACCTTCGACGGAAAGTAGCGGTACAGGGTGCCGACGGCGACGTCGGCCTTCTCGGCCACCGTGCGCATCTGGACGGCGTCGTAGCCGCCCTTGGAGGCGAGGGCGAGCGTCGCGTCGAGGATGCGGCGCCGGCGTTCGCGCTGGGCTGACGACCCGCCGGTGGCACCGCTGGCGGGGGTCTCGTCGACGATGGGCGCGTCGATGCGCTCATCGGCGTCGACCTTGGCGGTTGCGGTTCGTGCCATCGTCTCGGGGTTCCTTTCGCCTGCGGCTATCAGTAGATGAGGGCCACATGGCATATTAGAACAGGTTCTAGTTGCTCGTTTCAATTCGACATGCAGGGGAATTCCGTGACAATCGCCACGTCAGCCGAGCAAATCGCCGTGTGTGCGGCGCTGGCCGATTGGGCTCGCGCGCGCGACACGACGGGACTCGTGCGCGCCGAACTCGACGCCCCGTCCGACGGATGGCGAAACCTGTGGCCGGAGTTGGCCGAACTCGGCATCTTCGCCGCCACGGCGGATGAGGAGCGCGGCGGGCTGGGCGCGCCGTTCGCCGATGCGGCCGCGATGGTCGCCGAGTGCGGTCGCTGGCTCGTGCCCGGTCCGATCGTGGCGACGATGGCCGCCGGGGTCGCGCTCTCGCGGACCGACGGGGAGCGGGCCCGGGAGCTGACCGAGGCCGTCCTCGCCGGGGAACTCCCCGTCGTCGTGCCCGCCGACCACTACGGCTACGGCCGCGACCCGTTGCCGGTGAACCCGGCCGGGCGGATCGACCTCGGGCTCGTCCCCGGTTGGGTGCCCGAGGCTGCGCTGCTGGTCAACCTCGTGTTCCCCCAACGCGGAACCCGCTGGTACCTCGTGCCGCCGGGCGGAGCGACGGTCGACGCGCAGCGCTGCGACGCGCTCGACGGCACGATGTCGTGCTCGCGGGTCGCGATCTCCGGGCTCGATCTGGACGTCGCCGTGGAACTGCCGCGGGCATCGCGGGTGTCGGCCGTACTCGGTGCCGGGTTCACGGCCTTCCACTCCGGAGTGGCGCGCTGGTGTCTGGATACCGCCGCCGACTACGCCAAGGTCCGCACCCAGTTCGGCGCTCCGATCGGTTCCTTCCAGGCGATCAAGCACCTCCTCGCCGACATGTTGTGCCGCAGCGAGCAGCTATCCGCGGCGGCCTGGGATCAGGCCGGTGCCGTGGACGACCTGCTCGTCGCGCCGGAGGACGATTTCGAGGCGGGCGCCCAACACGGTCTCGCTGCGATGGCGGCCAACATCCTGGTCGCCGAACTGCCGCTGGCCAATGCGAAGGATTGCGTCCAGGTGCTCGGCGGCATCGGCTTCACCTTCGAGCACGACGCGCATCTCTACCTGCGGTCGGCGTTGGCGATGCGCGCCGCGCTCGCCGACTCGTCGGCGCAACGCGTCCAGCTGGGTCGAGCGGCCGTGGCCGGGGAGCGGCGACGATTCTCCGTCGACCTCACCGCAGTCGAGGAGCAGCGTGCCGGGGTGCGCGCCACCGTCGAGCAGATCGCGGCGACCCCCGTCGACGAGCGTCGCGGTGAACTCGCCCGAACCGGTTACCTCGCGCCGCATTGGCCGAAGCCGCAGGGCCTCGGTGCCAGCCCGGCGCTGCAATTGCTGATCGACGACGAGCTCGATCGCGCGGGCGTCGAGCGACCCGACCTGGTGATCGCCGGGTGGGCCATCCCGACGATTCTCGAGCACGGCACCGACGAGCAGCGGGAACGCTTCGTCGCGCCGACCCTGGCCGGCGACATCATCTGGTGCCAGCTCTTCTCCGAGCCGGAAGCCGGCTCCGACCTCGCCTCGCTGCGCACCAAAGCCGTGCGCGGGACCGGGCCCGACGGGGAGCCCGGGTGGCGGCTGACGGGCCAGAAGATCTGGACGAGCCAGGCGCACAACGCCCAGTGGGCGGTCTGTTTGGCGCGGACCGACGCGGATGCCCCGAAGCACAAGGGGATCACCTACTTCCTCGTCGACATGGCGTCGGCCGGGATCGACATCCGGCCGCTGCGCGAGCTGACCGGGCGGGCGATGTTCAACGAGGTATTCCTCGACGATGTGTTCGTACCCGACGAGCTGGTCGTCGGGGAGGTCAACGGCGGGTGGCGGTTGGCCCGCACGACGCTGGCCAACGAGCGGGTGGCGATGGGCGGCTCGAGCCTCGGCAAGGAGATGGACGCGCTGTTGCGGCAGATCGAGGCGAAGAAGACGCCCCTGTCCGACGGGGAGCTGGCCGAGCTGGGGTCGCTGGTCGCCGAGGCCCACAACGGACGCGCCTTGGATGCGCGGTCGGTGTCGCAGAGGCTGGCCGGTCACGATCCGGGTGCCGCGTCGAGCGTGCGCAAGCTGATCGGCGTGATCCACCGGCAGGCGGTGCCCGACTTCGCGCTGCGCCTGCTCGGCGTCGACGGAATGACGGATTCCGAGGCGTCGGAGCTGTTCCTGCTGAACCGCTGCCTCTCGATTGCCGGCGGAACGACGCAGATCCTCAAGACCGCCGCCGCCGAGCGAATCCTCGGGATGCCGCGCGGCTGAACCGGTCGGCGAGGCGGCTCGAGGGCGTTTCCAACACCGCGACACGGTTTCCAACAGCAATCGGTGTTGGAAAGTGCATGGCCGTGTTGGAAACGACCCAGCTCAGTCGGCGACAGCGGCGAAGAGGTCGAGTCGTGAGCGGACGCGTCGGTCCAGGAAGTCGGCGAGGACGTCTTCGAAGACGGCATTGTCGTCGCCGGCGACCATGTGGTGCGCACCGCCGACCGACGCGAACTCGGCATGCGGCACGACGTGCAGGAAGCGCGCGGAGTCCTCGGCGCTGATGACGTCGGATTCGCCGCCGCGGATCAGCAGGGTGGGGACGCGCAGCGAGGCGGCGGCCGCGCCGAGGTGTACCGGGTCGAGGATGCGGTCGCGCTGCACCGCGTCGCTCCCGAGCCCGGTGATGAACGCGGGGTCCCAATGCCAATACCAGCGCCCGTCGCGTTCGCGAAGGTTCTTGCGCAGCCCGTCGAGGTTCTTCGGGCGCTTGCGATGTGGCTGATACTCGGCGACGGCATCGCCGGCCTCCTCCAGTGACGCGAAGCCGGTTTCCGCATTCGCCGCCATGAACGCGCGGACGCGGTCGCGCCCCGACGACTGGATGAAGGGGGAGACGTCGACCAGGACGAGGGCGCGGGCCAGCTCGGCGTTGTCGCCCAAGGCGGAGAGTGCGGCGTTGCCGCCCAGGGAGGCGCCGACGAGGACCGGCGGTTCGGGCAGCCATTGGGCGACCGCGGTGATGTCGGCGGCGAATCGGTTCAGGCCGTATTCGCCGCCGCGCGACCACCCGCTCTCCCCGTGACCGCGCAGGTCGACGGTGAGCGTCGACCAGCCGGCCTCGGCCAGTCGACGGGCCGAGTTGGCCCACGAGTGCCGGGTCTGACCGCCGCCGTGGAGGAAGAGGATCGGCGGATCGGCCGGGTCGCCGAACCGGTCGCCGATGATCGTGACGTCGCCGGAGGGAACGCTGACCCGAGTGCTGCTCATCTTTCGATTGAACCATTCGATTGCCGTGGTTCACGCGGGACCGGGTATCGCGACGAAGAAGTAGAACCTGTTCTAGTATTCCAGGCAGCTACCCACTACATTGATTTAGAACAGGTTCTATTCCAGGAGAGGCGACGGTGGACTTCACACTCGACGCGGCCGCGTCCGCGGTCGCAGACGTGGCGCAGGACGTATTCACGAGGAATCCCGTGGATCCCGCGGATCGCTTCACCGGCCCGGACGGTTTCGACCGGCACATCTGGCAGGCGATCGTCGACGCAGGTCTGATGGCCCTCCCGCTCCCGGAGTCATTGGGCGGCGATGCGTTGGATGCGACGGCCATCCTGCCGTTGCTGCGCCGGGCCGGAAAGGCCTCGGCGGTCACCCCCGCGCCGGCGACCTTGGCGGCGGCCCTCGCACTCGCCCCGCACGCGCAGGCGGCGAAGCGCCTCGCCGCGATCACGGAGGGGGCGTGGATCGCCATCGCCGCCCGCGAATCGGGGGCGGGTCTGCTTGCCGAACCGGCGGCCCTCCTCGACGGCAACACGCTGACTGCGACGAAGTCCGGAGTCCTGTGCGCCGACGGCGCCCATGCCTTCCTGGTCACTGCGCGCCGCCCCGACGGCCGCGGCGTCGTCGTATGGGTGCCCGCCGATGCACCCGGTGTCGACGTCACGCGCACCCCGTCGTCGAGCGGGTGGAGCGAGTCGACGGTGAGATTCGCCGGCGTGACGGTGGCCGACGACGACGTCATGCCGATCGACGTGTCCGAACTGCTCGACCACTACCGGTTCGCGCTCAACGCCTACGCCGACGGCCTCGTCGACGGCGCGACGGCGATGACCGCCACCCACGTGAGCACGCGCCATCAGTTCGGCAAGCCGATCGCGCTGTTCCAGGCCGTCGGGCAGCAGCTCGCCGACATCTATGTGATCGGCCGTTCCCTGAACCTCACGACGACCGCCGCCGCCTGGCGCCTCGCCAACGGCCTGGACGCCGGGCAGGACATCGCCATCGGCGCCTACTGGGTTGCCGCCGAGGTGCCCGCGACGATGCGGACCATGACGCATCTGCACGGCGGGATCGGCGTGGATGTCACCTATCCGCTGCACCGCTACTTCTCGCTGGCCAAGGACCTCGCCCGACTCGTCGGCGGTCTGGGCACGCTCGACGAACTCGCCGACGCCCAGCGGCGAGCGGCGGACCTTCCGGCGAGCGGGCTGCTGCCCGGCGACGGCATGTTCATCGACCTCACGCCCGAGCAGCGTGAACTGCGCGACGACGCCCGCGCCTACTTCCGCGACCTGGTGGGCCCCGACGACCAGGAGACCCTGCTCACCGAGCGGCACGGCGCGACACTGCGCAAGGTCGTCAAACAGATGGGGTCCGACGACCGGCTCGGCGTCGGCTGGCCGAAAAAGTTCGGCGGCAAGGGGTTCGGCGACCTGGAACAGCAGATCTTCACCAACGAGGCGGTGCGCGCCGACGTGCCGCTGCCGGCGGTGACGCTGCAGACCGTCGGGCCGACGCTGCAGGTCCACGGCACCGAGGAGCAGAAGGCGAAGTTCCTGCCCGCCATCCTGGCCGGCGACGTCCACTTCGCCATCGGGTACACCGAGCCGGAGGCCGGTACCGACCTCGCCTCGCTCACGACGACCGCGGTCCGCGACGGCGACCACTACATCGTCAACGGGCAGAAGATCTTCACCACCGGCGGTCACGACGCCGATTACGTCTGGCTCGCCGTGCGCACCGACCCCGACGCCCCGAAGCACAAGGGCATCACGATCCTCATCGTCGACACCTCCGACCCCGGCTATACCTGGACGCCGATCATCACCGCCGACGGCGCGCACCACGTCAACGCGACCTACTACACCGACGTGAAGGTGCCCGTCTCAATGCGGGTCGGCGACGAGGGCGGCGGCTGGAAGCTCATCACCACCCAGCTCAACCACGAGCGCGTGATGCTCGGCCCCGCCGGACGGATCGAGGGCGTCGCCGACAAGCTGCGCGCTTGGGCGGCCCGACCCGGACCCGACGGCACCCCGCCCGCGGACGACCGCGACGTCCGGCGCGCCCTCGCGCAGATCGATGCGTATGCGCGGATCAACGAGCTGCTCAACTGGCAGGTCGCGTCGACGGGCGAAGCCATCTCGATGGCCGACGCGGCGGCGACCAAGGTGTTCTCCACCGAGCGCATCCAGGTGATCATGCGGATCGCCGACGACCTGCTCGGCCGCTACGGCGACTTCACCGATCCCGACACCGCAGACCTCGTGAACTGGTTGGACGTGCAGGAGAAGCGCAACGTCGTCATCACCTTCGGCGGCGGCGTCAACGAGGTCATGCGCGACATGATCGCCACCGCCGGCTTGGGATTGCCGCGCGCGCCGCGGCAGTAGGGGGACCAGTGGACACCACGACGCTCGAGGAGACGATGAACGCCGACGACATCCGCGCCGCGGCACAGCAGCTGCAGGCGGCGGGAGCCAGCGCCCCCAAGGCCGGTCGCGACCCGGTGAACCGGCCCATGATCCACAACTGGGTCGAGGCGATGGGGGATACCAACCCGATCTACGTCGACGAGGAGGCCGCCCGTGCGGCCGGGCACGACGGGATCGTCGCGCCGCCGGCGATGGCACAGGTGTGGACGATGCGCGGGCTGCACGGCACCCGCACCGACGACGATCCGCTGGGCCGCGCGACCGAACTCTTCGACGAGGCCGGGTACACGTCGGTCGTGGCGACCAACTGTGACTCGGTGTACCACCGGTACCTGCGCCCGGGCGAGGAGGTGTCGCTGTCCGCCGAACTGGTCGACGTGGTCGGGCCGAAGCAGACCGCACTGGGCGAGGGATGGTTCTTCACCACCCACAACACCTGGCGCGTAGGCGACGAGGTCGTCGCCGAGATGGACTTCCGCATCCTCAAGTTCCGACCGGGGACCGCGAAGGCGGTTGCTCCGGCTCCCGGCACCCTCGACCCGGCCAGGCTGATCCGCCCTCAGGCGTCGCCGGACACGGCCTTCTTCTGGGACGGGGTCGCCGCGCACGAGCTGCGCATCCAGAAGCTGCCCACCTCGGAACTGCAGCACCCCCCGATCCCGGCGACGTGGACGACGCGTGGTGCGGACGGCGTCTACGGCACCACCGACTACGTCGTCGCCTCCGGCACGGGCACGGTGTACAGCTACGTCGTCCACCACGCGCCTCGGGTGCCGGGGCGGACGCTGCCGTTCGTCGTCGCACTCGTCGAGCTCGACGAGGGGGTGCGGATGCTCGGCGAACTGCGCGACGTCGACCCCGACGACGTGGAGATCGGCATGCCCGTCGTCGTCGAGTTCCTCGATTTTCCGGCCGACGACCGTAGCCCGGACGGCTGGTCGAACTACGCGTTCGTGCCGGTCGCGGTGCACTCGTCTGACGGTGGGTCTCGATACACCGACTCGGCTAGCGCCTCGCCGGCACTCGACCACCGTAGCGATCGATCGAACTCATCTGACGGTGGTCGAGTGGATCCGAGCCGCAAGGCGAGGAACCGTATCGAGACCTCGTTCGCCGAATTGCCACCCCTGACCATCGAGGCGACCCCGACGTTCGTCGTCGCGACCGCGTTGGCCACCCGCGACTTTCAGGACGTCCACCACGACCGCGACCTGGCCCAGCAGCGCGGGTCGAAGGACATCTTCGTCAACATCCTCACCGACACCGGGCTGGTGGAGCGCTTCGTGACCGATTGGGCCGGTCCGGGCGCGCGGGTCAAATCGATCGCGCTGAAGCTCGGCGTCCCCTGGTATGCGTATGACACGCTGAATCTCACCGGTGAGGTAATCGGACAAAACGGACGAGAGGCGACGGTTGCGGTGACCGGCACCAACAGCCTCGGCAAGCACGTCATCTCGACCGTCGAGGTCACCCTGGCACCCGGAGAAGGAGCGCGACGATGAGCCTGTCCGGTTCGGCCGCGATCGTCGGCATCGGCGCCACCGACTTCTCGAAGGACTCCGGTCGCAGCGAGCTGCGCCTGGCCGCGGAGGCGGTCAACGCCGCCATCGCCGACGCGGGGTTGACCCCCGCCGACGTCGACGGCCTGGTCACCTTCACGATGGACACCAACATGGAGGTCGCGGTCGCGCGGGCCACCGGGATCGGCGAACTGACCTATTTCTCGCGCATCCACTACGGCGGCGGCGCCGCCTGCTCGACCGTGCAGCAGGCCGCGATGGCCGTCGCGACCGGGGTGTGCGACGTCGTCGTTGCCTATCGCGCCTTCAACGAGCGCTCGGGCAACCGATTCGGCCAGGTCAGCACCGACGTCGCGACGCAGGCCACCTCGTCGGGCACCGACAACGCCTTCTCCTACCCGCACGGTCTCTCGACCCCGGCCGCATTCGTCGCGATGGTCGCCCAGCGCTATATGCACGAGACGGGTGCGACGAGCGAGGATTTCGGGCGGGTCGCCGTCGTCGACCGCAAACACGCGGCGAACAATCCCAACGCCTTCTTCTACGGCAAGCCGATCACGCTGGAGGTGCACCAGAACTCGCGCTACATCGCCGAGCCGCTGCACCTGCTCGACTGCTGTCAGGAATCCGACGGCGGCGTCGCACTGGTCATCGTGTCCGCCGAGCGCGCCAAGGATCTCCCGCACCCGCCGGCCGTCATCGCCGGAGCAGCGTCGGGCAGTGGGACCGACCAGTACATCATGACCAGCTACTACCGTGACGAGCTCGCCGGATTGCCCGAGATGGGGCTCGTCGGGCGCCAGCTCTGGGGCCAGTCCGGCCTCCGTCCCGACGACATGGACGCCGCGATCCTCTACGACCACTTCACGCCGTACACCCTGATGCAGCTCGAGGAGCTCGGCTTCTGTGCGCGCGGGCAGGCCAAGGAGTTCGTCGCCGAACCGGGCGCCCTGGAAGTCGGCGGGCGGCTGCCACTCAACACCCACGGCGGGCAGTTGGGCGAGGCCTACATCCACGGGATGAACGGCATCGCCGAAGGCGTCCGCCAACTCCGGGGGACATCGGTCAACCAGGTACCCGAGGCCCATCGCGTCGTCGTCACCGCCGGCACCGGGGTCCCGACCAGCGGCCTCGTCCTCACCGCCGGCTAGCCCACACCACCGACATCACCAGCCACCAGCTTCGACAAGGGAGTCACCGCAATGAAATTCAACCTCGCCGACGTCTTCGAAACGGTCGCCGACTCGGTCCCCGAACGCATCGTCCTGTCCTACGAGGGCAACCAGACGACCTACGCCGAGATGGACCGGCAGGCCAACCAGGTCGCGCACTTCTTCGCGTCGAAGGGGATCGGCGCCGACGACAAGGTCGCGCTGTTCCTCAAGAACTGCCCGGAGCATGTGCAGGCCCTGCTCGCGACGATCAAGTTGCGCGCCGTCCCGGTGAACGTCAACTACCGCTACACCGACGCCGAGCTGGAGTACATCTTCGAGAACTCCGATTCCGCGGCCATCGTCGTGGAACTGCCGGAGCACCAGTCGGCCGTCGCCCGACTGCTGGGCCGACTGCCGCTCGTGCGCGCGATCTTCGTCGTCGGCGAGATCACCGACGAGCTGCGCGACGCGGTGGCCGCACTCGACGGGCGTGAGGTCGCGCTGGCGTCCTTCGGCGAGGTCGACCAGTACCCGACCGAGCGCGATTTCGAGCCGCGCACCGGCGAAGAGCTGTACCTGCTCTACACCGGCGGCACCACCGGGTACCCGAAGGGCGTCATGTGGCAGCACGACGACTTCTTCCGCAAGCCCATCTCCGGCGGCAATCCGTACGGTGACCCGCGCAAGGACTACGACGAGATCGCGAGCGCGGTCAAGGACTTCCCGTCGATCGCCTTCCTGCTCGCCGCGCCGCTGATGCACGGCGCCGCGTCGTACTCGCTGTTCACCTTCCTCTCGCTGGGCGGGCGGCTCATCCTGGAACGCGACTTCAACGCCGAGCAGATCGTGCGCAACATCGAGCGCGACCAGACGCAGATCATCCTGATCGTCGGCGACGCGATGGGTCTGCCGCTCGTCGAGCAGATGGAGAAGCTCAAGGACGAGGTCGACATGTCGTCGTTGTTCTCCATCGCCTCGGGCGGTGCGATCTGGAGCCAGCACGTCCGCGACCGGCTCGTGGCCGTGAAGGAGGGGTTGCTGCTGCGCGACAACTTCGGCGCGTCGGAATCGGGCAACGACGGTGAGATCTCCCTCGACGAGAACGGCAACCTCAAGGTGCCGCCGACCGAGAAGATGATGATCGTCGACGAGCGGTTCGAGAAGATCACCACGCCCGGCGAGGTCGGCTACATCGCTCGCATCGGGAACATCCCCCTCGGTTACTACAAGGACGAGGAGAAGACCGCCCGCACCTTCCCGACGTTGGCCGACGGCACGCGGATCTCGGTGCTCGGCGACATGGGCTACGTCGAGGAGGACGGGTCGATCGTCTTCCTGGGCCGCGGCAGCCAGTGCATCAACACCGGTGGCGAGAAGGTCTACGCGGAGGAGGTCGAAGCGGTGCTGCACGCGCATCCGGCGATCGCCGACGCCCTGGTGGTGCCCGTTCCCGACGCGAAGTACGGCCAGCGGGTGGCCGCCGTGGCGAAGGTCGCAGACGGCTTCGACGAGCCCTCGCTCGAGGACGTGCAGGAGCACTGCCGCACGGAGCTGGCCGGCTACAAGGTGCCGCGCACCGTCGTCTTCGTCGACGAGGTGAAGCGCACCCCGGCGGGCAAGGCCGACTACAAGTGGGCGAAGGCGGCGGCCGACCAGACTGCTACGGTCTGAGGTCGTGAGCAAAGCGAAGAACACGATTGTCCTGGGCCTCGCCGGCCTGACCGCAGCCGCATCCGTGCTGGTGGGCACCACGGCCGGTGCGCCGGAGGCGGCCGCACAGGTCGCCGCCGGCGACTACACGTACACGACCTTCACGCAGACCCAGGTCGGATCCGTCCCGTCGTCCTCTCGGGCCGTCGTCCGCGGCAACACGCTGCTGTCCTACCCGACGATTCCGTTCGGCAAGCCGATTCCGATGCACATCTACCCGACCGCGCAAGGCGGGTACATCGAGATGCACGGGACCCGCTTCGTCCTCAACCGTCAGGGCCACGGCCGCTACGCCGGCCCGGCCTACATGGACGGCAAGCTCATCGGCCGCAACACCCTGGTTCCGCGCCACCGCTGAGGCCAACCATCATGTCTGATCTTGGGGACCCGGCAGACGGGTGCGGGCCGCCTTGGGCTGGACGTGGGCTGCGCCTTCAGCATCCCCCGACGCCGGAGAATGGCAGCGCACACGCGCAGACCTTTGTCGACGCGGTGAGCAATATCGACGGCGTGAATCTCGACTACTCGGATGCTTCGCTCGAATGGGTCGACGGCAAGCTCGACCATTGGCGTCCCGAAGGCTCAGACGTGATGGCCGAGACCGTCTTCGTCGCCGGGTGTTATATCGGCGAGGTGTTCGTGCGTAACCACGGCTACAGGTGGGTGCTGACCGATGTCTACGGTGCCATGCCTGTCGTCGAGGGGCCGAACGGCAACTTCGCCAACCCGATCGGCAAGGCGTTCAAGCGCGTCGACAACGGCGAGGGTGACGACCTGCCGTACTTCCTTTCGGTGATCCTCGCGAACGAACGCTGACGCTCCCCGTCGATAAACCCCGCACTTCCGGACATTCCCCACACCTCTTCGGTGCGGGGAATGTCCATTTGTGCGGGGTTTGGGTCTAGTCGGCCTTCGCCAACGGGACCATCCGACGCGGGGAGATCCACGCGAGGACTGCCGATCCGACGATGAGAATGGCGCCCAGGATGATGAACGACGTGTGCATCGGGTTGGTGAAGGCGGCGTGCGCGCCGTCGAGGATCTGCTGGGCAAGCGGATGAGCCTGTGCCGGCAGCTTGCCCGCCACATGAGTCGCACCTGCCAGTGAATTGCGGATACCTTCGGCCGCCGCGGCACCGGTCGCCGGGTCGCCGCCAGTCGCCGGATTGCTGAGCGCGCGTTGCGCGGCCTCCGCGGTGGGGCCGATCCGATTCGCGTAGCCGGCGGCGAGGATCGAGCCGGCGAGTGCGATGCCGACGGCCGCGCCCAGTTCGCGCGCCGTGTCGTTGACCGCCGATCCGACGCCCTGGTCGTCGAGCGGGGTGTTCTGCATGATCGCCGTCGTCGACGGGGCGGTCGCCAAACCGATGCCGACCGCGGCGATGGAGAGGAACACCGCCAGCTGCCAATACTGCGTGTAGTGGATGACGCCCATGAGCAGGATGCCCAGGCCGCAGAGGAAGACGCCGATGGCGAGGACGAACCGAAGCGAGTGGTAGCGCACGGCCACCCAGTTGCCGATCAACGAGAACACACCGACACCGATGATCAGCGGGAACAGGGCGACCGCCGACGCGAGCGGGGTGTAACCGAAGATCAGCTGCAGTTGCTGGAGTACCAGGAAGAACACCGCGAACGACGCGAAGAACTGCAGCATCACCGCGAGTGAGCCGGCGCTGAACGCGCGGTTGGTGAAGAGCTGTACGTCCAGCAACGGGAACCGGATACGGAATTCGATGACGCAGAACACCACCGCGAGGACCACCCCGCCGATCAGCGACCCCAGGACCAGGGGATTGGTCCAGCCCCGCTGCGGCACCTCCAGCAATCCGAAGACGAAGAGGAACACGGCGAGCACCGAGGCCACCGATCCGGCCCAGTCGAAGGGGTCTGGATCGGAGTCCTTCGACGTCCCGACGGTGAGACATAGCAGGGCGGTCAGCGCCGCCGACACCGCGAAGGTGATCATGATGGCCCGCCAGTTGTCCTGGCCGAAGAATTTGAGCAGCAGCCCGGTGACGAAGAATCCGGCGATCGCTCCGACGCCCGCGACGCCGGCCCAGATGCTGATGGCCAGCGGGCGCCGCGACACGGGCACGTTCGACGTGATCAGCGAGAGCGTGGTCGGCATGATGAACGCGGCCGCCGCGCCGGCGAGGGCCCGGGTCGCGATGAGTTCGGTGGCACTGCCGGCGAACACCCCGAGCAGCGACGCGATGCCGAACACGACGAGCCCGCCGATCATCACCCCGCGTCGGCCCAGCCGGTCGCCGATCGCCCCGGCGGGCAGCAGCAGCGCGGCGAGCATCAACGTGTAGCCGTCGATGATCCAGGTCTGCTCCGCCGCGCTGGCCGCGATCTTGGGGTCTTCGGCGATCGCCTGCAGTGCGGTGTTCAGCGCCGCCATGGCCGCGACGACCATGCTGACGGCGGCACACACCATGGTGACGAGCCAGATCGCCGACCATCCCATCGGCTCGTTCTGCGCGGCCTCGATCCCGATGCCGGACTCGGCGTCGTCGTCGAGGTCGGCGGTGACGGTCTCGTGTTTCATGTGATCAGCGTCGAGGAATGTTCCCGGCCCCGCAAGGCGAGGGTCGAAGTCGAAACTTGTACCCCGGCGCGGGCACCACGAAATATCTCACACATAGTGGCCTACGGGGCATATTGTGCCCGTTGGGCAGATCCGTCATCTCATACTAAGAATCAGACCTCTTGCTGCACAGGGACTCTTGGCGTCGCACAATAGGCGTTATGCCGAAGGACTGGTTGGTCGGCGACGACCGAGAGGCGCGCGCCCGGGCGCGCCTGTACGAGGCCGCGTCAGACCTCATCGCCAAGCATGGCGTGGATGCGCTGGACATCGACGAACTCGCCCGCCGGGCGCATTGCTCCCGCGCCACGGTGTATCGCCACGTCGGCGGCAAGCAGGCCATCGTCGAGGCGGTCCTGGTGCAGCGGTCCGGTGCGATCGTGCAAGCCGTCGAGACCGAGGTGGCCGGCATCTCGGGGAATCGGCGCGCGGCCGCCGCCATCCGGGAGGCGCTCGCGCAGATCCGCGCGGACAAGGTCGCCCGACAGTTCGTGACCGCCGATCATGCGGCGCGCAGCATGACGACGGTCATCGAATCGCCCACGGTCTTGACCATTGCCGGCGGGCTCCTCGGTCTGGCGCCCGACGACACCGCTGCGGCCGGCTACGCGGCTCGCTCGGTCTTCGCGATGCTGCTCTGGCCGGCCGTCGACGCCGACGCGGAATCGGGTCTGATCGAGCGCATCGTGCGCGGCCTGGGCTGAGTCGGCTCCGGCCGCCGACGTTGATGTCCTCGGTAACGATTCGGGCAATTCGCGACACGGGCACCACGATCGAGAACACGGCGTCTATTTATGTCACATTAGTCACTGGAGCAACAAGTTCCTGGTGAGCGCTCCGACCGTATGACACCGGGACAAACGAAAGTGGGAGATCATGGCTACCTCGCAGGTATCTGACTCCGATGCGGTTCGAGTACGGATGTGGCGCGTGCTCTCCATGCTGACGGCGTTGGTCGCCGTCATCGTGGGGCTCGTCGTCATCGCCATCTCCGCGGTCTGACCGCCCGTCTCAGACGTTCTGCTCGATCGCGTCGCCGACGCGGGGCAGAGCGGCGACGACGTATCCCTTTGCCTTGCCGCGCAGGGAGTTGTAAGCCTTCGCCAGGGCGGGCTTCGCCTCGCCGGCCTGTCCATCCGTGACGGCGAGCAGTGCCTCGGCCGCGGCGTCGCCGTTGGCCGCCAGGTGGGCGCCGAAACCGGTGTCGGCGGGCTTCGAATCCCACAGCGGGGCCAAGGCGCCAAGGAAATCGTCGAGCATCGCGTTCGTCGCATTCGTCACCACGCCCGGCTTCACCTTCTGGGCGGCGGCATAGGCCGCCTTCACCGCGGTGCCCGAGATGCCGGACTGGTCGCGGACCTCGGCGTCGATGACGTCGACGAGTGAGGCGACGGTGGCGTCACGGTTGGTGGTGGCGGCGGACTGCAGCGAGTTGCTCATGGTCTCTCCCAGATGTGGTGCGCGTGCGAATGACCGAAAACGGTCTCGACGGCGGTTTGCGGACAGTCGAGCTTAACGTGGGTGTCCGAATCACCGGTTAACGAGGCATACGACGTTTCCCAATGCGGGCGCTTCGCGTTCGACGACCGATGCGGTGAGCAACAGTCGCTCGCGCTCATCCCACACGTCGAGCTGCAGGGTCTCCCCGGGGAACACGATGCCGGCGAAGGAGGCCGAGTAGTCGGCCAATTTGGTGACGTCGCCGTCGAGCACCTCGTCGACGACGGCCCGCGCGACACTGCCGTAGCTGCACAACCCGTGCAGGATCGGGCGGTCGAATCCGGCTCCCTTGGCGAAGGCGGGATCCGAATGCAGCGGGTTGCGGTCGCCGCACAGCCGGTAGAGCAGGGCCTGGTTGGGGCGCGTCGGGACCGTGATCCGGTGGTCGGCCACCCGGTCGGGGAAAGGCACTTTCGACGAGGAGCCGCGCTCACCGCCGAACCCGCCCTCGCCTTTCGCGAAGATCGACGAGCGCGCGGTCCACAGGGTCTCACCGCTCTCGTCGGTCGTGACGGACTCCTGGACGATCACGGCCGCCGATCCCTTGTCCTGCAACTCGGCGATCCGGGTGCGGGTCGTGGCCGTTCCCGACGGGGGGAGCGGCCGGTGCGCGGTGACCTGTTGACTGCCGTGGACGACCTTCGCCAGGTCGATGTCGACGCCGGGGAAGACGACCTTCGGCGGCTCGGTCGCATGGAAGGAGGCCGCGACGGTCGCGAAGGTCGGGAGGACCTTGGGACTGGCGTCGTCGACGTACTTGAGGCCCTCGGTGTCCATCGGGTCGGCCGCCGCACCCACCGCGAGGTGGTAGAGCGCGACGTCGGAGGCGGTCCAGGAGAAGGTGACCTCGGGCAGCTCGGCGCCGAGCGCCACGGACTGATCGATAGGCATCGCTCGTACTCCTACTTGCTGCTGGCGGCGGCTGCGGAACTCTCGGCGTCGGCGTGCGCCTTCGCGTCGAGTGCGGCGAGGTACCCGAACACCATGGCGGGGCCGATGGTCGCGCCGGGGCCGGCGTAGGTGTGGCCCATCACCGGGGCACTGGTGTTGCCCGCTGCGTAGAGGCCGGGGATCACGCTGCCGTCCGCGCGCAGGGCGCGGCCGTTCTCGTCGGTGACGATGCCGCCCTTGGTGCCGAGGTCGCCGGGGACCATCTTGACCGCGTAGAACGGCGGCTTGTCGACCGGGCCGAGGCTCGGGTTCGGCTTGTTGGTGATGTCGCCGTAGTAGTGGTCGTAGCCGCTCTTGCCGCGGTGGAAGTCCTCGTCGACGCCGGTCTTGGCGAAACCGTTGAACCGCTCGGTGGTCTCCTTGAGCTTGTCGACGGGCAGGCCCGTCTTCTCGGCGAGTTCCTCCAGGGTCGCGGCCTTCACCACCGCGCCGGACTTCTGCCAGCTCTTCGGCAGCGGCTGGCGGGCCGGGATGCCGGCGAACAGGTAGCGGTTGCGGCAGCGGGTGTCCATGATCATCCACGCCGGGACGTTCTCGCCCGGGCCGTCGCCCTGGCCGAATTCGCCGCCGAACATCTGGTGCGCGGCCTCGACGTAGGGCAGCGACTCGTTCATGAAGCGTTCACCGCGCTCGTTGACGATGAAGGTGCCCGGCACCGAGCGCTCCGACAGGGCGAACCACGGGCCCTTGGGCAGCGGGATCGTCGGGCCCCACCAGGCGTCGTCCATCAGGGCGACATCCGCACCGGCCTCGATGCCGGCGCGGATGCCGTCACCGGTGTTGAACTCCGAGCCGGTCGTCCACTCGGTACCCACCGGGGCGCGCTGGTAGCGCTTGCGCATCTCCTCGTTCCGCTCGAAGCCTCCGGAACCGAGGATCACGCCGTAGCGAGCGCGGATCTCGCCCGTTTTGCCGTCGGACTCGGTCTTGACGCCGACCACGGCGCCCTTCTTGTCGGTGACCAGGTCGGTGAGGGCGGTGTTGAACAGGATCGGCACGCCGGCCTCGCGCAGGCCGAGGAGCAGTTCGGCGGCCAGCGCGGCGCCCATGGCGATGAGCTTCTTGTTGCGCGACTTGGACCAGCTGAAGCGCCCGGCGACCTTGGCCATGCGGGCGATGCCCTTGGGGTGGCGCATGCCGATGTTCATCCAGCGGTAGTCGCTCTGCAGCACCACCATGTTCAGCGGTGCCTTGGTGTACTGCGGGTGCAGGGTGTCCAGGTCCTTGCCGAGACGGCGCGCGTCGAACGGCTTGGGCTCGCAGGAGCGCCCGCCCAGGCGTCCGCCGGGGGCCTCCGGGTAGTAGTCGGAGTAGTCCTTGACCCACTCGAGTTCGAGCGGGGAGTGCGCCATCAGGTAGTCGAGGGCTTCCGGCCCGCGATCGATGTAGGCGTCGATCTTCGCCTCCGGGGCGTGCTCGCCGATGATCGCGTGGACGTATTCGCGGGCCTTCTCGACGGTGTCGTCGACCCCGTCGCGCTTGAGCACCGAGTTGTTGGGGATCCACACCCCGCCGCCCGAGCGCGACGTCGAGCCGCCCCAATACGGCGACTTCTCGATCAGGACGGTTTTCAGGCCCTGGGTGGCGGCGGTCAGGGCGGCGCTCATCCCCGCCGCTCCGGCGCCGACGACGACAACATCGAAAACGTCCTGCTCGCTCGCGTTCCCGGCGACGGAGTCGTATTCGGGCTCGTCGGTCATGGCTGATCCTCTCGTCGACCCCGATCAGGCCGGGGCGGCTGGTCCACACTCGAACTATCCAATAATTAGAACACGTTATAGTATTGGTGCGACACCCCGCCATAGCAGCTAGAGGCCCATGCCAGCCGTGGCGTCGGTGGGAAAACAGTAACGAGTTCGCTTCTCGAGTCAGGGAGAGTCGATGGCAGTCAGCGAGGACCTGCGGGCACAGATCGCCGCAGAGTTGGCCCGCGCCGAGGAGACTGCCGTCGCGATCGATCCGCCGACCGCCGCGCACCCCGACCTCGACGTCATCGACGCCTACGAAATCCAGCTCATCAACATCCGTCGTCGCCTCGACGCGGGTGCCTCGGTCGCCGGGCACAAGGTCGGCCTCGCGTCCGAAGCGATGCAGAAGATGATGGGCGTCGACGAACCCGACTACGGGCACCTGCTGGACGTCATGGAGTACCGAGAGGGCACGTCGATCGACTTCTCCGCGTTGTGCATCCCGCGCGTCGAGGTGGAGGTCGGATTCATCCTCGGCGCCGACCTCCCCGGTCAGGGCTGCACCAACGAGGACGTGATCGAAGCGATCGAGTGGGTCGTCCCGTCGATCGAACTCATCGACTCGCGGATCAAGGACTGGAAGATTACGCTCCCGGACACCATCGCCGACAACGCGTCGTCGTGCGGCTGGATCCTCGGGGAGCAGCGCGTGAAGATCGCCGACATCGACACCGGCGACATCGACGCGACGCTGACGCGCAACGGCGAGGTCATCGCGAAGGGCAACTCGTCTGCGGTGCTCGGTCACCCGCTCAACGCGGTGTCGTGGCTGGCCAACAAGGTCTCCTCCTTCGGGGTGCGACTGCGCAAGGGTGACGTCATCCTGCCCGGCACCGCGACGCGCGCCATCGACATCGCCAGCGGCGACCACTTCGTCGCCGAGTTCGCCGGACTCGGCAGCGTGACACTGGACTTCACCTAGCGGATTTCACCCAACGACTTTGTGCAACAACGACTTTCACACGACGAGAAGGAGGCGCAGGTGAGCGCGAAACTGACTGCGGCGATCATCGGCTCGGGCAACATCGGCACCGACCTGATGTACAAGCTGGAACGATCCGAGGTGATCGAGCCCCGCTGGATGGTCGGGATCGACGCGGATTCCGAGGGGATGCGCCGCGCCGCCGACCACGGCCTGATCACCATGAGTGGCGGCGCCGACGAGCTGCTGGCTTCCGCCGAGCGCCCGGACCTCATCTTCGAGGCGACCAGCGCCTACGTGCACCGCGAGTACGCGCCGAAATACGAGGCCGCCGGGATCACCGCGATCGACCTCACCCCGGCCGCCGTCGGGCCGGCCGTCGTGCCGCCGGCGAATCTGCGCGAGCACCTGGACGCCCCGAACACGAACATGATCACCTGCGGTGGTCAGGCCACCATCCCGATGGTGCACGCGGTGTCCTCGGTGGTGCCGGTGCCGTACGCGGAGATCGTCGCCTCGGTCTCGTCGGAATCAGCCGGCCCGGGTACGCGCGCCAACATCGACGAATTCACCAAGACCACGTCGCGGGGGATCGAGACCATCGGCGGTGCCGACCGGGGCAAGGCGATCATCATCCTGAATCCGGCCGATCCGCCGATGATCATGCGCGACACCATCTTCTGCGCGATCCCGGCCGACGCCGATACGGACGCGATCGCCGAGGCGATCCACCGTCGGGAGAAGGACATCCAGGAGTACGTGCCCGGCTACCGTCTGCTGCAGGACCCGCAGTTCGACGCCCCGAGCGTCATCAACGGCGGTCACGCGCGGGTTTCCATCTTCGTCGAGGTGGAAGGCGCGGGCGACTTCCTGCCGCCGTATGCCGGCAACCTCGACATCATGACCGCCGCGGCCACCAAGGTGGGCGAGGAGATCGCCAAGTCCAAGCTGGCCGCTCCTGCCGCGGCCGGGAAGTGAGGATTCCGATGACTGACTTGATGGCCAATGCGCGGCCCTACTCCGACACCCTCGACATCCGCATCACCGATTCGTCGCTGCGCGACGGCAGCCACCACAAGCGCCACCAGTTCACCGAAGAGGAGGTGCGCAGCATCGTCGCCGCCCTCGACGGTGCCGGTGTGCCGGTCATCGAGGTGACCCACGGCGACGGGCTCGGCGGGTCGTCGTTCAACTACGGCTTCTCCAAGACGCCGGAGCAGCAGCTGATCAAGGCCGCGGCGGAGACGGCGAAACAGGCGAAGATCGCCTTCCTCATGCTGCCGGGCCTGGGGATCAAGGACGACATCATCGAGGCCCGCGACAACGGCGGACAGATCTGCCGCATCGCGACTCACTGCACCGAGGCCGACGTCTCCATCCAGCATTTCGGGCTGGCGCGCGAACTCGGGCTGGAGACCGTCGGCTTCCTCATGATGAGCCACAGCCAGCCGCCGGAGGTCCTCGCCAAGCAGGCTCGGATCATGGCCGACGCCGGTTGCCAGTGCGTCTATGTCGTCGACTCCGCGGGCGCGATGGTCCTGGAGCAGGTCGGCGACCGGGTGTCGGCGCTGGTCGCCGAACTGGGCGACGACGCGATGGTCGGCTTCCACGGCCATGAGAACCTCGACGTCGCCGTCGCCAACTCGGTTCTCGCCGTGCGCGCCGGTGCGCAGCAGATCGACGGCTCGGTCCGACGCTTCGGCGCCGGGGCCGGCAACACGCCGACCGAGGCCTTCGTCGGCGTCTGCGACAAGCTTGGCATCAAGACCGGCGTCGACTTCCTCAAGATCGCCGACGCTGCTCAGGACGTCGTCCGCCCGGCCATGCCCACCGAGTGCCTGGTCGACCGTCCGGCGATGATGATGGGCTACGCCGGCTGCTACAGCTCCTTCCTCAAGCACGCCGAGGGACATGCCGAGAAGTACGGCGTCTCCGCCGCCGACATCCTCATCGAGGCGGGCAACCGCAAACTCGTCGGCGGTCAGGAAGATCAGCTCATCGACATTGCCCTGGAACTCAAGAAGAAGCAGGACGCCAACGCAGGGGTGTGACCTGGCAGCGCTTCCGTCGGCTCGGCTACCTGGGCTGTAAGCTCTGCCCATCACCTTGTGTGTCTGCGATGTATGGGAGGGCGACGTGCGAGTTGAACCGAAGGACCTGCGCGAGGCGGCGACGAAGATCGACGGCGGCTGGAAGCCGCCGTCGAATCCGGCGAACGCCTTCACCTTGGCGGGGATCGCGGTCTCGCCCACGGACACGTCCCACGCGTTGCGGGCCGCAGGTGCTGCAGTAGCGTCGGCGCTGTCGGTGCTGGACTCCAGGCGAGACGAGATCGTGCACGTGCTCAGGGTGTCGGCCGACCGCTACCAGGGGACCGACGAGTACGCGGCTAGACGAATCGCCGCGCTAGGCAGCCTAAACGACGCGCCGCACGTCAAGGGGTAACGAGTGCGTCCAACGAGGCCCATCGTGGAGAAGCTCACCTTCGATGGGATGGAGTCGGCGAGTCGCGCAGCAAACGGGTTCGATGAGTCCGTACGCAGTGATGCCGATCAGATCCTGCGGGCGATTACCGGCCTCAATTGGTCGGGCAACGCGAAACGGGCTGCTGATGACCGGGCGATCGACGAGGCGTCGGACCGGAAGAATGTGGCCAAGGCCCTTGATCGGATGGCAACGAGCATCGCCGATGGTAAGGCGGCCATGTCGTCTATCGCCGATACGCTGAAACGCGACGCCAAGGGTTTGGAGGATGACGGCTACGACGTAGGTGACGATTGGAGCGTCGCGGACCGTCTCAACTATGAACTCGCGCGTGAACAGGCCGAGGGGAACGATCCTGAACTGCGGCGGATCGACGCCCTGCAGGCGCAGCGCGCGAACGAAGCCGCGAACGCGTCCATCAGTCTGAAGCGTAAGGCCGCCGAATTCGATGCGGCGGACCATCGGTGCGCTGCGGCCCTGAACTCTGCCGCGGAGGCTCTAGGTTCACTGGCTCCGGTCAAGGCTGGGCTGAGCCTCGGGGAGGGCAAGACGATCGCGGACGCACTCAAGTCTGGAAAGCCGCTCACGCCGGAACAACTCGCGCAGTACAACGCGGCTACGAATCTCACCGACGATCAGATTTGGAAGCTGCAGCACGGTGAGCAGGTAGACATTCCGCAGGGTCAGTTCAGCTTCCTGCAAGGGCTAATGCGAGGGCTCGACGGGATGTCGGTTACCGATATTCGTCGACTCGGCGTTGGAAACCAACGCGACGCTGTCCAACGCGGCTTGGGAAATAGTATCCAACTGTCGAGTTCCCCGAATGTTGGAACGGCGTCCGGTGACCGCGGGGGGATGTCAAATCTACCATCCAATGTCCGGTCTTTGCTCGTCGACAAGCTAACTGAATCGATGCCGAAGCAACGATTTCCCTTTGATCCATTTCCCACTCCGGGAACCAAGATAGAGCGCTTCAGGGAGTTGACGGCGCTGACAGGGCTCCTTGGAAGTGGGGATGAGAGTTACCGTATGGGTACGGATGCTGATCGTGGTTTGACCAAGCAGTTGGCCGAGATATCAGGAGCCACCGCAGCGCCAGGGAGTCCGATATTCATCGGGGATTCATGGATATCTCACGGTGAATTGGAGAGAACTATGGGTGCCGGACTATCGATTGTGTCGGCAGATGCTGCTGCGCAACATGACTTCATGACTGGCCAAAACATGGGTATTACATGTGGTGATGGTATCTACAATCCGGAATCACACATTCAGGGCCTCCTCGCGTATCATTGGGGGGACGGTCATAGTGGCGCGGACGACTTCTTTGCGAAGCTTGAACCAGGTGTACACCCCGGGAACCCGTTCATAGTGTCACAAAATCAAGGCGCGGCGAATGCGTTTGGGCACTATCTGGGGTCGGCCGAATCAGTTCTGAGTAATTCAGACCTCGGTATTAGAAGTCCGCATCTAACCCGTACTATTGCGGAGGCCATGGGTGGGTATTTGGGTGGATTCAGCGGAGCTCATGGTGGACCTACAGGTATCGATCTTCATGGGTCGACGAGGATGACGGGCGATGAGCTAGGGAATCTATTCCACGTTCTCGATTCAGATCCGCAAGCGGCATATCACATCAACAAGGCGGCCCACGACTGGCAGATTCATATGGCAGAACAGGCTGGGCGGTATCCTTCCAACACGTCCCTAGGACACGCTTCTGGCTTGCTCGATCAGGGGATGCGCGCGGGCAAAGACGCGCAGATCGAGACGTTGCAAGCGCATGCGCACGGTGATCTCGATGCGACATACAAGGCGCGAGTAGACTTCTTGAATCGGGTTACATCCGCTATTGGATTGATTCCGGGCGCTGACTCCCTTACATCGAACGCGGTCTCGCCCGAGGATATTTTTGGTGCCGAACCTAAGCCATGGGATCAGGTGGATAGTGCTCGTACGCAGGCATTTCGAGGGGTGGACATCGGGGCGCTTTCGAATCGCGAAGTGGTTCAATTTTCGTATCTCAAGTCCTATTACGACTCCCATCCAAACGAGACTGGTCTTCGGGCCGAATGGTTGACTAATGGCAAGCTAGATTTCAAGAAGGTCTTCTTGCAGGGAAACCTAGATGACTGGAGGTCCTTCGTGGGTGATCACCATCAGGACCTAGAAGGCTGGAAGATCAACTTTGACAACGGAGTGGCCGATGCTGGTGGGCAACCGTCGGATCCTCACGAGAATGAGGGTGTTCCAGGTGGCAACAATCCGGGAGGGTAGATGGAGTGGAGTTCTCGCCGCCGCGGTGATACTGGTGGTGATTGCCGGATGTGCGCCCGATACTCGCTCTCCGGCAGCCTCTACCCCTCGCGCTCCAGCGGTGACTGACTATCCGATTCGATGGCTGCCAACCGCAAATTTGGATCTGATGTCACCGGACGGTACGTTTGTACGTGCGGTGGCGGAGTCGCACTACTTGTCGAACTGGTTCTTAGGAAAAGCCGGATTCGCGCCGGGTTACCGCAAGGCAGCAAGAAGTATCTATTGGGAAGACTGGTTTTCGCCGATTGATCCCAGCTTGGCGCCTCAAGTAGTGTATCTGTGGGCGGTCAAGTTTTCCGACGATTATCTCGCGGGCCCGTCCGCATCTGATATCAAACGGGATCCGCGTGGATTTGGTCGCGGCGCGGTTTGTCTCTGGTACTGGAACAAGAACCGTTGGCCCAGCAGTGCACCGCCTTCGCCTGGGGTTGGTTCGCTTGTTTGGTTCACCTATCGGCGGTCCGGGACGCCCCCCCCATCGGGCCAGTCTGGAACCCGCAATTCTCCGTCAAGGAATGTCTTCGGTGGCTGGACGGTGACTAAGCAGATCGATCAGTCGAGGCTTCCGAAGGATGTCTGCACACCTGTGCCTAGTGGTCTCGGCCGTCGGTTTCCACTGCTGCCGCCAAATCCAGGCTGGCCAGCGAGAGGTTCGGAGTAGCGATGCCAGAGGTCCGGAGGTTAGTCGCCGATCATGGCCCGGCTTCTTCGGGGGCTTTGATGAGGCTATTCGGCCGGTATATGTGGAACGCGGTGGTCGATCCATTGAGCACCCCAGCGCGAGAACGCCGAGCGACTCACTGGATGACGATTCTGGCCGTTTCAGTGGTGTTTCGGGTTGTGGGGCTCATCCGTTGAGCTCGAGGCAGTCCGATGAGCGTCTGTCTCCTCTCAACTATCCGGTGCGTTGGATATCGACTCCGTCAATCGATCTTGATACGCCAAGTGGGACTTTCGTTAGAGCAGTGGCCGAGTCATATTTTGTATCAGATTTTCATCTGGGGCGGGAAGGATTCTTCCCAGGGTTCGCGCGAGCGACAGGGGAGGTGATGCCTTGGCAGGATCTCTCGCCGCTTGTGAGAGATCATGCGCCTCAAGTGGTATACATGTGGGTGGAGTCTCCGCGGCTCCCTCTTCGGGACGATGAGGACCAGCCACTGAGTCTGAGTCCGGGCGACACCGCCGTTGTGGTATGCCTCAGTACATCTTGGGTGGGTCCATGGGGGCGCTTCTTACGTTCATCTATCGCAAAGAGGGCAAACCCCCGCCTCCGCGTCAAGCAGGTCGTCTTGTTAGGCCGATTGGGGATGTCTATGGAGATTGGAAGGTTGTTTACCGATTGCCGAGGTTGATAGATGAACCGAATTGTACTCGAGTTCCAGGGAGTACCTCCAGGAGTTTCTCGGTCTCCCTCGGTCCAAGTCCCGGATGGCCGGCAACAGGTTCGGAGTAGCGATGTCTAGCGAGTTCGAAGGTCTTTCGCCGATTGTCATTGCGGCGTTGAAGTCACCGAAGAGCACGACGCTGGAAGAGCTGCGTGCGCGGTTTCCGGATGTGGCGACGTCCCGTTCCTCGGCGTCCAATCCGTCATTTGATGCAGAGCTTCGTTCTCGTATGGATGAGGCGTTGTTCGAGTGGCGCCGCCGGAATACCTTGAGTGTTCCAGATGATGTGATAAAGAAGCTTCGCGAGGAGGTTCTCTGGGAGATGGAATGCGATGGGTGGAAGCGTGTCGTGTGAGCGAATATCGTGACGCACATAGCATACTTTGACCAAGCGAAGAAGGTAGCTTCGTGCGCCTATTCCAAATAGGCCCGAAGGTGGTCTGGTGGGTATACCGAAAGGATGGCCACAATGAAGCCTCTTCCCCTAACTGGCACGATCACCAAAGTGACGCCTGATTTCGCGACCTACATATTCACGGATGGGGGTGGTGATATATGCATTGAGGCACCCATGTATGTGCAAGAGGGTGATCGTGAGTACATCATCGACCCTGTCGAAGGCCATCCAGATGTGGAACTCTTGAATGGTCTAATCGGCAGAACTATCGTGAAGATGGAGTACAGCTTCAAGGATGGTTTGAAGTTTGTTACGAGCGACGGCGCACGCTATCATGTACCGCCGATCGACTACGAGTCGTGGCAAGTTATGGGCGACGGCTACTACTATGTCGGTCTACCATCAACCGTTTTAGATCCTCCGAAGGAGGATGACTAGCCTCGACGGAGCGAAGATGTCAAGCCAGTTTGAGGGTCTTTCGCCGATTGTGGTTGCGGCGTCAAAGTCGCCCCAAGGTACGACCCTGGAGGAACTGCGCGCAAAATTCGCTAAACCCGAGGACCGGTTGACGCCCGTTCGTGGCGGAGTTCCGTGCACGTCTGAGTGATGCGCACTACGAGTGGAGTAGGGTGAACGGAAAGTGGTCGATTCCGGATGGCGTCGCCGATCGGTTACGCGGCGACGTGCTCTGGGAGATGGAACGCGACGGTTGGAAGCGATGAAGCCGCTACCGCTGGTCGGCACGATAACCAAAGTGAGACCCGACTTCGCTACGTACATCTGGGTCGATGGCCCGTATGACCTAGGTATCGAGGCGCCCATGTATGTGCAGGAAAAGGATCGTGAATATGTGATCGATCCAGTCGAAGGACATCCCGATGTTGCGCTTCTTGAAGGGCTAGTTGGCAGAACCATCGTGAATGCGGAGTACAGCTACAAGGATGGTTTGAAGTTCGCTACTGATGACGGCACACTGTATCGCGTGCCGCCGGTGGAAGACTTCGAGTCGTGGCAGGTCATGGGAGAGGACTTCTATATCGGACTACCTTCAAACCTGCTGGATCCACCAGAGGACGACTAGCTAGTTGGCTTCGATGGAGTCGTGATGTCAATCCATTTTGAGGGTTTTTCGCCGATTGTGGTTGCGGCGTCAAAGTCGCCCCAAGGTACGACCCTGGAGGAACTGCGCGCGAAATTCGCTAAACCCGAGGACCGGTTGACGCCCGTTCGTGGCGGAGTTCCGTGCACGTCTGAGTGATGCGCGCTACGAGTGGAGTAGGGTGAACGGAAAGTGGTCGATTCCGGATGGCGTCGCCGATCGGTTGCGCGGCGACGTGCTCTGGGAGATGAAACGCGACGGTTGGAAGCGATGAAGCCGCTACCGCTGATCGGCACGATAACCAAAGTGAGACCCGACTTCGCTACTTGCATCTGGGTAGACGGCGGGTACGACCTAGTCATCGAGGCGCCCATGTATGTGCAAGAAAAGGATCGCGAATATGTCATCGATCCAGTCGAAGGTCATCCCGATGTAGAGCTTCTAAATCGGCTGATCGGTAGGATGATCGTGAACGCAGAGTACAGCTATAAAGACGGTTTGAGATTTTCCACTGACGACGGAACGCTGTATCACGTGCCGCCGACAAAAAGTTTTGAGTCGTGGCACGTGGCGGGTCCCGACCACTGCTATATCGGACATCCTTCAGACCTTCTGAATCCTCCCGAGGACGACTAATTGGCCTAGTGGGAGTAGTGATGTCAAGCCAGTTTGAGGGTCTTTCGCCGATTGTGGTTGCGGCCCTGAAGTCGCCGAAGGGCACGACGTTGGAGGAGTTACGTGCCCGGTTCCCGGAGGCTGCATCGGCGAGATCTTTGGCTGCGAAGGGCTCGGCTGAGGTGTTCAAAGCGGAGTTCCGCTGCCGGATGGACGAGGCGCTCTTCGAGTGGAGCAAGCGCAACAGTTGGAAGGTTCCGGATGATGTGGTGCACGAGCTTCGAGAAGAGGTCTTGTGGCAAATGGAGCGTGATGGCTGGAAGCGGTGAGACACGCGCCAGCACCTGAGGATGATCTCGACGCCCCCAGACGCGCGGTGGCGCCCTCCGCGGTAGTTTGTGACCATATACCGGTCACAAACTTCCGCACTGGTCCGTCAATGGTCTGGACTTTGTGAGATGGAGTATGGGAAAGGGCGGCAACGTGGTTCCGGAGCTTCCGGAGTGGGCTGATCCGCGTCTGGTGGTCAGACTCCGCGGCGAGGGCAGCGAACTCTTCGTCGTCGACGGAAACCCACATACTTTCAAGGGCCTGGTCGGACTCTACAGTCTTACAGACCGAGAATATCGGAGCCTATCTGTCCGGCCGCACGAGATTGTGGCTGATTCCGAGTACATCCAGGGCTGGTTGAGCGGGTATCTGGCGGGCAGTGAGCCGGACGTGCCGCAGGTGTTGTGCCGTACTCGGCGCGACCGCGAACTGGGGTTCTTCCATCGAAATCAGCGCCCTCTGCCTGTTGATCGAGCTGGAGCTCGCGTTGTTCGGATGCTGCGGACGAGTATCTCGACCTTGGATGCCGAGTACTCGAGGCTGGCCAGCCTGGTCAATGGTTTGTCCGAGGTCAGCGGGTTCTGGGGCGATGTCGGTTGGATTGCTGTCGAGCCTTGGAATGACCCGGTCCGGCTGGGGCGGACGGGCAACGAGATCGAGCAGCTCTTCGGGTGGCTGAACGGTGGGTTCGAGTTGGCCGAAGATCGGCCGTGGGACCCGACGTTCCGTCTCGCCTGCGAAGGGAGCGACTGGGCGCCCCAAGGAACCGTCGAGATAGGCGGGACGCTCGGCTGGAGTTCGAGCGTGTTCATCAACGTCGAGGAGTCGGCGTATCGGGCCGTCGGGCTCGAGAACAACCCCGCGGCCCTCGTGCAGGCGGTCGTAGCGTCCTACGAACCCGACCTGTTTTCGGTATCGCCCTGCGAGGACGGTGAGCATCCGACCCTCGTCAGTGTGAGGTACGACGGCGACCTCTTCTCCATCCCCATGGGCCAGGTGACCTACCTCTCGGAGCGTGTCGGCGGCGACCAGGGCGCACGACTCGACCCGGCGTTGTTCGGGTGTCGCCCCTTCGAAGAAGGCGTCCTGATCGAGTTCACCGGCTCACCAGACGCCTTCACTCCTGCGGTCGCCGAGGCTGCCGCGCGGGCGCTGTCGTCGGAGGAGTGACGCGCGATGAAGCCACTGCCGCTGGCAGGCACGATCACGAAAGTCAGGCCCGACTTCGCGACCTACATCTACACCGACGGTGGTCACGATCTCTGTGTCGAAGCGCCCATGCATGTGCGGGAAGAAGGTCGCGAGTACATCATCGACCCAACTAAGGGCCGACCTGATGTTGATCTGCTCTGCAGGCTCATCGGCAAGACGATCGTCGAGGCAGAGTATTCCTTCAAGGAAGGCCTGATTTTTACCACGGACGACGGCACCCGGTGTCACGTGCCGCCGATCAAGCACTACGAGTCGTGGCAATGCATGGGTGAGGCTGGCTACTGGATCGGGCTGCCCTCGACAGTCCTGAACCCTCCGGTCGATTAGGCTGTGCCGATGTTCCTCAGCATTGTGATCGCTTTCGGGCTGGTCCTCGTGCCGGCAGCGGCGCTCGCCGGAATCATGGTGTTGATCCGCCGCAAGCAGCGCCGGGACTCGATTCCGGGGATGGAGTGGAACGAGGCGTTCCTGGGCCGGGCGCAAGAAGCGGCGTATGCGGAAAACTTCGAGCACCGCGACGATCCTCGGCTGCCGCCGGATGTGGGCGAAGTGCAGCTACCGCGGCGCCGTCAGCGCGGACGTTTGTGACCGCGGGCTGGTAACAGACGTCCGCACTAATCGTCGCGCCGGAAGCGTTGGGCCAACCGGGGGTCGTCGAGCCACCAGGGTTGCCCGGGATCGGCGTCGTCTTCGGCAGCCGCTCTAGGGGCAGCCGCGTCCTCCCGTACCGCGGTGCGCCTATCGTCGTCGCGGAGTCGGTTGAACAGGTAGATCAAGAACGGCAGGCCGAGGACGTCGCCGAGGATCCAGAGCACCCCGGCGCCGTAGGTCTGATCGGTGCGGGGATCGGGACCCCAGCCTCGATGCAGCGCCTCGTAATACGACGCGGCGACCAACGGTCCCTGCCAGAGGACCACGCCCAGCACCCCGTCGCCCAACGCCTCGCCAACGCTGATGAGCAGGGCGAGGCTGGCGTGGCGTCGGTGCGGTACCGGGTCGATCTGCAACCTCGCGATGAAGTAGCAGACGCCCACCACGACGAGCACCAACCGGGTCGCCGCGTCGACGCCGCTGTGGTGCAGCACCGCCGGATACCACCCGGTCAGATAGAGCAGCCACGGCGTGGCGAGCATCGCGGCCGACGTCGTCCACGGCGCGAGCAGGAACCCGACGACGGGCGACCGGCCAACGCGTGGCAACCGATTGCGGACGAGGCGCAAAGATGCGGCGACGGTGATCGGCCGGCCCGCAGCGAGCAGGAACGGCACGAGCATCAAGAGCACCACGACTTGCAGCGCTCGCGCCCAGAACAGCAGGTTTCCGTAGACGCCGGGAAACCCGCTGCCGGCCCACAGCCACAGCGCGCACCCGAGCAGGAATGCGGTCAGGGGACCGCGCCCCAGCGCAGAACGTCGCCACGCCCAGAGATATGAGGCTCCGACGGCGACGACCACGACGGTGCCGGCCACGTCGACCCGCCACGCGGTGATCAGGTCGAGCGGGGCGGGTGGCGGCGGCACACCGCCATCGTCGCAGCGCGGCGGCCCTCCGTCGAACGTCGTGAAATACGCAAATTGGCATTCTCGCCCAAACCGTGTCGGCGTCGCAGACCCCTTGGGCACCAGATTTCACACCAGTCACAAAGCTGTTTCACCTCGACAACCGATGGATGCAATCGGTCAAACCTGTCGCACGCTGGACTAATGACTCCCAAACACCCGTTTGCGCGCCAGCCTCGCCTGCGCCTGCCGACCTCGGTCGGGCGCTGGGTGGCGGCACCCGTACTCGTCTCCGCACTGACCGCCGGTGCCATCGTCGGACCACACCTGACCGCTGGGTCGTGGGGATCCTCCAACGGTGGCTCGTCGGGGTCGTCGGGCTCGGTCGACATCTTCCTGCCCGTCTCCACACCGTCCGGGATGGCGGCGCTTAACCTGGCGATGACCCAAGTCGGCAAGCCCTATCGGTGGGGCGGCACCGGCCCCAACAACTGGGATTGCTCGGGCCTGGTCCAGTGGGCGTTCCGCTCCGTCGGCATCAACCTGCCCCGCGTCAGCCAGCAGCAGGCCAGGGTGGGTAAGGCCATCCCGATCTCGGCGTTGGCTCCGGGCGACGTGATCGTCTTCTACCGCAACGCTTCGCATATCGGCATCTACGCGGGCTTCGGCCAGGTGTTCAACGCCGCCGGACCCAACGGCGTCCCGATCGGATTCAACGCCCTGAACCGGATGCCGCCGATCAAGACGATCCGTCGTTACGGCTAGGGCAGGGGGTCGAAGGTCGGGGCTTCTCCGCCGAGTTCGACCAGTTCAGTCTGGTACTTCTCGCTGAGCAGGTCCACGAGGAACGCGGCGATACCGCCGTCGTGGTAAAGCCACAGGCTGCTCAGATCGGTGTAGAGCACCGGCCACTTGTTGGGATCATCGCCGATCCGATGCCAGTAGCCGTACGACCCGCTCGATCCGCCTCCCCACGCCGCGTAGGGCAGCGGGTCTCCGGCGATCTCGACCGGATGATTCGCGCCATCCGGTCCGAGGCAGGCGACGTTGTTGTCCCGTACCCAGTCGCGCGAGTCGGCGAGCTCTGCCATCGCGTCCGGGGCGACTTCGTAGAGATCCTCGCCGCCCGACCCACCGGGAATCCACACGGCGACTTCGCCGGCAAAGAGTCCCGGACCGTAGGTCTCCACAATCTGCTTGAAGTCATCGGGAGGCGTGAATCGCAGGTGCGCGGCGACAGCCGCCCAGTCTGGCCGCGTCCCAGTTGCCGGTGGGACGACGAGTTCTCGCAGCTTTGCGAATGCGGTCATCGAAGGCTCCTCAGTTCCGGATCGTGCGGCTGATGTTGAGGCCGCAGCCACGGGCGATCACGGCGATCGAGACCGGATATGGCGAGGGTCCCATCGCGCCGAAGATTCCGCCCCCGTACATGGGAACCACAATGTAGTCGACCTTGCAACCGCGGCCGTTCTTCACCGCGTTGTAGACCTGCCGCTCGATGGTCCGCATCTTTGCGTTCGCGCTGCGCGTCAGCGGGACGATATTCCGGGCGTCGCCACCCTTGCCCCCGAGGATTTTGGCCAACAGATGGCCGCGCACCTGGCGCGACCCGCCGAACCCACGAGGGGTGACTGCGCCGGGGCCTCGCGAGCGCGACAGGCTACCGGTGTCGAGCATGTCTCTCGACACCTTTGCGTTCATGGTCGACGCGCGGCCCGCCCGCAGTCCGCCGAAGTCGGCGTTGCCGCCGTCGTTGAACTTCACGTTCCGACCGTTTCCGGGCGTCGTGCGATCGCTCCGAACGTTCTGGCCGGGGCCGTACTTCTCGGGGCGAGGAAAGCCCGGGGTCGGGTTTGTCGGAGGTCGCATCCGCCCCGGGGGCGGACCGCTTCTACGGCCACCGGGTTGGACCGGTGGTTTGATGCCACGCAATTGGCCCTGGCTTTGGCATTGCGACAGCTCAGCGGCCAGCGCGTTGCCCCGGGCGATTCCGCGGGCGCGCCACGAGTTGTAGAACGCGACTTGACCAGGGTTGCCGCCTCCGCGGGCGTTGATGGCACTGACCTGCGAGTTGTAGTTCTGCGCGTCGGCGTTGTGGCTGGCGATCCGGGCCGGAAGCGTGGCGCAATTGGCTGCTTGGGCCGGGGCGATGGCAGCCGGGATGGCCTCGATGCCGCCGAGAAGTGACGCCACCAGTGCGCCGGAGAGGAGTAGTACGCGTAGTCGTTTCACGATTTCCCCGTTCGATATGCGCCAGCTACGAGTCTCGACGCGTTGATGCGATGCGCGTGTGAGGTTACAACTGGCGGGTCTCGGCCGGGGGTTGCCGTCGTGCCTGCGGATGACGTCGAGCGAAACGTTCCGTACGGATGCTCAGGCGGTGTCTGTCCCTCGAGTCCGTAGCGGTGTCGCGGAACTGGCATGACAGCATGCGAGGTCTCGATACGGTTCCTCGGCTTGCGCCTCGGATCCACTCGACCACCCCGGATCGAGGTGCCGCGAGTGCGGGTGGAATGCGCTCGACTGCCGTCACCAATAGCCGTCGGGATCGACCTCGGGTCCCTCCCTGGCGATGATGCCCTCGGCGACACCGTGGTCGATCGAGGCCGTCAGGCGCGGGCAGCCGGGCAGCATGGCCGGGTTACCGCCGTCGGCGCGCACCTCGTCGAACGCGGGACAGGTCTCGCGGGCCGCAGCGGTCCACTGCACACTCGTCTGGTGCGGGCTGGTCTTCTTGACGAAGACGCAGGCGTGGCAGGCGCGGCACTCGATCTCGGTGAGCCCGTTGCGCAGGTAATGCTGCCGGTCGCGGGCGGTGGCGGCCTCGATGGCGGCGCGGCGCTCCGGGTCGCCGTGGTAGTCGGGGGCTTTCGCCCATCCGCTCCGGGCGTCGGGTCGGTGCGCCGCGCGAGTCATCTAGACGCTCGCTTCACTCTCGGCGCGCGCTTCCTCGGCCTTCGCCTCTTCGGCCTGGCGCTTGAGGTTCTCCTGGACTTCGATGTTCCAGTTCTCGACGGCTTTGCTCGTGTCGATCTCGTACTCGAAGCGCTGCGTCATCTCGTCGGTGACGTCGTCGACATCGACGTAGAACTGCTCGTACCACCGTCGCAGCTGGTACACCGGCCCGTCCTCTTCGACGAGGAGCGGGTTGTCGATGCGGGTCTTGTGCTTCCAGATCTCGACGTCCTGCAGGAACCCGACCTCGATACCGGAGCTGATCTTCGCCGCCATCTTGGTGGCCTGCTCCTTGCTCAGCCCCTCGGGGATCTTCGCGATCACGCCGTACATCAGGACGAAGGAGTTCTCGTCGATCGGGTAGTGGCAGTTCGTCAGGATCGTCTCGATGGCGTAGCCGCCGTAGTACTGGACCATCGGGTTCAGCATGTAGGAGGGGCCGTAGTACGCGGCGATCGACTCCAGGCGGGTATCGCCGTAGGCGGTGGCGATCGCGACGTCCGGCCGGCCGTGGCTGTTCATATACTGCGCGGCGGTCTGCCCCTCGAAGACGTTCTTGAAGTAGTCCGGCAGCGCGTAGTGCACGTAGAAGAAGTGCGCCATGTCGACGACGTTGTCGATGATCTCGCGGCAGTTGGAGCCCTCGATCACGATGCGGTTCCAGGTCCAGCCGGTCCACTCGTCGGAGCCGAACTCGTCGAGCTCGGGGATGTAGCACTCCTCCGGCGGCGGGTTGCCCTCCGGGTCGTTGTAGACGAAGACCTGGCCGTTGCGGACCATTGTCGGCCAGGTGCGGGTCTTGGCCAGCTTCGGGTTGCGCTTCGCGTACGGCACCGTCGCGCAGCGCCCCTTGCCGTTCCACTGCCAGCCGTGGAAGGGACACGCGACGTTGTCGCCGCGCAGCACGCCCTGGGACAGGTCGCCGCCCATGTGGCGGCAGTAGGCGTCGAGCACCTTGAACTCGCCCTGCGTGTCGGTCCAGGCGACGAGCTTGGTGCCGAAGACCTCGACGGAGTGCGGCTTGCCGTCGTTGAACTCGTCGATGAGTCCCAGGCAGTGCCAGCCGCGAGCGAACCGCGTGGGCACCTCGCCGGTATCGATTTCGCGTACCGCCAAGTCTTGTGCGGACATAGCTACTCCTTCAGTGGGCTGCCGATAGCTCTTCGGTCTCGTCTCAATACTAGAACACGTTACAAAAGTGTGCCGTATTCTGCTGCTCGTAGGCAACGATTACACCAGTAAACAGGACGTACGACCCTGGTCTCGACAGAAATAAGAACGTGTTCTAGTCTTAGGCCGTACGCTTCGTGACGGTTCGTCATCGACGGCCCGCCACATCACAGGCAGGAGAGGCAGATGGCAGCCAGCAAGACCCAGCGCAGCGCAGAAGCGCAGAAGGTTCTCGACAACATCGACGCGTTGTTGCCGGACTTCGCCCAGCGCGCCCAGGCGACCGAGGACGCCCGTCGGATCTCCGACGAGAGCGCCCAGGCCCTTCAGGACGCGGGATTCTTCAAGCTGCTGCAGCCCGAGCAGTGGGGCGGCTACCAGGCCGATCCGGTGAGCTTCTACGAAGCCGTCCGTCGTATCTCGACCGCCTGCGGCTCCACCGGCTGGGTCGCCGGCATCATCGGCATCCACAACTGGCACCTCGGCCTGTTCGACCAGCAGGCCCAGGAAGACGTGTGGGGCTCCGACACCGACGTGCGGATCTCGTCGTCGTACGCGCCGATGGGCTTCGGCGAGGTCGTCGACGGCGGCTACAAGGTCAATGGCAATTGGGCCTTCTCGTCCGGCTGCCAGCTTGCCGACTGGACCTTCGTCGGCGGCCCGGTCATCAAGGATGGGCGCCCCGTCGACTTCGTCAGCTACCTGCTGCCGCGCTCGGACTACACCATCAAAGACGTGTGGCACGTCGTCGGCCTCAAGGGCACCGGCTCCAACACCCTCGAGGTCAAGGACGTCTTCGTGCCGCGTCACCGCGTGCTCTCCATGGGCACGATGAGCAAGGGGGAGAGCCCGGGGTTGGAGCGCAACACCGCGCCGGTCTACAAGATGCCGTGGGGCACCATCCACCCCAGCACCATCTCCACGCCGATCGTCGGCATGGCCTACGGCGCGTACGAGGCACATGTCGAGTACCAGGGCAAGCGCGTGCGCGCCGCCTACGCCGGAGAGAAGAGCAAGGACGATCCGTTCGCCAAGGTCCGCATCGCGCAGGCCGCCAGCGAGATCGACGCCGCGTGGCGTCAGCTCTCGGGCAACCTGCAGGCCGAGTACGACCTGATCCTCGACGGTGAGCAGGTTCCGATGGAACTGCGTCTGGCCGCTCGTCGCGACCAGGTGCGCGCCACCGGACGCGCCATCGAGGCCATCAACCTGCTGTTCGAGAACTCGGGTGCCGGCGCGCTCAACGTCGACTCGCCGCTCCAGCGCTTCTGGCGCGATGCCCACGGCGGTCGCGGGCATGCCGCGAACGATCCCGAGCGTGCCTACGTCGCCTTCGGGAACGGGGAGTTCGGCATCCCCATCGGCGACACGATGGTCTAGGTCTCGACACATTCGCTCCTTCGTCGCGAACACTCGACCACCGTGAGGAACACATGACAACCGATCTCTGCCCCATCCGATCGCTGGGCTACATGCGCATCGACGCGACCGATATCGATGCGTGGCGTGAATACGGACTCAAGGTGCTCGGCATGGTGGAGGGCAAGGGCAGCACGCCCGGTGCCCTCTACCTGCGGATGGACGACTTCCCGGCCCGGCTGGTGATCGTCCCCTCCGATCGTGACCACCTGGCGTGCTCCGGCTGGGAGTGCGCGACGGCCGAAGGGCTGCAGGAGGTGCGCGACCGGTTGACCGCCGCGGGCGTCGAGTTCCGCGAGGGCACCAAGGAGGAGAAGGCCGAGCGCGCCGTCGACGGCCTGATCGTCTTCGCCGATCCCGACGGCAACGTCCTGGAGGCCTTCCACGGCATCGCGCTGCAGCACCGCCGCGTTGTGCCGCCCTACGGCCAGACCTTCGTGACCGGCGAGCAGGGGCTGGGCCATGTCGTGCTCTCCAGTGAGGACGACGCCAAGGCGCTGACCTTCTACCGCGACGTGCTCGGCTTCCGGCTGCGCGACTCGATGCAGTTGCCGCCGCAGGTCGTCGGACGCGGCGAGGGCGACGACCCGGCGTGGCTCCGGTTCCTCGGGGTCAATTCGCGGCACCACTCGATCGCGTTCTCGCCCTTCTCCAACGGGACGGGCATCGTGCACCTCATGGTCGAGGTTGACGACGTCGACGACGTCGGGCTGGCACATGACCGGGCGCTGCGGAAGAAGGTGCGGCAGTCGGCGACCATCGGCCGCCACGTCAACGACCTCATGCTGTCCTTCTATATGAAGACGCCGGGCGGCTTCGACGTCGAATTCGGTTGCGAGGGAAGGCAGGTCGACGACGAGGAGTGGATCGCCCGCGAGTCGACGGCGGTCAGCCTCTGGGGTCACGACTTCTCCATCGGTTTCAAGAACTGAGGCGGCGATGGCCAACCAGCCGTACGGGTCCAGTGACTTCGACTCTCGCCAGTTCCGCACGGCGATGGGGCAGTTCTGCACCGGCGTCACCGTGATCACGACGATCGCCGACGAGAAGCCGGTCGGATTCGCCTGCCAGTCCTTTGCCGCGCTGTCACTCGATCCGCCGTTGGTGTTGTTCTGCCCGATGAAGACCTCGCGCAGCTGGCCGGTGATCGAGCAGGCGGGGAAGTTCGTCGTCAACGTGCTCGCGCACCGACAGCAGGAGGTCAGCGCGACCTTCGGCGCACCCGGCGACGACAAGTTCCGCACCGTTCCGTGGGACGCCTCGCCGCAGGGTTTGCCGGTGATCCGGCACAGTCTGACCTGGGTGGAGTGCGAGATCGACCGGGTCGTCGACGGCGGCGACCACCACATCGTGATCGGCCGGGCGACGACACTGGGCGAGGTGCTGCAGGACAAGCCGCTGCTGTTCTACCGCGGCGGCTACCTCTCCACCGAGCACCCGCGCGTCACACCGGCGCAGGAAGCGCTCGACGACTTCCTCACCTGGACCGGAGGAGATACATGGCTGTGACCGACGAGCCGTCGGTGGTATCGGCGGGACACACGACGGAGCACGTCAGCCCGTCGCAGGAGCTTGCGACCGCACCCTTCAGCGCGGCGATCGCCGATGCCGAGAGGCTGATCGCGGGCGCCGAGTTCGCGGAGACCGATGCCGATCTGGCCGAGGGGTACGACTACCTGGCCGGGTCGATCTCGGCGATCCTGCAGCTCGTCCGTGCGCACAACAAGGCGCACCCGTACTTCGTCACGTCGACGGGGCCGTACTCGAAGATGGGTTTGGACAACCCGGACACGATCTACTATCACGCCGTCGTCGAGCCGGAGGCAACCTACGTGGTGCGCGGGAAACGCGGCAGCACAACGGATCTGAGTTTCCAGGTGCTGTGCGGGGAGTACAACGCCGAGTCGGTGCCCGGTGGCGACGACGCCTTCGACGACCGCCGGCTGGCCATCGCCGAGGACGGGACGTTCGAGCTGACCTTCGGGCCGTCGGCCGACGAAAGGGCGGGGGATCCGTCGTATTTCGTCCTGCCCGACGGTGCGACGACGTTGGCGGTGCGCGAGGTGTACTCCGCGTGGGACACCGAGGAGCGCGGTCGCGTCGACATCGAGCGGATCGACACCGTCGGGACAGCACCGGAGGAGCCGAGTCTCGAGCGCATGAAGCGCCGCTACTCGACGGCGGCCAAGATGCTGACCTCGCGCATCAACACGTGGTTCAACTTCCCGAAGTGGTTCTACCTCGACGAGCCGGTGAACACCTTCACCGCGCCGCGGCAGACGCCGGGCGGCCTGGCGACGCAGTTCTCGTCGGTGGGGCATTTCGACCTGCCCGCCGACAAGGCGATGATCGTCACCGTGCCGCGCAGCGCAGCCCCCTACCAGGGCTTTCAGCTCGGTAGCCTCTGGTACATCTCGCTGGACTACGTCAACCGCCAGACCAGCCTCAACTCCGCGCAGGCCCAGACCGATTCCGACGGGATGATCCGCATGGTGATCTCCGCCCGCGACCCGCACGTCGCGAACTGGGTCGAGACGACCGGGCGTCGACGCGGAATCCTGCAATTCCGCTGGCAGCGCACCGACGCGCCGATCGGACCGGAACTCGGCCCGGTCGCGGAGGTCGTCGACTTCGACGACGTGCCGTCGAAACTGCCCTATTACCAACAGAACGTGATCGACGAACAGGGTTGGGCGGCTCGCATCGCGGCCCGTCAGCGTGCGTTCGGCAGGAGGATGCTCGGGTGACGAAATCGACTGGCCCCGGTGCCGGGTTGCTCGACGGCAAGACGGTCGTCGTCTCCGGGGTGGGCCCCGGACTCGGCAAGGCGTTGTGCCTGCAGGCGGCGGCGCAGGGGGCGAATGTCGTCCTCGCCGCGCGCACCGAATCGCGGTTGACGCAGATCCGCGACGAGATCGTCGCCGCCGGCGGTACCGCACTCGTGGTGCCGACCGACATCACCGTCGACGAGCAGGTCGATGCGCTCGTGGCCGCCGCGGTCGCCGAGTACGGCACGGTGGACGTGCTGATCAACAACGCCTTCGCGATGCCGTCGATGAAACCCTTGGCGCGCACCGACTTCGAGCAGATCGCCTCGAGCGTTGACCTCACCGTGCTCGGCACCCTGCGCGTCATCAAGGCGTTCACCGAGGCGCTCACCGCGTCGAAGGGCGCGATCGTCAACATCAACTCGATGGTGATCCGCCACTCCGAGCCGCGTTACGGCAGCTACAAGCTGACCAAGTCGGCGCTGCTTGCCATGTCGCAGACCCTGGCAACGGAGTTGGGGGACAAGGGGATTAGGGTCAACAGCGTCGCCCCCGGCTACATCTGGGACGACCAGCTCAAGTGGTATTTCGGCGAGGTCGCCAAGAAGTACGGGATCACCCCGGAGCAGGTCTACGAGCAGACCGCGTCGAAGAGCGATCTGAAGCGCCTTCCCGAGCCGGATGAGATCGCCCGTGCCGCACTGTTCCTCGCGTCGGATATGGCCAGCGCCATCACCGGGCACACCCTCGACGTGAACTGCGGGGAATACCATGACTGACTCCCGAGTGGGCACCTCAACCCCGCCGAGTGGGCAGTCGATCACTGTCGAGTGGGCAGCACATCATGACTGAGGCAGCGACGCAGACCAACGTCGGCACCGTCGACGATCTTCACGAATCGGCTACGCGCGCAACCGGACTCACTGATTTCGGTACCGACGACGGGTATCGCGAAGCCATGCGGGTCTTGCTGGATTCGTACCGAAACGAGGCCGGCCTCACGCCGCTCGGCTCCAAGATGTTCCGCTTCTTCCTCAAAGGGGCGCTGGTCGCCCGGCTGTTGTCTGAGGCATCGTGGAAGAACAACCCGGGCTATGCCGACGTCGAGATCACCCGCCCGATCTTCGTCACGGGCCTACCGCGCACCGGGACGACCGCGCTGCACCGGCTACTCTCTGCCGACCCGGCGCACCAGGGGCTCGAGATGTGGCTGGCCGAATTCCCGCAGCCGCGCCCGCCGCGCGAGACGTGGGCCGACAACCCGGTCTACCAGCAGATCGATGCCGGTCTGGCCAAGCACCACGTCGAGAACCCCGAGTTCATGGGTCTGCACTACATGGATGCGGCCGAGGTCGAGGAGTGCTGGCAACTGCTGCGGCAGGACGTCATGTCGATCTCCTACGAGTCGTTGGCGCACGTGCCGAGCTACTCGTCGTGGCTGGCGAATCAGGACTGGACGCCCGCCTACCGGCGGCACCGGCGCAATCTGCAGTTGATCGGCAGCACCTCGCCGGAGCGACGGTGGGTGCTGAAGAACCCGAGCCACCTGTTCGCCCTCGACGCGCTGATGGCCGCCTACCCCGATGCGTTGGTCGTGCAGACCCATCGAGCGCCGGAGACGATCATCGCCTCGATGTGCAGCCTGGCAGAACACGCGACGCCGGGATGGTCGACGACCTTCGTCGGCGACACCATCGGTCGCGACCAGCTGGAGCTGTGGTCGCGCGGGCTGCGCGATTTCACCCAGGCGCGCAAGCGCTACGACCCGGCGCAATTCGTCGACGTCGATTTCGCCGAGCTGCGCAACGATCCGCTGGGCACCGTCGATCGCGTGTATGCGGCCTTGGGTACCGAGCCGTCGGAGCAGGCCCGGGCCGCGATGGTCGCGCTCGACGAGGAGAGCCAGTCCGGGGATCGGAAGCCGCAGCACCGCTACGACCTCGCCGATTACGGGCTGACGGTCGAGCAGGTACGCGAAGCCTTCGCCTGACGCCGAGCGCGGTCTCGATACGCCACCTCGGCTGGCGCCTCGGCGGCACTCGACGTACTTGGGGTGCCCACTCGACGCACTTGGGGTGCCCACTCGACGTACTTGGGGTGCCCACTCGGCAGGGTTGAGGTGCCCACTCGGCGGGATCAGGGTGCCCAGGTCTCGATACAACCGCTCCTTCCTCGCGGTCACTCGACCCGGCGCCCGGCGAGGACGTCGACCGGCTGACCGAAGAACTGCGCCGAGGAATGTGCGCGCTTGAAGTACAGCTGGATGTCGTGCTCCCAGGTGATGCCGATACCGCCGTGGAGTTGGATCGCCTCGGCGGTGACGCGGTTGAAGGCCTCGGAGCAGTAGACATGTGCGGCCGCCGCCAGTTCGGCGCCGTCCGACGTGCCGACCGCGTCTACCGCGGCATAGGCGATGGAGCGGGCCGTCTCGACGTCCGCGTACATGTCGGCCATCCGGTGCTTGAGCGCCTGGAAGGAGCCGATCGCCCTGCCGAACTGCTCGCGGTCCTTGGTGTAGTCGACGGTCATCCGCAGCGCTGCGCCCGCTGCGCCCACCTGCTCGACGGCGAGCATCGACCACGCGAGGTCGCGCACCCGCGGCAGCAGATCGTCGGGTGCGGGTAGAGCCGTGGCGGATACATCGGTGAACGACACCTGCGAGAGCGGACGCGTCGGGTCCATCGTCGCGACCGACCGGATCTCGACGCCGGGAGCCGTCGCCTCGACCGTGTGCAGGGTGATGTGACTGCCGCCGCCCGCCAGGACGACGAGATCGGTGACCGTCTCGGCGTCGGACACATAGTGCGCGGTGCCATTGAGGATTCCGCCGTCGGCGTTGATTCCCGTTGTTTCCCAACCTGATTCACCGGCCACACACAGGGTTGCGACCCGCTCGCCGGCGGCCAGGCCCTCGACGAGTTCGGGTGCGGCATCCGCGGCCAGCAACGTCCCCGTCGCCAGCACCGCAGATGAGAAGAGTGGAACCGGTGACAGCGCGCCGCCCGTCTCCTCGATCACGGCGGCGAGCGCCGACCACCCGCCGCCGACGCCGCCGCGATTGTCGGGCACGGCCAACGCCGGTGCGCCGATCTCGACGAGTCCGGTCCAGAGCTGGGCATCGGTGCGCGTCGGCGAGGCGATCGCCGTGCGGACGGCCGCACTGCCGCCGCGCCGGGCGATCAGGTCGCGAACCGAATCCCGAAGGGCGGCAAGATCATCGGCCGAGATCGCCGTCTCGTCGGTGGCGTTGCCGGTCATCGCAGGGTCTCCAGGATCCGCTGCCGATGCGCGGCGGCGGTACCCCACGCGCTCTGCAGCGCCTGGACCTTGGTCAGGAACACCGAGAGGTCGTGTTCGGCGGTATAGCCGATGGCACCGAGGACCTGCAGCGACTTGCGCGCGGCGAGATAGGCCGCGTCGCCGGCGGCGACCTTCGCGGCCGAGACCTCGCGATGGACGTCGACGTCGTCGGGGACTCGGCCGTCGAGGGCCAGCGCCGCGCCGTGGACCAGCGGGCGGGCCATCTCCAACGCGATCACCACGTCGGCGAGATGGTGCTTGACTGCCTGGAACGACCCGATCGGCCGGCCGAACTGCTGGCGCGCTTTCGCATACTCGCTCGCGAGATCCAGCATCGCCGTGCCGAGGCCCAGAAGCTGCGCCGCCGTGGCCAGGGCGCCGTAGTCGAGCACCTCGTCGGCGTCGACGCCGCTGCCCAGCTCGTCGTCGGCGACGAGGCGCGCGACGGTGCGCGACGGATCCACGGTGGCGATCGGTTCGTCGGCGGTAGCGGTGCTGAGCCGCCCGTCGACGAGCACATGGGCGGTGGCCCCGACGGTGTCGGCGGCCCGCGGCTGCCACGGCGGCACCGCGATGGTGGCGGGTTCGCCGGAGGCCACCGCGCCGAGTTCGGTTTCGCGCCCGGCGGAGCGCAGCGCGACCGGGACGGCGGCCAGCGTCTCCGCGACGGGCCCGGGAACCGCATGACGGCCGAGGGCTTCAGCGGCGACGACCATCTCGATAGCGCCCGCACCGGAACCGCCGTGTGCCTCGTCGACGAGGAGACCGGGGATGCCGAGCTCTGCCAGACCCGCCCACAGTGTGAATCCGGGTTCGGAGTCCCCATCCGCCCAGGCGCGATTGGTCGCGACCGAGTCGCCGCGCTTACACAGGCCGTCGATGGCGTCGGCGAGACCGGCGTGCTCGTCGTCGAGAAGGAACTCCATATCAGCGATCCCCTCGGGGCAGGCCGAGCAGCCGCTCGGCGATGACGTTGCGCTGGATCTCGTTGGTGCCCGCGTAGATCGGGCCGGACAACGAGAAGAGGTAGCCGCCGGTCCACCCGTCGACCAGCTCCGCGTCGGCGCCCTGCAAGGCCAGCGCGGTCTCGTGCGTCGCGATGTCCCACTGCGACCAGAAGACCTTGTTGATAGACGACTCCATGCCGAGCTGTCCCCCGGCGGCCAGGCGGCTGACCGTCGCATAGGTGGACAACTCGTAGGCGCGGGCGCCGATCCACGCGTCGACGACGCCCTGATCGGTCGACGCGGTGGTGGGCACGTCGTCGTGAGTCTCGCGCCAGAGTCGTATCAGGCGATCCGTGGTGGCGAGGAACCGGCCGGGGGAGCGCAGCGAGAGGCCGCGCTCGTTGGCGGCGGTGCTCATGGCGACTTTCCAGCCGTTGTTGACCTCACCGATGACGCCCGACTCGGCGGGGTTGGCCGGGTCGTCGGGGACGAACACGTCCTCCAGGAAGAGTTCGGCGAAGCCGGGCTCGCCGTCGAGCTGGGCGATCGGGCGCACGGTGACGCCGGGGCTGCGCAGGTCGAACATGAAGTAGGTCAGGCCCTTGTGGCGCTGCGCCTCCTTGTCCGAGCGGAACAACCCGAAGCCCCAGTCGGCGAAACTCGAGCGCGAACTCCAGGTCTTCTGCCCGTTCAGCAGCCAGCCGCCCTCGGTGCGTGTGGCGGTCGAGCGCAGCGAGGCGAGGTCGCTGCCGGCCTCCGGCTCGCTCCAGGCCTGGCCCCAGATGTCGTCGGCGCGTGCCATACGCGGCATGATCCGGTCCAGCTGCTCCTTCGACGCGTGCTCGAACAGTGTCGGAGCCAGCAGGAAGATGCCGTTCTGGCTCACGCGGCCCGGGGCGCCGGAGCGGTAGTACTCCTCCTCGAAGATCACCCAGTGCAGCAGCGGCACGTCGCGACCGCCGTATTCCTTCGGCCAGCTCACCACCGACATGGCGTCGGCGGCCATCTCCGCCTCCCACGCCCGGTGCGCCTCGAAGCCCTCGGCGGTGTCCATCGAGGGTAGGGGCTGCGCGGGCACGTGTGCTTTGAGCCAGGAGCGGACTTCGTCGCGGAACGCGATCGCGTCGTCGTCGAAAAGCAGGTCCACCGCGCTAGGCCTTCTTCTCCGGCGACGTGGCCGCGGAGTCCGCGGAGGACTTCATGGACTTGGCGTCCATCCCGCCCAACGAGTCTCCGCCGCCCTCGGCGTTGGCGCTGTGCGCGTAGTGGTGCCAGCCGAAGACCGAGTCCATGGCGTTGCGCATGCCCATCTGGTCCTCGCAGATGTTGACGGCCTTCTTCGAGAGGAACAGTCCCTGCATCGGCATCGCGACGATCTGTTCGGCGATCGACGTCACCTTCGCGTCGAGATCCGCGCGCGGTACGACGTGGTTGACCATCCCCCAGTCGAGGGCCTGCGCCGCGGTGAAGCGCTCCCCGGTGAAGAGGATCTCCTTGGCGCGGCGCGGGCCCAGCACGTAGGCGTGGGCGAAGTATTCGACCCCGGGGATGCCCATGCGGGCGACGGGGTCGGAGAAGAACGCGTCGTCGGAGGCGACGATGAAGTCGCAGATCCAGGCGAGCATGAGCCCGCCGGCGATGCACGCGCCGTGGACCTGGGCGATCACCGGTTTGGGGATGTCGCGCCAGCGCCGGCACATCCCGAGGTAGACCTCCGTCTCGCGGGCCAGTCGCTGGTCGGCGCCGGTCCGCTCGGTGTGGTCCCAGTGCAGGGCGGCGACGTTGTCGTAGTAGGTGTCGAAGTCGCGCTCGGGTGTACCGATGTCGTGGCCGGCGGAGAAGTGCTTGCCGTTGGCCCGTAGCACGATGACCTTGACCGCCGGGTCGTCGACGGCCTTGCGGAACGCCGAGTCGAGGGAATAGGTCATCACCGAGTTCTGCGCGTTGCGGTACTCGGGCCGGTTGAGCGTCACGTAGGCCAGCGAGCCGTCCAGGGCGGTCTCGTAGGCGACGGGGGCGGTGTCGGGGCCGAGGTCGTCTGGGCGCAACGGAGGTGGGATGACGGCGTCAGTCATACCGTCCAGCCTAACCTAGCAAGTGCTTGGTTGGTAGCCCGGGAGGGCAGGCTGGGGTGCCTCGCAGGTGAAATCGGACAGTGAAACCGGCACCATGGAGAGATGTGGAAAGCCCTCGCGATCATCGCCATCGGCCTCATCGCGCTGACGTTGTTGTACCCGCTCGTCAAGAGCCTGATCTGGCTGGGCGTCATCGCGCTGGCGCTCTACGGCGCCTTCGCCCTGTTCGTCGACTCCAAGACCAGTTCCAAATAGCATCTTCCCTATGTTGCGGCGCAGATCGGCGTGGATCGGCGCGGTAGTCGTCGTCCTCGTTGCCGCCGGGGGAGGGATCGGCTGGTGGGTGACCCGGCCGGAGTTCCCGTCGGTCCCGAAGTGTCAGGAGGCATTGGCCGATCCGGCGGTGGCGAATGCGGCACGCGGTGCGTTGCCCGAGGACTGGGACCTGCGCGACGTGAGATCTCAGGAGTCCCAGGGCTTCGGGTCCTGCCAGCTGCTGACGTCGGGCAGTCGGCTGTGGTTCTCGTGGGGCCATGTATTCGACGGACAGTTCGATCTTGCGAAGCAGGGCTTCTGCGCACACGTGCCGGTGCGCGCAGAGGTGGGTCTTGGGCAAGAGGCGTTCAGCTGTGCTCCCGTCGTCTATCGCGGCGCCTACCGCACCGACCCCGATCCGGTGCGGGTAGAGGCGGTCTTCGGAGTGCGGAGCGATGCACAGGACGTCCTCGTCGACCTCGTGATCGCCGGACGCGGCGACGAGGCGCGCGATCGTGCCCGTTGCCTCGGCGCGGCGCTGGCGCAGCTGCGCCACATGCGGGTCAGCGGCCACCCGTGCGGGTCGCCGGCGGGCCGAGTCTGATTGCCGGCTACCCGGCCGTGTTCACCTCGGCGGGCAGCGACGCGACGAGTGGCGCGTCGGCCGGCACCACGCCGGTCTTGGCGGCACCGCCGGGTGAGCCCAACGGCTGGCCCTGGCCGGGGAGCACCTTCTCGAAGAAGTCGGCGTTGTCGCTCTGGTAGTCGGTCCACTCGTCGGGCAGGTCGTCCTCGTAGAAGATCGCCTCCACCGGGCACACGGGTTCGCACGCGCCGCAGTCGACGCACTCGTCCGGGTGGATGTAGAGGCTGCGCGAGCCCTCGTAGATGCAGTCGACGGGGCATTCCTCGACGCAGGCGCGGTCCTTGACGTCGACGCAGGGCAGGGCGATGACGTAGGTCATCGCCCTGCTCGATCGGCGTCGAACGGCTCGATCGTCAACGACGGTTCGCGATGGGTGTGCACCGTCAGGTAGCTCAACCCGTCGGGACCGGCCGTGAACGACCGGGTGGAGTAGCGGGGCAGCCACAGCAGATCGCCCGCGGTGACCTCGACGGCCTCACCCTCGGTGCCGACCGTGCCGGAACCGGCCAGCACGTGCAGGAGCACGTCGACTTCGCCGCCCCGGTGCTGCCCGATCGATCCGCCGGGTGCCAGGCGGATGAGGTTGGAATCGAGTTGGCGGTCGCGGAACCCGAGCTTCCAGGCGACGTCGGCGGCATCGGTGGGGGCCTGCGTCAATTCGGCGGTGTTTCCGAGTCGGCGCGGCAATGCGGCGGTCGTCGTCTTGCCGATCCGGATGCGGTAGTCGCGCTTCTCTCGGGTCAGGTAGTCCCAGGAGTAGCTGCCGGGCCGTTCGACTTCGAATTCGTCGTGCAGGTGCCGCGGATCGTGGTCGTTGACGAGGATCAGGGCCTGGCCGGCGTCGAGGCTGTCGAACAGCGCGAAGATCTTGGGATGCCGCTGCGGCTTGGGGATCTCGCGGACATCGATCACCGGGGACTCTGATTCGGCCGTCATCGGATGCCCTTTCGTATTGTTTATGCAGGTAGATAATTTACTCAGTATTTGTAGTGAAAATACTACCGATGGCGCCGCCTGCCTCACAGGGGACCTTGGGCCTAGGTGCTCCGGGCGGCCCATGCGCCTCAACCCGGCGCAGTGCTCAGCTGCCCGGCGGCCGCGACCGTCGCCGCGCCGATGCGGGCCAGCTCGTCGGCCGGCATCGTGGCGTTCGGGCAGGCGACGATCGACGCGCTCACGCGCCCGCCCTCGAATACCGGGGCTCCGACGGTCACCGCGCCGACTTCGCCGGACAACTCGTCGGGCAGGTAGTCGACCGCCGTGAGTTCGGAGACCAGTGCCCCGACGCGACGGCGCAGTGGCTCCGGGACGCTGGACATCGTGGCAAGCGCGTCGATCACGGCACGGTGCTCGTCGGTGACGCGTTCGACGGAGAAGCCCCGGGCCGCGACGGCATCCAGTGCGTCCCGCAATCG